>CAYXOL010000057.1:0-32075 GCA_964467165.1 uncultured Clostridium sp.
TGTTTTTACAATATTCTACCAATCGTTCCTTTTGCCTTTGAAGATTACCACTTTCCGCTTGCTTTTTAGTAGATACTCGTGCATATATAAATGAAAATTTCAAATTAACTTTTTAAAATAACTTGGGCACTTTCGTATTTATCTTTTATTAGTTCTTTGGCTTCAGGACATAGTTTATTCCAACTTCTTTCAATCTTTTCACTCACCCAATTAGCACCTTCGGTTACATCCATTTTTCTTTTATAATATACAAGATGTAATAGTGATGGTACTTGGTCTATATGTGCCATTGCATCAGCACTTGCAAGACATATTGATTCCTTTGTAGTTCTTTCAAGAACTACACTTCCCCTATGTTGAATGATACATTCTTTAATTTTATTTATTCTTTCTTCAGGATAATTAAAACCTTTTAAAATTCTTTCTGCTTCAATTGCCCCATATATATGATGTTCTTTATACATTAATGAATCTTTTACACTGGCATAGTCATGTAACAAGGCTGCTATTTCAACTATTTCTTTATCTGCTCCTAATTTTTCAGCCAACAATTTTGCATATTTAACTACGATAGTAACATGATAAGTCCATCCTTCATATCCAAATACATTGGTATCTTTCTTACTTTCTCCTTCAACAATATCTGAAATGGCTTGTACTAATTTTACTGAATTCAAAGAAATTCCTCCCCGTTTTAAGTTGATGCATATTATTAGAAAAGTCCGTTGTTTATAACTTTTGTATTAATCAAAAAAGCAAATTATATTTTGTTTTCACTATTCTAAGGTGTTAATTGTTTTAACATGTATTTTTTTTTGTACAATTAAATAATCTTCCTTATTTTTAGCAGGAGCAAATATTACCGTTGAAGGTAGACTCATTCCAATCATATCGATTGACTCCAAATCATCAGAAAGTCTTGCAATAAAGTTATTATCTCCAAAACTTGATGATCCAATAAAGTGAGATAAATTACTTTTACCCAAATCAATAGTATATTTATTACCTTCAATTTCTATTGTTCCAAGTATGTGTTTACCATTAAAAAATGGTGATTTAATTAATTTGCCTTTTAGATGAAATGTAATGGTAGTTACTTTTTTAGTGGAACCTATATATAAACACCCTTGATACGATTTATCAATATCTTTGGGATACATATAAATTATATCTGCAATTATCAGCACAATTACTAAAATAATGAGACTTTGCTTTAATATTTTTTTCGAATTTATCAATTAAGGGCAACCTCCGATTATATACAATTTTCTACCGTTGTGACGGAAAAAAATACAATTGTTCATCAATTGTATTTTTGCGATAGATGAACAATATAAGAATGTGGTGAAGTAAAATACTGTAAATCTTACCTCTGAATACGAAATTCCGGACAAATAATCTGGTTACTTAACTTTGGTTTCTCTCTACAATTTCACCACTGTTTTTCAAAATACTATTCTCTGGAACATAACCCCTAACAGAACATAGTGGATAAACAATACTACCCTTTCCTAATATTGTCCCTGGGTTTAAAACTGTATTACATCCTACTTCGGATAAATCACCTAAAATTGCACCAAATTTCCTTAAGCCAGTTTCAATAATATCTGTACCATATTTTACTTTTACTAACGTTCCATTGGACTTTAAATTAGAGGTTATTGCACCTGCCCCCAAATGGGACTTATACCCTAATATTGAATCACTAACATAATTGTAATGCGGAACCTGCACTTTATTAAAGAGAATTGAATTTTTAATTTCAGTTGAGTTTCCAACGACAACATCATTACCAATGATAGCATTTCCTCTAATGTAAGCGGAATGCCTGATTTCGCAATTGTAACCGATAATCGCTGGACCTTTTATCAGAGCACTTTTTTCAATATTAGTGCCTTTGCCAACCCATATAAATTCCTCTATTCTTTCAAAGTCATTTGGCAGAGTTTTTGCGTACTCAAAAATGAAAGTATTAATTCTTGTAAGAACTTCCCAAGGATGCTTAACCCCTCCAAATATTGCTTGTGCGTCTAATTCACTCAATGTAAAAAGTTCATCAACGGAAATGCCCATCATAATCCTCCTTAATGTATTTAAATTGCGTAGTATTATTATATATTTACTCGTATTTTATATATCCTCTAATTCTACTTATTGGGTTTATTATAGAATTCATAAAAGGGAATAACAATGGAGATAGTAGTATATATATGTTAGGCAAATTATATAATCCTATTATCAGTCCCCAGGTAATAACACATACTGAAGTGAAAATTGAAAAATACAACTGAAGTTTTAAAAATTTATGTTTATTTATTATAATTAGATTATTACGTCTATTGTAAATATTGACCTTGTTTTTAGACATAATAGAATAAATTAGAAAGATCATACCTGGGATAATCAATGCCAATCCAACCATATTCAACCTTATCCCCCCCCTTTTTTTAGTTCAACACATCTTACTGTTGTGTCGCTATTGTACATAAATTTTCAACATATAGCTGCCCATAGTTCTCATCAATTGTACCTTTGTATATTGTTGTCTGTATTGCTTTAAATGGGTGACCAGAATAAATAGTATATGAGCGAATAGCATTTCCTGGTGTTCTCTGTCCCCAATATATTAATCCGAATGTTAGAGATATCCCAATCTTTATATCCGCTTACTTTTTATTATTAGGGTAGTGCAAGTAGCGACAATTGCTGATAAATATATAATTGCTGTCATAATTGCCATGCCTACATGTGCAGTTTCTCCACCACTACCAGCAAATCCTGTTGAAAGAAAACTTATAATAAAGCCTACTATAAAAGTTAAAATGCCAATTAATAATTCTATCATAATGCTCCTCCTTTAAGACGCAACAATTTACAGTTGTGACATGCGAAGTTACTCAATTGTAGATTATGCTTATAATTCAAGCAATCTTTCAATTTCATTCTTGATTCTATTTATATAATCTTTTCTTACTTCATCGCTTGGTCTTGTAGATTCATCAAACAATACGCTATTTGGCAGTTGATAAACCGAACTTATGATAGGCGTATCTCCCTTCACCCTGGGGTATAGATGCCAATGAATATGAGGGCATCCATTTCCAAGTAGCTCATAATTCATTTTATCTGGCTTAAACACATTATAAACAGCTTCTGAAACTATGGACATTTCTTCAAGGTGCTTAATTTTAAAATCATGTTCTAAATTATGTAATTCTGGACCATGTTCTTTGCAGATAAAAACAGTATATCCCTTAAACCTCTGATACCAGCCCAATATAACATATCCAGTTTCAAGTTCCATGATAAAATATGGATCATTTGTAATATTTTTTTGTTGTTCACACATCTTGCATTTCATATTATAACCCCCTAAATAAACATAAATTGTCTGCTTCTAATTAGTATAGGATTCCATCTGTCTAAGAAAAAAGATATGTAACTTTAAATATTAATTATCTTTTTTATTTTCTAATTTATTTAAAATAATATCTATCTTTTTCTCCATTTCTTTATTTCTGTTAACATGATTTTTAAAACATTGCATTACTTTATATATCCCTATTATAATTGCAATTAACAATGCAAAGTTAATAATTGTAAAAATAATTTTGGAAAGGCTAATTCCCATAAAAATCCTCCTTTTCTATATTGAATAGTTTCGCCGTAGTATTTTACGATTCCGTCTTAATAATACCATAATATAGCATAAATATAAAGATTAGAGATATCTCAATTTTCATTTCAATTTTTACTCTTGCCATTTTTACCCTCACATTTCAAAAAAATAAAAACACGCCTACTGGAATAAACTCCTAATAAACGTGTTCGTGGTTTTGACATTTCTTCTTAAAAGAAAAAAGTACCAACACCTTCAAAGTGTTGATACTACTAGATTTAACTTGGTGCGAAAGACGGGACTTGAACCCGTACGGTCTCCCACACGTCCCTTAAACGTGCGCGTCTGCCATTCCGCCACTCTCGCAAATGTTATTTGAAACAAGGAATAAATCTTGTAATTATCTGTACTAGTACTTACGACTACAAGACTTATTATATCAGATTAGCTTAAATTGTCAATATGTTAATTTTTTTGAAAGTGCCTTAAATTCATCACCGTACAATTTTAAATATATATTATAATTTGTCTTAACTTTTTTTACATACTTATCAGTTTCTTCATAAGGAATATTATCTATTTTTTTTCCATCCTGGGAGTATTTTTTATCTTTAAGCCACTTTTGAACATTTCCCCTACCACCATTATAAGCTGCTAACACCAATTCTAAATCTCCATTAAATTCTGTATTTAAATTATTAATATACCAACACCCCATGGCAATATTAATTTCGTTTTCACACAATTTTTCTACCTTATAATCCTTTAACTTCATATTTTCAGCAATCCAAATTGCTGTATCAGGCATTATTTGCATAAGCCCATAAGCACCTCTATGAGATAAGGCCTTTTCATCAAAATTACTTTCTGCTTTAATCACAGCCGCAACCAAACAAGGATCTACATTATATCTTTTAGAATACGTAACTATATGGTCTTCATATTTTATGGGATAAAAAACCTTAAAAATATTTTTAGTATTAATTAGTATAATACCCAATAAAATCAGCATCAAAATTTTTACAATTGTTTTAAATTTCATCTTTTCACATCTAACCTCTCTAATTCTGTAATAATCAAATCTAGTTGTAACTTTGTATTTTCAACTCTTTCTCCATTATCAATAATAAAATCTGCGAACTTCTTCTTATCATCTATTGGCATTTGGGATCTTATTCTATCCATTGCACCCTCTAAATCAATATGATCCCGAAGCATAATTCTTTGTATTTGAACATCGCTATCTACCCAAACTAATATATTTACATCCATAGTAGTATGCAAATTATTTTCTATTAAAGTAGGCGCATCTAGAAAACATACCTTACAATTATCTTCTTCATAGCCTTTAAGTCTATGGTTTATTTCATTTATTATAAAAGGCATCATTATACTCTCTAACTTTTGTCTCTTTATATCATTCTTGAATATATAATTTCCAAACTCTTTCCTCTTAAGGTTACCATCTTTATCAAAAAACTCATGCCCAAATTCTTTTTTAATTTGAGGGAGTAGCTTCGGATTTATTATAAAAACGTCTCTAGCTACAATATCAGCATCAATAATAGGAAAATGCCTTTCTCTTAGCATATTAGTTACAGTACTCTTCCCACTACCAATACCCCCTGTTATTCCTACCTTAAGCATCTTATTCCCCCCCATTTCAAAAATTCATAGTTGAGAGTTATAGCATAACTCTCAACGTCAATAGTAAGCTGCTTACTTAGCCTCATACCAGGTTGCTCCACTAGTTATTCCCACTTCTAGTGGCACTGAAAGTTTTATAACATTTTCCATCTCATCTTTAACCAACTTCTCAACTTGGACCAGCTCATCCTTATAAACATTTAATATTAATTCATCGTGAACTTGAAGTATTAATGTACTTTTTAACCCTGATTGTTTTAGTTTATGGAATACATTTACCATTGCCAGTTTAATAATATCTGCTGCACTACCTTGTATAGGTGTATTCATAGCAAGCCTTTTTCCAAAGGATTGAACAATTTTATTAGATGAGTTTATTTCAGGTATAGCTCTTCTTCTATTAAAAATTGTTGTAACACTATTATTCTCCTCTGCCTCAACCACTATATCCTCCATATATTTTCTAACATTTGGATATCTATCGAAATAGGCATCTATATAAATTTTAGCTTCTTTTCTAGACACATTTATATCCTTTGCTAAGCTAAATTCTCCTATACCATATACTATGCCGAAATTTACAGCCTTAGCATTACTTCTCATAAGTGATGTAACTTCACCTATTGGTACATTAAACACCTCAGAGGCAGTTATAGTATGGATATCGGCATGATTAATAAAGGCTTCAATTAAATTCTCATCCCCAGATATATGAGCAAGGACGCGAAGCTCTATTTGTGAATAATCCGCAGATAAAATAACACACTGATCATTATGTGGTATAAATACTTTTCTTATAGCTCTACCCATTTCATGTTTTATAGGGATGTTTTGCAAATTAGGCTCTGTACTTGATAGTCTTCCTGTAGTGGTTACAGTTTGAGTAAAGTTAGAATGTATTCTACAATCTGTGTCAATTACTGCTTGTAGACCTTCTATATAGGTAGAAAAAATCTTTGTAAGCCCTCTGTAGCGAGTAATTTCTGTTATAATAGGGTGTTTATCTACTAGTGCCTCTAAAACCTCTGCATTAGTTGAATAACCCGTTTTTGTTTTCTTTATAACAGGTAAATCTAATTTTTCAAATAATATCTTCCCTAATTGCTTTGGAGATTTAATATTAAACTCTTCCCCAGCTAGTGCAAAAATAGTGGTTTCCATGTCTTTTATGTCTTTTGCAAATTTTGTACCTAGCTGCGATAGTCTATCCTTGTCTATTGTAAACCCTTCTGCCTCCATATAGGATATAGCCTCCGTCAAAGGTTGCTCCATCTTATATAGAAGTTCTTCCATTTTATACTCTTTAATCTTCGCTTCTAATATCTCATATAGTTTTTTTAGCAATGCTACTTTATTAATCTCTCTTTCATCGCCCTCACCTACAATACTTGTTCTAAGAGATGTATCAATAAGAGTTTCTAAGCTATATTCGCTTTGAGCAGAATTGATTAAATAAGCTGCAAGCTCAGTATCAAATTTTACTGCTTGTAGCACAATGCCCATTTTATGAAGAGCAGTGTATGCATTCTTTAAGGAGTGGCTTACCTTTTTAATGTCCTTGCTTTCAAGCAAAGTTTTTAAACAATTTATAGTTTTCTCTTCATCTTCATTAAATAAATCAAGTACTTTAATAGAATAGTTTTTTTCCTTATAGTTAAGATATATGTTTTCTATGCTGATTTTAGAAAACACATTGGCGTCTTTAATATCAAAAATTATATAAACGGTATCTTTAACTTTTTCTATTAATTCCACAAGCGCTGGTAATTTATCTATTACAGTAAATTCAGCTGAAAATATTTCTTCAGGAATCTCCTGTTCATCTGCTATTTTACTTATTAATGATTTAAACTGTAATTTGTAGAATAAATCTTTTACAGCACGAACATCATAATTTTCTTTTGATTTAATGGAATCTAAGTCTATCTCCATAGGAACACTTGTAATAATAGTAGCTAATTTTTTACTAAAAATAGCCTGTTCACTATAGGTAGTTAAGTTTTCCACAAGCTTTTTGCCACTGATTTTATCAAGATTCATAAGAACATTTTCTATACTCTTATACTCTTTAATAAGCTTATAAGCAGTTTTTTCACCAACTCCTGGCACACCTGGGATATTATCCGAGGCATCACCCATTAAGCCCTTTACATCTATAAATTCTGTAGGGGTTACTCCCAAATCTTCTATTATACGATTTCTATCATATATTTCTTTTTCTGACATTCCCTTTTTGTTTATTACAACCTTAACGTTGTCTGTTGCAAGCTGTAGTGCATCTCTATCTCCTGTGACTATAAAAACTTCTAGTCCCTCTTTTTCTCCAATTACAGATAGTGTTCCTATTAAATCATCTGCTTCAAAGCCATCTAATTCAAAAATATCTATAGCCATCTTCTCTAAAAGTTCCCTAACTATAGCAAACTGTCCTATAAGCTCATCAGGCATTTTCTTTCTACCTGCCTTATAATCTTCATACTCCTCATGACGAAAAGTAGGTGCCTTTCTATCGAAGGTGGTAACAATATAATCAGGCTGAAATTCCTCTTTCATTTTTAAGAGCATACTTGTAAAACCATAAACTGCATTAGTATATATTCCGTCTGAATTTGTTAGGGCTGGCAATGCATAAAAAGCTCTGTACATAAGACTATGACCATCTAAAATTAATAATCTTTCTTTAGGCATTTAAATTCCTTCTTTCAATGTGTAACATTTTTTTAAAATATACTTAAATCTAATTCCTTAGACAATTCTTCTAAAACCTTTATACCACCAATACTATTACCTTTTTCGTCTAATGCGGGTCCAATAACACCAACACCCATTCTTCTAGGCACTGCTGCCATTATACCTCCACCTACGCCACTTTTCGCAGGGATGCCTATATGTACTGCAAAATTACCTGAACCATCGTACATGCCGCAAGTAACCATTATAGTCTTGATTATTCTAGTGGCTTCGCGAGATATAACTCTTTCATTTTTAGCAATTATCACACCGGAATTGGCAAGCATAGCTCCTATTCTTGCTATATCCCTACAATTAACCTCCATGGAACACTGCTTAAAGTATACATCTAAAACATCTTCCACATCACCCTCAATAACCCCTGTGCTCTTCATGAAATAGGCTAATGATCTATTTCTATCCCCTGTAGCTTTTTCTGAGGTATAAACCCCTTCATTAATATTTATATCAGGATTACCTGTTATTTTCCTAGTAAATTTTAAGATCCTATTAAACTTTTCCTCTGCAGTATCACCTGTAATCAAAGAAACCACTGCAATTGCTCCCGCGTTTATCATTGGGTTTAAAGGCTTTGGGTCATTATTGTTTTCTAAATTTATTATAGAATTAAAGGCTGCTTCTGTAGGCTCCATTCCTATTTTAGAAAACACGTACTCTACTCCATTATCAATTATTGCTAGCATAAGAGTAACAACTTTTGATATGCTTTGTATTGTAAATTTTGTTTCATAATCTCCAGCAAAAAATTCTTCTCCATCAAGAGTTGTCACATAAATACCTAGGGCCTCTCCGTCTGCTTTAGAAAGTTCTGGTATATAAGACGCCACCGTACCTTCCTTTGTCCAGTGTCTATTTTTATCAATAATAGTGTCTAATATTCTTTTCATATTAATCCCCCTGACCAATCTATACAATAAAATGTATTTTTAACTTTAGTATTTACTACTACACTACATATAATACTATACTTTCATTGGTATTTTCAATTCTTTGTGCAAATTAAAATGTTCACATTATTTAATTCACAATGAAAACAATAAAGAACATTAATGCAGATACTTAATTAACAACAATTAACTAAAATTAATTAAAAATTTCATTTAACTATTGCATTAATTATAAACATATGGTAAAATAATTTTTGTCAGACATGCCGAAGTGGTGGAACTGGCAGACGCGCTGGACTCAAAATCCAGTGGTGTAACAACCGTGCGGGTTCGATTCCCGCCTCCGGCACCAGTTGTTTAAAGGGTTAAGAGCATTTAGGAAGAATATCCCTAAATGCTCTTTTCTTTGTTTTGTCCGTCTTTTGTTCGCTTTTAATTTAAGAGAGGTTAAAACAGAATAGGACAGGTTAAATTTAAAGTTAGAAATTAAGAAGAAATGTATGCTTTTTAAATTGAATTTTTTTCTTAATTAATGTTGTAATATCAAAAGTTGGAAGAAACTTTTATCGGATCTAGATTAATTAATTCCTTTAAACTTTTTACATACATTTTCAGGTGACAGGCCTGAAGTTTTTGTATAAGTTGGAATAGAAAGTGAATAACTTGTACTTACTACCTATTCCTATCATATTCATAAATTGTAAAATAAAAAAAGACATTGCTGCCTTTTAAAAAGTTGTGTTTATTGTACATTATAAGAATAATGGGAAGTTAGCTACTATCTATTATATCTTAACATGGGCTGTGTCGCATTTTACGAAAAGATCGACATAAGTAACAAATCCTATATTTATCTTTTCAGAGTTGCTCCTTGTTATCTATTTAAATTAATTATACCACTATCAAACATATAAAATATTTTAAATATAGTGCATACTTTCGCAAAATATTATCAATATAATTAATTTGGTAATTCATCTAATGTAAATTCATTTCTGTTCTTCCAATCACAAACTATAGCTTCAGTAAAAACTTCACCTTCATAGTTATCTGTTAACTTAACAAGTGCAGGCCTCTCATTATAAAAACTGACATACGCTATTACAGAATTAAAACTTGATGTAATTATTACAAAATGGGCTTTTTCAGGTATCCTAATAGCAATATCTTTAAGCTCATTATTTATATCATACTCGTTAACAATAAAATCACTTAAACTATTGTCATGACTCAGTATGCTCTTACGAACATTGTCAAATATCTCTTTGGATGCAAAATCGCTGCCTTTTAAAAATACAAGTGCATTAAATGCAGTTTTAGCATAAATAAAAAAGAATAGAGAAGTATTTATATCAAATTTATATGTATATTTTAACAAGGCTTTAGGTTCTAATACAGGTTCATTATCTTTAAGTTGTTCTTCTTTAAGTGCTGGTAACAACATCCATGCTAAATAATCCATATTGATAATTTTATGTGATGTTGCAGCAAACCATTTACCTTTGAAGTACCCAACATTTATAAAATGACTATCGGTAGGATACGGCATATTTATTAATTTAAATTCCCTATTCATATTAGAAAGAAATCCAATGAGATTTTTTCTAAAATCTAGGATTGTTTGTTTGCTCTGTTGAATATCAAATACTGTAGAATGGTATGATGGAATATAGGAATTCTCTTTGTCATTAAAATCTACCGCTATCTGTGATATTATATATGACTCTCCAGCAAAAACAAACCCAATATTATAATTCTCACCGGAACTATCCTCTTTTTTCATAACCCTCATAGTAGGTGCTTTTACCTTTTTTACATTTAATGAACCTCTCTTGCCGGGGCCAACGTTGTTTCTATTTACAGCTAGTAAAGAATCTCTTAATATTTCCATCTCAAGGGGTGAAAAATATTCGTTTGCTTCATCAGATATAGATCCCAATGGCAACTTAGAAATTCCACCTAGCCCAGCAGGTATAACATGTTCCCTTTTAGTGAAATGTACATCTGGTTCAGACTTTTTGTAGTATATACAATATCCCAATTTACACCTTCCTCTCTACTGTAATTTTACTATTTTTAGGAATATATAATAATATTACCATATTAGTAGTAATATTATATAATTAAATGAAAATAAAATTTAACTTTAAAGTAGCTCATAATTAAGTATTTGTTAATTACAGTTATAACAGTTCGTTTGAAATCGATATAAGTAACGAACTTTTTCAAGCTTTTTCATCACCGCATAATACCACTTGGAACGGTATTTGTTTATTACTGTTTGATGTATAGTCTAAATAAACATAAGCCTATAAAAACATATTTACTATAGGCTTGTGTTTCATGTATGTATCACATATAAAATTACCAGTGCTAATATTAATTGTGACTATACAACTAATATGACAGATGCAAAAGTATCCTTTTTCACCTACTTATTATAAGAATATTGGAAAGTTTACTAATATGCTTTTCCCATCTACTCTCATATTGGTTAATGGTAGATGTGAAGCATTCCCTTTAAAATCAACTCCATTCATTACTTAGTTATAATAAAAATTATTAATTTAACATGCTTTTATAATATTTTTTGCTTTACACATTCATTAAAAAATCCTTCTTTTCAAAATGTATAACTAAATGTTCATCTAAAAATATACTGTTATTTGCCATACCCCACTTTAAGATTCTACTTTCTTTGTAAGAAACAAAGTCTGAATGAATATCTTCTCTTTCTATCTTTTTAATATGTAGCTCAAAGCCTTCTTTTTCATTACTATATTTAATGTAATAGGGATAACATAGAAATACTTGTCCAAAGTTTAGCATACTTTTAAAAATAATAGATTCATGGGCTTTCCACGGCTTAACTAAATCAGCATTTATTATTTCATTCGCTCCCTCTATAATTATATTAGAAATAGGAGTTAAATCCTCCAATACCTTAAGAATAGTTTTAAAATCTCTATAAACCCTTTCATCTGGCTCCTCGTTATTGACAATTTCCTTTTCTAATTCTTCAAACCTATATGATAATGTTTTATTGGGAGTATCTTCATTCATAACTAATAATTGTTCAATAATAAGCTCTCTACATTCCTTCATATCAATTCTTTCATTCATATTTAATTTAGTGGATTCTTCTAACAACTTTTGAATTGGTTCAAAAGTTGTTATTCCAAAATCTATTGGCTTTAAATAAAATTGTATATTATCTCTTTTATACTCTCCCCTAAATCCAAAAGTATCATTCTTTAAAACCATCCAGACTACTTTCGCAAAAAGGTATACATCTGACGGCCTAAAGTCCCACATGCCAATTTCTCTATTTTCTAATTCTGGTGGACAAATATAATATGGACCTAACCTATCATCCTCGCCGGTTATCCTAAAATCACTTACATTCCATATTAGACCAAAATCTGCTAACATCAACTGATTTTCCAGAACTAATAGATTATCAACTTTTATATCTCTATGTGAATAGCCCCTCTCATGCAAAGCACATAATATATTAGATAATTCCAATAAATATTCTATTTTTCTCTTTACATCTAAATTATTATTACTAAACTTATGAAAAGTTTCCGCCTTATACATAAGGTACCATACTTCACACTTCTCTTGCATCTCATCCGGGCAATGAAAATCTAATATTTTCATTACTCCTGTTATATCATTTTGGAATTCTAGTACCGTGTGTATTTCTTTATGGAATCTTTTATATCTTAATTCCTTCATTTCTTTATCTCTCCATTTATTCAAAGAAAGAATCTTCACCACACAAGCCTCATTACATTGAGAATTTGAGATATTAACTTCAAATACTTCTCCATTCCCTCCCCTTCCTATCCGTTTTCCTAACGTAAATTTATACAAATCACCCTCATATACTTCATTTCTACCACTCATCTTCAGCAAACCTTCTTTCAGCCTGCGAATCATTATAAAAACTCTTATATAGTCTATCATAGATTTTAGCACTTTCAGAGTAAATAATTCTTATTTGGTCTGCATTCTCTTTATATATCAGTGCCATCTCTTTTTCTGTTTTTCCCGCATCCGGTGAATATACTCCTCTTTTATTACACTCTGTTGTTACATACGAATTTCTTACACTCACATCTGCAAGTTCTTCAATGATCTCCCTTACTGACTCATGCGGATAGTATCCATCCTTACCAACTGGTGAATATGCAAATAATCTACCCAACTCATGCCCTAATAAATTTGATTGTTTTTGTTCATCTAGTTTATCTTTTAAATTCTTTACCCACTCTTTCAATTCATTCAAATCTATATCACCATTATTCTCACATGGACAAAATAATGCTTTATAGTAAAATCCAAATAGATTTTGTGATATATCACTTTGCTCTACAGTTCTACTACCTTTCTCTTCTCCTTCATGCAAATAAATCAAATCAATTATTTGAGCATATTGTTGTGGATTTTTCTTAAAAATATATTGTGTACACTTCATATTTTCCCACTTCATTATGCCTCTCAAAAACAACTCTAACGACATTATTTCATCATATTTATCATGTTGCCCATCAAAATTACTTTGAATACTACTCATTATTTTATTTAAATAATAACCATCCATTGATCCATTACACTTAGGGTTATTATTTTTTTTAAAATCCATCATATATTGAAGCACTTCTTCTGGTTCAAATATTTGCAAACCATGATATAAATATTCAATATAACTCATTTCGTTATCATATTTTTTTAATTCCATCAAAGCCCATTTCAAAGTATCTTTATCATTAGATATTTCAAAACGGTTACTTGGTGTACTCCAGTACAACTGTTTAATATGCTCCTCTTCATCCATTATCTGTGGATGATCCATATGTGTTAAGTTCTCTATTTTTAAAATATTTACATATAATTCATCTTTACCATCGTAATTTATACTTAGATATTTAGCTTGCTTTATAACCGATTTATCTCCATTTTTATAAATCCAAGATACGTAACTCCACATAATCTGTTCTATACCTGTAATACAGATCATTTTCTTATAAAGGCTAACATCAAATTTACACTCTGTATAGTATTTTGCAAGATACATTCCCAAATTATTATAGCTCTCTATATCTGCTAATTCTATCAAATGTATTAAATCTAAACTATTACTTTTAAATCTTTTAAGACTCGCCTCAATTTCTTCTTCTTTTAATTTTTCATTTTCATCCCTGGTACTTCTATTTTCTTTGTCGTATGGAATTGGATGTAATATAGGCATATCATAACTATATTTAAATAAATAAAGATATTCATATACTTTGTCTTCAAAATCAATTGATACGCATAAATTTTCAACCCTTTGTAAATATTTCTCATTCATAGACCAACCAGCTGTTGAAAAATACCTATGCCGATATATCTCACTTCTCAATTTATCTTTAATTATTCTTTTATTGCAATCACTCATTTTATTAAATTCTGACTCTAACTTATTCAATAAGTCATCCAACATATCATCTGGAAATATTGAAAATTCGTCAATCATCTTTATCCACTTATCTATGTTATTATTAATATTATTTACACACAACTTCGCATATGAATTATATAAATTGTGCACATCTGTATTAGTTGCTTTTTTAATTTCGTCATATTTGCGGTACTCGGGTTTATTACCACTTCCACAAACAACTTGATGTTTACCGGGTAATTCATTAAATATCAAATCCCATGCATTTTCATATTTTCTAATAGCATACTCTGATAATGAAATTTTCTCTTTTGCTGATAGTACACTTTTATTAAACCATGCACAAAATACATCCTGTAATGTGCTTCTTGGACTATTAGATATGCTATATTTTAAGTTCATATCATCAATAGCAAATAGCCACTTCACTGCTCGAACAGCATATTCTTTATATAAAAATAATTGTTCTACAGCCCATAAAATATGTGTATAATAATTCCTTCCCATTAACATATCTTTACTATTTGTATCAAAAAGTTCCCTTAGCCCTGTCGGATTTATAACTTCATCTTCAAGACGTTCAAGTACTGACTTAGGCGAAGATTCACACAATTCAGTAAAGAATTGTGAAAAATATCCCCAACGCTCTACAGAATCAATTGTAATCAACATATCTTTCACCATTTTATCAATTTCGTACTGATATTCAGCTTCTCTATAGATTCCTCTAAAAATCAGACTTCTAATCATTCCTAATTTTAAAACATTTGAATTTTCTGGTTTTTCCGTATTAAGGGATGCCATATAATGCTCTTCAAATGGTTTGTTAAAAATAGGATCTATTTTTGTTATCACCTTATATGATAATGATATAAATTTGTTCCATATCGTTTTATCAATTCGCTCATCTAAAAATTCCCACGCAATTTCAATATTAGCTAACTGATATCTTTTTCCACCAAAATCTAACATTTCAATAACCAATGGTTCTCCGCCTTTGGTAAAAGGCAGCAATTCCTTAATAAATTCATCATATGACTTTCCAGATAACGCCTCAATAACAGCTTTATCCCCTTGGCATTCTGTCCACTTTCCACAAAGAAGTGCTGTAACAAATGAATCACTTTTTTCACTATACCATGTAGGGAATATGTTATATTGTCCATTGAACAGTTTTCGTTTAAGAGGAATAAATAGGCCATTTGTCTTTTCTACATAATCATAGGCAACTTGATCATCTAAACCTGCTTGTTTTAGCTTTTCAATGATAGTACTTCTAGTTCTTCTTTTTTGTTCAATTTTATTTGGTTTAGTACAGTGTTCATCCTCCCCATAAATAAATATATTTATATTATTTTTTATAGCTATTATTTCGCCCACATAAAAGTCTGGAATTAAAATAGCGTCACTAATCTTGTCTCTTAAATATTCCCATGCCTCTTTATCCCCAGCAATAATAACCTTTTTATAATCTGTATTGTATTTTAATTCATTTAAAATACAATACAGAGTTTCTTCACGCGACTTACCTACTACATATATATTTTTATCTAATTCTTTATTAAATCTTTCTTTAAATTCTTGATCATCTATCTCAAAAAAGTCTAACCCAATTGATGGTTCTGTGCTCGCTCTTAATTTTTTATTTATATCATCAGTTGAATAAATCTTCTTTTGATCAACATCGCCAAGTTTTTGAATATGCAATACATCATCATATTCTTCACAATACTTGTCAGAGATGAAGTTTTTCATTATGTCTATACTAGACATACCTATAGATATAGTTTTACCATTTGCATTTGATTCTGTTTGTACTATACCTATCAACATATTGTCAATAATTACAGGTGATCCTGAAAAACCGCTAAAATCTTCTATTCGCTCGCTAGTTAAAATTAAGTCCCAATCTATCCTTCTTGATTGATTGGGATTTATATCAGTAGCTACTTTATTCTCCACTGGATACCCACTCTCTCTCTTCCATTGTGGATACCCAAAAGAGAAATATATATCATCTCTTTCTATTTTGTATCCTAAAGTAAATTTTAATGGATTAACGTCATCTATTTTCTCCTCTAGTTCTAAAACTGCAATAAAATTATTCTTTTCACTTTCTAGAACCTTGTGTACTTTTATCTTTGTACCTATTCCAGCTTTAATTGGTATTACATTAATCAAATAATTTGAAGAATCATCATAGTATTTATCAATAACATGACTAGCCGTAATAATAATATTTTTTTCTATAAAAAAGCCTGTACCTAATTCTATATCAGTACTATCTAATTTATTGACACACTCAATTTGGACAACACATGTTTCAATTCTTTCTTTGTTAGTAATCATTTATCTCTCACCTCAATTTGTAAAATAGAATCTCCATTTCCAGCCACTACAGAATAATTATATTTTTCTTTTAAAATATCATTTTGAATATCGTTACATATATCCACTGGATAATTAAAATACAATGTCTTTTTCTGTTTATTAAATTTTAGTATTTTCGCTATCACTTCTTTATTAGGATGATTATGCTTTTCTCCATTTGTAGAAATTAAATATTTATCTGCTACAATATCTTCTATCCACCTAAAATTATTATTTATGCTTCCATGATGAGATACTTTTACTGCATCAAACTTTAATGTTTTTCCACTTTCTTTATACCTCTCTAAGCCTTCCATTATTATATCTTCATGCGAATCACCTAAAAATAAAACCTTTTTATCCTTATATTCTAGTATAAAAGCTATGGATGCTCCATTACTTTTTGATACATCTTTTCTATCTTGTTCAATATTCGTATTGATAATAGTTTCAAAATCCATTGAACTAAAAGAAATATTCTTAGTTTCATCTATATCTATAATTGGTTTAATCTTTTTTATATACATTTCGTAAGCATCATCGAAAATTTCTTCATCACTAATAGAAAAATCACTATCTATTTTTTTTAACTTTTCCATCCATAATCTTGATAAAATTTTTAACTTATTTGTATCTGGAGATAATATATATATTTTAATATCATCTAAATCAACTTCTCTTTTATTATCTAAGCTTACAGCTTCAAATTTAAATGATGAATTCCACTTATTATTTACATATCCCAAACCATACAAATATCCTGCTAGTGTACTACCTTGTCCTGCACTTACTGGATTTGTTTCATTTATGCCTTTGCTTATACGTCCTGAATTACTTGATTTTATTTCTTCTAACTGTTTCTTTTCGAAACTTGGTATATTATAAATTTTCTCTTTATCAAATTGTAAGTGCCTATATGAATTATGCCATATTTCTTTTATTTCTATTATGTTTGGATTATTAGCATTTCCATTCTCCTTAAAGAATTCTATAGCACCCTCTATATGATCTTCATCTATATGAGTTATAATCAGTAAATCAATACATTGATATTGTTTTTTTAATTCTTTCAGCTTATCTTTTATATAACTTTTATATGTGTCAATATATCCCATGTCAATAAGTATATTCTTTTTATTATCTAATCTTATTAAGAATGCATCTCCACTTTCTGCTGGAAACATCTCTATAATCATAAAATCTCCCCTTATTAATATCACTCCATAATTATACTATATTGTAACATGATATATAATAATCACCATATGTTCAGCTCAACTAGCCTACTAGGTAGGAGGGATTACTCCCTCTTTCCCGTCTAAGAACCGTACTTGTCCCTTTCAAGACATACGGCTCAAGCCATCTTTTTACCTCAAACAAGTTGGTATTTAAACTTCTTGAACTCCTTTTTAACCAATTGGTATCCTATTTTACTATTAGGTTTTACTTTATTATCCTTGAAGAAGGTTATGATTTTAGGTAACCCTATTCCTCCTCCATATTTTTGAAGTAATATTCCATGATTTTGACGACAGTTTTGGTGTAACAATTACAAATTGTCATATACTTCATCTCCACCTAATTTGAAAGGTACAATTTGATTAATCTTTAAAGGCTCTTCTCCTACTAATGATTGTCTACATACTCTACATTTATAGTTACTGGATTTTGCTAGCTTCCTTCGACTCAAAACATTGTTTTTTATGAACTCCTTCTTATCTCGTTTCTCAAAATACTCTTTTAAAGTTGCATTATCAGGGCTGTTCTTAAACCTAACTACAACATGCCTAACTATTGGTATCCATGTCATTTTAAATAGTTGCATCTTGTTATCATGAGGGTTTGTTAGTATCCATTTATCTTTACTAGCTCCTGTATAATCTTCTTTGAAATACTTCCCATAAATCCACTTAAACGGCTTCTTAGGATGCAAGGTTTTCAAATGTTTTCTTATCTTAATCCATATATAACTGTCAAGTTTGGCAAATATTTTCTTTGCAACTTGAGTTGACCAGTAGTTTCCTATTCCTCTTATTATGGGATTTAATTTTTGTATTAAATCACCAACTGGTTTCCCTCGCAGTTGTATAAAGACATTCTTTATTGTTTCTCGAGCTTTTTTTATACTTGCTTTTGATGGTTTTATTAGTAATCGCATACCGTTATTAGTTTTATACTGTCTTAGATTAAATCCAAGAAAATCGAACCCCTCACTAATATGTGTGATTTTAGTTTTATCATCTGCAAGTGCTAATCCTCTTTTATCAAGATATGGTTTGATTTTTTCATAGATATTTATAGCCTCTTCTTTTGTTTTGCATACAACTACAAAATCATCAGCATATTTTACTACACCAACTGAATTTCTAGCTAATTTATGATTTTCTCCATCGAGGCAATATCTTACACCAAGTTCTTCTTCCATACCATGCAAAGCTATATTAGCAAGTAAAGGTGAGACAAGCCCCCCTTGCGGAGTTCCAGAATCTGTTTTGTTAAATGAATTATTATCAACATATCCTGCTTTTAACCATTTTAATATACTTTCTTTAGCAGAAAACCCCTTTAAACAATCCATAATGTATTGATGGTTGAGATTATCAAAGCATCCCTTGAAATCACCCTCAAACACCCACTGCCTTGTGCTTCTTGATGACAACTTAGTGAATAGGTTAACAATGGCATCTTGGGTACTTCTTTTAGGTCTGAATCCATATGATGAAGCTTCAAATCTAACTTCCCATTGTGGTTCCAGTGCATTTTTAACAATGTTTTGAAATATCCTGTCTTTTATAACTGGTATTCCTAACGGTCGCTTTTTTCCATTTTTCTTGGGTATGTATACTCTCTTTGCTGGCTTTGGTCTAATATTTTTAATATTGTACCTTTTAAGAAGGTTGTATAATGCTACTCGTTCTTTATTTCCGAGTGCAATTTCACCATCAACACCAGCAGTTTTTTTACCTTTATTAACTTGCGTAACTCTCTTTATTGAAAGTAGCAAATTGGCATTACTTCTAGTCATTAGTCTTTGAAGCTTTCTTACTTTTCTTTTCTGTCCCAACTGTTCGGCACGAAAAATCCGTTGGCGAAGTTTCTTCACATATTCATATATTTTCTTCCAATCTATTAATGACCAGTTCTGTATATGTGGAGAAACAGCCGACGTATTAATTTTATTAATAGTTTTCAAAACATATCTCTCCTTAAAAAATTCTTCTTTACGTTTTCTCTCGTGTTGATGACCACGTGGAAGTCTGCCCTCTTTCGAGTGAGTTATTTAACTCTATCCAGTGGGTTATCTTTTCCCCTGAACTTTCGTTCTACTGGCATTCGCTTTCTCCACAATCCCATGCCCTCTGATATTGTAACTTTCTTTCGATTGCCCTACCTCTAACGAGGAACGCAAAGGGGTTTCCAAGTTCCGCTAATAGTAGATTCAAATGGGTAAGCATCCTTCTATACTCCGATGGATATATGGGTTACTGCACGATTGGAATGAGATTCAACCTTTCCTATCCATATTAAGCTTGCACTCCGCAGTACGCTTATAGGCTATAACGAAGATTACAAAGATTCAACTTTCGTTTATACTTTCCATTTTTTCCCCTAACCCAGCATTACTTCTGCGTAAAGCAATAACCTTAGGTACTTAACTCTCATGCAACCTACAAACCAATTACTCAGAGTGCAGTTTCGAGCGAGGATACGTTTAGTAACTAACGCAGTTTCTTAAGAAACACTACCGATTAGCGACTTCTTGTCGCAGCCCATTATTAGCCTAATTAGAAGTTCTACAGCATATCCAATTATATGGATAATAAGAAGTTAAAATCATACTAACGTTGTCGCACTCAAGACGTTCCTGAACCGAACCCAAAAATAATACCCGTTAGCGTGCTTGCACCGGTGAAGGAATGTGTTTTGGCTTCTTCGAAGGCTTGACCCAAATTGTCCAAAACGAACTTGAGTACATTGTTAGGTGAAGTTGTTTATTTGCACCTATACTCCTTTTTTGCTTTCCAATCACATACAAATCCTTCTACAAAATCTTCACCATTATATCTATCTGATAAAACCATATGTGCATGCCACTCGTTATAAAACGATACATATGCATAAACCATATTATCTTTTGACACTAAATAAACACAATGAGCATTTTGAGGCATTTCTTGGATATGTTCAGCAAACACCCTACCATGCATTTCACTTGGCTGTATATACTTAATTAAATTTGTGCAGTTTATGATGTCATTCCGCAATTCATCAAATATATTTGATGAAGCAATCTCTTGCCCTACAAGATATGCTAAAGCATTAAATGCAGTTTTTACGAATATGAATCCAAATGATTCACTTGTAATATCTATAGGATGGCTATATTTAAATTCAATCTTCGCCGCTTCTTGAATTACTTCTTCTACTGCAGTCATTTTTAGGCTATAGGTTTGGTTGATAGTATATTCAATGACTTCATTTGAGAATTTATCCATATCAAAATTTGATATATTGGTTGCTAAATACCATTTCCCTTTATGTAAACCAATATTTACCGTACTAATATTTTTGTCTATATCATTATGAATATGGGTATAAGACTTACTTTCGTTAAATAGAAAATCCATTATTTTTCTTCTAAAATCTAACTGATAACTCTCTAAGTTTTCAATATTGAAATTATCACATACATATTTTACGTCTATCTTCCCAGAAAGATAATTGAACGAATATCTTATTTGAGGAAGGACATATGCTTCACCTGCAAATATATATCCCAAAAGATTTTCTCCGTTATCTCTATTCTCTTTTAGCATACGAATCACTGGTGCTTTTTCTTTCTTTATGTTCTGATTACCTCTCTTACCAGGACCATGTCTCATTCTGTTCCCTGTCAGAAGCGATTTTCTTAAACCAAAAAGCTCATATTTTGAGAATTTTTCATTTGCTTGGTCTGATACAAATCCCTTAGGTAGTTTTAATCTCCCACCAAGTCCTGCTGGAATCAAATGTTCTTGACTGTTATAAGTCAATTCTTCTGATAATCTACCTAAGTAAATGCAATTATCCATATTATCCACCTCTCTATAATTACAAACTATCTTGTATAAATAAATAATTTCACCTAACTACGGTATTTCCGACATTTATAAACTAAGTGCTAATTTGGGTAACTGCCCATTATAGACACAACCTGACCAAATAATCTAATAATTCTTGCAGTTTGTTATGAAGAACTATTTTTGAAATACGACGAAAAATACCGTAAAATCATTTCTGAATAATACGGCATTCATGTTAATTTTTACATTATGCTATTATATATAAATGAATATATTGAACTAGTCATCCCATTATCAGTAGAAAAGAATTCACCTGAACCATTATATAATCTAAACTCATCAAATGTATGATCAAGTTGAAGTGCTATAAATTGAAAATCTATTCCACATGTCAATATATCATTTCGTACATTCAAATCTGCTGAATCAAGAACATATTTGTTATTCTCATCAATGCTTTGTTTAGATACAAGTTTATTAAAAACTTCTATCACATGCATATACTGTTCTCCTGTTGTTACTGTTCTAGAACAATCATGCTTATTGCTTTTTTCTAATATAAGTGATTGCAAGTTTGTAAGCTGAAAACATTTAACTAGAAACTTCTTAAGATTATCTAGGTAAGATTCATCATAAAAAGTTATATTTAATGGTGGTGTATAGCTATAATATTCTCTTAAATATTTTGCCTTATTAAAAAAGGTATATATGTCTTCTGATAATATTGAATTTTTACCATGACAATATGTATTTTTAAATTGGTTGCCTACTTTTGAATGGGTTATATCTTTTATTTGCTCCAATGTTATATTAGTATCCAAACAAATTGCTGATAGCATTGCATGAAAAATACTATAATATGCTGAAAAATAATATGAAGCCATGCATCTGTTCTCCAATGAACATTGAGCTTCTTTAAATAATATTGCTGATGCATATATCTCTTTAATAGCTCTCCATTCTCTCACTTTCCAGTCTATTACATTTAAATCATCGCTTGTTTTAAACATTTCGGAATAGTTTCCCATCCATTTTTGATAATATATATCTTGTTCTTTAACACTATTAAGCTTTTCTTTAATAGTGTTAAAATTACCTCCGTACGGATTAACATCATCAAATCCCATTTATGTCTCCTTTGATTATTAATTACATTTCTTCTACTTATTAAATTAAGTGGATTATAACATATAATACACTAATTTTCTTATATTTAATACCGCACTATTCATTTTACTGAATAATACGGTATTTTAAAAAATGTTTTAGTATGCTCTAAATTTAAGAATTTCTTCATTCTTTTTTTATGTTTTCAACAAATTTCATCCATGGTTTTAATGAATCTTTTTTTATAACTCCAAGCATACTACAAAATTTTTCATAATTAACTAAATCAAATGTATCAAATTTCCGATTGCTTAAAAGTTGTTCTGACGTCTTCTTGCATCCCCTTGAAAACTCTTTAGCAGTAGATAAATATATTCCCTTGTGAGCATCTTCTATATACATAGTACCAACAAATTCTCGAATGCCTTTAACTAATTCAATATGTTCTGGATTCTCTCTACATTTAACTTGTACTAAAATCGGATCATCCGATTGAACAATTATTAAATCCGTTCCTCCATCTCCAGTTTTCCCTACATGTTTAACTTCACAATTGTAATACGCAGAAAAAACTACTTTAGCAATATCTTCAAGTTTATATGGATTAATATCATATAAAACGCTTTGATTTTTAACAATTTCACTCATTAAAGTATCAATAGGAATCTGCTTGTCAGAAATATTAAACTTCTTAACAATCCCATGCCTAAGTGTATCCCAGTTTTTAGTTGAAACTTCATCACCTAAATCTAATTCTTCACTAAATTTATATGAATACTCCCACCAACCACAAGTGTTGCACTCCCATATCGTTATAAATTCCCATAATTCTTCTCCAATTGTATTTGATCTTTTATTTTTAAAAACGATAGGCATATTTTTCCCACAAAAGGGGCAATACCCTCGTTTCTTAAAAAACTTATTTATATCATTTGGATCTTTATATGGTTTTTCATGTATATTGCCATTTCTTCCATTTCTACTATATTCATATTTATCTTCATAATAATCGGAATAATCAAGAACGATATTACTCATTTCTAACTCCTTAAATATATTTTTTATTATTACACAATAATACCATAAAATAAAACTGATATCAAAAGCATTATACCGTATTATTTAGTTTTCAAAGAACATTGTTCACATTTCCAATTTCAACAGTTACTTCGAAATTTTTAGCAAGTCCGACATATATATTCATTATTATTTAGAGAAAAGATAACTTTATTAACATTATTTTAAAATATATGTTACTCCCAACTATAAGAATAGGTAAGAATTTGATGCTATCTCTTTCTTTTCCCCTCTTCCACACCGTACGTGAGACTTTTACCTCATACGGCGTTCCACCAATGTTAATTATTTATATTTTAAATCACAGGATTTCCAACAAGTGTACGAAGTGCATTAATTTTTATAAAGGCTTTTTCATCTAACTTTATCCCTTGTTTTAATTGGGTTATTTTTTCCACCACTTCTTCATCAATAATATAACTTATTTCTTTATTTATCAATATAAGATTGTGGTATTTATCTGTTCCACCTTTGTATTTTGGGAGCTTATTTCTTGTTACCATATTATTTAAATCTAATTTTTCTTTGCTAATATGACATAATCCCTTTTGACCCACATAGAGAGATATTCTATTATCATTTTTCTCTATGGTATCTTTTTTCACTGGATTTTTTACGAGAAATTTAATTGCTTCCTTGTACTCTACTTCCAAATCCTTATGAAGATAGTACCTTCCTTCAATAGTATATCTACTTGCTATATTTTTCATATAACTAGCTAACTTTAATTTTATTCCAGCTATAGGAAATATGGTTATTTTACATATACTAGTTGGTTTGAAGTTGTATCTTCCGTAAATTCTTTCATAGGTTTTATTTGGGTATATCTTATCACTTCGTATACTTCTTGTTCGATTAAATAGCCTTTTTCTAACTAAGAAATTTATTTCACTAAAATCAAGATTTACATGAGTAGCTATTCTATAATAATTATGCCACCCTAGTATCATCGAATTCAGTTTGTCCACATTATATACCTTCGGTTTGTTTTTAATTTTATCAATTTGATTTCTGTATTTTTCGGTTATCTTCTTCTTGGCTTTATCAGATATCCTACTGTTTATTACATAGCCTTTTCGTTTTTTCACAGCCTTTATTTTAAAGCCTAGAAAATTCGAGTAGTTTTTTCTTAAATTTATTACTTTTGATTTTTCTTTATTTATATCTAAGCCAAGTCTTTCATTTAGCCATTTGCTTACCGCAATAAATATTCTTTGTGCGGATTTAGCATCTTTTGTTAAAATCTTAAAGTCATCAGCATAACGAACTATGTACATTTCTTTTAATCTACTTTTCTTCAATTCTCTTATTTTGCTACAATAGTTTGAGCTTCCTTTTGTTTTCACACCTCTCCATTGACTATCTATCCACCAATCTAGTTCATTTAACACTATATTGGATAATATCGGAGATAAAATTCCACCTTGAGGGGTTCCCTTATCGGGAATTCCAATTCCTTCAATCTCTGCTTTTAGCATTTTTGATATTATACTAATTAATGCTTTATCTTTTATTCCCAAAGTCCACATCTGTTTTAAAAGTTTCCCATGGTTAACATTATCGAAAAAGCCTTTAATATCAATATCTACAGCATAGTGAAGTTTATTTATATTAACCAGGCTATTTACTTTTGCGATAGCATTTTCAGCACTTCTATCACACCTAAATCCATAACTTCCATGATAAAATTTTGCTTCTACAATCGGTTCTAGTATCTGCTTAATACATTGCTGCACCATTCGATCTTCTATAGTAGGTATTCCTAGAGGTCTAATTCCACCGTCAGGTTTTGGTATTTCAACTCTTCTCACTGACATAGGAATGTAATTTTTGAATCTTTCTTGTATATACTCTACCCATTCAGATATTTGATAGTTTTCTATATGTTTTATATTAGTTTCGTTAACTCCTGCCGTTTTACTGCCCTTATTATTTTTGATATTTCTATAAGCTAAAAGTATATTTCTTTCAGTGATTATTTCAGAAATCAAATCCTTAAAAACGTAATTTTCTTTGCTCTTTCTATAAAGTATATCTTGTATTTCTTGACTATCATAATATTCGTTATTTCTTAGTTTTTGCTTCTTTAATAATGGTTCTTCACTTGTCGTCATTAGTCAGCCTCATTTCAAAATGAATTCGGCTTCTTTTAGTCTTAATCGAACCTAACGATTATCATATAATTTTATATTTTATTAACACTGACTTGTGGCTATCCCTTCATTTATTTTCATAAACTTCTACGGTACTATGCCACTACTTTCACTGATATAAAAACAAGTTATAACTCAAGTCTTTCCTTGCTACCACTTCATAAGAAGTAAGTCCTCCATGTTATCAGCTTCCCACGTTCCAATAACTTTATCTTTGCATATATCTTTAGGTAACTCTTATGAGCCTGTGTGCTTGATACTACCTTTAATAGTATATGGTTTTTCATAACGCGAATTTTTACTAAACCACACACACCCTACAACTTTGGTAGTTATACCATTTCTGATATATCTATATTTAGACCCGTACATTCAGAGTTTTGTCAGTCCACCATTGAACATTCTTACCATGGATATTTTACAGACTCCCGACCTATATCATCCTCGACTACCTCTAGTTCGCATTTCCTCAGCTAATCTGTTAGGGGATGACCTCAGCCGACTTCACCGAGCTTATAACAAAACTTAACTTACTTATAGCTTCGCTATTCGGAGTATCAGAGAAAGCCCTTTAAGGCGTCACCCTATCATTTGACTTTTCAAGTTATCAGTTCTCTCAACCTTACGGTTAAAGGCTAATCGTTTAAATTAGCAACGTGTCGCACTCTCATTATAGACATTATCTACTATACTTAACTTTAATTGGTTATCAGTAAAAACCACCTTATGCTTTAATATCTATTTTATGTAATTTCAACATAAACCTACTTTTCTCCTGCAATATTTGTAAAAATAGGTAAAATAATAAAAATCCAAGATTACCCCCGAGCTAAGATGATACAAAGTCTCATCACAAGATTATGAAAATACAAATTTGGTTATACTTTTTAATAAGCTAGGGGTAGCAGTATATTTTAGTTCAATAATAATATACTGTTTCGATTAACGGTTGATAATCAGAACCTTATAATATATTTCCACTCATGCAGACCCAATTTTAAATAAGTGTTGAAATTGGTTTATTTGTTGTTTTTTGAATTCAATAAATACCTAATTAAGTAGTATAATTTTGTTTTCGGAATAGTTCCATTAGCTATTTTTTAACTTTATAAATACTATTTCACTGGAGTTCTTGCTAACAAATACACTGTTCCATCACATATGCTAACTCCTAAGACCGCTTTCTCTCATCACCCATAATTTGAATATTATATGACCATATTACTTGTGCAGACACTGTCTGCACAAATTCATAATCCGTATACCTCTGCAAAACATGGTTGCCCTAAATCAACAACTTTTTTTGAATCGCCATTTTGCACTATAAGATTACGGTCATATCTTCTTTTGTCCTTTGAGAACTAGATCTTAGTTCAACCAATTTTCCACGTGGGAAAAATGGCCTAAAATATCTATGTCACTATTTTTATAAATTTCTTTTTCTCTATTAATAGCATTACAAAATTTATTTATCCCATCTCTTATACACTAAAATTTCTTGTAAATCTCTTGGCATCAAAATTCTTGTTCATAATCACTTTTAATTTTTACGTATCATTTCTTCATATTGTTATCTTCTCTAACACACCATTTCAGTTCATTTTTTCACTCTTTTTTTGTCCGTCTTTTGTCCGCATGTCCGCAAATTGTCCGCTTATTATCTAATATTATTTAAAATGCAATGGTAGTTATTGGAATTACAATTCCTTCAAAGCGTTGATATTACTACATTCAAGTCTTTTGTTGACATATACCAATACATACTAAAACACAGCTAGTACAACTCAAAATCCAGTGGTAGCAATACCGTGCGGGTTCGATTCCCGCCTCCGGCACCAGATTTTTAAATAAAGACTGTATCGTTTAGTTTTAAAGCTAAATGATGCAGTCTTTTTTATTGATTTGCAACAATATTTGCAACAACTAGATTAAACCTATTTATACCTTACCAAAATTTTAAAATTTGCTCGCTATTCGTAATTCTTTAAAATGTATAAAATTATATTGGCTTATTAGAGAAAATTATGGAGCTCCATTCTCTAAATATACCCATAGGAAGTAACCATTACAGTTACTAGGTTTCTATGGTGCATCTGACAAGAGTCGAACCCACGACCTTCAGATTCGGAAGAAACAGTTTTCGCTAAGTCTAAATAGTCGTCAATCCCTTTTAAATAGCCATTTTACTTTTTAACTAAGTTTAAGTAATACCTATTTATTTTAAACTATAAGGGAAAAAAAAGGGACAAAATTAATTTACAATTATCTATTTTTGTTACTTATTATTCCATACAATTTTTGATTAACAAAATTCTGAAAAAGTTTGATAATAATAGATTATAGATGCTAATTTCACTATATGAACAGATATGAATAAGTATAAACAAACATAAAGGTGTATTTTATTTACTTTTTGTGTATACTAATATTAATAGAACCCACCACGCCTCTTTACAATGCGCACCAGGTGGGACATTTTATTTGTGGGTGATATAATGGAAAGTGATATTATAATATATGAAAAAACCCCTACAACTTTTGAAGAGCAGCTAAAAATATTAAGAAAAAGAAATCTTATTATTGATGATGAAAATAGTGCAATTGATATACTAAGCAGAGTTAATTATTATAGATTAAGTGCTTATATGTTAACATTTAAGTCAGATGATACATTTTTTGATAATACAACACTAGAAGATATCTATGATACTTAAGGTATTAAAACAAAGTGACTATGGCATTTATGATACTTATTTTTGGATATTATTGGCTTAACGTGAGCTAAAATCATATTTTATGTCTTAGCGTGGGTTTTGTCGGAAATGTTGGCGGTACCCCATATAGAAAAAGAACAACAATTATTAGAAATAGAAAAAAAAATACAACCCGATGGTCATATAAACTTTGGTCTTGCACATGGAATAATTGCACCATAAATTACTTTATCTAAGGCTAAACATCTAAATTATAATGTTAAAGGTTTAAATGAATCTATAGAAACACTTTTAAAATTATATGGAAATTTTTCAATTATTGATGATGGTATTTTAAAGTTTCCAACACAATTGCCATTTCAAAATTATATTAATAATAAGGCTTCAAATTATACATTTAATGCAGGTTGGTGTTATGGAAATATAGGAATAGTTAGAGGGCTTATGAAAGTAGCTAATTTTATGTCATTTAAGGACAAGTATCAATATTATAAAGAAGAATTATTGAAAATAATTAATCAACCTATAGAAAAATATAATTTAGAAGTACCTACATTGTGTCATGGATATGCTAGTGTTATAGCAATCCAGGTTAGTGCATATAAAGAAACCGAAGATAAAAGGTTTTTGGATACATTAAAAAGAAATGTGCTTAAATTAATAGAGGAACATAAAAAAACAAGCATATTGGAAGAAAATTTAGGTTATAATAATGATTTTTCATTGCTTGATGGGTTAGGAGGTGTAACTCTAACTTTAATAGATACACTGTCATTTAACTTAACTTTCGCTAAGATTTTAATGATAGATTAACTTAGAGGTTATATAGGAGTCTCGCCAACATTTCTCTGCATTACACTAACAACAATTAAAAAGTGGTATTAATTGTTGTAGCAACAAAAATTGAAAATTCATTTCCAATTTTTGAAAGGTGACAGGCACCTTTCAGATATTGGTAGTGAAGCGTACAATATCTGTTGCTCAAATGAAAAAGGTATAATTGAAAGACAATGTGTACCATTTGATTATGGTCCGGGTGCTAGGATTAAAGATGGATTAGATAGATATCATTTTTATGATTTAGATAGTCCAGATGGAAAACATAATCTATCTATATTGCCAAGTCAATTAATAGAAATAACTTTATCTGGTAAAACATTTGAGCCACATGATTATGTTACATGGAAGCCTATTAAATGGATTATAAAAAGAGATTGGGGAATTTATTCTTAATTTAAAAAAGTAATACTGAAGACATCCAATATTTGGTTGTCTTTTTCTTGTAAAAAGGAATTACCTTTTTGATGTAGAATTATGTTTATGGGGTGATAAAGTGATTTGGACTAGAAAGAAAAAGCTAAGTGATTATCAAAAGGCGATTAGTGAATTTAATTCTGATATGAAGAGTACTAAAACTAGTGAGCAATATAATAATATTAATAAAACTTATCAGGATATTAAAACATATTATGAAGCTAAAATTAATAAGAAAGATATCGACATAAATATTGAGAAAATTATAATAGAGCGGAATATTGGTATTCATCACAATGATGTTATTGCTCTCAGTTTGGCTAGTTACATTGCTGTTTTAGGTAGTGCATTTTATTTTTTAATTCAACAAACAATAATTACTTTTAGCACAAGTAACAACGAAATTAACTTTGGTCTTACATTTGTTTTTTTACTAGGGGTACTTTGCATTACATCTCATAACGTTGAAAAAAACATTAAGAAAGAAAACCCGAGAAACTTAATGCTTAATATCTCATTAAAAGTATTGGATGATATAATAAAAGGAATACCTAAACAACCTAAAGAAAATCTAAACATAGAGAATTTGGCAACAACAATTACTGCAAAAGAGAAATTACATGAATATAGTAAAAAACGCCATAATAAAAAGAAATAAAATTCGTCTTAATATAAAGGATATTTTCCTTCTTATAGCAACAAAAATTGAAAATTCATTTCCAATTTTTTAAAGGTGACAGGCACCTTTCAGATATTGGTAGTGAAGCGTACAATATCTGTTGCTACTAACAGGAATCCTTTTGTTGGAAAATGGGACGCAATTCAAATTATTAAGGGTAAAGAGAACATAATTGCTACCATGAGTTTTAAAAAAGATTTAACGCTTGTAACAACCTCCAATTATATGAAAGAAAATACGAAAAATGATACTGAACATAATCAATATAAGTTTACTAAAAAACAAATTATATTTGTTAGTGAAACCGGTAATGAAGTTCCATACTTATATACATTTCAAGATAGAGAAACCTTTACCTTAGATGGGCAGTTTAAAGAAAATGTAGTATTTAAGCGTTCTAAGTGATTTTTTATAAGGAGATGAGATGCTATGCTTCATTATTTAATAACTTTTATAGCAATATTAATTTCAATATTAATTGTAAATTTTTTCAATATTAAAGTTTTGTTCTTGATATTATCCATGGTTTCATTAATCCATTTATTAATGATAATTGTGCTTTATGAGAAAGTAAAACCACTTATACAAAAAATTATTAATCAGTCTTCATTCTTTTTTTTAGATAGATTAAGTTATACATTATTTTCTGTTGGAATAAATATTTCTTGCTTGTATGCTTACTTTAAGATTAATGCAGACATTAAAATTGGGTTACCTGAGACTATACCAGTCATAAGTGCATCTACTTTAGCAATTATAGTGACGAAATTCATAAATAAAACTCAATGGAATAGTATGATAAAATTATTAGTGAAAGGCATTGTATATACAATAATAGCATTTGGTGCACTAATGGCAGGGGTGTATTACGTAATAACCAATTATCACGAATAAGCTGAAATTTTTTGTTCCAACTTGGATAATTAAATCCAAGTTGCTTTTTTCTCTTTTTATTTTCAGTAGATCATCATTATGTGATGCATGTAAATTGTATATTCTCACCTTATTTACTTTTTGTTAATTATATATTCCTCTTCGCCCTCAAAATTATATGGATTAGGCGGATTGATTAAGCAGCAATATTTGATGTAATCCGAAATAGACATGTTTAGCTTTTTTGAGTTGGCTTCAAATAGTTCTTTTTCAACTGTTGTTAATCTAACCCTTACATATGCATCCTTCATTTTTTAAAACAACTCCTTTAAGGGGTAGTAACCGAAAAACGCGGATTTTATACGTCAAGACATATATTAATCGAGTAGGAGCTAAATAATTAATTTATTTAGCGTCCTCTCACACCACCGT
>CAYXOL010000058.1:0-32016 GCA_964467165.1 uncultured Clostridium sp.
CAGACTTGAAGCTTCCAAAATGTTGTTAAAAATATAATATATTATATTATTGAAATATTAGTATTTAATGATATAATTGGTGTACGTGATTTTTCAATGTTATTTATCGTCATGTGACAAAAATTAATTGTGTAGGGGTGTATTAATGGATTATAAAAAATTAGCTAAAATTGCAATAGATGCTAGAGAAAATGCCTATGTACCTTATTCAAAATTTAAAGTAGGGGCAGCGGTTATTACGGAGGATGACTCAATATTTACTGGATGTAATATAGAAAATGCATCTTATGGTGCTACTAATTGTGCAGAGCGAACTGCAATTTTTAAAGCTGTTTCGGAGGGCCATAGAAAAATAAAAGCTATAGCTATAGTTGGTGATTTGTCAACTCATACCTACCCTTGTGGTATTTGCAGACAAGTTATAGTAGAATTTGCCACAAAAGATATTAGTATTATATTAGTTAAAAATGAAGATGATTATGTAATAAAGACTATGGAAGAAATATTGCCAGGCGCATTTACTAAAGAGGATTTAATAAGATAAGAGAGAAAATATACTGTTTACTTATGATAACCAGAAGGAGGATATATGTTTAAATCAGGATTCGTAACTATTATTGGAAGACCAAATGTGGGGAAATCTACATTAATAAATTATATTATGGGGGAAAAATTATCAATTGTGTCTAATAGACCCCAAACTACAAGAAATAATATACAAACTATTTTAACAACTAAAGATTCTCAAATAATATTTGTAGATACTCCGGGAATGCATAAACCTAGACATAAACTGGGAGAGTACATGGTTAAAATAGCTCAGCAATCTACCAGTGAAGTAGATGTGATTCTATTTATAACTACACCAGGAGACGAAATTGACAAAGGTGATATGCACATTCTTGAGCAATTAAAAGGAAGCAAAATTCCAGTGTTTTTATTAGTTAATAAGATTGACGAGAACACCCAAGAGAGAGTAGCTAAAACTATTCAGGCATATTCTGAGTATTTTAATTTTAAGGAAATAATACCTATAGCAGCTATTAAAGGTAAAAATGTTGACGTAGTTACTAAACTTGTAGTAGAAAATATTCCAGAGGGACCACTTTATTACCCAGAGGATATGATTACAGACCAACAAGAAAGGTTTATCATTACTGAAATAATAAGAGAAAAGGCTTTGAAACTATTATCTCAAGAAGTACCTCATGGTATAGCGATAGAAATTATTTCTATGAAACGAGATGATAGAAATATGTATCATATTGAAGCTAATTTGCTATGCGAAAAAGATTCACATAAGGGCATAATAATTGGAAAAGGTGGAAAAACCCTTAAACAAATTTCTACTTATGCAAGACAAGATGTAATGAAATTTTTAGGAGAAAAAGTAAACCTAAGATTATGGGTAAAAGTTAAAAAAGAGTGGAGAGATACCTCAAGTATTTTGAAAGAATTGGGATATAAGTAGGGGATGATTTTATGGCAATTTTAAAAACTAGAGCCATTGTCATAAAAACACAAGAGTTTAAAGAAGCGGATAAGCTAGTTTGGCTTTTTACTGAGGATTTTGGTAAAATAACAGCCATAGCAAGGGGAGCTAGGAAAAATAAAAGCAAATATGTATCATCTACATTACCATTTTGCTATGCAGAATTTGTACTTTTTAAAGGTAAAAACTTATATACAATAAATGAAGTTACTATTATAGATTCTTTTCAGCAGTTATTAAGGGACCTAGACACCATCACTTACGCTTCTTATTTTAATGAATTAATTGATATTGCCATGGAAAATGAAGAAGCAAATAGTGAAATGTTTAAAAATTTAATAAGTGCGTTTTATTTTATAAAAAATGACGCTATGGATATAGAGATACTGGCAAGAGCCTTTGAAACAAAGTTGTTAAAGGCAACAGGTTATGGACTGAATTTTGACCAATGCGTTAGATGTAGGAAAAAGGTGAGTATTTCTAATAATATTGATTTACAATCCTATGGGCCTATTTGTAAAGAATGTGAAAAGGTAAATAGTATATATATATCAAACCCTACATATAATACATTGAAATTCCTAAATAATTTTGGTATGGATAAAATTAATAGAATATCAGTGTCTGGATCTTCAAAGCTTGAATTACATAAACTTTTATCTATTATTATTTCTCAAAATTATACAAGGAAACCTAGAAGTCTAGAAATGTTTGATTTTTTAAGAGAATATAGCGACCAGTAAAGTTTTCTACCCAAGAAAAATATAAGGAGGATGATTTTAATGTCAGAAATTACACTCGAAAAGATTGACATCATCAAAGAGCGAACAGGAGTATCATATACTGAGGCTAAGGAAGCCTTAGAGGAATGCGATAGTGATGTAGTTAATGCGCTTATTTATATTGAAGCAAAACAAAAAAGAAATTCTAAATTTAACATGGAAGAAATGTATTCCACTAAGGATGAGTTTATAGCAGCTATAAAGGATATTGTAAGAAAAGGAAATGTATCGAGAATAAAAGTAAAAAAAGATGAAAGTGTAGTTATGGATATACCTGTTAATGCTGGTATTGCAGCAGGCTTAGTTGGATTATTTAATCCTGTGATAATTGGTCTTGGAATATTAACAGCAGTACTTACAAAGGTTACTATTGAAATAACTAAAGTAGATGGCACTGTAGAAGTAGTTAATACAATTATAAAAAATACAGTTGAAGACGTGAAAAATAAAATGAACGATATGAGTGAAGAGGTAAAAGAGAAATATAGTGATACAAAAGATTCTTTTACAAAAGGCAGTAAAGATGGTATGGATGAAAATGTATACCAATACACTGTGAAATTTGATAAAGAAAAAGAAGAGCAAGAAGAAGAAAAATAATTTTTTTAAAAGAAACTTATTTGGCACAACCTAAACAATAAAATTTCCCCTTCTATATAGCTAGCCATAAATGTACACTGGCTAGTTGTATAGAGGGGGAATTTTAACTATTTGTATGATTTCACAAAGATTTATTATTTAAACAAAAACATTAAAAAGCACTTCAATGTGCAGTGAGAATGTGGTATAATGTTACAGGTGGTATGTAAGAATTTACTATAATAGTGAAGTATGCAATCGTTTGTATTTCTAATATTTGAAATATAACAAATATACAAATTATATATCATTTTTCGTAAATTAAAATAGAAAGAGGGTGGGAAACATAAAACTAACACCAAGACAAGAAGAAATTATAAGATTAGTTAAAGAAAATCCACCTATTACTAGTGAACGCTTAGCAAATAAGCTAGGGGTAACGAGAGCTGCACTAAGGCCAGATTTGGCAATACTTACAATGACAGGTATTTTAGATGCAAGGCCCAAAGTAGGGTATATGTATTCGAAGAAACCCTCTTATAGTTTAGTTTATGATTATATAAGAAATATTAAGGTTAAAGATGTTATGTCTGAACCTATAATTGCTACTGAAGAAACAATGGTTTATGATGCTATAGTGCATTTGTTTTTGAATGATGTAGGTACTTTATTTATACATAATAAAGGTAATTTAGTAGGAGCAGTATCCAGAAAAGATTTCCTTAAAATGGCTATGGGTGGTACAGATATGCACAAGGTACCCGTAGGAATTATAATGACTAGAATGCCAAATATAGTTCTTGTTGAAAAAGAAGACAGTATATATTTAGCAGCTCAAAAAATTATGGACCACGAAGTAGACAGTCTACCAGTGGTAGAAAGAAAATTTGAAAATGGGAAAGAAATATTTGAAATTGTAGGTAAAATATCAAAAACTAATATAACGAAATTGTTTGTAAAAATGGGAGAGAATGGATAAAAACTAAAGTGAGTTTTAACTAAAGTGAGTCTTAACTAAAGTGAGTGAAAGTGGGTACTGTTTGTTCCAGGTTGGACACTTTAAACCCATTATCATATATAATTTATAATCGAAGGGGTTGTATTTGATGGAAAATAAAAAATATGTTTATCTTTTTAGTGAAGGTAATGCTACAATGAAAAATCTTTTAGGTGGTAAAGGTGCAAACCTTGCAGAAATGACCACCCTTGGAATTCCAGTACCACAGGGTTTCACAGTAACTACTGAAGCTTGTAATAAATACTATGAAGATGGTCAATTAATTGCATCTGAAATTGTTAATGAAATACATTCTAAAATGATTGAGCTTGAAAAAATTACGGGAAAGAAATTTGGAAGTTTAGAAAATCCATTGCTTGTATCAGTTAGATCTGGAGCAAGAGCATCAATGCCAGGTATGATGGATACAATATTAAATCTTGGATTAAATGATGAAACAGTAGAAGTTATGGCAAAGCTAACAAATAATCCACGATTTGCTTATGATTCTTACAGAAGATTTATTCAAATGTTTGCTGACGTTGTAATGGGCGTTGAAAAAAGAAATTTTGAAAACATTATGGATAATATGAAAGAAGAAAAAGGCGTAAAATTCGATACAGAACTTGATGCTAATGATTTGAAAAAATTAGTTGTGCAATTTAAAGAATTCTATAAAGAAGATAAAGGCGAAGAATTTCCAAGTGACCCAACAAGTCAATTAATAGAATCTATTACAGCAGTATTTAGATCATGGGATAATCCTCGTGCTAACGTGTATAGAAGATTAAATGATATTCCAGGAAGTTGGGGAACGGCAGTAAGTGTTCAAGAAATGGTATTTGGTAACAAGGGAGAAACATCAGGAACAGGTGTTGCATTCTCAAGAAACCCATCAACTGGAGAAAAAGGTATATATGCTGAGTACTTAATGAATGCACAAGGCGAAGACGTTGTTGCAGGAATAAGAACGCCACAAGATATATCACAACTTGGAAAAGATATGCCAAAAGTATATGAGGAATTCATGACAATTGTCAACACTCTTGAAACTCACTACAAAGATATGCAAGATATGGAATTTACAATTGAAGATGGAAAATTATATTTCCTACAAACAAGAAACGGTAAGAGAACAGCACAAGCTGCACTGAAAATTGCTGTGGAACTAGTTCAAGATGGAATGTTAACTAAAGAAGAAGCTATGATGAAGGTTGATCCAAAACAACTAGATACATTACTTCACCCTAACTTTGATTTAGAAGATTTAAAGAACTCTAAAATAATTGCTAAAGGTCTGCCAGCATCTCCTGGAGCTGCTTGTGGAAAAGTTTGCTTTACTGCAGAAGATGCAAAAACTAAACATGAAGCTGGAGAAAAAGTTGTTCTTGTAAGACTGGAAACTTCACCAGAGGATATTGAAGGCATGATTGCATCTGAAGGTATCTTAACAGTAAGGGGAGGAATGACTTCTCATGCTGCTGTTGTTGCAAGAGGAATGGGAACTTGTTGCGTTGCTGGTTGTGGAGATATAAAAGTTAATGAAAAAGAGAAAACTTTCACAATTGGTGAAATAACATATAATGAAGGTGACTTTATTTCAATGGATGGAAGCACTGGAAATGTATATGATGGAGTAATCAAAACTGTAGAGCCAGAAATAAGCGGTTACTTTGAAACATTTATGGGTTGGGCTGATGAGATAAGAAGCTTAAAAGTTAGAACTAATGCAGATACTCCAAAAGATACAGCACAAGCAGTTAAATATGGAGCTGAAGGGATTGGTTTATGCAGAACAGAGCATATGTTCTTTGATGCTGATAGAATAATGGGCATTAGAGAAATGATTGTTGCTAAAGAAGAAGGAGCAAGAAGAGTAGCTCTTGAAAAATTATTACCAATGCAAAGAGAAGACTTTATAGGAATCTATGAAGAACTTGCAGAAAGACCGGCTACAATTAGATTCTTAGATCCACCACTACATGAATTCTTGCCACATGATGATGAAGATATAAAGGAACTAGCTATTGACATGGGAATAACTTTCGATGAGCTAAAGGCTACTGTTGAATCATTACATGAATTTAATCCAATGATGGGTCATAGAGGATGCAGACTTGCAGTATCTTATCCAGAAATAGCTGAAATGCAAACTAGAGCGGTTATTGAAGCTGCTATAGATGTTAAAGCTAGAAAAGGGTATAATATTGTTCCAGAAATAATGATTCCTCTAATTGGAGAAGTAAGAGAATTAAAATATGTTAAAGATATAGTAGTAAGAATAGCAGATGAAATCATAGCTAATAGTGGCAGTGATTTGAAATATATGGTTGGTACAATGATTGAAATACCAAGAGCTGCGCTTACCGCTGATGAAATAGCAAAAGAAGCTGAATTCTTCTCATTTGGAACAAATGATTTAACACAAATGACTTTTGGATTCTCAAGAGATGATGCAGCCACATTCTTAAAACATTATTATGAAAAGAAAGTTTACGAATTTGATCCTTTCCAAAAATTAGATCAAGTAGGTGTAGGTAAACTTATTAAAATGGCTGTTGAACTTGGAAGAAAAACTAGACCTAATATTAAACTTGGAATATGTGGAGAACACGGTGGAGATCCATCTTCTGTTGAATTCTGTCACAATGTAGGACTTGATTATGTATCATGTTCACCATTTAGAGTTCCAGTTGCTAGACTTGCAGCAGCACAAGCTGAAGTAAATAACCCAAGAAAAAAATAAAAATTTAACTAAAATATATTTAATTCCAAAAGCCACTGCTTTGCAGTGGCTTTTTAATTGTGATTAAAGCATCTCCTGGGTCGCTGTAATTAACGACTTCAGAAGGAGATTTAGACTCCCACATATAGGAGTGGGAGATTTTCCTTCTGAAATGTCGTTAAATTATAAGATTATTTTAAATTTATTTTCAATATAAGATTTAAGTCCAAAAGCAAAATCTAGTTGATATTCATTTTTGTTAGTTGAGTTTTTCAGCAGATTTATGAAAGCTTTTTTATTACATTTATTAATATTACCATAATAATCTCTTGATATTTTCCAATACCTTTGAGGAAAGGCTAAATAAACTAGAATATATTTATAATCATCTAAGGTTAAAGGAAGAATTTTATGGTACAATTCTAAAAAATTTATGGCAAGGTCTAAATCCCATTTTGTGCTATCTCTTTTTAGCAGACGTCTTAAACAATAAGAAATATCATGGGCACAATAGTCGTTTCTACATTTATCAAAATCAATCACCCATATTTCATTATTAGTATCAAAAATAAGATTTTTATTTACATAGTCAAGATGGCACAATGATTTAGTGAGATTATCTTGGTTCATACCATATGCAATTTGTGTAGAATAGCCAGCTAGCTTGATACTGGAATCGAAATTCTTAAGGTAAAACTGAGAAAAAGCATCATCATATTTATAAGCCAAATTAGAAAAATTAAGAAGGCTCTCATAGTGTTTATTCATGGAAGTCTCTAAAATACTGTAACCTTCTTTTATGTTACTACCGGATATAGGAGTAAAGTTAGTGCTTGCTTTATGCATCTTTGCAAGGTTGGTGCTGGATGCTAGTATATGATCTATATTATCGTAGTCACATTTAATACCATGAACCCAAGGTGTAAGTATGAATAGCATATTATTATAGTTTATAAATCTGCTATCGCTATTTGTTTTAAGGATTCTTGGTACATGGATACTATTTCTATATAACCATTCTATAGCTGAATATACAAACAATAAATCTTTTACAGAGTAGTAAACTTTTTTTAAACAATAGCATTCACCAAAGTAATCAACTTTATATACAGCTCTTTGCTTATCTGTATCTTTAAATTTTATTTGCTGTATATCAGCATTAGTTAAGTTGTATTGAGGTAGGATGTATTTTTTTACGTTTTCTTCAGATAATAAATCTATGTTATTTATCTTTTTAGCCGTGGAGGGCATCTTAACACTCCTAAAAAATTATTACATTACTAGAATATTAATAATATTTTAATTTTATACGTTTAATATTAAAAAAGGGAAATTTATTTAATTTGTAGAATACTTAGTAAGAGAGAAAAATAACATAACGCAATAATTATAGAAAAAGTATAAATTTAGGAGGCAAAACAATTAATAATTGTTTTTGCCATAGCCATTAGCGGGAGGGAGTTATGAACATTCGTCAAAGGATAGAAACTAATGAAAGTAATACAATTATGACTTATGGGGCACTGTCCATAAAATCAAAGGGACGAAAAATACAAGAAGATTTAGATGATATAAGAACCTGCTATATGGTAGACCGTGATAGGATAATACACAGCAAATCATTTAGGAGACTCCAACATAAAACTCAAGTGTATATAAAGGCTAGTAGCGACCACTATAGAACAAGACTTACACATACCTTAGAAGTTGCACAAATAGCTAAAACTATAGGTAAAGGTATAGGTTTAAATGAAGATTTAATAGAAGCTATAGCGCTAGGACATGATATAGGGCATGTGCCTTTTGCTCATAATGGGGAAGAGGTTCTTAATGATATTTTGCCAGGAGGATTTAGGCATAATGAAAATAGCATTAGGGTGCTTACAAAAATTGAAAAATCAGGAACTGGACTTAATTTAAGCCACGAAGTGTTAGATGGGATTCTAAATCATAGTGGGCTATCTTCCAAAATTGGAAAGGCTCAAACACTAGAGGGTCAGGTTGTTAGGTATAGCGACAAAATTGCATATGTTAATCATGACATAGATGATTCTATAAGAGCAGGATTATTGACAGAATTAATGTTGCCAAAGGATGCTATTGAGATTTTGGGGTCAAACCACGGTAAGAGAATAGATACTTTGGTTAAAGATTGTATATATAATACATTAAATAACTTAGATAGGGATAAAATAGAGGTATCGCTTAGCGAAGATGTTTCAGGGGCACTTGGGGCACTTAGAAATTTCATGTTTAAAAATATATACAAAGGTGAGATGCTAAAGGAAGAGAGACAAAAAGCACAATTTGTTGTAACACAAGTATTTACATATTACCATAAAAATCCGAAGTCTATGCCGGAATTTTACAAGTGCATAGTAAGGGATGAAGGATTAGATACAGGAGTTGCAGATTATATTTCTGGTATGAGTGATGATTATTGCTTAATGCTTTTTAATAATATATATCTTCCTAAAGTTGTTATCTATTAAATCATCATCTGCAATGCTGTAATTAACGACTTGAAAAGCAGATTTAGACTTCACTTAAGTTTTATTTTTGTTGTAGCATGGGATTCCCACTTATAGAAGTAGGAGACTTCCTTCCGAAATGTGGTTAAAATAAGTAGAAAAATCAATAAAACTTTTGAAAATATGAACTAATTTTGAATTTAAAAAGAAAAAAATAAAAAAATACAAAAATTGAAGGAAATTTGTATTTTATAAAGAATATATAAGGTGCAAGTAAAATTATTATTGAAAAAAGTGGATTTAAAGAAGGATAATACGTTTTTTTGTCGAATTTAAATATGTTGTGAATTTATACAAGTAAGGTGGTAGTAAATTATTGATTGCTGAAGATGTCATCCGAAAAATAAAGGAACAAAATGATATTGTGGATGTAATATCTGAAAGTGTTAAACTTAAAAGAACTGGAAGAAATTACGTTGGTCTTTGTCCTTTTCATAATGAAAAGAGTCCTTCTTTTACTGTATCTCAGGACAAACAAATTTATAAATGTTTTGGATGTGGTGAAGCTGGAAATGTAATAAGTTTTATTATGAAGGATAAAAATATAAGTTTTCCTGAAGCTGCAAGGTTCCTTGCTGAAAAAGCAAACATTAGTATAGAAGTAGATAATGAGGAAAATAATGTACAAAAGGACATGTATAATAAAATGTACAATATTAATGTAGAGGCAGCTAGGTATTTTTATAACAATTTAAGAAAGGATAAGAAAGCTGAAGCGTATTTCGTAAATCGAGGAATCACTGAAGTCACTATGAAGAAATTTGGGTTAGGCTTTTCCTTTGATAAATGGGATGGCTTGTTATTATACCTGAAAAAGAAAGGATACTCAGACTTGGATTTACTTAATATAGGATTAATTATTAAAAGTCCTAAAGGTTCATATTATGATAGATTTAGAAATAGAATAATGTTTCCTGTGTTTGATTATAAGGGGAAGGTCATTGGTTTTGGAGGAAGGGTTTTAGATGATTCAAAGCCTAAGTATTTAAACTCACCAGAAACCGCCTTGTTTCATAAAGGATATCATCTTTATGGATTAAATTTTGTAATCAAAAACAATAAATCTCGAACAATAATAATTGTAGAGGGATACATGGATTGTATATCACTTCATCAATATGGTTTTTCAAATGCCGTTGCATCCCTTGGTACAGCACTTACTATTAATCAAGCGAAATTATTAAAAAAACATGTAGATAAAATCATTATTTCCTATGATGCTGATTTTGCAGGGCAAGCAGCAACACTAAGAGGTCTTGAGATACTAAGAAATGAAGGCTTTGATTTGAGAGTGCTGATAGTCCCAAAGGGTAAGGACCCTGATGAATATATAAAAAACAATGGACAGCAAGCTTTTCAGAAATTAGTGGATGATGCTCTTCCTATAATAGATTATAGGATTAAAAGAGCAAGTGAAGGAATAAATTTTTCAAGCAGTGAAATGCTAATACAGTATATTAAAAATGTTACTGAAATTATTGTAGATTTAGATCCTGTTGAAAAGGATGTTCATATTAAAAAGATTTCTGAAGCAACTGGTATCAAAGAACAAGCAATATTTGACTTATTAAGAGAAGAAATTAACAAAAATACAAATAAAACGCAAAAAATGAATATACAACAGGATTTTGGACAAAAATTATATTTAGAGCCAGCTTATATTAAGGCTGAAAGAAATTTATTGAAGTTCATGTTTATATCAGAAGAAAATTGTGATTATATTACAGGAACTATGTCCATAGATCAGTTAGTCATTGAAAGTCATAAAACTATTTATAAATTGATAGTTGAATATAAAAATTTATCAAAAGATGAAAAAATCAAGCATATAGAGTTCAGATGTACGGATATAGAATGTACAAAAGAATGGATAAATACTATGGAAATAGAATTTGATGGAGATGAAGAGCATCACAAAAAACTTATAGTTGACTGCATAAGGCAGCTAAAAAAATTCAAGTTAGAGGAGTCGAAAAAAGAAATTATGAATAAAATCAAAAAATATGAATCAAAAGGAATGCTCGAAGAATCAATAAAACTTGCCCAAGAACTTATAGACATTCAAAAAAACATAAAACAATTATAGGAATTAGAAAGGAGGTAATATGATGAAGGATAAAGGCTCAAAAATGACTTTAGTTAATAAACTCATTGAAAAAGGTAAGAAAAAAGGAACATTAACTTACAAGGAAGTAATGGATGAACTTTATGAAATAGATTTAAGTCCAGAACAAATAGAAAAGGTTTATGAAGTTTTAGAATCAATGGATATAGATGTGGTTGGAGATATGAACGAAGTGGCACCTAGTACTGGCGCTCAAGCTGAAATTGAACCAGAAACAGAAGAACTTGATGTTAGTATACCAGAGGGGATATCTATTGATGACCCTGTTAGAATGTACTTAAAAGAGATTGGAAAAGTTCCATTATTATCATCAGCTGAGGAAATAGAACTTGCCAAAAGGAACGAAGAAGGAGACCTAGTTGCCAAAAAAAGACTGGCAGAGGCTAATTTAAGACTTGTGGTTAGTATAGCTAAGAGATATGTTGGTCGTGGAATGTTATTCTTAGATCTTATCCAAGAAGGTAATTTAGGATTAATAAAAGCCGTTGAAAAATATGATTATAGAAAAGGATTTAAATTTAGTACTTATGCTACTTGGTGGATTAGGCAAGCAATAACCAGAGCAATAGCTGACCAGGCAAGAACAATAAGGATACCTGTGCATATGGTTGAAACTATAAATAAGCTTATTAGAGTTTCTAGGCAACTGCTTCAAGAACTTGGACGTGAACCTCAGCCTGATGAAGTTGCAGAAAGAATGGAAATGCCTGTAGCAAAAGTTAGAGAAATAATGAAAATTGCACAAGAACCAGTATCCCTTGAGACTCCTATAGGTGAAGAAGAAGATAGTCATTTGGGAGACTTCATTCCAGATGATGATGCACTAGCGCCAGCGGAAGCTGCGGCATTTACAATGCTGAAAGAGCAATTAATCAACGTTTTAGATACTTTAACTCCTAGAGAGGAAAAAGTTTTAAGATTAAGGTTTGGACTGGATGATGGTAGGGCAAGGACCCTTGAGGAAGTTGGAAAAGAATTTAATGTAACAAGGGAGAGAATAAGACAAATTGAAGCAAAAGCACTACGTAAATTAAGACACCCAAGTAGAAGTAAAAAATTAAAAGATTATTTAGATTAAACACCTTATATAAGGTGTTTTTTTCTTTGTGTAAAATTATGGATAAACATTTACAAGAATCAATTAAATATGATATAATACTGAGGAGAAGGTGATTTAATGGATAGTTATATATCTAAGGTAGGGCGTGGACTTGGGTTTATAATACTTATGACTGCACTATACAATATATTAATCTTAATATTGTTAAAATTTACAAATTCATACATTGTAGCTAGCCTTTTAAAGCTTATATTAGTGTCATGTAATATATACCAAATATACTACATGTTACTTTACTCATCACTTAAATGCACCATTGATGACCAAAGTATTGGTATTTATGCTATTGGATCATTAAAAAAAGTGATTTTACCCTTAAATGAAATCGAAGGATATACCATGTCAAGTGGTATAATTAAAGGAATCAAGCTTAACGGCATAGCTGCCAGTAATTTTGCTATGGGGCGATTTGTAATTGATAAAATAGGCATGTCCAGAATGTTTGTTACAAATAATGAGAAAATATTTTATTTGAAGACTCAGAATATGAATTATGCAGTGTCACCTGTAGAGTATGAAAAATTTGAAAAAGACTTAGAGGGTCACAATGTGAATAAAGTAGAGTGGAAATATAAAGTGAATAATAGCTATAACCTTCATAAAGACAAACATTTCATTTTACCTTTAATGATAGTTAGTGTAGTAACCCTAATTTTAACTTTTAATCCATTTATATTATATTTAAAACATATGATACCTAATAGCATGCCCTTAAACTTTGATGCGAATTTTAATCCCATAAAAATGGGAACAGGCAAACAATTTGCATTTACACAGATGATTTACGGGGTATTAAATATGGCATTGCTATTTTGTATGTATTATGCAAGCTATTTTAGTGCGAAATATGATAGAAAATCAGCATATAAATTTATATATATGTCACTGATTGTGGCCATGATATTTTTAATTATGCAGTTTAAAATATTAATTAATTTTAGGTAAGGATGGGAAATATGGATCTTAGTATAAGGTTAAAAGCAATTGTAAGCATGGTAGAAAAATGTGATAGCATCATTGATGTAGGAACGGATCATGGGTATGTTCCTATCTATTTAGTGGAAAGTGGCATAATAAAAACTGCCGTTGCATCTGATATAAATAGTGGGCCCGTTGAAAAGGCCAGAAATAATATTGCTGAAAGTAATGTGGAGCAGCAAATTAGTTGTAGAATGGGAAGTGGACTATCTACAGTTAATAAAGGGGAAGTAGATATAGCTGTTATTGCAGGCATGGGTGGGAATTTAATTAGAGATATTTTAGAAGCCGATTTAGAGGTGGTTAAACAATTTGCCTATATGATACTTCAACCAGTACAAAATGCTGAAGTTTTGAGAGAGTATTTGTATGCCACCGGCTATGATATAATAGATGAAGAAATTTGCAAGGATGATGGAAAGTTTTATGAAATCCTCAAGGTGAAATATAATACTAAACCTTTAATACTGGATAGTATATATTATGAGATAAGTAAAGTATTAATAGATAAAAAAAGTGAAGTAATGAAAGACTTTATAAAGTTTAAATTATTGAAATATACAAAAGTATATAATAGCCTAAATGATGGTACAATTTTATCTAGGAATAGGAAGCTTCAACTTTATGATATCACACAAAAACTTAAGGGGTTTTTAAAATGTTTTTAAAGGTAAAAACTATTGAGGATATAATGGAAAAGTTTGCCCCAGTTGTGCTAAAAGAAGATTACGATAACGTAGGACTAATGGTAGGGGACAGTGAGTCGCAAGTTACAAAAATCTTAATTGCATTGGATTGTACTATGGACGTGATTTCAGAGGCTGTAGAAACGGGATGTAATTTTATATTAACTCATCATCCTCTTCTTTTCGTTAAACCTAAAACTATTACTAGGGATACTTTGGCGGGAAAGAAAATTATGGAGCTGGTCTTGAATGGTATAAATGTCTATGCTAGTCATACCAATTTAGATTCTGCAAAGGGCGGTTTAAATGATATTGCCACAGAGATTTTAGGATATAAAAAATTTGAGATTATTGAACCATCAAAAAAATATGATGTCAATGCTGGTATCGGAAGAATAGTATCATTAGATGATCCTATTACATTAGGTGAATTATGTGAAAAAGTAAAAAAAGCCTACAGGGTAGAGTTTATAAGATGTGTTGGAAAGCAGAAGGATTTAATAAAAACTATTGCTATTATAAATGGAAGTGGCGAAGATTTCTTTGAGGCTAGTGTTAAAGTAGGTGCAGATTGTATTATTACAGGTGATACTAAGTACCACCATGTTAATGATTTGAAAGAAGAAAACATAGCTTTAATAGATGCTGGACATTTTGCAACAGAGTGGATACCATTTCAAATTTTTAGTGAAAAACTTAAAAAACAATTGATAGAGTATGGATATGATAATGAAGTCATAATTTCTCAAATATCACAGGATCCGTATAAAACTATGTAGTACAATATACCATTTGCAATTGTGCCACTATTATGGTATGATAACGAAGCGAGTAAGTCAGACAATCGCTGCAAAATATTGCATGCAATATTTTGGAGAGGAAAGTCCGAGCTCCATAGGGCAAGGGTGCTGGGTAACTCCCAGTGAAGGCGACTTTAAGGAAAGTGCAACAGAGATATACCGCTAAAGGTATTCTAGTAGTTTAGCTTGCTAAATTTCTGAATATACTAGTAAGGATGGAAAGGCGAGGTAAGAGCTCACCAGCGCAATGGCGACTTTGCGGCTATGTAAACCCCACCTGGAGCAAGATCGAATAGGAGAACAATATGGGACTGCCCGTCTCGTTCTCGGGTGTATCGCTTGAGCTTATTGGTAACAATAGGCCTAGATAGATGATTGTCTAATACAGAACTCGGCTTATAGGCTTAATCGTACCAATAGAAACATTCACTTTACGGTGAGTGTTTTTTTACGTGCCTCATATTTATCTTATAAAAAGTATTAAAAACAAAAAAGTATGGAATTATAGTAAAATAAGCTTTTATAATTAGATAAAATATACTATACTATAAATATAACGAATTATAAAAGAGAATAAATGTTTAATATTCGTATAAATTTAATTTTTGGAGGTATTAATCATGGAAAATAAGATATATAGGTTATATGTAGAGAAAAAAGCGAACTTTAATGTAGAAGGTGGAAAATTATTAAAAGATATAGTGATAAATCTAGGCATATCGAACCTTACAGGGCTTAGATTAATTAATAGATATGATATTATGGGAATATCAGAAGATCAGTATGAAAAGTCAAGAAATACAATATTTTCAGAGCCTACAGTAGATGAGGTTTATGACGAGGAGCTAAATACTTGTAAGGGTGATATCGTATTTGCAATTGAATATTTGCCAGGTCAATATGATCAAAGGGCAGATTCAGCTGCCCAATGTATACAAATATTAACCCAAAAGGACAAACCTTTAGTTATAACCGCAAAAGTCATAGTATTAAAGGGTAATATTACTAACAGCGAAATAGATGTAATTAAAGATTATTGTATAAATTCTGTAGACTCAAGGCAAGCAGATTTGGAAAAGCCAGTGGATTTACAGGAGAATTTTGAAGAGCCTGAGCAAGTTCGAATATTAAAATCCTTTATTAATATGAATGATTTAGATTTAAAAGAATTTTTAAGTGATAATGGGCTAGCTATGAGTTTTGAAGACTTAAAATACTGTAGAGGTTATTTTAAAGATAGTGAAAAGCGAGACCCATCTATAACGGAGATAAAAGTTATAGACACTTATTGGTCAGATCATTGCAGGCATACAACCTTTAATACAGTAATTCAAGATGTTTACATAGAACAGGGAAAATACTCTACACCGATTAGAATTGCTTATGAAGAATATTTAGAAACTAGAGAATTTGTTTATGCTGCAAAAAGTAGAGACGTTACATTGATGGATATGGCAGTTATTGGTATGAAAGAGTTAAGGAAAAAAGGAAAATTGCAGGACCTTGACGTATCAGAGGAAATCAATGCCTGCAGTATAGTTGTGGAAGCTGATATTGATGGAGTTAAGGAAAAGTGGCTTGTAATGTTTAAAAATGAAACCCACAATCACCCTACTGAAATTGAACCCTTTGGAGGAGCCGCTACTTGCCTTGGTGGAGCTATAAGAGATCCATTGTCAGGTAGAAGCTATGTGTATCAGGCAATGCGAGTTACCGGCTCTGGTGATCCAAGAGTGAAAATTTCAGACACTATTAAAGGAAAACTACCTCAAAGGAAAATAACTCTTGAAGCTGCTCATGGATATAGTTCTTATGGAAATCAAATCGGACTTGCAACGGGTCTGGTTTCTGAAGTTTATGACGAAGGCTTTGTGGCTAAAAGAATGGAAGTAGGGGCAGTTATTGGCGCGGTACCTTATGAAAATGTGGTTAGAGAGACGCCACTACCTGGAGATGTGGTTATACTTCTTGGTGGAAAAACTGGTCGTGATGGATGTGGTGGGGCTACTGGGTCCTCAAAGCAGCATAGTGAGAGTTCGCTACTAACCTCAGGAGCAGAGGTTCAAAAGGGGAATGCACCTACTGAGAGAAAAATTCAAAGATTATTTAGAAATCCTGTAGTTACAAAATTAATAAAAAGATGTAATGATTTTGGTGCAGGTGGGGTATCTGTAGCCATAGGTGAACTAGCAGAGGCACTTATAATTAATTTAGATGCTGTTCCTAAAAAATACCATGGCCTAGATGGAACAGAGCTAGCAATCTCGGAATCTCAAGAACGTATGGCGGTTGTTGTTAGACGCTCAGATGTTAATTTATTTATAAAACTTTCAGAAGCTGAGAATTTGGAGGCTGTGGAGGTAGCGCAAATAACTGATGATAACAGGCTTAAAATGATATGGCAGGGAAGAACTATAGTTGATGTGAGTAGAAGTTTCCTAGATACCAATGGAGTTAAACAGAGTACTGATGTAAGGGTAACAGCACCAGATGAAAGTGAATACTATTTTTCAAAAGATATAAAAAGAAATTCAGAAAAATCAATAAAAACACTATGGAATGAGACATTATCGAGCTTGAACGTTTGTAGTCAAAAGGGTTTAGCTGAGAGGTTTGACAGCACTATAGGGGCGGGAACAATTTTAATGCCCTTTGGTGGCAAGTTTCAAAAAACTCCAATTCAGGCAATGGTTGCAAAACTGCCTGTGCTTAGTGGAACCACAAATACTGGTACAATAATGTCCTATGGATATAATCCTAAATTATCTAAATGGAGTCCTTTCCATGGAGCTGCTTATGCGGTGATAGATTCTGTAACAAAGGTAGTAGCAAGTGGTGGTGATTATGAAAATATTAAACTTACCTTCCAAGAGTACTTTGAAAAATTGTCAAAAGATCCATTGAAATGGGGTAAACCATTTTCAGCATTACTTGGAGCCTATCATGTACAAAAAGAATTTTGTATAGCTGCAATTGGTGGAAAAGATAGCATGTCAGGTACCTTTAATGAAATGAATGTACCACCAACACTTATATCCTTTGCTGTGGATACGGTAAATACGCAGAAGGTTATATCTCCAGAGTTTAAAAAGCAGGATAGCCAGGTGGTTTTATTTAAGGCCGGTACCTGCGTAGATGGATTACCTGATTTTGAAAAACTTCGTGAAAACTATAAATTAGTAAAGAAATTAATAGACTCAGGTAAAGTTTTATCAACTTATGCAATAGGAACCGGTGGTCTTTCAGGGGCCATATCAAAAATGTGCTTTGGTAATAATATAGGATTTAAATTTGCTAGTGATATTCAAGTAGAGAGTATATTCAAAGAAGATTATGGCAGTATAGTAATGGAAATTGATAAAATCCTGCTTAAAGAGTTAATTAAAGACAAGGCAAACATTGTATTGATTGGAAATACACAGGCGGAACCAAGTATTGAGGTGCTAGGGGAGACTATTAGTTTAGAAGATGCACTGTTAAGCTTTGAAGCACCACTAGAAAGCGTATTTACTACAAAAGTAAATACCTCAAATAAGAATGATATAAAAGTAATTAATAAAATCCAAGCATCCCATGAAAATGTAAAATCTTCATCTATAATTAAAGTGGCAAGGCCTAAAGTTATAATTCCAGTGTTTCCAGGTACTAATTGTGAATATGATTCTATGAGGGCCTTTCAAAGGGCTGGAGCTGAGGTGGAAATAGTAGTATTAAACAATTTATCCTCTAGGCATATTGAAGAATCTATAAAGATTATTGCAGAAAAGATAAAAACTTCTCAAATAGTAATGCTGCCAGGAGGATTCAGTGCTGGTGATGAACCGGATGGGTCTGGAAAGTTTATGGCTACATTTTTTAGAAATCCCATAATAAGTGAAAGTATACATGAGTTATTAAATAATAGGGATGGTTTAATGCTGGGAATTTGCAACGGATTTCAAGCACTGATAAAGCTTGGATTGCTTCCTTATGGGAAAATAACAGATATAACTGAAAATAGCCCAACCTTAACTTATAATGAAATTGGCAGGCATGTATCCCGCATGGTACAAACTAAAGTAATTTCAAATATGTCTCCTTGGCTTAGCAATTTAAAAATTGGTGATACCCATACTATTCCAGTGTCCCATGGAGAAGGTAGATTTGTAGCAAATGAAGAGGTTATTAAGAACTTATTTGAGAAGGGCCAAGTGGCTACTCAATACGTAGATTTTGAGGGCTCTCCAAGTAATGACATAAACTTTAATCCAAATGGATCAATGTACGCTATTGAAGGAATTACAAGTTTGGATGGAAGGATTTTTGGTAAAATGGGTCACTCTGAAAGAGTTGGTTCAAATGTAGTGAAGAATATTATTGGTGAAAAAGATCAAAAAATATTTGAAGCAGGTGTAAATTACTTTAAATAAAATATAAATATATGAAAAACAGTAAGTATAATATCTCTATACTTACTGTTTTTGATTTTAGCGAGTATAGAAAATGGTTGCAAATACGAACGATTATTATTTTATAAGTATATAATTGGGGATATTAAGATATAAACACGAACAATACTAGATATATGTAAGATAATATATTGACTTAACTAAAAATAGATGTTAATATAAAAATATAAATTAATAAATTAGTTCATCAATATATTTCTAAGGATAGGGCTTAGAAGTTTCTACGAGAGGCCGTTAACTTCTCACTATTGGTGGATCTTGAATTGAGCTTTATTTCAGGATTACACCATTAGAATAATTTTTTATGGTATAGTCCTTTTTTTATTGGTAAATATAAGAGTTGATTACTTTATTTAAATGGAGGTTACAAGATGAGTGTAGGGATTATTTTTGGTAGTAAATCAGATAAAGAGGTAATGAGAAATGCAGCAATAGTACTTAAGGAATTTAAGGTGGAGTACGAGGTACATATTTTATCAGCTCACAGAGTACCAGAAAGATTAATGCAAGTGATAAAGGAAATGGAAAATAGAGGGGTAGAATGTATTATAGCAGGGGCAGGGCTTGCTGCTCATCTTCCAGGTGTCATTGCCTCACAAACTGTACTGCCAGTGATTGGAGTGCCAATTAAGGCTGCTATGGAGGGCATAGATTCACTGCTTTCAATAGTTCAAATGCCAAAAGCTATTCCGGTGGCTACGGTGGGTATTAATAACAGCTATAACGCTGGAATGCTTGCAGTTCAAATTTTATCACTTAAAGACTTAGAACTTAAAGAGAACTTATTAAAATATAGAAAAGAAATGAAAGAAAAATTTATAGCAGAGAATGAAGAAAATATAGATTTATAAAATAAAATACAATTTTAAAATAAAAATATTAAGGAGTGGTTATTAATGGGAGAATCAGTATTGTTATATGAGGGAAAGGCTAAAATAATTTATAGCACAGATAATAAAGATGAGATTAGAGTATACTATAAAGATGATGCAACTGCTTTTAATGGGATTAAAAAGGCTCAAATCGAGAATAAGGGGATCTTAAACAATAGCATAACTACCACCATATTCGAATTACTAGAGAAAAAAGGAATAAGAACTCATTTTATTAAAAAATTAAGTGATAGAGAACAGCTTTGTAAAAGAGTTGAAATAATACCTCTTGAGGTAATTGTAAGAAATGTAGCCGCTGGCAGCATGGCAAAAAGATATGGAATAGAAGAAGGAACAGAGCTTCAAACAACAGTATTTGAATTAAGCTACAAAAATGATGACCTGGGTGATCCACTAATAAACGATTATCATGCAGTAGCTATGGGGCTTGCAACTTTTGAAGAATTATTAGAGATATACCATATAGCCTCAGAAATAAATGATGTTTTAAAGGAGCTTTTCCTTAAAAAAGATATTAATTTAATAGATTTTAAAATAGAGTTTGGAAGACTTAATGGAGAAATACTTTTGGCAGATGAGATATCACCAGATACATGCAGGTTTTGGGATGTCAATACAGGGGAAAAATTAGATAAAGATAGGTTTAGAAGAGATCTTGGTAATGTTACTCAGGCCTATGTGGAAATACTAAGTAGAATTACTGATAAATAAGGTATATTTTAAAGTGTAAAAAATGAAAAACATACCAAAGGTTAAGGAAAAAAAACTGGGAGGGATTTCTTTGAATGAAATTATAAATTTAGATGAAGTATCCATTAACGATGAAGATAAGTTTAAAGAAGAATGCGGTGTGTTTGGTATTTTTTCACCAGATAAGGATTTGGATGTAGCATCTTTAACTTATTATGGTCTTTATGCCTTGCAGCATAGGGGAGAAGAAAGTGCTGGAATAGTATATTCTGATGGAACTACCCTTATTTGTGAAAAGGATATGGGTCTTGTATGTGATGTTTTTAATGAAGAACAAATTAGCAAAATGAAGGGTCATGCAGCCATCGGACATGTTAGGTATTCAACTACAGGTGGCAGCGAAGTGAAAAATGCACAGCCTCTACTGAGTAAATTTAAACTAGGTGACATAGCTATTGCACATAATGGGAATTTAGTAAATGCAGATGTTATAAGAGAACTGCTGGAAGATTGTGGATATATGTTTCAAACCTCAATAGATTCAGAAGTTATATTAAACTTAATTGCCAGGGGCGCAAAAAAAGGTGTAGAAAAGGCTGTTGTAGATGCAATACAGGCTATTAAAGGTTCCTATGCAATAGTTATGCTCACAAAAGAAAAGCTGATAGGGGTTAGAGACCAAAATGGTATACGACCTCTTTGTATTGGCACCATAGGCAATAGTTATGTTCTTGCGTCGGAAAGTTGTGCGCTAGATGCAGTAGGTGCGGATTTTTTAAGAGATGTAAAGCCGGGTGAGATTGTTATAATAGATGAAAATGGACTTTCATCTATTAATTTTGCAGAAAAAACCAAAAATGCAACCTGTTCCTTTGAATATATATATTTTGCAAGACCAGACAGCACCATTGATGGAATTAATGTTTATACTTCAAGAGTGATGGCAGGGGAACAATTATTTAAAGAATCACCAGTGGAGGCCGATATGGTTGTGGGGGTTCCAGATTCAGGTATGGCGGCTGCGATAGGATATTCTAAGGTTTCCGGAATACCTTTTGGGATGGGTCTTATAAAAAATAGATATGTAGGTAGAACATTTATAAGTCCAACTCAAGAGCTTAGAGAAAGAGCAGTTTCAGTAAAATTAAATGCATTAAAAATAAATGTAGAAGGCAAAAGAGTTATTCTCATAGATGATTCAATAGTTCGTGGAACTACAAGCAAAAGATTAGTTGAGATATTAAAAAAAGCTGGAGCAAAAGAAGTTCATTTTAGGGTTTGCTCACCAGTTGTAAAATATCCTTGTTATTTTGGAATAGATACACCCTATAGAAAAGATTTAATTGGTGCTAATGTGTCTGTTGAGGAAATTAGAGAAGATATAGGTGCTGATAGTTTGGGATATTTAAGCATAGAGGGACTACTGGAATCCCTGGGTCATACAGAATTTTGCCTAGGTTGTTTTAAGGGTAGATACCCGGTATCTGCTCCATTTGAAACTGATAAAGAAAGATTAGAAAGGTAGGGGATATTTATGATAACTTATAAAGATGCAGGTGTTAATATTGAAGAAGGATATAAATCAGTAAAATTAATAAAAGATTTAGCCGCCAGTACATTTACAAAAGGTGTTTTAAATCATTTAGGAAGCTTTGCTGGTATGTTTGAAATAGGTGAGGGTTATAAAAATCCTGTTTTAGTCTCGGGTACAGATGGAGTTGGTACTAAACTTGATATTGCATTTAGAATGAAAGAATATGGAACTGTAGGAATTGATTGCGTTGCTATGTGTGTAAATGATGTGCTTTGCCATGGTGCCAAGCCACTTTTCTTTTTAGATTATATAGCTTGTGGAAAACTGGAGGCTGAAACAGCAGCACAGCTTGTAAAAGGTGTATCACAGGGATGTATTCAAGCTGGATGTGCCCTTATAGGTGGCGAAACTGCTGAGATGCCAGGATTTTATAGAGATGGCGAATATGATATGGCCGGGTTTACAGTTGGAATAGTGGATAAGCATAAGATTATTGATGGCTCTTCTATCAAAGATGGTTATTCAATCATAGGAATTGAATCTTCGGGGTTACATAGTAATGGATACTCCCTAGTTAGAAAATTAATACCAGATTTAAATGCTCCATTTAACGATGATAAAATTGGAAACACTCTACTTACTCCAACAAAAATTTATGTAAAAACCGTACTAAGCCTATTAGAAAAATTTGATATAAAAGGTATGGCACATATAACTGGTGGTGGTTTTTATGAAAATATTCCAAGAATGTTTAGTGATAAATTCACAGCAGTGATAGATAAAAACAGTTTTAATACTCCGGATATTTTCAAACATCTTATGAGCCTTGGCGTAACGGAGCAACATATGTTTAATACATATAATATGGGAATAGGTTACGTATTATGCGTTGAAAATAGCGATGCTCAGAAGGTTATAAAAACTATTGAGGACTTAGGAGATAGAGCTTATAAGATTGGCCATGTTGAGGCTGGAGGTGGGGGAGTTTGCTTAAAATAGCCGTATTAATATCAGGCAGCGGAAGCAATCTTCAAGCTATAATTGACAATATAGAAAGTGGATATTTAAAATGTAGCATAGAAGCCGTGATAAGTGATAAGAGTGATGTATATGGTATAGAAAGGGCAAAATCTAAAAATATAAAAACCTATGTAGTGGATAAAAAACAGTATGGTGTAGGACTTTCAGATGAAATATTAAAAATTTTAGAGGGTAGGGTAGATTTAATAGTGCTTGCTGGATTTTTATCTATACTTCAAGGGGATGTTCTCCAGGTATTTAAAGATAAAATAATTAATATTCATCCAGCCCTTATCCCAAGTTTTTGCGGACCTGGTATGTACGGAATAAAAGTTCATGAAAAAGCCTTGGAATGCGGGGTTAAGGTTTCGGGATGCACTGTTCATTTCGTAGATGCTGGTACAGACTCAGGGCCAATTATAATACAAAAGGTTGTGAAAGTTTATGGTGAAGATACCGCTGATCTTTTGCAAAAGAGGATTTTAGAGCAAGAGCACATTGCGCTGCCGGAAGCTATTAAATATATAAGCGAAAAAGACATAAAAATTGTGGGAAGAAAAGTATTAGGTATTTAAATTTAACCTAGGTACATAAAAGTAAATGTGCCTTAAACGAGAGGTGGAATAATTATGATTAAAACAGCACTTATAAGTGTTTTTGATAAAGAAAATATTTTAGAACTTGCAACAACTCTTGCAAACAATGGAGTAGAGATTATATCCACAGGTGGAACTTTTAAGTATTTAAAAGAAAATGGAATTAAAGTAGTAGAAATTTCGGATATCACAGGGTTTGACGAGATTTTAGATGGAAGGGTTAAGACATTGCATCCAACAATACATAGTGGAATTTTAGCAATAAGAGATAACGCGGAGCATATGGCAACTATTAAGGCCAAAGGAATAAAGCCTATTGATATGGTAGTAGTTAATCTTTATCCTTTCTTTGATAAAGTAACAGAAAATATTAGTTTTGAGGAAAAAGTTGAATTTATTGATATCGGTGGACCAACTATGCTAAGAGCCGCTGCTAAAAACTTCAAGGATGTTATAGTACTTAGTGATGTATTGGACTATGAAAATGTTATAAAAAAAATGGATGCAAAAGAAGAAGTGGATTTTGAAACTAGAAAATATCTAGCAGGTAAAGTATTTAATTTAACGTCTGCCTACGATGCGGCTGTAAGTAATTTCTTACTGGGTGAAGAAACCTACTCCAAGTATCTTTCTGTTTCTTATAAAAAACAAATGGATTTAAGATATGGGGAAAATCCACATCAAAGTGCAGCTTATTACGTTAGTACCACAGAAAATGGAGCTATGAAGGATTTTAAACAGTTAAACGGCAAAGAATTATCTTATAACAATATAAAAGACATGGACATTGCATGGAAGGTAGTATGTGATTTCGAAGAAACTGCTTGTTGCGGCCTAAAGCACAATACACCTTGTGGAGTTGCTATAGGAAGTAGTGTACTTGAAACATATAAAAATGCCTACGCCTGTGATCCTATGTCTATTTTCGGTGGCATTGTTGCTTTCAATAAAAAGGTAGACAGTGAAACTGCGCAGGAACTTATAAAAATATTTTTAGAGGTGGTTATAGCGCCAGAATTTGACGAGGAAGCTTTAAAGATACTGAAAAGTAAGAAGAATTTAAGAGTTATATTATGTTCTAGTAGTGCAACTGATAAAATGCAAATGGTAAAAGTTGATGGTGGAATACTTGTACAAAGTTCAGATGATAAATTAATAGATGAAATTAAAGTAGTTACAGAAAACAAGCCATCAGAAGCTGAAATGAAAGATTTGATATTTGCAATGAAAGTAGTTAAATATGTTAAATCAAATGCTATAGTAGTAGTTAAAGACGGTGTGACTAAAGGAATTGGAGCGGGTCAGGTAAATAGAATATGGGCAGCGGAGCAAGCCTTAGAGAGGGCAGGAAACGGAAATGTAATGGCATCAGATGCATTTTTCCCTTTTGGCGATGTGGTAGAACTGGCTGCAAAATATAACATAACATCTATTATTCAACCCGGTGGTTCTATTCAAGATGGAGAGTCCGTAGATATGTGCGATAAAAATGGGATTTCTATGGTGTTTACAGGTACTCGTCATTTTAAACATTAATAAAGTAGGATAATAAGCTCATGGTGGAATATCATAATTATTCTATCATGAGCTTAATAAAGATAATAGGAGGCATTTTTATGAAGGTATTAATAATTGGTTCTGGTGGAAGAGAGCATGCACTAGCCTCAAAGGTTGGAGAAAATTCCTCTGTGGAGAAAATATATTGTGCACCTGGTAATGGTGGCACTCAGAGAGAAGACAAGTGTGAGAATGTTAATATTACAAAACTAGATGAGTTTTTAGCCTTTGCACTAGAAAATAAAATAGATATTACCATAGTTGGATCAGAGGAATGGTTGGTACAAGGTATAGTAGATAAATTTAAAGAATGCGGACTTAAAATATTTGGACCAAGTGAAAAAGCTGCCAGACTTGAGGGAAGTAAAGCATATTCTAAAGAATTTATGAAGAAATACGGTATAAAAACAGCTGCCTATGAAGTTTTTGAAAATGAAAATGACGCTATAGAGTATTTAAAACAATGCCTATATCCCGTAGTAATTAAAGCGGACGGTCTGGCAGCAGGTAAAGGCGTAGTTATTTGTAGTGACTTTGCTCAGGCTAAAAGCAGCATAAATGATTTCATGATACTGGATATATTTAAAGGTAGTGGAAAGAAAATTGTGGTTGAAGAATTTTTAGAAGGAGTAGAAGCCTCTATACTTTCTATAACTGACGGGAAAATCATAATTCCTTTTTTATCTTCAAAAGACCACAAACAAATATTCAACGGGGACCTGGGACCTAACACAGGTGGAATGGGTGCTATAGCACCGAATCCTTATTGTAATAAAAGTATATTAGATGAGTTTGAGCAGCATATTCTAGGGCCTACTCTTAAGGGGATTCAAGAAGAAGAAATGGATTATAAGGGTATAATATTTTTCGGCATAATGATAACTAAAAAAGGTGTATATTTGCTTGAATACAATGTGAGATTTGGGGATCCTGAGACTCAAGCGGTGCTTCCACTTATGAAAAGTGATTTTACCCAGCTTTTGGTTAGTGCTGTAGATGGTGAACTTAAGAATTTTGATCTGCAATGGAATGCGGGATATTCTTGCTGCGTTATTGCTGCATCAAAAGGTTACCCTGGTAGCTACCATACAGGATTTGAAATAAGTGAACTACATAAATTACAAGGCAAGTTATTTGTGGCAGGGGCTAATTTTGAAAATGGTATGCTTAAGACTGCCGGGGGAAGAGTTCTAGGAATAACAGGCCTTGGCGAAACTGCAGATATTGCAAGGGAAATTGCTTATGCTGACATGAAAAACATTCGGTTCCAAGGAATGTATTACAGAACAGACATTGGAAAAATGAATTAGAAAGTATGAAATTTCTCCAATGTGAATTACAATATGAGCTCGAAACGTGAAATTCCATTAAGAAATTCTAATCTTTTGTGAATATAAAATTTTCTACCGCTCACATTCGCCGTCCTGGCTCAGGTTCGCTAGCCTGCCTTCCTGGCAGGCTTACGAAAATTTTATATTCACAAAAGAAGAATTTCTAAATGGAATTTCAATGTTTTTTCGCTTCATATTGTAATTCACTCCAGAGAAATCCCATACTTATTTAAAGTGTCCCTATATTTTCCTCGGGGGATATAAAAATTATTAAATGTTATGTCGTCTTTTTAGGCGTAGATAGGTTTTCAACGTTGGTGTTTTTTCTTAGATTATGCTAACAAAAGTATATATTGCGAAAAATGCGTTTGAATTACTTGGCAAAGTGAACGCATTTCAGCGATATATACTTTTGTTATAGCATAATCTGCAAAAAAAGGTTGAATATTGTGACAATGTCTTATATTATTAGTAGTAAGCAAATATTATAATTGCATGATATTTATATATAGGAGATGATAAGTATGAAAGTTATTAAACAGGATGGAAGAATTCAAGATTTTGATATAAGCAAAATAAAAACTAGCATTTACAGAGCTTCTGACGATGCTAATGAACCATTAAATACATCAGATATTGAGAACTTAGCCAGAAGCGTTGAAAAAGAAATAGATGATCTTCAAAAGGATAGTATTCACTCATACCTTATTCAAAGTTTAGTACTGTCTGAAATAGAGAAATTAGGTTTTCACTTTGTAGGTAAATATTATAATCAAGGGAAAGTAGAACAATAAAAAAGTAGATGAATTAGTTCATCTGCTTTTTTCTTAGGAGGTATAAATATGGAACTATGGGACATTTATGATGAACATAGAGAAAAAACTGGACGTACCCATGAAAGAGGTATTCCTGTGAAGGCAGGCGATTATCATTTGGTGGTTCATATTTGGATTGTTAATAATCGAGGAGAATTTTTAATTCAAAAGAGGCAACCCTGGAAAGAGGGGTGGCCAAATATGTGGGATGGTTCTGCTGCTGGTTCTGCAATAGTGGGGGATACTAGTAGGGATGCAGCTATAAGAGAAACGAAGGAAGAATTAGGCATTGATTTGGATATGAGTAATGCTGAAATTTTGTTTACTGTTAAATTTTCTAGTGGTTTTGATGATATTTGGCTGGTCAGGCAAAATGTTGATATGAAAGATGTAAAACTGCAGTATGAGGAAGTTGCAGATGCAAAATGGGCTAGTGATAAGCAGATTAAACAAATGATAAGTGATGGTGAATTTATTGCATATAAATACATTGATAAATTTTTTTCAGTGGTGAATTCCAATATAAAGAAACCTATTTTTTCCCTTGAAGTTAAGGAAAAAGAGTAGTTGGTATATTTTAACCAACTACTCTTTTGACTTTGAATTTTTATATATTTACTTAATTATGTTTATAAGCATTTTCAAAGCAACTGCTAGGGACATAGTTACAAATATTGGTTTTATAAGTTTTGAACCCTTATTTAAGGCAACTCGTGTACCCATTTTTGCTCCCAAAATCATAAATACCGCAACTGGTAATCCAAACATATAATTTATTTGACCATTGATGGCAAATAGAATTAGAGCTGTAACATTGCTTACAAAGTTTAAAATACGAGCGTTGGCAGAAGAGGATACAAAGTTGAAACCGAAAATATTTATAAATCCAAAGATTAAAAAAGAGCCAGTTCCAGGACCGAAGAATCCATCATAAAAACCCAGAGAAAGAGCAAGGATAATACCACTCAGCACATTTTTTTTAGTGAGTCCATGAAATTTATCTTTGAGCCCTAAAGATTTGGAAAAAAGTGTATAAATTCCTATGAACATGATAAGAATTAATACTAGCGTATTTAAAAATTGTTGGTCTAAGGAAAGTACTGTTTTAACACCTATCATTGCACCTATGAAGGTAAAGGGAATAAGGTATTTTAAAAGTTTGAAATTTGCCTTGCCGGATTTTATAAATGCAAGAGAGCTAGTAAAAGAACCAGCAGTTGCACTAAATTTGTTTGTACCAAGAACCATATGAGGAGGGAGTCCCGCAAGCATAAAGGCTGGTACACTTATTAAACCGCCACCTCCAGCGATAGAATCTACAAAAGATGCTAAAAAGCCAGCCATACATAGAAGAATAACTTTAGTAAACATATAACACCCACCTAATTTCATTAAAATAAAAAGCAACTATAAGTTTCTATATTATTATAAATGATTATTAATATAAATTAAAGAATAATATCAATTAACCAAAAGAGGGGTTCCACACAAAAATATGCGTAAGTTTCATCAGATAAATAATAGCTACTTGATTTATAGTGCATAAATACGTATTATATATAGGTGGGAGTAAAAAAAATAATTATATTTCTCCTTTTACAGATTAATAAAATAGAGTTTTGAAAAATAATAGTATAATATGAAGGAGGATTTACAATGTTAGAACAAAAAGACGAAAATAAAAGTGTTATTGAGGAATCAGATGATATAAATAATAAACCATTAGGGGAAACTGAACAAACAATTGTTGCAGATAAAAATGAGATTGATAGTTTGTGTGGCAGTTCAATGGGTAGTGTTATAAAACCTAATTTTATAGATACTTTCAAAGCGAGCCTAATAGATTTAGTAGTTATGGGAGGGATATCAGCAGTTGCAGTATATGCGGCAGATGCGATTCTCAAATTAGCAGGATATTTTATAACTCAAAAATTCCAAATGGCATTTATAATTTTTATGGTGGTTATGGTACTATACATGAGTATTTTAGGAAGTAGTAAAAAATCTAATACCATTGGCATGAAAATATCTGGACTAATGATTACAAAAGGATAGGGGATAGGGATAAAACTATGCAAAAAAGAAAAGAATACGAATTTAATATAGAAGATATAGAATTTCCTGCGCTGGGCATAGCATTTTATGAAGGTGAAAAAGTTTCTATTAAAAATACATTGCCAGGTCAAAAGGTAATTGGTAGGGTGTTAAAAAAGAAGGAAGATGGAGTGGAAGCTAAACTTGTAAGTGTCGTTGAGGATGTTGACTATAAAATTAAGCCACAGTGCACTATTACGGATTTATGTGGTGGTTGTAGCCATCAATTTCTTTCTTATGAAAAACAATTAGAATTTAAAAAGCAACAGGTATTACGGTTGTTTGAAGCAGCAGAGATTAAAGATTTTGAATTTTTAGGTATAGAGAAGAGTCCTGAGCAATTCGAATATAGAAATAAGATGGAATTTACATTTGGTGACTTTCAAAAGAATGGTGAATTAACTTTAGGAATGCATCTTAAAGGAAGAAGCTTTAGTATAGTTACTGTGGATGATTGTAGAATAGTAGATGTAGATTTTAGAGAAATTTTAAAAACAGTACTAAACTATTTTAAAGAATTAAAATTACCACAATATAAAATAATGGAGCGAGTGGGATTTTTAAGGAATTTAGTCATCCGAAAGGCTAAAAATACTGGTGAGATATTAGTTAACATTGTAACTACAACTCAGATAGATTTTGATTTTACTGAAATAACTGATATGCTAAAGCAGTTAAAGTGTGATGGAAACATCACGGGAATAATACATACGCTTAATGATGGATTGGCAGATACAGTTCACCCTGATAAAACTGAAATATTGTACGGAAAAGATTATATTATAGAGGAATTATTAGGTCTTAAGTTTAAGATAAATGCTTTTTCATTTTTCCAAACTAATACTAAAGGTGCAGAAAAACTATATAGCTTAGTTAGAGGTTTTTTAGGTTCTGCGGAGTCTAAAGTAGTTTTTGATTTATATTGTGGAACAGGAACTATAGGTCAGATTGTTGCAGCTAAAGCAAAAAAAGTTTTGGGAATTGAGTTAATAGAAGAGGCAGTTGATGCTGCAAATGAAAATGCGAAAATTAATAGCCTTGACAATTGTGAGTTTATAGCTGGGGATATAGCAAAGGTTATTAAAGAGGTTAAATATAAACCAGATTGTATTATTCTAGATCCCCCAAGAGCTGGAGTTCATCCTGTAGCTTTAGATTATGTTATCAAATTTGATGCACCACATATAGTTTATGTATCTTGTAATCCTAAGAGTCTAGTAGTTGATTTGAAGGAAATGATAGATAACGGATATAAGGTTCAAAAGGTAGTACTTATGGATATGTTTCCACATACACCTCATATTGAGACTATTGTGGACATGGTCAAGGTAAATCAATAGGTTAGATGCTTAAAACTTAATCAGATTATGAATTTTTCCGACGGTTATTTGAGTTCGTCGCAAAAGTATTTTTCTAAGTAATATTTACAATTAAAAACATAGCAAGGCATTATTAATACTTTGCTGTGTTTTATTTATTTTATTTAAGATACCTAATTAGTGAAATGATTTTTTCTTATACTTATTGTAAAGAGTTAATTTTTATTATCAAAACAATAAAAATTATAACTTATATTGTGGCTCTTGTTTCTGAATATATTGCTGTCTTCCTTTTAGAGTTTCAAGTGCAGAATCAAGTTGTTCTCCAATTTGTTTAAAATCATTTTTTGCTTGTGGATCTTCTGTTTCTAGAGAAAAAGTTTTCATGGTAGCTGACGCGCTTTGCATTCCGGCAATTGCTTGTTGCATCTGAGTTCCTATAGTCATAGTTTTCACCTCCCTTCAAATATATTTAACCTTTAGGTTTAAATATTATTGCAGCAATAAACCCAAAGATTATAGCTGAAGAAACCCCTGCACTTACTGTCTTTAGAATACCAGTAAATATGCCTATAAATCCTGTTTCCTGTGCATCAATTAGGGCACCTGTTACAAGGGTATTTCCAAAGCTACTTATAGGTACAAACGCACCTGCGCCTGCAAACTTTACTAAAGAGTCATATAAACCCAGTCCTCCCAAAATCGCTCCAATTACTACTAATGTGCAAGTAGTATGTGCAGGAGTAATCTTTAAAATGTCCATTATAAGTTGCCCAACAACACAGATCAGACCACCTATTATAAATGCAGCAATAAACTTCTCCATAATTAAACTCACACCTCTTTTTTACATTTCTATAGAAACTGCATGAGCAATACAAGGTATGCTTTCCTTTTGTTGATA
>CAYXOL010000059.1:0-31388 GCA_964467165.1 uncultured Clostridium sp.
TAAACTGCCTGCTCATTTTTATATTATGAAACACCCAAAGTTCAGAAAGAACCGTCTTTCCTTCTAATATGTCTTTTGTTAAATTAAGACACTGTAAGCTACCATCAAGCATTACAACCGCTTTGATTCTTGTATCTTCTGAAGATGCTTTAAATACTGCCGCTCCACCAAGGGAATGTCCCATTATTCCAATTTTATTTAAATCTAGTCTTTCCTTTATAAATTCATCTTCATTATTTAATGTTTTTAATTCATCTAGTAAAAATAAAACATCTTTTTTTCTTATATTAATTAACTGTTCTAATTCTTCCATATTACAACTATCAATGTTCTTATCTTGTTCAATTATTTCCCCATTAGGCAAAATAGTGAAGTCTGAGTCATATATATGTCCTAATGTAAAAACAACATACCCCTCACTTACTAATTTTTCAATATTGTAAATTGAAGAATCTCTATCCATTCCAAATCCTGGTGAATATATAATCACAGGATAGTTAGTGTCATTTGTATTCATAGGAGCATTATTATAAGTGTTTATTTTTATGCTTTTAAGATAACTTTCACTTACCTTCCGACCAGACATATTCTTTCTATCTGCGAATTTTTTAATGAACTCATCCTTCCTAGGATAGAATAAATCTGTATAAACAGCTTGTCTAACTTCATCATACTCCTCATCAGCTAGGTAAAATATGCTTATTACAATTTTTCTTTTTTCACCTACATCATTTAATAATTCTTTTCTCTTATTATCTGTTAATAGTCTAACTATCCTTCCAATTTTCATTCAATTTTCCTCCTTTATTTCTACACTTATGGTTGCAGTTTTGTCGTATAACTCTTAGGAGTGTTTCTGAAGTTGAGTGGATTATAAGCTAACCACTTGTTAGCCAAGGAGCTGATTTTAATATTACAATCCTCAATTTCAGAAACACTTTAGTTGAACGATGCCGCGTTAGCACTACACTATGGATTTTCAATCCGATCCTTTTCCCACTAAAGCAATCAAATAATCTTAATTTCTAACCATTATATATAAATAAACCAATACAAAATCAATAAACACAAAAACTGTTTACTATATTTTAGCATAACAGCCTTTATTTTAACAGTTATTCTTAAAAAAGGGCCCACTTACCCCTTAGTATATTTACAATTTTTTAAAATTAAGCTGTAATTGCGTTTTTATTTGGTGGAGAACAGGAATGTGGAAATATAGTTTCCTTTAGTACCATATGTCCTTTTCCACAGCTAGGACATATTCTAGTATCAACTTGGCTTATCCTTAGAAGTAGTTCCTCCCAAGTTTCTTTAACTTTAGACTTTAGCTTATTTTCAACAGGTACTCCAAGAAGGTTTTTACACTTTTCTAACTTAGTTTTCCTATTTCTATTGCTTAAAATTCCGTAGTGTCGTATTTTAACAAAGCCATTAGGTAGAACATGAAATAAAAACCTCCTAATAAATTCAAACGCATCTAATGTCATTAATTTAGGCTTATTATTATCTTTATAGTCTCGCCACTTAAATGTAACTTTGTCATCTTTTAAATCAGTTATTCTACTGTTTGATATTGCTACTTTATGAGTATAATTCCCCAGATATTTTAGCACATGTTCAGGACTTTTAAATGGAGCTTTGCTATAAACTACCCATTCTGTGTTATAAAGTTTATCTATAAGTATTTTAAATTCCTGTCTGCTTCCTAATGTGCTAATTTGACCACTAAAATTTAGTTTATTAGAATAATATGATTTTTTTAGGTAGTCTAAGAACTTCCCTCTAAATACTCGTGAAAGAACTTTAACGTGAATAAAAAAGTTTTCTCTACATGATATCCACTTAGAATAATCTAAGGATAAACCACCTCCGGTGACTATACAATGAACATGAGGGTGATCCATTAAATTCTGGCCCCAGGTATGTAACAAGGATATAAAACCTATTTCAGCACCTAGGTGTTTAGGATCTCTTGAAAGTTCGATAAGAGTTTCTGAACTTGCTCCTAATAATATTGAATATAGAAGTTTTTTATTCTGAAGTGCTAATGCATTAAGCTCACTCGGAATAGTGAAAACTATGTGAAAATATTGAATCGGAATTAAATCTTTCATTCTGGCATCCAGCCAGCGTTCTTTAGAAAGACTCTGGCACTTTGGGCAGTGCCTGTTTCTACAAGAATTATAGGATATTTTTATATGTCTACATTTATCACATACTTCAATATGTCCTCCAAGTTTTGCAGTGCGACAATCTTCAATTGCACTCATAACTTTTAAATGCTGCAGAGGGAGTTTGTATTTATTTCTGTAGGCTTTACCATATTTTTCGAAAATATCAGCAACTTCAATCATTGTTATAATCTCCGAAGGTGTCTAGTGGGCTTTTGAGATTTATGGCATCCTTTCTAGTTAAATGAATATAAATGCAAGTAGTTTTAGCACTAGTATGTCCCAAAAGAAGTTGAATATAGTTAATAGCAGTTCCTGACTCAAGCATATGAGTAGCAAAGCTGTGGCGAAGTGTATGAATTGAGGCATTCTTTTTTATTCCTGCTTTCTGTTTTGCTTGTTCAAATATTCTTTCGATTGTCCTGGTGCTTAAGTGATTCACTGGATTGACACTTGGAAATAACCAAATTCCAGGTCTATATAACTTCCAGTATTCTCGCAATATCATTAGATTAACTTTGGCCAAAATAGTATACCTATCCTTATTTCCCTTTCCTAATCGAATATGGATTTGCATATTCGCACTATCAATATCACCTGGTTTAAGATTTGCTACTTCACTAACTCTCAATCCTCCGCCATAAACTGTCATTAAAATAGCCTTGTGTTTTAAATTAGTTGTTGCATCAAATATCTTCTGCACTTCACCCTTTGAGAGTACAGTAGGTAGTTTTTTATCTCTTTTTACTCTAGGAATTTGTTTCATTTCCCACTCTCTATCGAGAGTAACAGTATAAAAAAATTTTAAAGCACTATACGTAGTATTAATATAAGATTTACTTAACTTTCTCTCCATAATTAGATAGTGTAAATATTGTTTAATCTCATTTGTTCCAAGTTTATCTGGGGATTGTCCAAAATGCTTTGAATAAGCTTTAACATGAGATATATACGCCTTTTGTGTTTGCTCACTAAACCCTTTCAACTGTAAATCCATAGTCATATTTTCTTTTAATATAGACAAAAAATCACTCCTTTATATGTTCTATTTAGCATTATTGCCAAAATATACAAAGCAGTTACTAAGCTATATATTAATTTTTGGATTTACTCAACACCTAGCCACCGCAGACAGCGGTTTAGTTCAACTAGTGTCACCCCGACACAAATGTCCGGTTACTCCTAAAATATAGACGGATTCCCGACGTTGGTGTCGTTTATTATAACTCTATCTGAATTTATCACCACCCTTCTCTCATTATTTCTTCGTTAGTTTATCAAGTGGACTTTGTATATTACTTATGCTTTTTTGCGTAACATGCGTATAAATCTCTGTGGTTTTAGAACTTGAATGTCCTAGTAACTCCTGTATATACCTTAAGTCTATTCCACCTTCAAGTAAGTGGGTCGCAAAAGAGTGCATCAAGGTATGTATAGTTGCGTTTGTTGTTATCTTTGCAGCAAGACATGCATTTTTGAATATTCGCTGTACTGTTCTTTCAGTAATATTTTCCTTACTATTCTGACCTGGAAACAGACAGGTTTCAGGCTTATATAACTTATAATATCTTCTAAGTTGTTCTAGTGCAATTTCTGATAAAATAGTATAGCGATCCTTTTTACCTTTTCCTTGCACTACATGAATAAGCATCCTTTGGCTGTCAATATCTTGAGATTTAAGCTTTATGATTTCTCCAACCCTTAATCCTGCTGAATATGTCAAAAATAGGATTGCTTTATGCTTTTCATTCTTTAGTGCACCTAATATTTTTGCTACATCTTCAAAGCTTAAAACATTTGGTAATTTGTTTTCTCTCTTTGGTCTAGGCATTGCTTCTATAATCTTGTTTTGTCTTAGTACTTCATTGCACAAAAATTTTATGGCACTTATTGCTTGATTTACATATGAATGAGATACACTTCGGTCTTCAAGGAGAAATAAGGAATACTTTCTTACATCTTGATTTACTATTTCATCCAAATTTTTATTTATGAAACTTGAAAATCTTTTTATATGCGACATATAGGATTTTTTCGTTTTAAAACTGTAGCCTTTGAGTTTGATTTCTTCTTCCATACGTTTATATAGATCTTTATTTTGTAAGTTATTTTCAATATCAATATTTTTTTGTTCGTTCTTAAATAATTCTTTGAGCATTAAGAGATTGTCTTCTGTAAATGGTATGGTCCATATTTTATCATTTGCATTCCATTTGTGACCTTCTATACTTTTTACTTTAACTATTCGTTCTTGTGAATAATCAAACGATACAGCTAATTCATTTTCACGTTTTGATATATTTATAGTCATGGCAATACCTTCTTTCTATTTTATGGGAACAAACGTTCTTATAATAGTAATTACCATACTATAAACATATTATACCATTATTTAGATTTTATGTGTATTGATTAATCTAATCTCATCCATTATTAATTTATTATGTAATTATTTGCAATGTTTAAATTCTTAATTATATAAAAAATACCGTCCACCCAAGGTGAACGGCGATGATTGAATGTGAATATTAACAATATATTAGTGACCTCTATTTCTTTTCAATAAAAATAGGTTCAGTTTCTTCTTTGTTTTTATCCATTTGCAAAATCATATTTCTGAATTTTTCCGCTACTTCCTCTTTTTCTATTAATAATTTATTAATTCTATCATTAAAGCTTTCTTGCAATTCCTGTATTTTTAATTGTTGTCCCTCTTTTAATTTTAAAATTTCTTTCTCCATTTGGAAACTTGTTCTTTCTCTTTGCATCTCAATATCTTGACTAGCTTTAATTTCAAGTTCATCTATTTTATTTTTGTTTATTTGCTTTAACTCATCTATTTGTTTTATTAATCTATCTGCTTCGTCATTTTTATTTGATAATTCATTCTTCAATTGCATATTCTCATTTGCTGATTTATCCTGCTCTGTTTTAAGTTTTACAATTTCATCTCTGTATTTAATATATTTTTCATTGATTTCCGTTAGCTTTAATATTTTTTCCTCCTGCATATTATTAAGGGTTTTTAAACTCTTAATACTTTCTTGTAGATCCTTACTTATATGCTTTGCATCTGATAGGTCCTTTTCTAAAGAGTTTATTTTTTTATTCTCTTCCTTTAACAATGTAATATCTTCTTTTAGTTTTTGAACGTCGTTATTCCTATCTATTAATTCATTTCTATGAATGTTTTTTACTTCTAAGGCTTTAATATTATTTCTTTCTACTATATTAATATATATATCCGCCATTCTGCTGGTTATTTTCTGTAACTCCTTTATATCTTCAGACATATTACTGTCTTCTTCTTTTGCTTTGTTTAATTCGTAGTATTTAACTACCTGCTCCATCAATTCCTTATTATTTATTCCTTCACTCTGAGCTAGTTCATTGAATTTTTGTTTTAATTCATCACTGATTCTTACACTTAATATTGCATCCATGTCTTGCACCCTCTCTTAGTCCAGTATTTTCTATGATTTATAGAAAAAATCTTATCATTTTAATAATTTAATGGTGTTATACTCCATAATTATCTAACCAGTGGTAAAAATATTGCTACAAACAGTATAATTCCTATGGTATTTAAGTACAATAATTTTTTAATAATTAATTTATAGTTAAAATTTAAATTTGTTTATATATTATAAATTGTTTACTTGCATATACCGATGTTTACAGTTGAAATAAGTATGTATACACATTGTAAACAATTTAAGTATACCATATATTTTTAAAAAATACATATTAAATTGGTAAAAAAGCGTGATTTAGACTAAAATAAAACCATTCAATATAACTTTTATTATATTGAATGGTTTTATTTGTGTTTTAATTTAAATTTTCAAGGGTTAGTAATTTAATAAATAGAAAAGGAGTAATGAAAATAGTGATAATGGTTTTAGAAATACATTATCAAAAAGAGGTAGAGCTTATAATCAAAAGGAATACTTCAGTGGATAGGTAACAACTGTGCAAGGTTATGATTTAATTAAGTTTTATTATATTTCCAGTATTATTGTATAAATATTTGTTTCCAAATTCACGCTGGATTTCTAATATAGCATTTTTTCCTGTACAATGAGACATTCCTAAAATATGAATATCCTTTTCTTTAAAATAGTCTATTGTACTATTTAATCTAAGTTCATCAGCCTCTATTAAATGAGTTCCCCCAACGATTCCATAGATTGGCATGCCTGTCCGTTCTACAATTGTCTCTAAAATATTAACTATCCCTACGTGAGAACAACCTAGAATAACAAGTAATCCTTTTTCACATTTTACCGCTAACACTATTTCATCTGTAAAATTGTCTAAGGAATATTTATCTTCTTGTTTTATTTGAAATCTTTTATTTGGTAACTCAAAATCATTAGTTCTTTTAAAATTAGTAAATATGATTATATTTTCAGTAATATAAAATATGTCTTCATTAATATATGTTATTTTGATGTTATTTTCATGAATATATTCCTTATCAAAGGAATTACCAAGATACTTGTATGTATTTCCTTCTAGTAATCCATATTTACTATTAAAAAAATCTTTTCCTACAACTAAGGTGTAGGAGTTTTTAACTGTATCAACAAGTGTTTTAAATCCGCCAGTATGGTCATAATGTCCATGACTTAACACGACATAATCCAAGTTATTCAAATCAATTTCTAGTAATTCAGCATTTTTGATAAAGTCTCCACTTTTGCCAGTATCAAATAATATCTTCATTCCATTAATCACCATATAAAGGGATAGTCCATGCTCATTATATAACCTTACATCATCGCTTGGATTATCTTCTATAAGGGTTGTTATTTTAAAATCCATTTTTAGCACCAACTTTCATATTGTTTTTTCTATCTTTATTTAATTTACTGAGATTATAATAAAAAATAAGAGGTGAAAATCCACCCCTTATTTAATTATAATTTTATATCTAGCCCCCAAGACACAAACCTTATTTATATAATTTATTTTTATAGTAGCCATCAGAAAGATACAAGGCACCAATAGGATTATGAGCAAGAACTCTGTCCTTTACCGCAAAAACAGTAATAGGTGCATTAGAGTATTTTATAAATAGAGAATCATGACCTACACATAATCCTAGAACAATATTAAAATCCGTTTCAGCATTGTTTAAAAAATAAGCCTGTCCTATAGGATTACACATTGCCTCGTAAGTTCCAGGCCTTACCTTTTCGTTATCTTTAATCTTTAAAAATTCTTTAGATATACTTCCATTTTTGCATACAACAGAATTAACTTCAAAGCCGTTATGTTTTAATATTGAACATAATATTTTGGCTTCTTTGCTTAATCCCACACAAAAGGCCACTCCTAACCTTTTATAATTACATTTATGAGCAAAATCTATAGTCTCTTCAAGTCTTGTTTTTTTACAATAGCCTTCTGCCTCAACTAATGATGAATTATACGCCAGCTTGTAGTTTTCATCCTCAAGATATAATTCTTTTATTTTTTCTAGCTCTTCTTCCTCATTACATGGACAATTAAGTGGTAATTTTTCAAGCTTTCCTGATTTACAGTAATGTTCATTACACACGGCACAGGTATACATATTTTCACCCCAACCTTCCTTATTTATAATAGTATTTCTACGGAATCACCTTTTTTTATTCTACAGCCCTTAATAACCTTACAAAATACGCCTTCACTTGGTAAAAGGCTTACGCCAAGTGTTTTGCTAACAATACTAGGATGATCTTCTTTGCCGATTTGTGTTACCTCTAAAACAGCACATCCACCTAATCTAATTTTACTGCCAACAGATAAACTTAAAAAGTCTAGTCCATCAATCAAAATATTCTCTGCAAAATCACCTGGGCCTGCAGTTAATTTATGTTCTTTATTAGCATTTTCAACGCTAGCCCAGTTTAAACATGTAACCTGACGACCCCAATCGCCAGCGTGTCCGTCATTTTCTATTCCATAATTCTCTATAAAATTAGCTTCGGGCACTTCTTTTTTTAGTTGTCCTCGCTCTGAACTAATAGAAATAGAATATATACTTGCTTTATTCATAGAAACCATCCTTTCTTTCGTGGGTGTAGTAAAATATACAAATCCTCCGCCAAGTGTTGTTGTATTGTACCATAACTCAAGATCAATTTTCTTAATAATCCCTTCATCTAAAATGTATACGAATGCATTGCTGCTATTATCTTCATATTCTAGTGAAATTATTGTAGTCCAATGCCACGGATCAAGGTTTTCAACCTTACCATTGCATAGATTTAGAAAAGCTACGGGAGAATCTTTAAGTAGTGCTTCTTCTAAGAAAATTATTATTTTATTTAAGTCGGGACCATTAGCTTTATTTTTAGGTAAGTCACAAAAATAATAGTCCACATTTATCCCTTTTGACTTTGTATATAAAATCACATCTTCATAAAATAATTTAGTGGTTGGTATGCCTTCTGGGGTTGGAGTAACATATTCCCAGATTTCTTCCATTAGTTGCAAACAATTTTTTGATTTAATAAAACCCTGTTCTAATTCTAAAGTACATTTGGTATAATTCATATAAAAAATCAGGTTAGATGCTGCGGAAGGCCCACACCCAGAAAGTCGTTGCCACTCTGTACAATAACATTCTTGGTGGTGGCCACAATGTGTCTTTTGTGTAATTACGTCAATAAATTTAAATAAATCTGGATTAGATAATGAGCATTTATTCAATCTTATCATACTCCTCTCTTATAAAATTAAATTATTAAATAAGAATAAACAATTACCCTCTTTAAATACCATTTAATGCCTATATTTTATTATTTGCAATAATATTAGGTTCTGAGTGTAGCTTTGAGTCTATTATTGTTTAATAATAAGTCTATTGCGTCAATTATATTATTAACTACAATATCAGCTGCAAGCAGGGATTTAGAAAAACATCCTTCCTTTCCAATAACAGCAATAGAAATAATACTATTCTTAAACATTTCTATATCATTCCTACCATTACCAACAGTGACAGTGGTATTGCATCCAAGTTTTTCAACGATTTTCTTTTTATCTTGCGATGCATTTTCATTGTTAAAAATTTCAATTTTAACTGGTAACCCTTTAGATTGTTCTGCTACAGTACCAAAAGTATCTGCTGTAACAATAAATATATTAACATTTTTATATGATAGTTCTTTTATTTTTTCTTTTGTTTGTTCATTTATAATACCATCCTCAGCAATAGTACCATTAAAATCAAATACAACATTTTTTATTTCAATAGAGTTATACCCGGGTATATCAAACTTTATCATCTGCATCGCTTTCCTCACACCATTTTTTACAAAACTTTGCTCTTTTGCCGCAAAGAACATTGGGTGAACCACAATCTGGGCAAATATGTTTATCTTGCTCATAGTTTATTTCGTAGGTGTTTTCACAATTAGAACATTTGAATTTGCAAAATGTTGATCTGTAGTTACCACCACTTATCCGTATAGCCTTTCCTTCAGTTAGAGCAATAGCTATTTTTTTCCTTGCGCTATCTATAATGTTTTGGAAAGTTTGCCTTGATACTTGCATCTTTTCTCCACACTCTTCTTGATTTAATTCTTCAATATCCTTAAGTCTCATTGCCTCAAGTTCTTCTACTTTTAAAACTATTTCTTCAATCTCACATTTAGGTTTACCCCAGGGAATAAAATAAGTATCCTCTGGAAAAAATTCTACTCTTCTAAATTTTATTGGTCTCGGCATTTTATTCCTCCTTACATTTATTTAATCCTCTAATCTCATATTTCTACCATGCCTGTGTCTATGGCACATACAACCATCACAATTTTCTTTGTCTCCAAAATCACTGCATAGCTTATAATCGCCACCTTCTATTTTTAACAACTTACCGTTTACCAAAGTATCTGCTATTTTTTTGCGAGCATCATCATATGTTCTTTGTAATGTAGAACGTGCAACGCCCATTATATCAGCACTTTGCTGTTGATTTAATCCTTCTAAATCTATAAGTCTTATAGATTCATATTCCTCTACTGTCATAATTATTGATTCACTTACTTTTTCTAATATATCTATAGGACCAAATTTAACAATTTCGGGCAATGTACAAACTCTTCTCCATTTTTTAGGTCTTGCCATTATTAATCCCCTCCATATTATTATTTTTTCTTTTGTAAAAAATTCATTACTAATTACTTTTTTCATCATTGTATCTAGAATAACCTTATAGATAAATAAAATATCATTAAGGTGATGAATTTCCACAAATCATTCTCTTCTATAATAACATTATTAGAGTTATATTTAGTTATATTTCAAATTTATTTTACTGAATTTAAATTACTTAGTTTTACTATCTTCTAATATCTTTTGGGCCTTTTTGTTATTTCTATAGTATTGCAATGCTATGGCATATTCTACCCTTTTACTTTGCATTTTACACCCAATCTCATAAGGTGTTTTTATATCTCCAGTAAAATTATAATTATTAGCTTGGCATCCTCCACTACAGTAGAACCTTGCCCAACAATTTTTGCAATCTGGTTTTCTATATATATTAGCTTGTCTGAAAATATCAGGCATTTCCTTATTTTTAATACCGTCAAACACATTTCCCATAAGAAAATACGTATTTCCTACGAATTGATGACAAGGATATATATCTCCCTCTGGAGTTACTGCAATGTATTCAAAACCAGCCCCACAACCAGATATTCTTTTATAAATACATGCTCCTCCGTTAATATCAATATTAAAATGATAAAATATCACATCATCATGCAATAATAGTTCATCAAAAATTTTATCGTATTCATGGTATATTTGTTCTAAATGATCTTCATTGATAGAAAGCACATTATCGGATGGGAGTACTACTGGTTCTATTGAAATTTCTTTAAAGCCGAGATCTATAAAATGTTTTATGTCTTTAGAAAAATCTAAATTTTGAGATGTAAATGTTCCTCTTATATAATATTGTTTTTTAGATTTATGCCTCATTTGGACCATAGTTTTTATTTTAGGAAGAATATTATCATAAGTTCCTTGGCCATTAATTGTCGTTCTTATATTGTCTTGTACGGTCTGTCTGCCATCGATGCTTAAAACAATATTTATCATATTTTCATCTAAGTATTCCATATTATCAGGTGTTAATAATGTTGCATTTGTTGTAATAGTAAATCTAAAATTCTTATTATACTGTTTTTCTAGTCCTCTTGCATAATCTACAGTTTTTTTAACAACATCCATATTTAATAGAGGCTCTCCACCAAAAAAATCCACTTCTATATTTTTTCTTGAACCTGAATTTTCAATTAGAAAATCAATGCTTTTTTTAGCAATATCAAAACTCATGAGGATTTTTTGTTTATCATAACCTTCCCCATCAGCAAAACAATATTTACATCTTAAATTGCAATCATGCGCAATATTAAGACATACAGCTTTTATATAGTTAGGCTGTTTTTCAAAATCCTTAGCAATAGACTCATATACATCCTCAGAGTATAATTGATCATTTTTTATAAGTTCCTCTATATCGTCATAACATTCGTTTAAAACATTTTCACCGTATTTTTCTCTATATTTACTTATAACATCGCTTCTACTTTCAACACCATTTTCAGATAGAATGTCATAAATGATTTTATCCACCACATGAATAGCTCCTGAACTTACATCTAAAATAAAGTAATCACTTTTGCATATAAATTTATGTATGTTTCCCATTAGATTAATTCCCTCTTTCATTTGCTTTTATATTAAATAAAAATTAATAATAAATAAGAGGTAGATTACTACCCCTTATTTGCTTAAAATTTACAACTTATTAAATAATTGTTGTGAAAATATTATATAAGTTCAATTTTAGAATAATCAATGCAATTTTTATCATCAACTACATTTTTGTCAGTATGCATATATTCAATTTTACCTACAAACATTTCATGGGAACCTGTAAGTATAGAATCTACAATTTTGCATTCTATGTTTATGGGACAATCAGATAATATTGGAGCGTTAACCTTTACTCCTTCTTCAAACTTTATATTAAGTTTTGAAAATTTATCCTCATCTCTACCACTAGTACTACCCAAATAATCAAACATTTCTTTCTGATCTTTAGTAGCTATATTTACAACAAAACAGCCTGTTTCTTTGATGAGTTTATAGGAATATCTTGATGGAACTATACCTACCATAATCATTGGTGGATCATAACTACAATTACAGCAATATCCTACTACTAATGCGTTATTTTTGCCATCAAGGCCTCTACATGAAACTATTACTTTAGGCATTGGTTGAAGGCAAGATTTCATATCTGCTTGGATTTTTATCATTTTAATTCCCCCATCTTATATAATTTATTTATGTAATTTATTTTTATAGTAACCATTTTAAAGTTTAAATAAATCTTTTATAACACTCCACATATCTTCAATTGCTTTTTCAGCTATGCTCTCTTTATAATAAGTTATTGGCTTTAACTCATTAATAGACGTCATAACAATATCATCATATGGAATTTTGCCTACTACTTTTAAATCTTTATCATGTGCAAAATCTTCTATTTCTTTAGCCACTTCTTCATTTATATCGTATTTATTTATACAAATCATTGTATTAACACCAAAATGTTCGCATAATTCTACAACCCTTTTTAAATCTCCAAGACCGGATTTTGTTGGTTCGGTAACAACTAATACTGCATCACTACCCGTTACTGATGCTATAACAGGACACCCAATACCTGGTGAACCATCTAATATAGTTAATTTTTTATTGTCACTAAATTTTTTTCCGTTTTTCCTAAGAAGAGTTACTAGAAGTCCTGAACCATCACTACCTATATCCATTTCAGCTCTTGAGATTATACCCTTATCTAACTTAGTAATAAAAGTTTCTGCTGTTTTTTCTGATTTTAATTCTATAGCATTATGTGGGCATATAAGAGTACAAGCTCCACAACCCTCACAAGCAAATAAATTTATGGTGCAATTTTCTATAGCTTCAAATTTACATACAGTCTCACATTTGCCACATTTAGTACAAAGAGATTCATCTATTACGGCTTTTTTACCACCTACAAAATCATTTTTATAAGTATCATGTCCTTTGTAAAACATATAAAGATTAGGTGCATCTACATCACAATCAATTCTTGTTACATCTTTAGCAAGTTCAGCTAGTGCTGTTGCAATTGTAGTTTTACCAGTTCCGCCTTTACCACTTAAAATTACTAGTTCCAAGATATCACATCCTTTAATTGCGTTGAAAGTTCATCAAATAGTGATTTATGATGTGGATCATCATATAGTATTTCTCCCTTAGAATAAAGCACTGCTGTATTTTTACTATAAGGTATAGTTCCCAACAACTTTATTTTTTCTTCCCTGCAATATTTTTTTATTATATTATCTTTTCCATCATCTTTATTAATGACTATGCTAAAAGGTATATTATATATTTTTACAACCCCCACTGCCATTTTCAAATCATGAAGTCCAAATTCTGAAGGTTCTGTTACAAGTATTGCAGCACGGGCATATTTAAGTGCAGTTACTACACTACAAGAAGTACCTGGAGGGCAATCAATTAAATTAACACCATCCGGTAAATTTTTAAGCAATTGTCTAATAACAGGAACTGCCATAGGTTCATATACATTTAAAATTCCTCTACTGCAATTAATATTTCTTATTTTTCCACTTTCAATTTTGCCAGTTTGTCTTTTTTTGTAAGTGATAGAATTATGTTTACATGCAATTTCACAAGCTCCACATCCATGACATAATTTTTCAAAAAGTAAAATTTCATTTTTAACTTTTGCAAGAGCATTAAATTGACATGCAGTTACACAATCGCCACAAGAAACACAGTTAGCTTTATCTATAAGAGGGTACTCTACCATAACTTTTTCTGTTTTATCTACTTCAGGTTTTAAAAACAAGAATCCATTTGGTTCTTCAACATCACAATCAATATAATTTGCATTTAATGCAAGGGCAAGATTAGTTGAAACCGTAGTTTTACCTGTTCCTCCTTTGCCACTAAGAATTGCTATATTCATTTTCATTTTAATTACCTCCGCCATGATATGCGGGACCAGACATTTGTATTTCTTCTAGTTCGCCTTTATTATATTTATCAAGTACGGAGCTTATAACTATACTCTCACACTTATATGCTTTAATTTCTGATTTTTCAATAAGTTCGAAAGCATTGGGACCAAGATTACCTGTAATAATAACATCTACATTTTCATCAATTATTTGGTTAGATGCAAGAATCCCTGCCCCACCACCAGCATTTTGACCTTTGTTTTCTATAACTTTAACTTCTCCACTTTCAGTATCATGAATTTGAAAATATTCACATCTTCCAAATCTAGTGTTTAGTAAATCTTCTTTAGTTTTTCCTGTTGATGAAATAACTATTTTCATTATTTTGCCTCCATTATTATATTATATTTATTGCTATACAATTGCAAATCAGTTTTTTACCTTAAAAAGTATATATACATCTACTTATACTTTAATTTATCATAAAATCCATGGATATATATTGGCATTTGCCACTTTCATCTTTTATGATACTCCTAATATTAGTTATTGTCAAATGCCAACTGGTTTTTTATAAAAAAATAATAGTGAAGTTTAAAATCAATATTTAACTTTACTATTATTTACAATTATTCTATTATAATGTATGTATCTTAGATTTCTTACTTAGAAATTTGGAGGACATAAAAAATATAATATAAGTACTCACTGCTACAATTATTATAGAGGCACCTGAAGCAATATGAATCTTATATGATATATAAAGTCCCAATAGTGAAAAAACCACACCAAATAAAATAGAAAGAAGCATAATTTTTTTAAAATCAAATGTAAATAATTTAGAAATAGCAGGCGGAACTGTTAAAAGAGCTATTATAAGTATTATTCCAACTACCCTTATAAGGACTACTACGCTAAATGCTATCAGTATGAATACCACATACTCCATTAATTTAACATTAATCCCAACTACCCTAGAAAACTCTTCATCGAATAGATAAGCTTTTATATTATTAAAAAGTGATATTACTATAAAGATAACAATAGCATCCAAGGCAACCATTATATAAAGATCTAATTTTGAGACTGTAAGTATATCTCCAAAAAGATATGATGATATATCTGGAGGATATCCAGGAGTTAGTGAGATAAATATAATTCCAAGGGCCATACCTAATGACCAAAACATACCTATAATTGTATCTGTATTTACTTTTGATTTTCTATTTATCTCGACTATACCGAAAGAAGATGCTACAGCAAATATTAGGGCACCAATTATAGGTTCTATGTTTAAAAAATAGCCCATACCTACGCCACCAAATGCTGCATGAGCAATACCTCCACTCATCATTACAAGTTTTTTTTCAACAACGATCGTTCCGATAATACCACATATTATACTTGCAAGCACTGCTCCAATTACTGCATTTTGCAAAAATGTATATTTAAAAATTGCATCTATCATTTAATTTCCCTCCTGATGACTTCTAAGTACCCTATGAGGTATATTTCCATGGGATATGGCATCGACTGGGCATCCATAAACACTGTCCATTGTATCTTTATCAAGTTCAGGTTCTCCATGATAAAATAGATTTTGATTTAAACAAGCTATTTTATCTACATAAGAAAAAACAAACCCAGTATCATGAGTAACTACAATTATAGTCATATCATTATTAATATTTTTAAGCAATGAATAAATGCTAGTTTTTGATTGTACATCAAGACTTGCAGTTGGCTCATCTAAAAGTAGAAGTTTAGGTTCTGTACAAAGTGCTCTTGCAATTAATACCTTTTGCATCTGTCCACCAGAAAGTTGTCCTATTTGCCTGTTTCTAAGTTCATATATTTCTAAGGTATTCATTATATTTTTAGCATATTCCATATCTTCTTTAGAATATTTCCGTAAAAAGTTCATACCAAAGCTTAACCTTCCCATTAGTACTACATCAATTACGCTTATGGGAAAGGTTTTTTCAAAGCTAGAAAATTGAGGCACATATCCTATAGAATTTCTTCTGTTATGTGGGTTTTCACCATACACTTTTACCTGTCCTGATGTAGGTTTAATTAATCCTAATATGATTTTTAAAAGAGTTGACTTACCTCCACCATTAGGACCTAAAATCGCAACAAATTCCTTATCTTTTATAGTTAAATCTACATCTTTTAGCGCATTTAAATTTTCATAATCCATACTTAAATTTTTTATTTCAACTGCATTCATTTTAATTCATCTCCATTGCTTCTTTAAAAGTTTTAGCCATTTTTTCTAAATTGTTTATATAATCTGCTGAAAGAGGTTCCACCATTTCAGCCTTTCCATGAATCTCTAAAGCAAAGGTTTCAGATTGTTTACTATCTATTTCTGCTTGATAAAATATAACTTTTATATCTTCTTTTTTAGCAAAATCTATTGTGTGTTGTAAATCCTGAATGGTAGCCTCTTTTCCTTCCTGTTCAAGAGATACCATCTCAAGTCCATATTCATCTGCAAAATAACCAAAAGCTGGATGATAACAGATAAATGCTTTTTTCTTTAAGGCAAGCAGCGATTCTTTTGTATCTATATCAATCTTTTTAAGTTTATTTATATAATTTTCACCATTTGTTTGATAAAAACTCTTATTATTAGGATCTTCTAATGAAAGTTCACTTACTATTTCCTGTACCATAACTATTACTCTTTTAGGTGAAAGCCATATATGAGGATCTCTCTCTCCAGATTCGAATTTTCTATCAGGATAAACCTTTGAAACTGTATCCGCCATGTTAACCATCTTAATATCTTTATTAAAATCTTTTATTTTGGGTAGCATATTTGCATTTTCAGTAGGAACGCCTATAGTGAAATATACAGAAGCAGTACTTAGTTTTTCCATTAGTTCAGGGCTAGGAGCAAAATTCTCAGGACTTTTTCCAGGTGGAATCATTGTAACCACATCCACTTTATCCCCACCTACTGCTTTCACAAAAGTTTCCTGTGGAACTATAGATACAGCAACACTAATTTTCTTTTTTATATTTGGATCATTACTTATTTCGTTGGTACTACAAGCAGAAAAAAATAAAGCGGAAAAAATAATGGAAAATATTAATAATTTTTTATTTGTTTTCAACATTTAAATAACCCCCTATGTAGTGTAAATACAAACTATTCGCATTTACATTTGATTATAGTATATCATTTTGCCAGTATTAGTCAATATGAAAAAATATTTTTTTGTTAAAAGAAAACAACAAACTGTACAATTATCTATATAAAATAATTGTACAGTTTGTTTGGTAATAAAATGTATAAAGTTTTAATTGTTATTTACCGTCTTGCAAAGTATTCAATTGAGTGTTAACTAAATTAAGTCTATTTTCAAGTATAACTTTTTCCTGTGCAAGTAAATCACTTTGATTTAAAGGGGCCATTGTATTATTCCTTCCAACGCCACCTCTGCAACTAAGTCCTACACCAGAACCCATTCCACGTCCCATTCCGAAACCTCTATTTTCTCCTAAATTGGTAGTAACATTACAAGATCCCATTCCTCTTCCTGTGTTTGATCCCAATCCCATTGGACCCGTTCCATCTCTTCTAGCCATGAAAACATCTCCTATTTTTTATTTTGAGCATATGCCCTTTACAATTACTATTATACACCGTTTTGGGCATATGTCAATAACTTAAGATATATTATTTGCTTAATCTGTGTTTTTCAAATTACTATTAAGTTTTTCTATTATTTCATTTGAATTAAGTTTATACTTTTCCACTATATATTCAATGGACTCAAATAAATTATTACATAGTAAGCATTCACCAGCAAGATTATCATACTCATGAAATACAACATCCGTTTCAGGATATTTTTCAACTATATCCAATAATATGGTTTTTGGTGTAATCATTTGGATGCCTCCCCTTAATGTTTTAATTTAGAACGAGTAAAGATTTTATTTCTCAGAAAAAGTATTGCCTCTAATACACCACCTGCTATATTTCTTGCTTTATCAGAAATAGTGTAGCAATTAATTTTTTCTGACACCCTTGGATCAATATCTGCAATCTTAAATCCCTTTGGGACGGTGCTTCCATTACGCAAAATTCCTCTTACTAATCCTGACATTGTTGCTTTCACTTCATTTTCTCCTATGTAAGCAATGACGTCATCTTTTTCTACCACAGCACCAATGTCAATTACATTCCTCATTATTCCTGCACTTTTAGAATGGATAACTCTTTCTTTAGAGTAACCCATAATATTTCCTGGAATTGCTGTGTTTTTCTCAGCTTCTCCGCTAAAAATTAATCTACCTAAATTATGACCTCGAATAGTTTCAATTACAATATCCACATCTTTACCAGCAGTAAATCCAGGTCCAAGAGCAATAGTTATATCAGCCATATCTATTGTGGTTCCCATATTTTTCTTAGCAATAATAGCATCAACTATAATTTCAGGCTTTATTTTTTTTATATAGCTACCCTCTTCATCTATAATTACTGGAATTTGCATGTTATACCAAGCATTTTCTATGTCGCTTAGAGAAGAAACATGCACAGCTGTAATTCCTTCAATCTTAACTTGTCCCTCGTACACGGCCTCACTAAAGGAGACACTTCGCCTAATGCAAGTAGGCTTTGCTACTTCTAAAACTAATACCTTAAATCCACTTCTATGCAATTTTTCAATTGTACCAGAAGCCAAATCTCCACCACCACGTACAATAACAATATCATTAAACATTCTAATTATCCCCCTCTTGGCTTTAAACATAGAAAAAAATTTTCATGCTGTTAGCATATGCCACCTATAGGTACATTGTAGCATATGCTAATAACATGTCAATAGCAAGTTATGACTTATCCTAAAAGGTATGATAGGAAGATGCGTTACATCAAGAGCATAATGAGTAGGTATTCCTACATGTTATTCATGGATAGAAGTACCGTATTTGGAGTGAGTATAAACAGAAAAACCCTCTTCATTAGAAGAGGGCACATTTATATACTTATCAAATTTATTATAAATATACTACATTCGCATTCAAATATTCTATTTCAGCTTTCTCGTGTGTAACAATTACTATTAATTTATCAGCTGCCAATTTTATTACCTGGTCCATTATTTGATTTTTAAGTTCTTGTTCTAGGCCTTTAAATGGCTCATCCATTAACATGATTTTTTTGTCATAGGCTAAGGCCCTTGCAATTGCTACCCTTCGCTTCATTCCACCACTTAACTCTTGTGGTTTTTTATTATTAATATGGGTTAATTGCATATTATTCATATATTTTTTTGCTGTGTTAAGTCCTAATTCTTTATCTTTTAAAACCAAACTAATATTTTCAATAGCCGAAAGCCATGGAATCAATCTATCTTCCTGAAACACCATTGAAATATCATCTATAACCTTAACTTCACCTTCATCAGGGCACGCCAATCCTGCTATTAAATTAAAAACAGTAGTTTTTCCAACCCCAGACGGGCCAAATATACACACTATTCCCTTTTGCGGAAATTCTATGGTCTTATTGGCGATAATTATTTCTCCATTAAAGCTTTTACTTACATTCTTAAAGATAATCATACATAATACCTGCCTTTTTAAACAAGAAATTAATTGCTTTTACAAACCCTTTTTCAAACAATAAGCTAAGTATTATTACAACAACAGTCCAAGCGAAGAGATCAACAGTTTCTAAATAAATTTTAGCATCATATAGATTTTTCCCTATAGTTCCTTTAGATAGACCTATTACCTCTGCTGCAATGCCAGCCTTCCAAGCAAAACCTATCCCAACATTACAAGCTGTAGCAAAATATGGCATAATGCTTGGAATATAAACGGCCTTTAGCACTGTTTTTTTAGGTATATTAAAAACCTTCGTCATTTCTAAAAGCTTGATATCTGTATTTTTAATTCCTTCAGAAACGTTTTCCCATACCATAGGCAATACCATTAGAAAAGCTATAAAAGCTGATATTCTATAGGATTTTAACCATATTAAAGCAAGTATAATAAAGGATGCCACAGGCGTTGATTTTATTATATTTAGTACTGGCTTAAAAAAATAATTAAGTAATTTAGATTTAGTTGTAATAACAGCTAGTATAGTTCCTACTACTAATGCTAGTATTAAGCCAACTAAAATTCTCACAAATGATGTTGCAATTGATTGCCAAAATAATGCTGTAATTGATAACTGAACTATACGAGTGAAAATATTTATTGGAGATGATATTAGAAGCTCTTGGTCAACAAAAAAATAAACTAATTGCCATATAAGTAACCAAATTGATAATACCACTACCCTTATTAAAAACTCATTTGATTTACTTTTTACCCTGGTAGTAAAAATTTTCATCAGGTAATTCTCCCCCTACAGATTTTGGATTTGCTTTAAATAGCACATCTAAAAAACCGCTAGTCATTGATTTCATTTTACTGCCATCAATATACGTGATACTGGATTTAGGGATAGCCACCTTAGCTGGCGTGGTCTTCATTATATCAAATTTTTCAATTAGGGCAGCACTTTTGTCGATGTTATTATTAACATATTCTGTTGACGCAGCGTATTCTTTTAAAAATGAATCCACCACCGCTTTATTTTTATCTAAAAATTCACTTCGAACAATAATGCTTCCCATTACTAATGCACTTGCCTTTTCACCAGATACTTTTTTCCACTCATTTGTCATATCTAATGCAATCTTAACATTCTTATTTTGCATCAAAACAGATGTTACAAATGGTTGAGGAAGTAATGCGATTTCTACTTTTCCTGCTGCCACTAAGGTAGCTAGTTCAGAATGCTCAGCCTTGTATTCTACTTTTACATCCTTTCCAACTACTAGTCCATTTTGCTTTAGCACATAATTTAGAATATATTCTGGAGTTGTTCCTTGGCCAGTTGCATATATTGTTTTACCTCGAAGATCGTTTATATTTGTAATTTCAACTCCGTTTGTTACTATATACAAAACTCCTAAGGTATTATTAGCGATAATTTTTATCTTTCCACCTGTCTTTTTATAAAGTGTTGCAGCTAAGTTTGTAGGAACTGCAGCAATATCTACTTGACCTGTAGTAATCATACCAACCACTTCATCCGGTGCACCTGTCAGTGTGAAATTGTAATCATTAATACTTTTTCCTAATTCGTCATCTTCCATAAGTTTAACCATTCCCATGCCAGTAGGACCCTTTAAGGCTACAATATTTGCTTTACCCTGAACTACTTCTTTTGTACATCCTGTAAATCCTAAAATTCCAATAAATAATACAAGTAATAACGCCATAACTTTCTTCATAATAATCCCCCTCCTATAACCTATTTATATTTTTTATAAATATTTGTTTGCCTTTTTTTTGGATAATCTCTTTATTCTCAAGGTCACAAATAATTCTATATAAAGATGCTCTGCTTATATTCAGCACCTTGGATAGCTCCGTAAAACCTATTTTAACCTCTACTTCATATTGTCCATCTTTTGTCAGATGGGCATTGTCACGTAAAAATATACTTAACTTCTCTTCTGCAGTATTCATTGTAAATCCATCTATCTTGCTATTTAAAAAATATATTTTATCTGTTAAAAAAGATATATAATTCTTAACAAATATAAAATCAAGTTTGAACATCACTTCAATCAAATTTTCATGTATAAAGAGTATTTTGCAACTAGTTATTGAACTTATCTTACTTACATATATCTTCTCTTTTGAAAATATTGTTGCTACTCCAAAAACATCTCCATGGTTTAGTATTTTCAATACTAAATCACTATGGTTTTCCTTTTTTACTAAGGCGCTTCCATGAATAATAATGCCTAGACCATTAAAATAATTATCTCTATTGTAAATTGTGCAGTTCTTCTCGAACTCAGAAATAGTTGCCTTCTCCAATAATATATTTTCAAGAATTGCTCTATTTGTACCCTTAAACAAGTAGTTACTAAATATATTATCCATTTCTAAACTGCTTATGCTCACAATTTGCACCGCCTATTTGTCTTAAATAAGACACTTTTACACTATTGTATCCCCTAGGTAATATATTGTCAATATATTACTTAATAAGAATTTTATCGTAAATAATCTTTAATATTATAATTTTTCTGAATTCTCATAAATTTTAATAATTTCATCCTTTGAGATGTAAGCTGATAATAAATAGGCTATAATTATTATTCCCGGGATATCTATAAGTAATCTTATTATAGCAAACCTGCTTCCAAGTGCGGCAACTTCGAAAAAAAACATGGGTATTTTTGTTGTAGACCAAGCTCCAATAAATATAAGGATATTACTAAATTTCACTCCCTTTTTCATGAAAACGGCGGCTACAGGGAATGCTCCATAAAGTGGTCCGGCTGCGGCTGATCCGATAATTATTGAAAGTAATATGCCTTTAATTCCTGAATTTTGGCCCATATACTTAATCATAGTTTGTCTTGGAACCCATATATCAAGTAATCCTAAAAGTACAAAAACCGGCGGTATAACAAGGGCCATTTCCTTAAAACTAAAAACTGCAATATTTAAAGATTTTATACCTAGCTTATAATTAAAAATTGTTAAAATACCTAGTGAAATTACTGTTGCAATAAAAAATCTATATCTTTTTAACAATGTTCTCATAATAGTTAAACCACCTTTCCAATGATAAATGCCACTATAAATGAAAATATAAAAGCATATAAATTTCGAAGCAGAGTGAGTTTCTTCCCAAAATATTTAATTTCAACTGGCATAGTAACAATACCTACCATCATTAAGGTTGAAATAAATGCTCCAATCTGCATATACCCTGCTCCATTACCAAGTAACATGCTAGCAGTTGGAAAAGCAACAAACCCAGGTATTAATGTTATAGAGCCAACCACAGCCGCAATTATAACTCCGAAGAAACCTGAATTATTTCCAATAATTTTTGATATTACCTGCGGATTTAATATTGCTAGTAAAACCCCTACAAGAGTAATAATTGCTAAAAATTCTGGTAAAATATTTTCAAATGCTTTCCATGCTTTTTTCAGTGACATTTTTGTTTTTTTCTTGTCTTTGTTGTAGGAAATAAAAAGTGCTAAAATTGTTACTCCATATAAAATATAAGTGCTCATTAGTATCCTCCTAGTATAGATATTTAAATTTTTTTTTGTCAATTCTATTTATAATACCACGGTGACAGGTAAATTATAGCATATGCTAATAACATGTCAATAGGGAGTTATTACTTAATATTAAATAACACGTAGTGGAATTTTCCACTACGTGTTTAAACAAATTAGACTATACATTTTTCATATTTATTATTCCATCAGTTTTATATGGAATTCATATGTTTTAAAACCCCATTATTTTTCACTAAAATTATTTCTGATAGTATGCTTAATGCTACTTCTTCAGGGGTTTCACCACCAATTCCTATACCTATTGGTGCATATATTTTTTTAAAATAATCTTCATCAATATTTTGACTTAATAAGCTATCTCTTATAGTAGAAACCTTCTTTTTACTTCCCAGCATACCTACATATGCGGTATCTTTCGTTATGACGTTTTTTAATATATTTTCATCTGATTTAGTTGAGCCGCTTGCAATGACTACGTAAGAATTTTTATCTAAATCATAATTTTTTATATTATCTGAAATACTTCCATATATTAATTTTGTAGCATTTGTATATCTTTCTTTTGTTAATAACTCTTCTCTATCATCAAAAACATAAACAGAAAAGCCTACCAAAACAGCAAACTTGTAAAGAAAATATCCTACATGACCTGCTCCAGCTATTATAAGTTTTTTTTGTGGTATATAGGTCTTTAAAAATATTTTAAGCTTGCCAGTGCATGATTTTTCCACGCCATCTTTAACAAAAACATCAAAAGAAATTGTCTCGCTAGTTTCTTCTGCTATACACTTTTTTGCTGCAGCTATAGTTTCAAATTCTACACTTCCACCGCCGACTGTCCCCAAAATTTCTCCGTTTTCTTTTATAACCATTGAAGTACCAACTCCTCTTGGCGTAGATCCTTCTTGTTCAATAATAAATGCATAGCACACTTTTTTATCTTCCATAAGCTGATTCTTTATAATAGAAAGCAATTCCATGTCCATATTTCTCTCCTATTTATAAACTAACAAAGTTTATACCGTTTTTTGAATTTAAAACCTCAAATTTTACACCATATACCGCCAGTAGGCTCTGTTCACATAATATTTCTGCAGTTTTCCCAAAATGCATCACTTTACCGTCACTAAGGAGCACTGATTCATTGCAATATCTCATTGCAAGATTTGGATCATGAATTGAAAGCAGTATTCCTATATTAAAATCCTTAGCTATATTTTTAATTTTTTTTAATACATCATGCTGATTTCTAATATCTAAATTAGAAATAGGCTCATCCATTAAAATAAATTTTGTGTTTTGCACTAGTGCCCTAGAAATTAAAACAAGCTGCCTTTCCCCACCACTTATTTCACAATAATTCCGTTGTGCTAAATCACCGATACCTAGGTTTTCAAGAGATTTCTGTGCTAATTCGTAATCTTTGGAGGAGGGCATATCAAATAAATTTAAATAAGGATTTCTTCCCATTACTACTAGTTCAATAACCTTAATTCCATAGATTGATTCTTCATATTGTGGAACGTATGCAATAAATTTTGACAACTCTTTTATAGATTTTTTTTTGGAACTGGAAGTTTCAATTGTAATTAAACCATGCTTATAAGAAAGTATTCCTAAAATTAATTTTAGAAGGGTAGTTTTTCCAGAGCCGTTTCTTCCAAGTAATGCATACATGTTGCCCCTTTTGAATTCTAAATTAATATCTTCTAATATGTTTTTTTCATTATAGCTAAAATACAAATTTTCTACTTTTATATTCATAGTATCTCCCACCTATATTGTTTTCTTAAATATTAATAAATACCCTAAAATAGGTGCCCCTATGGCAGCTGTAAGTATACCAACAGGTATTTCTGTAGTGCTAATACTTCGTGCAATATCATCTAGTAAAATTAAAGTTGTAGCACCAATCAAACTGGTAATTAAATAAATATGCTTATTCTTATAGCCAAGAATTATTCTTGTAATATGAGGTACTATAAGCGCAATCCAACCTATTGTTCCAGAGATACTGACACAAAAACAAACTACAAAAGAAACTAAGCACAAAATATAATTTCTAAATTTTGAAACGTCCATACCCATGGTTTTTGCCATGTCATCATTAAGTAAAAGCATTTTTAATTTAAATCTTAGACTATTTACAATAAAAATACTAGGAATAACAACTAGACCACAAGCTATAGCATTTATCCAACTTGCTCTGTATAAACCACCCATTGTCCAAAAGACAATGGAAGGTAATTGTTCATAGGGATCTGCTATATATTTTATAATTGAAAGTAGTGCAGAAAAAAAAGCTGAAACAATAATTCCTGACAATATTAAATAAAGTATATTATTATCCTTTGAAGCTTTTTTTAGTCCATAAGCAATTATCACTGCAAGTAATCCAAAAATAAATGCACATATTTGAACTATGCCTGGAAAATTAAAGGGTAATATGATTCCAAGTGCCGCACCAAAGCTTGCACCGGAAGTAACTCCTAATATATCCGGTGAGGCAATGGGATTTTTAAATGCTTGTTGGAAAACCAATCCTGAAATGGCAAGTCCAGCACCCACAAAAGATGCAAGCAAAATTCGTGGAAGCCTCACTTTGTATAAAATTAGAATACTTGGATCAGAAATAGGTTGCCCTATTCTAAGCCTTGCTAAATTAATGAAGATATTTTTATATTCAGCTAGTCCCATTTTATATCTACCTAAAAATATTGAAAATAAAAATACTACAAGAAAAATCACTAGAAATAAACTACTTTTATTATATAAAATTTTTTTTAATAGTTTATTTTTGGGTATTACTTTCTCCAATTAAAGCTCCCCCTAAATCATCGAAAGATTTACCATAAAAATCACTGTAAAATTCATTTACAACCTTGCTAATACTCAAATCCTTAAATTCTTCTGGATATAGTGTTTTACTCATCCAGATTATAGCTAATATGCTACTAGGCTGAGGCATATCCCAAGGTGCAATGTTTGATGGTATTCTATAAACATTTTTATTTTTTATAGCATTTACCGTTTGAAGTTCCACCTTGCCCATAATCTCAGTTGGACTTCCTTCAGGGCAATACATAACTGAAGCAATTACATCTGGGTTCCATGCAATTACTTGCTCCACAGATACATCATTCCATCCGCCTTTCAACTTAGTAGCAACATCAATTCCACCAGCAGCCTCTATCATTTCGTGTTGATAAAAATCTCCTGAGCAGGTTGATAATACACCATGAGCACCAGCTAGATAAACTGTTTTTTTATCCTTAACAGTTGTAAGTGTTTTAGAGACTTCATCAATTTTAGATTTATAGTAGGCTACTAATTTTTTTGAATTTTCACTTTCTCCTATAGCATCCCCAACTTTAATAATATCAGATTCCAGTGAAACTATTGTTTCAGGGTTAATACTAATGACTTTTATATTTTGCTCTGTTAATTTCTTCATTGTGTCATCGGATTCTTTGGTGGGATATAGAATAACTACATCAGGTTTTAAAGCAACTATTTGTTCAATATTCACACCATTTTTCTTCGAACCAACTTCTACTAATTTACTTGCTAATTCTCCATCAAGATTTACAAGAAGAGGATCTTTTTTAGCACCATCACTTGCTCCCACTAATTTGTCTTTGCCTCCTAGGGCAAGGACAATATCTGTAGCTGGTTTGTATGTTGTAACAATTCTAATACTTGTATTTTTTATCTCTTTCTCTTTTTTTACAGTTGGCGATTGTGAACATCCTGTAAGTAAAACTATCATAGATACAAGTAAAATAAAGCTTTTTTTTACAATTTTCATAATAAATCACTCCCAATAATAATTAATTTCATTTACCATATTATCTCTATTTTCTAGAGTAACACGAATCACTTTAGCATCATTTCTAGATGCAACAGAATTTAGAAAATCATTTCTCCTTTCTTTTAGTACTCCCAATACTTTATGGTGGCTGTCAAGGGTTCTATGTACTTGCTCCTTAAATTCTAGAGCATCCTTCTCAAAAAAACCAAGTTCATCCATTAATATAATTGGATCAGGTATTTTCAAAGATTCAATTAATATTTCAACGCCTTTTTTTCAAATACTTCTAGAATTCCATAACAAGATTTTCCTTTTCCAAAATCAGAATTAACACCTACTAAATTTTCATGAATATTAGAAATTATAGGTGGGATCTGGCTTTGTATGTAATATCCTTTTAAATAATCGTTTTCATAAAGGGTTTTTGTTTTAAAACCTGCAATAATGCTGGAACTGGAAATATACTTTTTTAGAAAGCAGGCAATGGCTGTAGATTTTCCAACATGAATGTCTCCTGTTAAAAAAATGTTTTTTCTTCTCAATTTCCTATCCCCGTACTTTATATTTTTATGTTCGATTTGAGAACTTTACATGTAAAAGGTGGTTATATTTTGCAATAGATAACGCCTGTTATAATAATACCATTTATTACAAATAATAACAATAGCTCTTACTGTAAGTTATAGTAAGAGCTATTGTTATTTTCTAAAAATGATGATCTCGATTTTTTACTGTTTTAGATTAATTTCGGAGCAACATCACACATACTTATTTCCGTATAATCTTATATTTTATTTAATTCCACATATAAACATTCATGGAAAACCATATTAAGTTCATTTTTTTTACCTTTATTTAAAACTTCTGGATCATAAGACCCTGGTTGAAACCATACATTTTTTATATCGCATTCTACAATATCATCTAAAGCCTTTAAAGAAAGTGTAGGATTTACTATAACATTTACAGCATCTACTTTCTCTGGTAGTTCTTTTAATGAATGATAAATCTTAACACCATTTATTTCATCGTATTTAGGGTTAATACCGTATACTGTATATCCTTTTTCTTTAAGTTGCATTAAGATTTTGTATCCAAATTTGCTTTCATTGGGAGAAGCCCCAATTAACGCCCATTTTTTCATTTTAACCATTTCATCTCTTAGTATTTGTATATCATTCATATATATTCCCTCCTATTATTTATAATTTACACCCAAGGCTCTAAGCCCTGTTTTACTCTATAATCATTTATTGCAACATGAATAACTTCTTCTGCTAAAACAGAACAATGCATTTTAATTGCTGGAAGCCCGTCTAATGAGTCCGCAACATTTTTATTGGTTATTTTCCAAGCTTCCTCAAGAGTTTCTCCCTTAATAATTTCCGTTGCCATGCTACTGGATGCTATGGCGGATCCACATCCGAAAATCATAAATTTTGTATCCACTATTATATTGTTTTTAACCTTAATAAAGATTCTCATTATATCACCGCATTCTGAATTCCCTACTTCGCCTATACCATCAGCATCTTTAATTATCCCCACATTTCTAGGATTCATAAAATGTTCCATTACCTTATCGCTATACATAGTGTAACCCCCATAATATAAAAATTTCATTTAATACAATTTCATATTACTACCATACATAGTTATTGTCAAATGCTAATTATATATTTTTTATACAGCACGGATTTTTAAAGGAATGCAAACTCACTAGAATAAACTGAGAAAAGCACTGAGACTTATATAGTCTTAGTACTTTCATAGGGTACATGAACTTATAAAAAGTACTATATTGCTGGCAGATTGCCAAACTATCTATTTAATATTGTCCTTATTTGGTCTTCAGTTTGAACACTTGTTGTAGCTGCTACAACTTTCCCATTTTTGTAGTACACTGTAAAAGGAAGCCCACGAAATTTTCTACATTCAGGAAGACTTTTAATTACATGAGCATGAAGAGAATCGAAATCCATATCTCTAAATTCTACTTTAGGGTACTCATCCTTTATCTGCTCCATGGCACTATAAACAGGAAGGCACATTGGTCCCATTCTACCACAGCATATCATAACGTTCTCATTATCACTTATCAATTGATTAAAATCTTCTTCTGAGTCAATATGTCCTAAATTAGTATCTAACATTGTATTCCTTCTTTCTTTATTATTAAAATAATTAGTAGATTTAGATTACTTATAGTAGTTTGATATTTATAATGCAAAATCAAACCACTATATACCACCCATGGGTATATAATAGTATATATAATACTTTATTTCAATATATTTCTTTTGCATTTTAATCTAGTAAATCTTCATTCATATTATCCTTTTTAAGGAGTACTAACAATCTTTCTGCTACTTCTTTAGGAAAATCCTCTTGATACGTAGTATCTATCAATGACTGGATCAAATCCTGAACGTTCTGGCTCTGAGGAAGCATATAACCAGCTTCGCGAAGAAGATCTTCTGCCATAATTCTATTTGATATGCTGAGGGCCTGGGCAAACTGACGCAAAATAAGGTTATCAGAAGTTTTTACAATATTTGCAGATATCTTTTCCTGTGCTGTTTTACTTTCGCATAAAGAAAGCAGAACTTTCTTAACTGATTCTGTTTTTTCCTGCTGAGGAGGAAATTTCTCAGGAACCAGTGAAATTGCATGGGATGGACAGGCATCTACACATAGGCGACATCCATTTAGACATTTTGAAGCATCGATTTGACCTGTTTCAGTATCTGTTGCCCCTGTAGGACAAACATATAGACAAAGACAATCTTTTGTACATAATGTGATATTTCTAACTGCATGCATTCTAATTACCCCCTTTTAATTTCTATAAGTTTAAAGCTAGGCACTTTACAAACCGGGCAAATATTAGGAACGTTGTCTCCTATATATATAAATCCACAAATATCGCATACATAAATATGGGTATCTTCTAATAATGAGTCTTGTTGTTTTTCATATCTGCTAAGAAGAGAATTTGCCATTCTTGTTACTTTTTCTCCCCACAAAAGCGATCTCAGTGTTCCCCGATCAGCAGCGTCAGAAGCAACTACATTTGCCTGCGGATAACCTGAACTTAAATCCAGCTGTATTAATGTAGATATTTCATTTAACTGACTTCCACCTTCAAGGGCATTTTTACTTTGATAGTATTGGGCTAACTTATTAAATAATTCAGCCTCTTCACTCTTATACTGTTTTTCACATCCTTTTGAGAGATTAGAGCACAACGCACTCAATTCACCAAATGATAATTCGCTGATTCCATCCTTATTAGTTTCATCATTACTTACTTCTTGCAGAGCAGGCTCACTACTAATTTGGTTTTCCACAAAGTCAGATTTCATTGCACCACATAAAGGGCAAGTCCAATCTTCCGGCACAGATTCCCATTTTGTTCCCAATACAATTCCCCTTTCAGGATCACCACTTGCTTCATCATAAATATAACCGCAAATAGAACATGTGTATTTTCTCAACGCATAACCCCCTTTTTTTTTAGTATAGCATACCAATATACACGATTAAAGTGTTGTGTTCTGAAAATATAGAATATTGGGAATGTTATCTATAGTTCTTTACCATTTAATGAAAATGAACTAGCTTTTTAAATATGTACATTAATCAATTTGCCTATCTTTACAAATAAAATAAATAATCGCTGATTAAAATATATGTAGTATCTTAATCAGCGATTATTACAGTTAAAATATATAATGCAAAGTTAGTTTATAATTAGTCGTTGCAGTGTCCTTCATGTTCATGTTCTGTGCAAACACTACCAGTTGATTTCAATTCACCGTTTAAATATTTTTGTAGTACATCATCGCTAGAACCTTGGGCACCAACTACTACTTCAATACCATTTTCATTAAATAGGTTTTGTGCCATTTCTCCCATTCCACCTGCTATAATAAGATTAACATTTAACTCCTTTAAAAATACTGGAAGATAACCAGGTTTATGTCCTGGATTAGGAGTGAAATTTTTATTTAATGATTTACCCTCTTCAACTTCATATATTGTAAAACCCTCACAATGTCCAAAATGTCCACTTACTATCTTTCCTTCAGTTGCAACTGCTATTTTCATTTATAATTCCTCCTTATATTTTGGTTTAATAAATTTATATACCTTTAATGACGTGCAGGACCAGACATTTTTACTGCTTGTAGCTCACCTTTGTTATATTTTTGGA
>CAYXOL010000060.1:0-31133 GCA_964467165.1 uncultured Clostridium sp.
GTATAATTTGACTTAGGAATGCAGTTCTATAAAGTCATATTTTGACGCACTACAGTATATGGAATGTAACATAATAACTACTTGAAAAAATAAATAGTGTATTTAATATAAAGGCAACAATACAGAATTTTATTGATTTATTTCTTGTAAGTAAGATGTGCCCTGTTAAAATACAAAGTAGGCTAATAAAAAACGAAGATATCATAAATGGTGATATCATATCTACTCCCCCTTATATAAATTTCTTTTTTTATTTATATATACTATAATAAGTCCTTTAAATAATTTCACTTTTATATTATTCATAAAGTAAGATAACTTCTAATTAATATTTCGTATATTTTCAAGCAATCTTAATCTAAAAATATGTGACAAAATGAATATTTATTAAATTATAACATATTTACTATATTTTAAACTGTAATAGCAGATGAATCATTATTCAGATATAGCAGGAATTATTTACACGGCCTTTAAACGGCAAAAACCACCCCGGGAAGGGTGGTTTTGACGTTTGACAGAATTCATGTACATAATAGTTGGATTATATTATGGTTATTATTTAACAGATTTTAATTTCGTAATATCTTTCCAGTTACTTGCCGTTATAGATTCGACTTTATTTAAGTTATCTGTAATGTCATCTAATCGGTTAAGTGTTACACTCCTAAACTCGGTTAGGTTTGCAGTTTGTTCTACTACATTGTCTAATTTTATTTCAAACCTTATTTGATTATTCTTCAAATCTTTAATATCACCTTGCATATCTTTGATTTCACCATGAATACCTTTAATATCACCTTGCATATCTTTGATTTCACCATGTATACCTTTAATATCATTCTGAATAGGTTTTAATTTTTCATCAAATAGATTACTTAGGGTTTGTAATAATTCTTTATCCATATTAGCACCTTCCTTTCTATATAGATAAGTATTAAGTTGTACTTATCTAATTGACAACCTATGCCGATTGTATAAATGTGTTAATAATAAATACTTATAGTTTTTATTAATATACTATTTAAAACATATTTTCACTCTCCTAAGTATACCAAATTTTAAACTAAAATAATATATATTATAATAATATTATTGACATTATAAGAACATATATTCGCATAAAGAAAGTTTATTAGCAAAGATATTCAGTAAAATACGGAATGAATATAAAAATAAGATAATGGAAATTAATAAATAGCTAGTTGGGTGATTTACAACTGGACTAGCTATTTGTTTTAAGGAATTTTTAAGAAATAAAGGAATTATAAGTTAATTGTTGAATAATGTAATAAGTGCTAATTAAGATTACAACTAAATTAATTACTGCACTAATGTAAATTACTTGATATGTATTTAAGTTGAAATATGCAAAATAGGGATAAATTCAAATTATGAGGGTTTAGGAATAAAGATATGGATTCAATTAGATAATAAAGGGGGATGATCTTCTTGGAGAGTAAAAGAATGGATGAAACAATAAAAATGTTTGATGATGTGGATAGTACTAAAACTATGATAGGCGATCAAGACAATAATATATTACCTTATGATGAACTGAATGTGTTTATGGATTCTGTATTCGGTAGAAAGCGATTACTTATATTAAAGGTTGATAGTAACAAAAACAACGTTATTAAAGAACTTACAGAATATTGTAAAAGAAAAGAATTAGAATTTTATAATTTAGATGGTGAGAATTTAACGGTGGATGATATTAGAGGAGAAGGTGAAATATTTTATGAAAATGCTACGCCTTCTTATAGTAGAAAGAAGCCTTATTATGTTTCTGGAAGTAATCAAATGATACTTGTTGATAATTTAGGAGAAGAAACAGATATAGAAGTTTTAAGAGCATTTATTTATATGGGGAGCCTTGGATGCTATTGTGACGATATAGAAAACTTACCAAAAGAAAAATTACCTTATGGAAGCGGGTATGTCTTTATAGCGGATAATAAATTCCCTTTAAAAGAGTTTGCGTCCATAAGTTCCTTTTGGAATTATGAAGCTGCCATTTTAGATTTGCGTGATTTTCAAACCAAGGTTAAGGAACATTTAGGTGATTATAAAAGAAATACACTTAAGATTTTGGAAGATGGGATATTTAAATATAAAGGTAAAGACCTTTTGTATAAACACATTCTACCAGCAGATGAAAAAGAACTGAATATTATTGAGAAGTATAGGGCTGATTTTTTTAAGTCTGATTATAATAATGTAGATTTTCATAAGTTTTTTCATCATTTGAACTCATCTCAGGCAATGTGCATTAATTTTTTCTATCCATTAATTAAAGAAAATTTGCTCCAATCAATTTTGAAGGTAATGCATATTAAGGGGGAAATTAATTATAATTCTCAAGATATATGTTTTGAAAAAGGATCTGAATTAGAAAAAAATGCTAAGAGGAAAACTAATTTTGACTTTTATATTAAGTTAACTTCAGGAATTAAAGTATACTTTGAAATAAAATATACAGAAAATGAATTTGGAAAAGCAAGACTGGATGAGAATCATAAAAATAAATTTAGTGACATATATATGCCATTAATTATGAATAATCCTGCCATAGAAGACCATTTTAAAAATCAGGATAAATTTTTAAAAAATTATCAAATAATGAGAAATATAGCACATGTTTCTGAAGATAGTTACGTTATATTCATATATCCAATGGAAAACCAAGGTATTAGAAAAGCAGCATTGTCTGCAAGAGAAGATATTATAGCAAGAGGATGGGGAGCGCATTTTATTTTATTTACATGGGAGGACCTTATTAAAGAATTGAAATATAATTTAACTTCGGAAGAAGTAATGGATTATTACAATAAAGATTTCAGTTGCAAATACCTGGAATATTAAAACCACATTTAAATGATGTCTGCAACCAATCTTCCATTTTTCATAGGTTATCAAATTATGTAAATAAACCGATCTTATCTTACAATATAGAAATACTGGCGCTCATTGCAGAGGCGGTTTTAGAATACATAAATCAGGTAGTTCGTATGACTATGAATGTGCGGAAATTAGAAGATGTTCAAGTAATATATGTAAAAGGAGTTTTTATGCAAAATATATTTGATTATCTGGAGTGGCGTGGAGACTTAAGTTTTCATCGTGACAATTTTAATGAAGTTGATAATTTGATATTTTCTATACTTGCTTATTTGGAATTTCAGGATATTGTTCCTAGAGAGGCTGGTAAAGATTCAATTTCATTATTTAAAGCAGCGCAGTAATTTAAAAAAACCATTAATAAATCTTGTGATAATCACCACAATCCCTTCCTTAAGCAAATTCCTGAATTATTAGCAAAAGCTGCAAAGACAAAACGTTATGGTGATATCCAGTTATCTGGTTACGAAAATCAAATTGACTATGAACAATATAAGCAATTTTCTGCTATGGTATTTTCAATTAACAGTGAGGAACATTTTATTGCCTTTCGTGGAACTGATGACACGCTGACTGGTTGGAAGGAAGATCTCCAAATGAGTTTTATGGATGAAGTGCAATCACAGAAGCAGGCCGTAATTTATATGAATAGAATTTTTGAAAGTTTTGCAGGAAATTTCTATCTTGGTGGTCATTCAAAGGGAGGAAATCTTGCTGTTTATGCAATAAGCGATGCAACGCAAAATGCTGGAAATAGAATAATTGGAATTTATAATAATGATGGGCCTGGGTTTCAGGCAAATATCATACAAAGTGAAGGGTATAAAAACATTCTGGGGAAAATTAGGACATTGATCCCAAAATCCTCAGTTGTGGGCATGATGTTGGAGCGTGGAGAGGAATACACGGTGGTAAGTAGCTGTGAAACGGGGATTAGGCAACATGATGCTTTTTCATGGGAAGTAAGGGGTACAAATTTTGTTTGTGAAAAGAAATTAACTAAGAAAAGCGCTAACTTAAACATTACAGTAAGGGCATGTCTCAATAAGCTATCCATAGAAGAAAGATCTCAATTTGCGGATGCGCTGTTCGATATTATACAATCCCCAGGGGCTAAGACTGTGGGTGAATTAACAAAAAATGACATTTATATTATTAGGAAGAGGTGAGTAAAAGTTACCAATTGATTTGCTTTTACTCATAAATATCATTCTTCATATATAGTAGGAGATATTAGATTGGGTGGATTGGGATGATTTTTTTCAATCTGATTATAATAAGGAAGGTGGGGTTATGGATAATTTAAAAAAGTATGGAAAAATTAGAAGAAGGCTTGAAATAGTATCAGCTATGATTGCCCTTATAATAGGTAACATAATAAGTTCCTATTTAGGGATTTATAGTAAGAGATTATTTTCAGTAGATACTGCGAAAAACTTGGCTATTATAATGGCGCTTGTGTTTGTGTTAAACAAAATTTCAATAAGAATTGCAGATAATTGGTATAAGAAAAATAAGGACAAGTAGAAAAACATTAGTATTAAGTTGTACTTATCTAATTGACAACCCATTCCGATTGTATAAATGTGTTAATAATAAATACTTATAGTTTTTATTATTATACTATTTAAAACATATTTTCACTCTCCTAAGTATACCAAATTTTAAACTAAAAAATATATATTATAATGCTTTAGGCATTAGAGATGATTTGTCAATTTCTTATAAATATTTTTTTATATCCTCAATTTTTTCTAAATCAAATATATTCGTTGCTATCAGATCAATAGACTCCACAGGCAACTTCTTAATATTTTCTATATAGTAATCAGAAAGGCCGTTAAATCTTTTAATTAGCTGCTTTATAAGAAGTTCGGATTTGCCCTCCTTCATGCCCTCCTTCTTGCCTTCTATTTTGCCCTCATTTAAACCCTCTTTAATTGCATCGCTTTTTAATTTATCAAAAATTTTTGATGCATTAGAAACCATGGTGGTTACCTCCATTTCATTATTAAATATATTTTCTACTAACTCATTCATGTTAACTATATCATTGTTATTTGTCGTGTTTTTAATCCATCCTTTTAATAATAGTTTTTCCTCAGAGGTTAAACTATTAAAATTAATTATTATCTTTTCCAATAGTTGCAGTGTATACAATATCGGATTCTAATTCCTCGTAATCAGACAAAATGTAAGACTTATCACTGAGTATTAATTTGTCCTTTTCTAATTGACCGGCCCACTCTCCTTGAACAAATGTGTTAATAAAGGATAAAAAAGCATCCTTTGTAGAAAATAAATCTTTATAGCTCTTATCATGAATATTGTTTATATCTTTCTTAAAACTCATATTAACACTCCTAATTATATCAAATTTTATCCTTGATTAATATATAATAATATTATTACCATAAATGCGAACATATATTCGCATTTACGAGACTTTTTAATATGAAGTATGAAATTTATATCCAAGCCAATATTTTTTTTCGAAAAACATCTATATTTATATTCACATGAACATATACATAAAATATAGCAATATTTCATTGATGAAATAAATTTCATGTAAAAGTTGCCAATTTTTTATTGAGGAGTGTGCAAATGTGACTACAAGAGATTACGAAAGATTACTCACAAAAGTAGCTGTTTTATACTATAACCAAGAAAAATCGCAACAAGATATAGCAGAACTATTGCAACTTTCTCGTTCGAAGGTTTGCAGAATGCTTGCTGAAGCAAAAAAAATAGGAATAGTTCAAATAAGTATTAAACCTTCAGTAACTTTCTGTGATGATATAGAAACACAATTTGAAAGAAAGTTTGGGCTCAGAGAAGCAATAGTAATAAACAATATAGATGAAGAAAATATATTGATGTTATTGGGTCAGGCAGGTGCTAATTACTTAAAAAGAATAGTGTGCCCAGAAGATATTTTAGGTATTTCATGGGGGCAAACAGTATTCAATGTAATCAATCAACTAGAATCATTTGGAGTTAGTGGAACAAAGATAGTACAACTTATTGGAGGGCTAAATAACGCTGGTCAAAATGTGCAGGCGGTAGAATTAGCTAGGAGACTGGGGGAATTTTTTAGCAGTAATCCGCAGCTTTTGCACTGCCCAGCTGTTGTAACAAGTGCTCAAGTGAAAAATGGATTGATTGCAGATGAAAACATTAAAAGGGTTTTTGAACTGGGGGAAAAATCTACAATAGCACTTTTAGGTATAGGTAGTATGTCAAAGGAGTCAGAACTTTTTAAAAATAATCATTTAAGTACTGATTGGCATCGCGAACTAACTAAGCTTGGAGCAGTAGGGGATATATGTATGAGGTTTTACAATAAGAATGGTAAAACCTGTTGCAAAGAATTAGATGCCCAAGTTATGGGAATTACACTGAATAATATAAAGAAAATTAAAACAGTTATTTGCATTGCAGGTGGTATAGAAAAAGCACAGGCTATATTAGGTGCATTAAAGGGGGAAATTCCAAATGTACTTATTACAGATAAAATAACAGCAGAAAAAATATTACAACTTGACGGGAAGGAGGGTAATTCGGGTGAAGGCAAAAGCCTTGCGTAATACAATTACTAATATATTTGATAAATTGCAACTTAGACGAAGACAAAATTTATGTTTACACTAAAAATATCGTGGGAGGGTTATTAATGAAGAGTGAAAATAGTTTTGTAGGTCTGCTTCCTTTAATTGTATTTTTAATAGTATTTGTAGGAACAAGTGTCATTACAGGTGATTTTAGTAACATGCCTTTACTGGTGGCTTTTATTATTTCAGCTGGCTTTGCATTATTTCTTAATAAAAAGGGAGAAAAACTTTCCATTGCTAAGAAAATAGATATATTTACAGTTGGCGGTGGAGAACCAACTATAATTTTATTAGTAATTATTTTCTTGCTGGCAGGTGCATTCTATTCGGTTGCAGATGCTATGGGAGCCGTTGAATCTACGGTAAATTTGGGATTAACTATTCTGCCCAGTAATATGATTTTACCAGGTATATTTATAATTGGATGTATTATATCCTTTGCTATGGGAACTTCAATGGGAACAGTTACTGCACTTGCTCCAATAGCAATTGGAATAGCTCAGCAAACTGGGATTGGTTTGCCTTTAGTCCTTGGAACAGTAATAGGAGGAGCAATGTTCGGAGATAACCTTTCATTTGTATCCGATACCACAATTGCTGCTACAAAAACGCAAGGTGTTGAACTAATTGACAAATTTAAAATGAACGGACTTATAGTATTACCAGCAGTTATTATTACAATAATAATTTTGCTTTTTATTCCCGTGGGCAGTGCAACAGTTCAAGCAGGAGCTTACTCAATTGTAAAAACACTTCCATATTTAGCAATTATAATCGCTGCTTTCTGTGGATTAAACGTAATGCTAGTACTTGTATTTGGTGTTTTAACTGGTAGCGTAATAGGACTTGCAAGTGGTACTTTTGGTTTTGTTGAATTGCTAGGGTTCATACAACGTGGTATGGGATGGATGGAAAATCTCGCAATAATCGCAATTATAATTGGTGGTATTGTGGAATTAATGAAATACTATGGCGGAATAGGATATTTGCTTGAAAAAATAAAATCTGGAATCAAAACTAAAAAAGGTGGAGAGTTTGGTATTGCAGCGCTTGTCAGTCTTTTAGATCTTGCAACTGCAAATAATACTATTTCTATTGTAACAGCTGGGCCACTAGCAAAAGATATATCAGATCAATACGGCATTGATCCCAAAAGAACAGCAAGTCTTCTTGATATATTCTCTTCTGCTTTTCAAGGGTTAGTACCTTACGGTGGGCAGTTATTAGTGGCAGCAGGTCTTGCAAAAATATCTCCAATATCAATTATGCCTTACAGCATATATTCAATACTTATGGTACTGTTTGGAGTTCTAGCAATAGTAACAGGAATTCCAAAACTTAAAGGAGTAGCAAATCATAAACCTACAATAATGGAAAAATAAGCATAGGGTAAATAGGAAAGGGCTTACTAAAAGCCCTTTCCATAAAATAAAAGAAAGGTGCTTTTTATATTGATAACTATTCATAAAAATTAAAGTTAAGTATAGGAAAGGCTAGGTAGGTGATAGCTTTGGAAAATGAATATTTGTTAGGGATTGATGCTGGGACTAGCAAAATAAAAGTCATACTATTTGATACTGATGGAAATGAAATCGCAGTTGAAGTTAAGAATAGTCCAGTTATATCAAAACAAAATGGGATTGTTGAACAGGATATGATAGAGACTTGGGATCTCACAGTAAAGTGCATTTCAGAGGTTATTTATAATTCTAAAGTAAATCCAGAACTTATAAAGGCTGTAGGAATCACCGGACAGGGAGAAGGCGCATGGCTTGTAGATAAATCTGGAAACCCAATAGGAAATGCTATATTATGGAATGATTCTAGGGCAAGTAAGATTGTAGATAAATATAATAGTCCAGTTTTAAGAAAAAAAATAAGAAAAATAACTGGATCTTTTCCATATGCAGGAGCTACTACCTTCATATTAAAATGGCTAAAGGAAAATAAACCTGAAACTTTGTGCAATTTGGGTTTTATATTTAATTGTAAGGATTGGATAAGATTTAAACTCACTGGGAAGGCATACCTTGATTACACAGATTCATCCGCATCGATTTTAGATATAGAGAGCAATGTGATTTCAAGAAAATTACTTAAGATTTTAGATATAGATGATTTGTACCAGTACTTTCCGCAGGTGAAAGACTCATTTCAAAGTGGCGGCAGCATAACAAAGGATATATTTAAAGTGACAGGTATTCCAGAGGGTACTCCAGTTGCAATTGGAATGCTAGATGTGGTTGCATCAACTCTTGGAAGTGGAGCTAAAAGCAAAAATGATATATGTACAATACTTGGAACTACTTGTTGCAATGCTGTAATAACAGATAGTTATAGGGTTACAAAAGACAATTCAGGATTTGAAAACTTTGTGGGAAAGGACACTTATATCAACATCATTGGGGCAATGGCCGGCACATTAAATTTAGATTGGTTTATAAAAAATTTTTATTCCCAGGAACAAAATAAATCGATTTTAGAAGGTACAGACATATATAAAATTTTAGAAAATAAAATCAAAGATGAAAGTGCCATAGAAAAAGGAATTATTTATCATCCATATATAAGTGTGTCAGGGGAAAGAGCTCCTTTTTATAACACTAATGCAAGAGCACAGTTTTTCGGACTATCTCAAGATACTCCAAGGAAGTTAATGCTAAGGGCTATATATGAAGGAGTAGCTTTTTCAATAAAAGACTGCCTAAAAGAGTATGAAAGCAATAAAAATATTTACTTAAGTGGGGGAGGTAGCGGAAGTCATATATGGCCTCAAATTATAGCAGATGCCACAGGAAAAAATGTAATTATTACTGAAGGAAAAGAGTTTGCTGCTAGGGGAGCTATTATTTCGGCAGGGATATGTTGTGGTATTTATAAGGATTTAGAGCAGGCCGTTATTTGTACTATTAGAAAAAACAAAACCTATTATCCTAATGAAATCAATGTAAAGAAATATGATGATTTTTATGAGTTATATGTAAAAATAAGAGAAAATTCTATTGCTTGTTGGAATAAAAGAAGAGAGATTTTTGAGAGAAATGAGAAAGGACGTGGGATTCATGAAAATTCTTTTAACAGCTGAATTTGATCATGGCTCAACTAAAGAGTTGGAAGAGCTATTTGAGGTAACTTATGAAGGATGGTTTGTCCAGGAAAGGGTTCTTGAGGAAGATGAATTAGTGAATTTAATTAAGGATAAGGACATATTTGTAACAAGCTACGACAATGTAACAAGAAGAGTTATTGAAGCCGGTAATAAACTTAAGTTGATTGCATGTACAAGAGCTAACCCCGTAAATATAGATATGAAAGCTGCAAAAGAAATGGGGGTAAAGGTGATATATACACCAGGAAGAAACTCTGATACTACAGCTGAGTTTACAATTGCCATGATACTTTCCATAGCGAGAAAGATACCTATGATGTACCAAGATTTAAAGAATGGTAAGTTCTTATCTGATAAAAAAGTTGAAAATACAACTATTAAAGGATTAAAACAAGATGTTACCTGGGCTCTGGGTGGCGATAGTCCTTATATTCTCTATAAAGGGGTAGAACTTCATGGAAAGTCCCTTGGTATAATTGGATACGGAAATATAGGTAAGAAGGTTGGAAATATTGCAAAGGCCTTTGGAATGAACTTATTAATTTATGATCCATTTGCAAAAGTTCCTGAGGAGCAAGAGGAAAATGAAAGATTCGTCTCATTAGAATATGTACTAAAAAATTCGGATTTTATAACTTGTCATTGTAGCGTTACTGATGCTACAAAGAAACTAATAAATAAAGAGGCATTTGATCATATGAAAAATAGTGCATATTTTATTAATATTTCCCGTGGTGCAATTGTAGATGAAAGCGCATTAATTGAAGCCTTAAGAGAAAATAAAATTGCAGGCGCTGCTGTAGATGTGTTTGAAAGTGAGCCATTAGATAGAAATCATCCATTTATAAATGAGCTAGATAATATCGTGGTTACTGCACATATTGGCGGTGCAACTTGGGATGTAATTACAAACCATTCAAAGATGGTTGTTAGTGATATAAAGAGATTTAAAAATAATGAAGAATTAGTATATGAATATTAATTAAATTTTAAGGGGGAGAAGAGTAATATGAGTAATTCAAATCAATGGGGATATGGTACTATAGCGGTTCACACAGGATCAGATCCATGTCCTCTTACAGGGGCATTGGTTGCTCCTATATATCAGACGTCAACTTATACATACAAAAATACGCAGGAAGCTGGAAAAATATTTTCCGGAGAAAAATTTGGATATCTTTATGGAAGAGATCATTCACCTACAGAATACGATTTAGAAGAAAAGATAGCTGCCTTAGAAGGTGGAGAGGCATGCAAATGCTTTGCATCTGGAATGTCAGCTATATCAGGGGTGTATTTATCTATATTAAAAGCTGGCGATCATGTAATTTGTTCAAATGTTGTATATGGTGGAACTTACGGATTATTCGATAAGATGCTTTGTGAATTTGGAATTGAATACGATTTTGTTGATACATCAATTATTGAAGAGATAGAGAAAAAGATTAGGCCCAGTACAAAGGCTATTCATATTGAAACTCCTGCAAATCCAACACTTAGGCTAACAGATCTAAAAGCAGTAGCGAAACTGGCTAAGGACAACAATATAAAACTAGTAGTAGATAATACTTTTATGACTTCATATTTTCAAAGACCATTGGAACTAGGAGCAGATATTGTGGTTTATAGTGGTACAAAATATTTTGGTGGCCATGGAGATTGTATATCCGGTGCAATAGTAAGTAATAAGGAATTTATAGAAAAAGGATTGCATGAGTGCATTACTAAGATTGGCGGACTTATATCACCATTTACTTGCTTCTTAGTAAGGCGAGGGCTTCAAACCTTAGCAATTAGAATGGAAAAACATAATTCTAATGCTATGGAAGTTGCAAAATATTTAGAAAAACACCCTAAGGTGACTAGCATATACTATCCAGGTCTTGAGAGCTTCCCACAGCATGAACTAGCTAAGGAGCAAATGACAGGTTTTGGAGGATTAATTTCATTAGAAATTAAAGGGGGACTTAAGAAAGCTCAGGAGTTCTGTGATAATTTACAGATGATAAAGATTGCAGTAAGTCTAGGTGATGTTGGAACTTTAGTGGAGCACCCTGCTTCAATGACTCATAAATCCCTACCTAGGGAAGAAAGAATTAACAGCGGAGTAACAGATGGGTTAATAAGACTTTCTATAGGAATAGAAGATGTTAAAGACATAATCAATGATATAGATCAGGCGTTAAATAAAATTTAGCTTTTTATTGGAGGTGTATTTATGAATGAAAGAAAGTACTCAGTAGGAATATGGGCTTATGGAAATTGCTGCGATAGATTCTGTGAGGAAGGATATCAAGAAACAAAGACCTTTGCAGAAAAAGTAAAATTAGCTTCAAGTACTAAAGGGCTCCATGGAATTGAAGTTCATCATAATGGTGATTTTGATTTGAGTAATTTTAAGGAAGCATATAATATGATTTCATCAACAGATATCAAGGTGTCTGCGGTAAACTGCAATACTTTTGGGTCAAAGGAATTTAGAAAAGGGGCGCTAACCTCTAGAGATGAAAGTACTAGAATGAATGCAATAGATATAGTGAAAAAAGCAGCAGAGGTTGCAGAGTATATGGGAGCATCGGTGGTTAATTTATGGCCAGGAGCTGATGGGTATGATTATTCTTTCCAAATAAATTATAACAAGTACTTAGACTTAATGGTAAATGCATTAAAGGAAATTGCTACTGAGTATCCAAAAACAAAATTCTCCTTAGAATATAAAATAAGAGAACCGAGAATAAGATCTGCCATAACAACTGTAGATAGAGCGCTTACTCTTATAAATGAGATTAACAAAGACAATTTAGGAATTACTGTAGATTTTGGGCACTCATTGCAAGCAAGAGAAAATCCTGCAGAAGCTGCTGTAATTGCCAGTAGATACAATAAATTATTCCATGTACATTTAAATGATAATTCAAGAGATTGGGATGATGACCTTATAATTGGAACCTATCATTTTTGGGAAACCTTAGAGTTTGTATATTATCTTAAAAAAATAAACTATAGTGGGTGGCTAGGTTTTGATATGTCACCTGCTAGAGAGAATCAAGTGGAAGCTGTAGAATATTCTATAAACACTATGGAAAGATATTCTAGCATCATTGAACAATTTGATGAAGAAATCCTGCAGAAGGCATTTTATAACTGTGATGCTTTAGAAGCTAGAAAATATATTGAGAAGTTTGTTTTTAATTAAGGTCTAATAAGGAGGCTTTATAAATGGTTTGTTTGGATTTTAAAGATAAGGTAGTTGTGGTTACAGGTGGGCTTAAGGGCATTGGAAGATGTATAGCTGACTTATTTCTTAGCTGTGGTGCTAAGGTAGTTATTGGGGATATAGGCTGCTTAGAGGGAATGAATATGCAAGAGGATAACTTAATTACTATAAAAGTAGACGTAACTAATAAGGATAATGTAGAAGCTATGATAAAAGCTGCAGTGGATAACTTTGGTGGAATAGATGTAATTGTAAATAATGCAGGGATATCTACTATGGATTATGCAGTAGATATCAAAGAAGAAGATTGGGATAAGGTTATAGATATAAATGCAAAAGGTGTATTTTTATGCTCTCAGTCTGCAGCAAAGGCAATGATTGCTAAAGGAAGTGGCGGTAGGATAATAAACATGGCATCTCAAGCAGGAAAAAATGGATATAGATGTATGGGGAATTATTGTGCATCCAAACATGCTGTAATAGGATTTACAAAGGTTATGGCTGTAGAACTGGCAAGAGACAACATATTAGTTAATGCCCTGTGTCCTGGTATAGTAGAAACCGAAATGAAGCGCAGAGAAAGAGTGGAAGGTGCAATACTAAGGGGCATCACAGCCCAGGAGATAGAGAAAGAAGATAATTCGCAAGTACCACTGGGAAGAACAGCGAGGCCTGAGGATATAGCTAATGTTGTTTTATTCCTTGCCAGTGACCTAGCAAGTTACATGACGGGGCAGGCAATAAATGTAACCGGCGGAATGACAATGAACTAAAATAAGTGAACCATAGGTTTATATAAAATTAGGAGGGTGAAGATGTTATTACAAAAAGAAAGAGAGCAAATAATAGAGTATGGTATAAAGATGTTAGAATCAGGTTTAACTAAGGGAACAGGTGGAAACTTAAGTATATTTAATAGGGAGAAAAAATTAATGGCTATAAGTCCTAGTGGTATAGAATATCACAAAATTCAACTAGAGGACGTTGTAATAATAGATTTGGATGGAAATATTGTAGATGGAACAAGTGTACCATCCTCAGAGTGTGATATGCATAGAATCTTTTATAAATATAGAGAAGATATCCACGCCTTAATACACACGCATACAGTATATGCCACCACTATTGCATGTATGAACTGGGATCTTCCGTCTGTACATTATTTAGTAGCTTTTGCAGGCACTAATGTAGTGAAATGTGCAAAATATGCAACTTATGGCACTCCAGATTTAGCTGAAAATGCTTTTGAAGCTATGAAAGGTGCAAATGCAGTTCTTCTTGCAAACCACGGGTTGCTTGCAGGAGCTATGGATATAGGTACTGCATACAATATAACTGAAGAAATAGAGTATTGCGCAGAGCTTTATTATAGAACTAAATCTTTAGGAAATCCTGTAATACTAGAGGAAGCAGAAATGACAATGATGAAGGAAAGATTCAAAAATTATGGCCAGAGAGTTAGTGCTGATATAAAAATGTAATGTAAAATTTTCAATGAGGTAGATAATGGTTAATAATAAAAGCTATGAAAATGTAATACACATTTTCATAGCTTTTACTATTTTTAAATTTTAAAAGGTAAATTTTTATCTTTGGTGAACTGGGTATCTGGCTTTGATATGGAACTTCAAAATGCAGGCATATACGACAAAATTTATTTAGAGAGAAGTGCATAAAAAAAATTCAGTGATAAACTTGCAATGTATATCTTTTAGGTATACAATCAATGTATACGGTTTAGGTATACATTTCAGAGTAATATTTCCAAGTATGGTTGATGAAGTAAAACATATTGATTAGATGTATTCCAAAGGTTAAAAAGAATTGGATGATCTACTTGTTTGATTAATTTTACTTGCGGTAGCTCAATGTAGTGGGTTTACAGATTTAGCAAAGCGACAATTAAGAAACCGTATTAATTAAGAGGAGGTGTATTTATGTTTTTTAAGACTTTAGAACAGCATGAAAATTTGAGAACAAAAATCAGAGAATTTGCAGAGGAGGAAGTTAAACCAATTGCATTTATGTTAGATCAGGAAAACAAATTTCCAGTAGAAGCAATTAAAAAACTAGCTGATATAGGTATGATGGGGATTCCATTTCCAAAAGAGTACGGAGGAGCGGGTCTGGATATAATAAGTTATGCAATCGCTGTTGAGGAATTATCAAGAGTGGATGGTGGTACAGGCGTAATTCTTTCCGCGCATACATCTTTGGGTGCATACCCGATTTATGCATATGGAACAGAAGAGCAGAAACAAAAATACTTAGTGCCACTGGCTAAGGGGGAGAAACTTGGCGCATTCGGTCTTACTGAGGAAAATGCTGGTAGTGATGCTGGGGGTACGGAGACCACTGCAGTACTAGATGGGGATAATTACATTTTAAATGGTGAAAAAATCTTCATAACAAATGCTGGTCAAGCTGATATTTACGTTGTATTTGCAATTACTACACCGGATATAGGTATTAAGGGTATAAGTGCATTTATTGTGGAAAAAGAGTTTGAAGGCTTTAGCATTGGTCAACATTATGACAAGATGGGTATTCGTTCGTCAGCTACTGCAGAGCTTTTATTTAACGACGTATTAGTACCTAAGGAGAATCTATTAGGCAAAGAGGGTGAGGGTTTCAAGATTGCTATGGCAACTTTGGATGGCGGACGTATTGGTATCGCATCTCAGGCTCTTGGAATAGCACAAGGCGCTTACGAGAATGCTCTAGAGTATTCAAAAGAAAGAGTTCAATTTGGAAAACCTATTTGCCAGCAACAGATTATCGCTTTTAAATTGGCTGATATGGCCACAAAACTTAGAGCAGCTAGATTACTTATTTACAGTGCAGCAGAACTTAAAGAAAACCATGAAAATTATGGCATGGAAGCTGCTATGGCGAAACAATACACTTCTGACGTTTGTCTTGAAATCGTAAACGACGCCCTTCAAATATTTGGTGGAAACGGATATATGAAAGGTATGGAAGTTGAGCGTGCTTACAGAGATGCTAAAATTTGCACCATATATGAAGGAACTAATGAGATTCATCGCGTTGTTATTGCAGCTCACATAATAGGCAAAATGCCAAAAAATGAGAGCACAGGTAAAGCTACTAAGCGTGGACCTGCAACAGGCTATCGTAAAAAAGTGATTTTTAAAGAAGGAACTGCTAGTGAAAGAGTTAATGCACTTGTGGCAGCTCTTAAAGCAGATAAATATGATTTTACAGTTGGAATTCCAATGGATACTCCTATAACTAAAGCTGAAAGGGTAGTAAGTGTTGGACAAGGTATAGGTGAAAAAGAAAATATGAAACTTATAGAAGACTTGGCAGTTCAAGCTGGAGCAGCTATAGGTTCTTCACGTCCAGTAGCTGAAACCCTTAAATATTTACCCCTTAATCGTTATGTTGGTATGTCTGGTCAGAAATTTAAAGGAAATCTTTATATTGCTTGTGGTATTTCAGGAGCAGGTCAGCATTTAAAAGGTATAAAGGATGCTTCTACAATTGTTGCTATAAATATAGATTCCAACGCGAAAATTTTTAAAAACTCAGACTACGGTATCGTGGGGGATTTAATGGAGATTTTACCATTACTCACTGCTGCTTTAGATAATGGCGAAGCTAAAACTGAGGCTCCACCAATGATAAAGATGAAGCTGGCAGCTGCTAAGAAATTCGTTCCCACCTGGAAACATTATGTATGTAATGGATGCGGTTATGAATACGATCCTGGCATTGGTGATGATGAAGGCGAAGTAGCTGCGGGAACTTTATTTGAGAAAATACCTGAAGAGTGGACTTGTCCATCATGTGGTGAAGAAAAAGATATGTTCATAGAAGTTTGATCCTGGTAATAATTAAACATACTAATATGTTTTTAGTGTAAAGGAGGATTATATATATGTATAATGTTAGAAAAGTAACTGAGGATCTTTATTGGGTTGGTGGCAACGATCGTCGCCTTGCCCTTTTTGAAAACATTCATCCCATTCCAAGAGGTGTATCTTACAACTCATACCTACTAATGGATGAGAAGACAGCACTATTTGATACAGTGGACTGGTCAATTTGCAGACAGTTCCTTGAGAATATTCAGGCGGTTTTAGGCGGCAAGTCTTTAGATTATATGGTAATTAACCATATGGAACCGGATCATGCAGCCTGCATTGAAGAGATTATTCTTCGATATCCAGATGTAAAGATTGTATGCACCCAAAAGGCTTCATTGTTTATGCATCAGTTTGGTTTTCATATTGATAGCAATTTAATAGAAGTTAGTGAGGGCGATACTTTGTCCTTTGGAAAACATGTCGTTGCATTTGTGGCTGCTCCAATGGTACATTGGCCAGAAGCTATGGTGACATTTGATACTACAAATGGTGTACTATTTGCAGCGGATGCCTTCGGTTCTTTCGGATCATTGGATGGCAAGCTGTTTAATGATGAGATGAACTTTGACCGCGACTGGATTGACGATGCAAGGCGTTATTATACAAATATTGTAGGCAAATATGGTCCTCATGTTCAGGATCTTTTGAGAAAGGCCGGTACTATTGACATCAAGATGATTTGCCCACTACATGGACCAGTATGGCGTAATGATCTGGGGTACTTTTTAGATAAGTACGACAAGTGGAGTAGCTACACACCTGAAGAAAATGGCGTAATGATAGTTTATGGAACAATGTATGGCAATACTGAGGCCGCTGCAAATGACCTAGCCACAAGACTGGTGGAAAAGGGAATGACAAACGTTGTTATGTATGATGTTGCAAAAACTCATGTGTCATATTTGATTTCTGAGACATTCAAATATAGTCATGTGGTTCTTGCCTCTGTAACCTACAACTTGAAGATTTATCCACCAATGCTTAATTATATAATGGATATGAAGGCATTAAATCTTCAAAAACGAACTTTCGCTTTAATAGAAAATGGTTCATGGGCTCCACAATCAGGCAGACTTATGCGTGAACTTTTGGAAGAAATGAAAGACATGACTATTTTAGATAGTGAGCTCTTAGTGAACTCAGCTATGAAAGAAGATGATGCGGGTTTAATGGATGCAATGGTTGATAGCATTATCCAGTCAATGAAATAATTATAGGAAAACGTAAATTTGAGACCTGCTCATAAATAAAATTCGTGAGCAGGTCTCTTTAGTGTACATGTTAATATTGAAGCATCCCAGATGATGATTAATTAATTTTGGACAAGGTTTCAGGTTGATTAAATGTGAGAATATTCAGAAAACTATTGACAACATAGAATAAATGTCTTAGAATAAAAGTCACACCAAAAAAGTATACTTTAAGGAGAAATATAACATGAAAATAACACAAGAAGCGGATTATGGACTTAGGGTAGTACTTTACCTATGTAAATTAGGCTATGGCGAAAAGGCAGAATCAAAAGTGATTTCAGAAAAAGAGGGTATACCGCAAAGATTTCTTTTGAAACTTTTAAGGAAGCTTATACAAGCAGATATTCTAAAATCTTATAAGGGAGTCAAGGGTGGATATGCTATAAATAAAATGCCAGAGCAAATAACATTAAAAGATGTTATAGAAGCAATAGACGGTCCAGTATGTGTCAATAGATGTGTAATTGATCCGGATTTTTGTAATATGAAAAAAAGTGGTGTGTGCATGGTGCATAGAGCTATGACAAAGATACAAAAGAATTTAAATGCAGAATTAGAAAGTATAAATTTTAGACAACTAGTAGATGGAGAAGTTTAGGTATGCAAAATATATTTGATTATATAGAGTGGCGTGGAGATTTAAGTTTTGAACGTGACAGTTTTAATGAAGTTGATAATTTGATTTTTTCTATACTTGCCTATTTGGAATTTGAGGGTATTGTTCCCAGAGAGGTTGGTAAAGATTCAATTTCATTACTAAAAGCAGCTAAAGAATTTGAAAAGATAATCGATAAATCTTGTGACAATCACCACAATCCCTTCCTTAAAAAAATCCCTAAATTATTATCAAAAGCTGCAAATACAAAACGGTATGGTGATATCCAGTTATCTGGTTATGAAAATCAAGTTGACTATGAACAGTATAAGCAATTTTCTGCTATGGTATTTTCAATTAACAGTGGTGAACATTTTATTGCCTTTCGTGGAACTGATGACACTCTGATCGGTTGGAAGGAAGATCTCCAAATGAGTTTTATGGATGAAGTGCAAGCGCAGAAGCAGGCTGTAATTTATATGAATAGAATTTCTACGGGTGTTGCAGGAAATTTCTACCTTGGTGGTCATTCAAAGGGAGGAAATCTTGCTGTTTATGCAATAGTCCATACAACGCAAAATGTTCGAAATAGAATAATTGGAATTTATAATAATGATGGGCCTGGGTTTCAGACAAATATCATAAAAAGTGAAGGGTATAAAAACATTCTGGGCAAAATCAGGACATTGCTCCCAAAATCCTCAGTTGTGGGCATGATGTTGGAGCGTGGAGAGGAATACAAGGTGGTGAATAGCTGTGAAACTGGCATTAAGCAGCATGATGCTTTTTCATGGGAAGTAAAGGGTACAAATTTTGTTTGTGAAAAGAGATTAACTAAAAAAAGCGCTAACTTAAACATTACAGTAATGGCATGTCTCAATAAGCTATCAATAGAAGAAAGATCCCAATTTGCGGATGCACTGTTCGATATTATACAATCACCAGGAGCTAAGACTGTGGGTGAATTATCAAAAGAAAAGCTGGCCGCTACGTATACTATGATTAGAACTTATAAAAATATGGACAGTTTGACTCAATCCCATTTGAAAAAAATAATTGAAATATTCTTTGAAGAAAGTCAAAAAACATTGAGAAATTCAATAAGCGAGGATATTAGTTCCTTACTTTCTAAAAAGAAACTAAGAAAGGTATTGAGAAAAAAATGACGAATATTGGATAGCTTCACCTATATATATAATTTAGAAAATGGATAACCATATTTAATTTTATATTATGAGAGAAAATTTCCACAATATTTTTTATGTTTAGATAAAATTGAGAGGATGTGTATTAATGAAAAGTAAAACGATTTTATCGCTATTACTAACTACAATTTTACTCGCATCACAAAAGTCTGCAAGTGGAGGAGTTGTACAAGAAACAAAGAATTTGTATCCAAATCCTTATGTGTTAACATCAACAGTTAATACAACAATAGTACCTAAAGATGTACCAAAAAATTCCATAGCACCACTGCCAAATGATGTTGAGAATTACACAAAACAAGGTTATGGAATTTCCGAACTAAAGCAAGGACTTAAAATTGTTAAAAGAGACGATATTCTACCAGTAGGGTATAAATCACCTTCAAAAGCTGGCAATAACTTGTTAAGATTTTTTACAATGAGTGATATACATATTACAGATATTCAGTCACCAGCACAAGTTCTGTATATAGGCGAAAAACCAACAGCAGGGAAGTCTTCGGCGTATTCACCTACTATCTTATACTCAACACAAGTTTTGGATGCAGCAGTTAGGAGTGTTAACAAGATTAATGCCAGTAATAAATTGGATTTTGGAATTATGCTTGGTGATGCTATTAACTCAGCGCAAAAGAATGAACTTAATATGTATTTAGACGTTCTAACAGGTAGAACTGTAAATCCTAATTCTGACTTAACAAAAAAATTTGATACGGATTATATGAAACCGTTTAAAGCAGAAGGGTTAAACGTTCCTTGGTATCAAGTTTTAGGTAACCATGATCATTTTTGGGAAGGGGTCTTCAATGCTAATGAAAAATTAAAAAAAGCACTTGTGGGTGATACAATGATGCGTAGTGGTCTAGGACTAGACACTAAAGAACTGAGTGATGAAACTATTTATGGTGGTATTATTGATGGAACAACGAAGTATGGTAAGATTATTGGCTCTGGGCCTTCTAATGGGAATGATGCAGAAACACATAAGATAGTACCAAACGTAGACAGGCAGTTTATCGATTCTAAAGCCTTTGTTGATATGTTTCCTAGTGGGCATGGACTTAAGCCTAGCACTAGTGACCCAATTGCTTGTTACACATTTGAACCTAAATCTAATGTACCTGTAAGAGTGATTGTGTTAGACGATACAGCAAAACAAGACGAAAAGTTTTTAGATCCTACAGCGGATAGCAAAATATCAACAAACGCAGCAAATGGTTCAATTGATAAAGTGAGATTTGAATGGCTAAAGAAACAGCTTAAACTTGCACAAGACAGTGGCAAACTTATTATAGTAGCAACACATATTCCAGTTGGAATGAGAGGGTTGTGGAGTGCCACATCTGAAGTGAGCGAAGACCAGTTTGTAAATGAATTGCATAAATATTCCAATATGACTTTGCTGATAGCAGGGCACAGACATCTGAACACTATTATACCTTATCCTTCAGCAGACATGAAAAAACCGGAGTACGGCTTCTGGCAAGTTGAAACAGCATCTTTAAGAGATTTTGCTCAACAATTTAGATTGTTCGATATTAACGTAAATAACAACGGGACAATTTCTATTATCGCTACAGATGTTGACCCTATTGCGGAGAGTGGGTCTGCCATGGAAATATCAAGGTCCTATGCAATTGCAACAAGTCAGATTTTCCCTGGACCTCCTGGTATGGGTAAACCCCTAGAAGAGTCAAGGGCAAATAATGCAGAACTATATAAAAAGTTATCACCAGAGATGATTTCTAAATTAGCAAAATTTCAAGAATAGCATGTAAATTACACATTAAAGGGGGCTGCCTCAAAATAGAAAGTAATTTCTAGATTGAGACAGCCCTCAATTAACTGAAGCATCTGTTAGTACACTTTTAATGGTAAGTGTAAAGTAGCTTCTTATATAAATAAAAGTGAGATGCCAAGTAAAGTTATAATTGCGCCAAATATTTCTTTTGGAAATATTTTTTCTTTAAATGCAATTATTGATACAGGTATTAATAATATTGGAGTAATAGATGTAATGGTTGAAACTATTCCAGTTGAAGCATGTTGAACGGCGAGAAGCGATAATGATACACCTATAAATGGACCAAATAATGAACCAATTGAAATATACTTCATAGCCTTCATATCTTTAAAAGCCACAAATACCTTTCCCCAGTTTTTTGATACGGTTATAACAATTGAAAAACCAATAATTGCAGCTATAATTCTAATTTGAGTTGCGGCAAAAGGGTCATATGAGCCCATACCAAATTTGCTAAAAACCAGTCCAAAAGCTTGTCCAAGTGCTCCTATGAAAGCAAATATTAGACCCTTTATTGGATGAGAGAGTCTCACTTTTTTATCATCTGGGTTTTTAGTCAGAACTACAATGGCAATACCTCCAATAGTTATTAACATTCCAGCAAGGCCTAGTGGTGTAATTTTTTCCCCCATAAGTATGAATCCAGTAATTGCCGTTATTGGCGGTACCGTTGACATAATTAACATTGATATACGTGCGCCCACCTCAACATAGGCCTGAAATAAAAATAAATCTCCAATAACGAACCCAATTATTCCTGAAATAGTTAACCATAACCATGCAGAATTTGAAGCATCTAATGGTAAAAGCATTCCTCTAGAAAATAAATTATAGATCGAGATTAATACAAATGCAAGAACAAGCCTTATTAAATTTACAGATATTGAACCTACTTTTTTTCCAGCAGTTTCAAATGCTACAGCAGTAACTGTCCAACATAATGCAGCTGCCAATGCAGCCATTTCCCCTAAGTGTGATTGAAACATATATCCTTACTCCATTCTCATTGTTTTCAATGATTAGTTTAGTTTTTATGTAAAGCATTGGTATAAAGCGTAGAAAAAAATTAGTGTTCTTTCTTATAGGTATGTTCTCGTACAAAAGTGTGGACTAGATACCTGGAAAGTTCAGTAACACCTTTTAAAACTTCAATATCCTGCTTATTTTTCATAATAAGTATTCCGCCTTCAAGCATTGCCACAATTCCTTGTGCTAACTTATACGTCTCAAGAGAGTCTTTTGGCTCTGAGAATTTAATCATTTCGTCAAAAATAATTTTTAATTTCATTACCCAGAGTTGGAAAACGTCACTTATTTTTTTACGGAAACCTTCATCGTGCTCGCTCATTTCTGCTGCGAAATTACCAAATATACAACCACACTTGGCCTCTTTAAGATTTTGATCCTCAATTACGTATTCAAGCATTTCATTAAACCTGACTTCAGGACACTTTTGGGAACTAAGAATGCACTCTAATAATTCTTTGTTGAAGTCATTAAAAAAATAATCTACGACGGCAAGTCCTACTTCTCGCTTTGATGAAAAATAGTAATAAAATTGACCTTTACCAAAGGCGCCTTCTTCTAAAATATCACTTAGTTTCGTATTTTCATAGCCCTTGGAACGCATCAACAATGCAGCTATTTTTATAATTTCTTCACGTTTTTGTGACAAATTATCACACTCCTTAAAACCTACTGGTTGGTACAATTATATAATCTTAAGGATTATACTGTCAAGTTTTTTCGGTGGTTATAAATTCTCAATGTTTATGTTTATTAAAGAAAATTAAAAGAGTAACAGAGGCTTTTTTCAATCAAATACAACAACAGTTTTGAAGCCCAAATCTAGTAATAAAATTACATGAAAAAAACATAGAATAAAACTGAATATTGTGGTAACATATATAAAAGTTTACAAATTTTAATTCTGTGATAATTATATAATGCTTCGATCAATATTAAAAGACAGTAAAGTTAATATTCTATTTGGGGGAGTGAAGGTTAATGAAATGGTTTAATAATTTAAAGATTATTCGAAAACTAGTATCAGCATTTATATTAGTTTCATTGTTTGTAGGTATTGTTGGGTTTATTGGGATGTATAATATGAATAATATGAATAAAGCTATGGATAATATTTATACTATGGATCTTGTAGGAGTGGATACTATTGGTAAACTTAAAGCAAATATGTTAAAAATTAATACAGACATACTGTTAAGCATTGATCCCAAAAGAAAAAATGACTTACAGAATAATAAAGAGGACATGCAAAAACTGGAAATTGAAGATAATGCGCTAATAATAAAATATAAGACCACACTTATAACAGATGCAGATAAGAAAGAATTTACTGAATTTGAGAAGTCACTTGAGCGTTATCGCGTAGACAGAAACGAATTGATTACGCAAGTATCCGGAGCGAAATATTTAAAAGTAGCTGAACTTTTCTCTCATGTTGAACAATTAAGAGTTGATATGTTTACACTGTTAGATAAGGGGTTAAAATCAAAAACAGATTTGGCAAAGGCCGATTATACTAATAGTCAATTATCATACAATAGTGCATATACTCAAATTATAATAATAACCGGTGCAGGTTTAGTAATTGCTATTATGCTAGGCTCAATAATTTCTCTTTCTATTTCAAGGCAGATAAAGAAGGTTTTAAACGTTGCTGAAGCTCTTGAAGGAAATGACCTAACAAAAACTATTGATATTGATACTAAGGATGAAATTGGAGTTTTAGCAAAGGCTCTAAATAAAGCTATAACAAACTTAAAAATGTTAATTTCTGAAATATCAGAAAGTGCTAATGATATTAGTGCTACAAGTGAAGAGCTATCTGCTACAACAGAAGAAATATCATCAAAAATGGAAATTGTAAATGAATCAGTAATACAAGTATCTATGGGAGCCCAGCAGTTAAGTATCACAACAGAAGAAATAAATGCCACCACAGAAAGTATTGCAACTAATGTGGCTGAGGTTACTGGGAGAGCAAATAAAGGAAATAAGGTTGCTATTGATATAGAAGAAAAGGCGAAACAAGTTAATAAAAAGGCCGAAAATAGCTCTAGTACCTCAAATAAATTATATTTAGAAAAGCAAGAAAGCATATTAAAAGCAATAGACCAGGGCAAGGTTGTTAGTGAAGTTAAGACAATGGCAGATGAAATAGGAAATATAGCAGAGCAGACAAATCTTCTTGCACTTAATGCAGCTATTGAAGCAGCAAGGGCAGGAGAACAAGGTAGAGGGTTTGCAGTGGTTGCTGATGAAGTTAGAAAATTAGCTGAAGCGTCTTCAACTACAGTTAAAAGGATCCAAGAGGTAACTGAGAAGGTTCAACAAGCATTCCAGAATCTTTCAGAGAATGCCCAAGATGTATTAAACTATATAGATAATAACGTTAAAGCTGATTATGGATTGTTTGTAGATATAAGTAAGCAATATGGTGAGGACGCAGTAGTATTTAATAGGTTATCTTCGGATATTGGAGCTTCTATGGATATAGTAAATGAAACTATAACAGAAATTAAAAATGCAATAGAAAATGTATCAGCTACAGCGGAGGAATCAGTTGCAAGCTCACAGGAAATATCATCAAGTGTTAATGAATCTGTTATGGCAATACTAGAAATAACAAAAGCCTCTCAAAGTCAGGCAGTATTAGCAGAGAAATTAAATGGTATGGTCCAAAAATTTAAGTTGTAAAGCAAATATATTTCTTCCATTCTTTTTAGTGATTCAAGAACATTTGATTTTTGTGTACCTAAATTAAACCTAATATAACCTTCTCCATCCTTAACAAAATGGGATCCATTTTCTACAAGGACTCTGGCCTTTGAGGCCAAAATCAGGGTCACTTCTGTAGAGGTCAGTTTTGTTCCTCTTATATCAGTTCATACAAGGTAGGAGGATTCCATTTTCATCACCTTAAACATTGGTATTTTCTTTTCTATATAGGATACAAAGAGCTCGTAGTTTTCTTTTTCTGAAAATCCTATGGATTATGAGAAGATCGAGGATTCGGTTCTTAAAAGTGCTATGGATTTTTTTGAACAAAATGCAGTTAATTTTTTTGGAATAAATATTAAAATAATAGCACCAGCACAAACGGAGCTAAAAGATATATGCATTATTAGAAAAATTGGGAGATGCGCAAAGCAAGAAAAGATTTAAGGAGGTTTTTAATATGACAGAAATAAGAAAGATGATATTAGCTCCGCATTAAAAATTTAAATTGCCACTTGGCTGCTATCAGTTAAGCATAAAGGAATTATTATAACGGGTAAGTGGTTACTGCTTATCTATTTTATTTTTTTGTTGCATTCTGAGACAGAAACAAATTTGTGAAACTTGCCACTTGCCACGTGGGTGGCACTGATCCTAAATTTTTATTTCAAGGCGAATCGTGGAAGAACTATGCTCCAAATTGGGCAAAAGAAAGTTATTTAGAAATAATCAGTTATATTAAATTAATTCCTTGGAATAGAAAACTTCAGTGGAGCGTAAGTCCTATCTGTTCTATAGCTAATTACACTGAGGGCACAGATACACCTGCTGATGGATGTACAGTTTAGAAGCTATAGTAATGATGATGTGTATCTAGACTTGCTTTGTCTTGAGTGTAGAAGTGAAGAGGATTAATAATATTCTAGGTTTACTAATATGAATTTGAAAGGATGATAATTATGATATTTTATTTTTCAGGAACGGGGAACTCTCTTTATGTAGCTAAAAGTATAGCTCAGAATAATAGTGAAGAATTAGTTTCAATATCCGCTACCTTAAACAGAGGTGATGAGTATTATGAATACCTCTTGAAAGAAGGGGAAATAATAGGCTTTGTATTTCCGGTATATGCATGGGGGCCTCCCAAAATGGTGGTTGAATTTATTAAAAAGCTTAAGCTTAGTAATTACAACAGTAACTACAGCTTCTCTGTTGTAACTTGTGGAGATAATATTGGGAATACCATGAAAGTCATGGGTGATTGCTTGAAGAAAAAGGGTATAAGTTTAAACAGTGGATTTTCTATAAAAATGCCAAATAACTATATAATAATGGGTAATGTAGACACCAAAGAGATAGAAAAAGAAAAACTATCCAGGGCAGATGGAACCCTGAAAAATATTAATATTATCATTAAGCAAAGAACAACAAATATATTTCAGGTGGAAAAAGGCATTCTCCCGTGGTTATTAACCGGAGTTATAAACCCTATGTTCAATAAAAATGCCGTTAATACAACAAAGTTTTATGCTAATGATAATTGTACTAGCTGTGGTATTTGTGAAAAAGTTTGTAACTGTAATAATATTAAAGTGAGTGAGAAGGTACAGTGGGGTAAAAAATGTACCCAGTGCTTGGCGTGTATCCATTATTGTCCCGTAAAAGCAATTCAATATGGAAATGGCACTGAAAAAAAGGGAAGATACACCAATCCAAATATAAGTATTGATGAGATTTCTAAAGAAAGATAAAGATCATGTGACAATTAGCTATGCGTTAAGGGTTGGCTATTATAGATGATATGATCATAGTGTCTAAAAATAATGGGGGTATTAAAATGATTTTGTATCATGGTTCTAATATTATGATTCAAATCTATGCTATTTTGTTATTTTCTCCACCACTGCTTTTGGAACAACACTTTCACCGCCTAAAAGATACTTCGTTTTTATATATTCTTTAATTTCTCTAAAGCTATCTATTACATCCTTAGGCATATTACTATCAACTAAAATAACCGGTGATGAGGCTAATCCTGCTAAAGCTGACCCTGACAATGCATCCGGAAAATTTTGTCCGGTAGCAAAGAAGGTATAAGTGAAGTCAATTTGTTCTGCAAATTCTGCAATAACATTCAGGTTAGTTTCATACCTGTTATTGCCGCTGATTCTTCTTTGCCATGTGGCAGTTAGTCCATCCAAGGAATTAGAAATAACTCCTTCCCCGCCGATTATATAAACATCGCTGATTTTTTTCTCTGTAAAAAATTGCTTTGTCACTGTTGGAAGCTCCGTTTTCTCAGTTAAAATTATGGGCATTTGCAGCGATGCAGCAATAGAAGCTACAGACAATGCATCTGGAAAGTTTTCACCGGTTGCAAGAAATACTTTAGTGTTTTCATTTACATCTAGTTCTCTTGCAATGGCCACAGAGGTTTCGTACCTATTGTTGCCTTGCAGCCTTTTAACATTAATTCCCTTTGATGTTAAGGAGTCTTCTATATTCGCAGAAACAGCCCCTGTTCCCCCTACAATAAACACTTGTTTAACATCTAATCTGCTTAATTCCAGCTGAGTTTCAGAATTTAACTCATTTGATTTTACCAATAGTATTGGTGCTGAATACTTTGCCGCTAGCGGAGCCGCGCTTAGTGCATCCGGGAAATTATTTCCGGTGGCTAATACGGCATAATTAGATTTAACCCAGCCTTCCTCGGAAACTTTTAAGCTTGTATCGTAACGGTCCTTTCCTCCAAGTACTGTAAACTCATCATTGGTTGAAAAGGTTGCTGAGTACCCCCAGTCTAAATAATTGCCTTTGGTATCCATAATGGCATCCTTAGGGATATCTATAGTATAATTTGTACCGTAAGCTAAATCAGAATTAGATGGATAAAATACAACCTCTTCTCCATGAATCTCATTAGTCAGCATCACCCTTTTTCCATTTCCATCAATTAGAGCTACATTATTGATCCCTGGACCTGCACCCACAGCCCTATCAAGCTTCAAATATACCGGAGTATTTACGGGAAGGTTGCTTAAATTATGCGGCGGAAAAGCATCTATTATTTTTATGGTGGTTGAAGTATTATTTAATGTAATAGTCTTTTCCTCACTGTTTCCAAAGGGATCCTCTACCTTAAATACAAGCTGGTTGCTGCCGTAATTTAAGGCTTTTGTTTCCTTCTGAAGTCCTTCTTTATTCACTACTCCAGTTTTTTCATTAATTGAATAACTTAATAAGGGATAGGTATTTAAAATAAAGTCAACCTTACTAGCATCTATATCTCCAGAAGCCTCAGGCGCAACGTATAACATTGGTTTAGGATAGCTCTTGACTATTGTATTGGAATCAGCCAAATTGCCTTTGTTTAGGAGAGTACCCTTTTCCAATGCAGTACTATTTATAGCTTGGCTAATTTGCTCTTGCACAAAAATGTTCCCGACAGCATTAATTGTCCCTTCATTAACTAAAGTTCCGTAGACAATGATATTCCCGGTTATTTCAAATGTAACATCTGGCTTGATGGTAACATTAATTCCTGGTGCAATTATCAAATCGCCATTAATTTTATTATTTTCAGCATACACCTTATCTTGGGTTATATACATTTTAGTTCCCTCAGAAATAGAGCTAGCTGATCCAGTTGTAAATGTAAAATCTTTTATCTCAGTGTCAACTGTTGTGCCGTCATCTGCTTGAATAATATTTGCAGGTATACTTAATGTATACTTGGTATTAGCTTTTAGTTGTGAACCAAGGTCTAAACCTAAAGTTTTTCCGTGCTGCTCTCTATTTTTCCATAAATTATTTCCGGCACTATCTAAAACCTTTATATTATAATCAAAACTCATAGGTGAGCTACTAAGTTCTTTATCAAAGTATAGCTCCAGCTTACCTGTGAGAGGAATATTAGTGGAACCCTTGGTTATGCTGGCGCCGGTAAGCTTTGGCACCGGTGCCTTATCTGCTAAAATTGTAAAGCTATTACCGCTTAAATCTGCTGTAAAAGGCCTACTTACAGTTGTTGAATGATACTTTGTTATACTAACTCCTGTCCCTTTAACGTTGATCTCCTTTGGTATCCAAGTTCCTGTCCAATCAATGGCTTGATAAGGCTTATATGTCCCTTGGTATACTGCATTATATACTCCATCTTTAAGAACCTCTTCTGTTTTCGTCAATGTCAATTCCTCGCTGCTCATGTTTTTAACCTTATTAAACAAGGTTACATAAGCAATACTATCTAAAGGACTAGTCCACTGCGCTTCTACTCTTATCTTTGCCCATTGGTTAGAATCGTACTCCTGCTCTGAAAAGCTAATACCTTTAAAAACAGGATAAACTTTATCAGTGCCTAAAACCTCAAAACCGTACTGGCTGAAATCCGTCAACACTTTACTGGCATAGCTTTTCAAATCAATATCCTTATTTACAAATCTTACTACAGTTTGTCCATAGCTAACCATAATCTCAAACAATTCATACTTCATCTTAGGTCCATAAGATGAAATATCAATTTTACTAGTGAATATACCGTCTTTATAATCCGCAGAATAATACCAGTGTTTACCGTTAGGATCAATATAGTCTAAAAGTACGTCATAGAAGACTTTACGTGAATCATCAGGAGTTGTAAAATCTACTGTCACATCTACAGGTTCCCCCGGTGATACTATTTTTTTATCTATAGAAACGCTCTTTAATGTAACTCCATTAACTGCAGCAGCTTTTGAACCGCTAAAAATAAATAGTTGTAAAATCAAAAAAATACATAATAAAATTGACAGCTTTTTCTTCAGAAAAATCCCCCCAGTATTTTGTTATTAAATGATGATTTATATCCTTGTATAAACCTTATGCTATATATAATACCTTACCGGGGTACACATTAATAGCGGGAATCTGTGGGAATGCTGCAAAGGACAATAAAGGTTTATGAGAATATAGGGAGTAATAATCAGTTGATAATTGCAACTCATTTTCCACATATAGTAGGAGATATCAGAGCAGGGCAACTAAGAATATTGGTTAAGGACAAAAATGAAGTAGCATTATTTGATAATGAAAAATTAGATGAGACTTATGGACATACAATTGAAAATATCTTAAGAACTACAATACTTTTTAAGTGATAGTAATAATTTCCCAAGTTTAATAAGCTTTTACATGGAAGGATAAGGTATATGAAAGTAAAGATAACCAAGGAAACTGCTGAAATACACTTAAATTAAATGTATTTCAGCAGTTTTTGTTGCTATAATATACTTTTCTATAACTTCTTGTGTAGAAAACCTTCTTAAAGTGTAAATATAGATGATCATCCTTCTTCTTATCTTAGGATAAGAAGATTTTTTGTTTTTAAATAAATAGGTAAGGGAGTGGTTAATAATGAATACAGTAGGATACCAACGAGGATAGAGGAAATTAAAAGCCCATATGGTATTGATAGATTTATTCTTGAAAGCCTTGAGAAGGAGGGCTTCAGTTTTGATAGAAATAAAAGTGAATATATTCAATATTGTTTTGGGGTTTATAATGGGAGAAACTAAAAAATCAAACTTCTTATTTCTGAAGGAATAACAAATATAGACTTCTGATTTATGTTATAATTTGGAACCAAATAAAAATAATTGGAAGTTGCTATACTATTATTAATATGGATAGGCATTTAGTGCCTATCCATTTTTTTTTTTGCAAATTGACAGTAGGGCGGAACTTTTTTCGAAAACTTGCCACTTGCCACGAAGGGCACTGAAAAACTATAAGAAACGTCATCAAATTAATGATGACGTTTTTTT
>CAYXOL010000061.1:0-29428 GCA_964467165.1 uncultured Clostridium sp.
AATAATTTTTGGAATAGTGCTCTTTTCGGTTTCAATTTGTACTTATTTATATAAAAAACTAATAAAAGTAGGTGATACACTAATGAATAATTTAAATATAGATATTGGTCACATTAATGATATTATAAAAAAAATAATTCATCAGATAAGTAATAGCCGCGAACAAATTCTTGAAATAGTTGATAATGTAAGAATAGAGTATGAAAATCAAAAATCAGAGCTTTTGTCAATCAAAGCAAATATAGTTAAAGTTATTAATGAAGTTGATGTACTTGAAGTCCAGGATAAAATTATGCGTAAAAAACTAGTGGAGGTTTCAAAGAAGTTTAACTCGTTTAACGAGGGTGAAATTAAATCTGTATATGAAAAAGCTTCGGATACTCGTGTACAGTTTATTATGAAGCAAAATGATGAAAAACAACTCAGAGAAAGAAGAGACGCACTTGAAATGGTATTAAAAAAATCTATGAAAAACATAGATAATTCAGAAAAAGTAATTAACCAAATAAGTATTGCTATGGGATATTTGGAGGGGGACATTCTTTCGGTTTTAGAAGGTGCTGATAAAAGTTCTGAGATGTTTATAGGGATAAAAATATTAGAAGCACAAGAAAATGAACGAAAAAGAATATCAAGGGATATTCATGATGGGCCTGCGCAACATATTGCAAATCTTATTATGAAAGCAGATATATGTACTATAATTATTCAAAAAGATTTACATGAAGGGTTAAAAGAATTGTCTGATTTAAAAGAAAGTGTAAAAGTGGCCTTAAAAGAAGTTAGAAGTATTATTTTTGATTTAAGACCTATGACATTAGATGATTTAGGATTAAATAAAACAATTGAACAAGCTGTAAAATCTATTTCAGAAGATTTTAGTATAGATATTAAGTTAAAATTGAAACCCATGGACACAGAGGTAGAATCCATTATTCAAGTAGCTGTGTTTCGTATTGTTCAAGAAATTTTCAATAATATAAAAAAACATTCTAAAGCAAAACATGTGGAGGTCAAATTAGATTTTGGTACAAAATATTTAAGGTTACTCATATCAGATGATGGCATTGGTTTTGATGTAGACGAAACTTTAAAAAGAGTAAAAATCAAAGGAACTTCTTATGGACTTATTGGCATATGGGATAGAGTAAACCAATTACAGGGCCAAATTCATATACAATCGTCGTCAGGAGCAGGCTGTGTTTATAATGTTGTACTTCCAGTTAATAGAGAGGTGATTTGTGATGAAAAAAGCGGAAATTAAGGTATTGATAGCAGATGACCATGATATAATTAGACAAGGGTTAAAGAGAATAATAGGTTTTGAGGATGATATAATTATCGTTGGAGAGGCTGAAAATGGTGAGAAGGTGATTGATATGTTAAAGGGTTGTGAAGCTGATGTCATACTATTAGATATGAAAATGCCTTTAATGGATGGGCTTGAAGTGCTCCAAAGGGCTAAGGAAAAATTAAATAGTATAAAAATAATCATGCTCACAGTGGAAAATGACAGGACCTTTATTTTAGATGCTATTAACAAGGGCGCAGATGGATATGTACTTAAAGATTCTGCAGGCACAGAAATTGTGGAGGCCATTAAAGCAGTGTATAAGGGAGAGAAATATATTGATAAATCACTAGTTTCTATTCTGTTCTCAGGGTTTAAAACAAAAGATGAAAATAAACATTGCATTTTAGATTCCTTATCAAAAAGAGAAATTGAAGTTTTATTATATATTTCTAAAGGACTAAGCAATAAAGATATTGGAGAACGTCTGTTTTTATCAGAAAAAACTGTGAAGAATTATGCCACCACCTTATTTAGAAAAATAGGAGCACATGATCGTGTTCATGCTGCTATTTTTGCACTAGATCAGAACATTCAGTTATATTATGAATCTAAGTTTAAGGAGTAATATAAATAGGGACTTTTCTCTAAAATTATTAGGGACGAAGGTCCCTATTTTTTATTGACTTTTATACCTATAGAATGTGACTTTTAGTATCTTATATGTCTTTATATTTAGGAATATAATTAACTTAATAAAAGAATAGTGTTAAAACAAATTAAATAAAACAAATTAGAGGAGGAATTATTATGTTAATGAATTTTATGAATTATGTATTATCAAAGGTTAGAAATGAAGAAGGCCAAGGTATGGTAGAATATGCATTATTAGTGGGACTTATCGCAATAGCTGCAATACTTGCAGTTACAGGACTTGGAAATGGACTCATAGCAAAATTCACAGCGATTACTGGATCCCTATAGTAGTGAAATATCCTTTCCTATGGAGAGTTGATAAGTAAGAGTTAATGGTTTGTTTTTACTATCCACCACTATTAATAAAAACCTAACTTTTACATTTCAACTCTCAAACATAATTGAGGTGATCAGCATGAAATGTTTAAAAAATGACAAAGGACAATCTCTGGTGGAGTTTGCCATTTTACTACCACTATTATTGTTACTATTGATGGGTATTTTAGAATTTGCCTTGATGCTAAACTCATACCTAACCATCAATAATTCAGCTAGAGAAGGGGCTAGATTAGGTATAGTAGCTGGTTCTAATATAGAGATTAAACAATTGATTATCAAAATTTCCTCTAATTTAGACAGTGAAAATCTAGTCGTAAATATAACACCCTTAGAAGGAAGTAGAAAATCAGGTGACACCCTTAGAGTAGAGATTGTATATAATTACCAGGTAATTATTCCTATATTAAGTAATATTCTTAACAATGTGGTAGTATTAAAAGCGCAAACATCCATGAGGATAGAATGAGTGTTGAGTTTGCAGCGACCCAGGAGATGATGTAATGGGGAAATTAGACAATAAAGGAAATGTCGCTATTTTATTATGTTTAGTTTTTACTGTATTTTTGGGATTTACAGCTTATGTAGTGGATATTGGTTTTATCTATGTAGAAAAAGTGAAATTATCTAATGCTATTGATTCAGCAGTCCTGGCGGCAATTCTAGAATTGCCTACAGATGATACTAAAGCAAGAAATGTTGCTTTAGAGTATCTCCAAAAGAATGATGTTGACCCAAGTAAAGTTACAATTAACATTAGTGCTGATAAAAAAAGTATACAAATGGAGGGAATAAAGAAAGTAAATCATTTTTTTGCACCCATAATTGGAATAAATAGCACTAATATAAATGCAAGTACAAAAGCAATTATCGCACCTATTAAATCTGTAACAGGCGGTATTAGGCCCTTTGCAGTTGAAGCGTTTGATTTTTCATATGGGGATATGGTAACTCTTAAAGAAGGTGCTGGAGATGGATATCATGGAAATTATGGTGCAGTTGCATTGGGGGGACGTGGCTCAAACGTATTTGAATCAAATGCCATTTATGGTTATAGTGGCACACTAACGGTGGGGGATATGATAGATACGGAACCAGGCAATATGTCAGGTGCCACTAATGCAATTAAAAATTATATTAATTCAGAATGTAGTGACTTTAATAATTTTGAAAGAACTTCTGTTAGAGTATGGACAATGCCTATAGTAGATTCACTAGACGTTAATGGAAGAAAAGAAGTATTAGTTATAGGTTTTGGAGAGTTTTATGTGGAAGATATTATAAAAGCTTCAGGAAAAACTGAAATTAAAGGACGCTTTATTAGATATGTAACAAATGGTGAGATTGATGTGACTCAAGGTGACACTGGCGCCTACGGTTCAAAACTCGTAAGGTAGGACTAAATAATTAGGAGTATGGTGGTGTTTTTATGAAAAATACAGGAAAAAGATTGATTTTAGTATCATTCATACTGGCAGTGGTAAGTAGCATATTTATTTTTATATATTTACAATCTTTAAAAACACCAAACATAGCGGTTAAGGAAATAACTATTTTAGTTGCCACTGAAACAATAGCGGCAAGAACGGTAATAGATAAAAAAATGGTTAAAGAAATTCAAGTACCTGAAAATCTAATATTTAAAGATTATATCTCGGAATCTTCTAATATTGTTGGGAAATATACTAAGGAAATTATTTTAAAAGATGAGGGTTTTCACAAAGATAAGTTGATAAATGAACTTAATAATGAATTGAGTTTTAAAATAGAAGGTAATAATAGGGGAATTTCCATAAATGTTAATGGAAGTACAGGAGTGTCTGATCTTATTAAACAAGGAGATTTCGTTGATATAGTTGTGTATTTAACAGAGAAGAAAGATAGTCAAAAAATTATTAGACCAGATTTATCAAGAATTCTACTTCAAAATATTCAAGTATTAGCAATAGATAAGTCACTTAATAGAGATGACGCACAAACACAAAGAGTAGCATCACCTACTAATTACTTAGTAACATTATCTGTACCAATTTTTGATATAGAGAAGTTAACCTTGGCAGAAGATATTGGTACGCTAAAATTGGTGTTAAGACCATTAAGCCCAGATTATATACAGAAAACAGAAGGAGCCACTTGGCAAGATCTTGTTCCAGAATATAAGACTAAACCAGTAGCAGATAAGGTTAATGTAAGTGATAATAAGTATGATAAGTACACTTACTACGTGATAAAACAAGGTGAAACACTAAGAAAAATAAGTACAGCTTTTTATGGAGACCCAGCTAAATATTTGTTAATAAAACAAGCTAACGGAATTTACGATGAAAATCTAATTAAAGCTGGAACAGGCATTAAAATCCCGGTACTAGAAAAATAGGGGTGAAATTATGAGCAAAATTAAAATATTAATTGCAGATGATATAGAAGAAACCCGAAATGTAATAAAAAAAATATTAAATCTAGAGAATGAATTCTTTGAAATTGTTGGTGAAGCTTGCAATGGAGAAGAGGTTTTAAAACTTATTCCGAAGATAAAGCCAGATATTATACTCATGGACATTAATATGCCTGTACTTAATGGGTTGGAAGCAACAGAGAAAATCACAAATCTATTTCCCTCGGTTACTGTGATTATTATGTCTGTTCAAGCTGAAAGCGAATATCTTAAAAAAGCTATGTTTCATGGAGCAAAGGAATACATTATTAAGCCTTTTAACTATGAGGATTTAGTTAATACTATTATTACTACCTACGAAAAATATAAAGATAAGGTTGTGAATACAGATTACTTTAGAGAAGGGAAGAGTAGTGCAAAGCAGAGTAATGCAAAAATCATAACTTTTTTCAGTTCCAAAGGGGGAGTAGGGAAATCTGTTTTGTCACTAAATAGTGCAGTAACATTAAGTAAAATGCATCATAAAAAAACTTTACTTATAGATTTAGATCTACAATTTGGAGACATATCAATGCTGGTGAATCAATATGCACAAAAGACTATACTTGATGTTATAGAGGATGGACAATTAGAATCTTATGAAAACATAAAACCTTATTTATATGGCTTTAGTGAAAATCTTCATATTCTTTTTGCTCCTACGAAACCTGAAGCTGCAGAGTATATTGGGAAAGACAGTATTGAAAAGATAATAAAAATTCTGATAAAACAGTATGACGTGATTATTATTGATACAGGTATAAACTTTAATGATAGCACACTTTACATTTTAGATATTTCAGAAATAGTGCTATTTGTTGCTACCATGGAAATAGTTGCTCTTAAAAATACTAAATTAGGGCTGGGAGTTATGAAGTCTCTTGGGTATGATAAAAACAAAGTAAAATTGATTATTAATAATTTTACTACTAAATTTGGGATAAACAAGGCGGAAGCAGAAGGTGCCTTTAAAGATGGTGTTTATGCTATGATTCCAGAGGATCAAAATACAGTTAGTATTTCAGTTAATAAAGGATCACCCTTCTGTGATAGTGCTAAATATGATAAGCTCAAAATAGGAAAAGCTATTGCTATAATGTGTAAAGATTTAGCAATGTAGAGGTGATGGTATGTCCCTTATAAAGAGACTAGAAGAGATAAATGTAGATAAAAGATTTAATAAGTTAGACGAAAAAGAAGTAGATCCTTATTTTGAGTTAAAAACAAAAATACAAAATAGGGTGATAGAAGAACTTGATATAGATTTTAATGATATATCGGACCAAAATCAGGAATTAAGGGAAGAAATAAATTTTATTGTTATGAAACATATAGAACAAGAATCTCTGAACATGACAAGTAATCAAAAGAAAAAAATAAAGGAAGAACTATTGGATGAAATTATTGGGTTTGGGCCAATTACTGCCTTGCTTGCGGATAAAAGTGTATCGGAAATTATGGTTAATGGTCCAAATCATGTTTATATTGAACGAGAAGGTAAACTAGTGCTTACAGATGCTAAATTTAAAAATGATAACCATGTTATGCATGTTATTAAAAAAATTGTAGCTCCTATTGGAAGAAGAATTGATGAGAGCTCTCCTATGGTTGATGCAAGGCTACCCAATGGCTCTAGAGTAAATGCTATAATACCACCACTAGCTATTGATGGGCCTTCAATTACCATAAGAAAGTTTGCTGAAGACCCTTTTAAAGTAGGAGATTTAATAAATTTCGGAACCCTTAGCTCAAAGATGGCAGAACTTCTTAAATATTGCGTTGAAGCTCGTTTAAATATTGTTGTTTCAGGTGGGACTGGTAGTGGAAAGACCACCACTTTAAATGTACTCTCTTCTTTTATTCCTGAATCAGAACGTATTGTTACTATTGAGGATGCAGCAGAACTACAACTTTCTCAAATACATGTTGTGAGGCTTGAGACTAGACCTTCTAACATTGAAGGGAAGGGGGAAGTAAGTATAAGAGATTTAGTTAAAAACAGTCTAAGAATGAGACCTGACAGAATAATCATAGGGGAAGTGCGGTCAGGAGAAACCTTAGATATGCTTCAAGCTATGAATACTGGTCATGATGGTTCCTTAACAACGGGTCATGCAAACTCACCAAGAGATATGTTAGCAAGACTTGAAACTATGGTACTTATGTCAGGAATGAATCTACCTATTAAAGCAATTAGAGATCAAACAGCATCAGCAATTGATTTAATTATCCAGCAGTCAAGACTTATGGATGGTAGTAGAAGAATAACCCATATAACAGAAGTTCAAGGTATGGAAGGGGATGTAATAACCCTTCAGGATATTTTTAAATTTGAACAAAAGGGACTAGATAATAAAGGAAAAATCAAAGGAGAGTATGTTTTTACTGGTGTTATGCCTAAATTTCTTGAAAAATTCAAAGAAAGAGGTATTAACATACCAGCGAGCATTTTTTACCAATAGCTTGAAAATTTTCGCAAAGGCAATGGAAAATAAAAAGTGGGTGTGATGAAAATGATTTATATTATAATGTTACTTATTTTTTTCTTTGTTTGGTCATTGATAGGTTCTATTCTACTAACTTTTATAAGGAAAAACCAATTTATAAGCTAAAATACTTTGAGGATAATTATGAAATAAAAGCGAAAATCGAAAGTAAGAAGAAAAACAAAATAAGCCTTTTGAAAATATTATCAAATCTAATTCCCAATATTAAATTAAATGAGAAACATGATAAAAAATTAGAAATGGAAATAATAAAAAGTGATATACCTGTTACAGTAGAAGAACTATTAGTAATAAAAATGCTTACATCAATAACTTCTGCAATATTAGCATATGCACTTTCAAAGGATGTTATTATTGTATTTTTCATATTTATTCTAATTTGGAATATTCCCAAGGTTATTATATCTCATAGAAAAAAAGAGAGAGTTAAGGATTTTAACCAGCAATTAAATGAAGGCACTATGATTATCTCAAACTCACTAAAAGCAGGTTATTCTTTTTTACAAGCTATTGCAGCAGTATCTGAAGAGATAAAAGATCCCTTTGCAAAAGAATTTAAGAAATTGCTTAAGGAAATGAGTTTAGGCATTTCGGAAGATGTTGCATTAAATAATATGTTAAATAGAATGGATTCGCAGGATCTTAGACTAATAGTAAATGCTATTTTAATTCAAAAGGACATAGGAGGAAACTTATCAGAAATATTGGATAATATCGCGGGTACTATAAGAGAGAGGCAAAAGATTCAGAATGAACTTAAAACACTAACTGCGCAAGGTAGACTATCAGCAATTATTGTAATGCTTATTCCGGTTTTCATAGGTATTTCCATTTATTTAACTAATAAAGAGTATATCATGGTTTTGTTCACTACAACAATTGGGCTAGAAATGGTAATAACTGCATTTCTAAGTCAACTAATAGGTTTGATTATTATCAAGAAAATTATTAAAATTGAAATGTAGTAAAATATAAATAATGTTTGAGGTGATAGCATTGCTATATATTATAGTTTTTATCTGTTTTATAATTATATTTATGTTCTTTTATGGAATTATGCTTATATTAAATAAAAGTAAGTTGAACATTGGATACAGAATAAGACAAATAAAAAATATTGATACGGATGATAGCTGGGAAATTGAAAAAAGTACATTTTCCCAAAGAGCGCTTATGCCACTTTATCAAAGAATAAGTCAATTTATCTTAAAAGCAACGCCAAGTAAAAAAATTACACTGCTTAAGAAAAGATTAGAAAAGGCAGGGTTATTAAAAAATAAGACTCCTGAGAATTGGCTATATATTAGAATTATGATAATGCTAATTTTTTCAATTTTAACAGGAACTTTAAGTTATAAAATCCAAGCTGATTTTTTTAAGGCAATTACCATGGCTTTAGTGATAATGCTACTTATTAGTACAATTTTTAATTTCTGGATTTCTAGAAAAATAGATATAAGAAAAAAAATGATTGTAAGGGAATTACCTTATACACTAGATTTAATTACAGTAAGCGTTGAAGCTGGATTGTCTTTTGATGGCGCTATGGCTAGGGTAATTTCAAATATTAGTGGAGAGTTATGTGATGAATTTGCAAAAACTCTTAAAGAAATACGTATGGGTATACAAAGGAAAGAAGCACTTAAAAATATGAGCCAAAGGTGTGAAGTAAAGGAACTATCATTGCTACTTACATCTTTAATTCAAGCTGATGATTTAGGCGTCGGGCTTTCGCACGTGTTAAGACTTGAGTCTGCTGCCTTACGAGAGCATAGAAAGCAAGTTGCGAGAGAATCGGCTATGAAAGCACCTATTAAAATGCTATTTCCACTTATATTTTTTATTTTTCCTTCAATATTTATTATAATTTTAGGCCCGATTTTTATCAAAATTTTAAAGATGGGATAAAGGTGAGGATATGATTAAAGTATTAAAATATAAGGGTGAAGCTATAATTGACGTATTTATAGCTGATTCCTATGTTAAAAGGCTCCTTGGCTATATGTTCAGGAAAACCCCTCATCATAGTGCCATTATGCTAAAACCCTGTAATAGTATCCATACATTTTTTATGAAATTTAACATTGATGTTTTATTTCTCGATGAGAACATGCAGGTTATTAAAAAGATAGAGAATTTAAGATCAGGACAAGTTGTTACTAAGGTAAGGGGAGCTAAGATAGTCGTAGAATCTAAAGAAGGTGCATTTAATAATATTAAAGAAGGAAATAAAATTGAAATTTAATTTTTTTGTGGATTTCTATTGCTAAGAACCATATATATGGTAACATATACATATGGTTCTTTGTTTTTAGACAAAAATATCCATAATTTTCATTCGAAGGATGTGCAACTCTGTGAAACTAAGATTACTATGTAAAAAAGTAATTATTAAAATAAAAAAAATATTATCCAGTAAATTTCAACTTAAAATTTACTTTATTTCATTTCTCAGTGTATGCATAGCACTACTATTAACTGCTTATATATCATACTCGGGAATTAACAAATTATATGATAACTCCTCCCAGGAGATAGATAAAGGATTGGTAGCCTTAAATGGTGAATATTTAAATAACTATATAACTATTACTTCAGAACTTATCCAAACGAAAATGAAACAGTTTTTTAATGAACAAGCTATAGCCGCAGACATTTATCAAAAGTTTTTTGATTATGAAGAGGAGTTTAAACCTTTAGTCAGCGCTGTAAATGAGACATCATTTTTAAATGATAATATAAGTTTTAATGGAAGATGGTATCAAAATACTGCTGGGGAGTCCACGGTTTTATATATTGAAAGATATCTATTGGATAAAAATATGAAAATAAAACCTGAAGTGAAAAAAGAAATTGATAGATCAACAATTTTGAATTTGATCTTGCCATCTATTTATAAATATGGAGAAAAAAAAGTAGCGGTTTATTATCAAGGCGCAAAGGGGCAAGAATTTATAAGAAGTGCTCCATGGAATGATATAGGCCATGGATTTGATAAAACATATCCAGCAATTACTGATACTCCTATCTTGCAAGCTTTTAATCCTGGACTAGTTGAAGATTTTCAAAAAAAAATGACAAGTAGTGAAAAGTACAAAGAAAATACTGAAGCACTGGCTATTGTCAAACCTCCCTATGTAGATGGGGCTACAGGCAAAGCAATAATGACATTAAGTCTTCCACTGTGGAATAAGCAAAGAAATACATTTAAAGGGACTATTGCCTTAGACGTTGAGCTTACTGAAATAATAAATTATACAAGAAATCTAAGACTTGCCAGTACTGGGTTTGCATACTTAAGCCAGTCTAATAAAAATATATTTGCCGTGAATGAAGAGGGTGAAAAAATATTAGGGTTAAAAACTATGATGAATTCTACATCGAAAACAACATCTGGTGCAGAATATAATGTAATGCAAAGATTTTTTAAAGATAGCAAATATGAGTCGGTAAAAGAAATTAAATTACCTACTACTATGGAAATTAGTCAAAATGAAATAGAAATAAATGGAGTGAAGTATATTCACTTTCAACAGAATTTAAATCCTTTTAATACTTGGAGCACCGAAAAATCTTTTTCAACTGAAACCTGGACTTTAGGATTTTTAGTTCCTAAGCTGGAGTTGTATGGAACTTACAATGAAGTACGCCAACAAATAAGTGGAGCAAAAAGGCAGATTCTTCTAAATGAATTTAAAATATCCATGGGTATTATTCTAATACTAGGAATGGCAATTTATTTTTTATTTGGTAAAATAACTAACAATTTAAAGAAGTTAGAATTTGCTGCTTTAGAAATAAAAAATGGAAATTATGATGTTAAATTAGATGTAAGGTCTCATGATGAGTTTGGAAGGGTTGCTGAAATCATTGAAAAAATGCTTTATGAAATTAAGATAACTTTCCAACGTTTAAAAGAGCAAAATCAAGTTTTGAAAAATGAAATAGATATTAGAACGGATAAAGAGCGTATTATTAAGCATTTAGAAAGTTATGACACCTTAACAAATTTACCAAATCAAAATCTGTTAGAAAAAGAACTAGCGGAATGTCTTAACCTATATGATAGCGTGACAGTAATAATGATTGGCATTGATGATTTTAGAAAAATAAATGAAATTATAGGCAGGCAAGGTGGAAATAAAGTTTTAAAAATCATATCAGATCGTCTAAAGACCATAAAAAATGCAGTAGAAATCTTTAAAATAACTGGTGACGAATTTGTAGTCATGTATAATAACCTTGATGATCCTCAAAATATGATTATAGAGGTGGAAAATATTTTGGATATGTTTAAGCGCCCCATTTATGTAAAAAATAAAGAGATATTTACAACTGCTAGCATGGGAATAAGTACTTACCCAAGGAATAGTGGTAATGCAAATTCATTGTTAAAATTTGCATCTATTGCATTAAATCGTGCAAAAGAAAGCCAAAAGGGAAAATATAAATTTTATGATGAGGAGCTAAATACTATATCTAAAAAAAGGATGAATATGGTATATGAGCTAAGACATGCAATGTCCAATAATGAATTAGAATTATATTATCAACCACAAATAAATTTCAAAACCAAAAATATTATTGGAATGGAAGCGTTGCTTCGATGGAATAGCAAGGTTCTAGGACCAGTAAGGCCAGATGAGTTTATACCCATAGCAGAGGAATTTGGTTTCATTGAAGAAATAGGAGAATGGGTTATTTATGATGCTTGTAGGCAAACTAAAAAATGGCATGATATGGGATATGATAATTTAAGTATTGCTGTAAATGTTTCGCCATTACAATTCACGAGAACAGATTTAAACGCTATGGTGAATGAAGTTTTATTAGAAACTGGGCTTCCAGCGAAAAAATTAGAAATTGAAGTTACAGAAAGTATGTTTATTAATGATATGGAGAAAGTAATTAATACTTTGAAAAAATTAAGAGAAAAGTCTGTGAAGGTTGCAGTTGATGATTTTGGAACGGGATATTCTTGCCTAAGCTATATCAGAGAATTGCCTATAGATAAATTAAAAATAGATATATCCTTTATAAGGGGTATTCCAGATAAAGATAACGGGTCACTAGCCACTACTATAATTGAAATAGGGAAAAACTTTGGACTTAAGATTATTGCTGAAGGAGTAGAGTCAAGTGCTCAAGAGAAGTTTTTAGTAGAACGTGGTTGTGATGAGGCACAAGGATATTATTATAGCAAACCACTATGTGTTGCAGATTTCACAGACTTACTTGCGAATAAAAAGTTTTATGATATTTAAATTCAAGAGTAAAAGCAAATGCTATTGGAAAATTTTTAAAAATTATTATTTTAAAAGAATTAAAACGTAAAGAATGCTATAATTGTATTTTGAATTATATATTGTGATTTACGATTAAAGCAAAAGAAGGTGGAAGTAATTAAAGATAATAAATATTTACCTATTAGTAAAAGTGATATTTTAGATAGAGGTTGGACAGAATTAGATTTTATTATAGTTACAGGTGATGCTTATGTAGATCATCATAGTTTTGGGACAGCAATTATTTCAAGGGTTTTAGAAAGTGAAGGTTATAAAGTAGGAATAATAGCTCAACCTGATTGGAAGGACACAGAAGATTTTAAAAAACTGGGCAAACCACGGCTAGGATTCCTAGTTAATGCTGGTAATATGGATTCTATGGTTAATCACTATACAGTAAGTAAGAAGATAAGAGAAAAGGATTTGTACTCTCCTGGATCAAAGATGGGACTTCGTCCTGACAGAGCAACAATAGTCTACTGTAATAAAATAAGAGAAGCATATAAGGGAATTCCTCTAATTATTGGAGGACTAGAAGCAAGTTTAAGAAGGTTTGCACATTACGACTATTGGAGTGATAAGGTAAGGAAGTCAATGCTAATCGATAGTGGTGCAGATTTACTAATATTTGGAATGGGAGAGAAACAAGTTGTTAAGATTGCTAATAAATTAAATGAAGGTATAGATATAAAAGACATTACGCGAGTTCTTGGAACATGTTATGTAACTGAGGACATAGAAAGTATTGGTGACCATGTTGAAATAGCATCATATAAAGAAGTCTGTAATGATAAGAAAAAATATGCACAGGCTTTTAAGATACAATATGATGAACAAGACCCAATTCGTGGTAGTATTATTGTGCAAAAACATACTAATAAGTATATTGTGCAAAATAAACCAGAAATGCCGCTTACTAGAGAGGAATTAGATGTTGTATATGGTTTGCCTTATCAAAGGAATTATCATCCTATCTATGAAAATCTGGGTGGAATACCTGCTATAGAGGAAGTTCAGTTCAGCTTAGTTAGTTCAAGAGGATGTTTTGGTAGCTGTGCTTTCTGTGCCATTACCTTTCATCAAGGTAGAATTGTGCAAAGTAGAAGCGAAAAATCACTATTAGAAGAAGCAATTGAAATTACAAAATTGAAAAATTTCAAAGGATACATACATGATGTAGGAGGTCCCACCGCCAATTTTAGGAGGCCAGCCTGTGATAAACAATTAAAAGTTGGTGCTTGCAAAGATAAGCAATGTTTGCATCCAGCACCCTGCAAGAATCTATCTGTGGACCATATGGAGTATTTAAACGTGCTTAGATCCCTTAGGGAATTACCAAATATTAAAAGGGTTTTTGTACGTTCAGGACTACGTTATGACTATATTATGGCAGACAAAAATGAAACCTTTTTTAATGAACTCATTAAGTATCATGTAAGTGGGCAGCTAAAAGTTGCGCCGGAGCATGTTTCTCATAAAGTTTTAAAATTTATGGGTAAACCAGCAGGTAAAACCTATGAGAAATTTAGAGAGAAATTTTATAAGGCTACTGAAAAGATAGAAAAGAAACAATATCTTATTCCTTATTTAATGTCTAGCCACCCAGGATGCAACATGAGTTCAGCAGTTGAACTAGCAGAATACCTTAGGGACACTAATTACCAACCTGAACAAGTTCAAGATTTCTATCCAACGCCAGGAACGCCATCAACAACTATGTTTTATACGGGGCTTGATCCAATTACCCTTGAAGAAGTTCATATACCTAAAACAAAGCATGAAAAAGCCATGCAAAGAGCTTTACTTCAATATAAAGATCCTATGAAATATGATTTAGTATATACAGCTTTAGTAGAAGCAAATAGAGAAGATCTTATTGGTTACGGACCTAAGTGTTTAATAAAACCACGTGGTCAAAAAAATAAGGAACATTTAAGTGGCACCAGCAATAAAACAAATCAACAAAAGGGCAAAGATAAAGGGAAAAACGAAAAAAATATAGCTAAAGGTAAGCCTATAGATAAAAACTACAAAATGAAAAATAAGCCGAAGGTTGTAAGTAGACAAGATAATAAAAATATGGCAAAGATGAAAAAAAGAAAATAACAAATCATAATAAATACCTACATCCACAACATGCAACTAGCACAATATGGATGTAGGTATTTATTACAACTCCATTTTAACTATTTTATTTATACCTTCTTCTTCCACTAGTTCACTTTTGCTAAAACCATTTCTAAAATATCTAATTTGCTTATATTTTACTTTATTCATCTCAAAATCTAAAACATCAATTCTATCACCTTTATAAATAACAGCCTGTTTACTACCTTTTAAAAATACATGTACTTCCATAAGTATATTTATGAGCTGCAAGCAGCCACTTCCTCCTTCGTATTTTTGATTTGATAATGTTTTTGGTATTTACTATAAAATTAATTTATGAATTTCACATAAAGAATTGACTAATAAGAAATCATATATTAATATCTAAATTATAGAGCCATCATCTAGAATTATCAAGGTGAAACAAGCAAGAAAATTAATAATAGTTAACCATTTATTTATTAGTGAATATAATATTAATAAAACTAATAGTAGTAGGTGATTGTAATGTACACCAATAGTATTTTAAATTTAATTGGAAATACCAAACTTTTAAGTTTAAAAAATATATAATGCAGATATCTTTTTATTGAAAATCTAATATAGATTTATTTCTAAAAGGAGATAAGAAAATGATTTGTAAAGAATATTTATTGGATACTAATATAGTTATACATGTGTGGAATAAATATCCTACCTTACTAGATACTATTGAAAATATTGAATGGGTTGATTTTAAAATTTCGGAGGATATAGCTGGAGAGTTATCAGTAAAAGAGTATGCAAAATTCAACGAAGATTTTGTACTCTCGAATAAATTTCTAAAACTATTAGGACATATTATTACTAATAATAGCTTAAATTTCACTGGAGATAGCATAGACAGTAATCCTATTAAATATGAAAAGAATAAAAATATATATTTTGTTAATGGAGTTAAAATTTCTATAAATGACTATAGCCTAATCAATATTTGCGAAAAGAATAAGGACTATACCCTTGTGACAGAGGATAAAAAAATGCTGTCAACCGCAAAGATCATATTAGATTCATCAAGGGTGCTAAACTTTCAACAATTTCTAAATGAGTTAAGAGAATTAAATGTGTTACAATAACACAATAGGCTGTAATTTAAGTGAATTATAGCCTATTGTAGTATGTTAAATATTTTCATTTACTCCATGGTTTTGTCTAAATACTGTTTAAAGTTAAGGTTCCATAATTCATAAGTTTCAATATTTTCATCACTAACAACTGATAAAAATTCGGCAAGTACACCTAAATTGTTTAGGCCTTTCATTAGATGTCTGGGGTAAAGTACCTTCTTGGAATAATTATTTTTAGGATCAATTACGGTAATAGAAAAATCTTCTTTTAAGTACAGGTCTTTACACCTAATATCTAGTCTTTTAAAATTTAGCCTCTTGAATTCCTCAATAAGTTCTATAAGGTTATGAGAGATTTTTTTATTGATGCCATGCTTTTTTATATATTTGTCTAGCCGCTGTCCACTTGCATAATCTCGTACAATGTAGTAATCTCCATGTTCATAAACCTTTGGGAAATATTTACTCCTTCTGGTTTTCATAAAAATACTATATTCCTTGCCACAAATTCTTTTATCTTTGAAAATTTTTATTACTCTTTGGTTAGGCAGTGAATATACTATTCCATTATGACCAGACCCTAAAAATTCTGATGTTCTAAGCATTTTTTCTACTCTGCTATTTAATTGAATATAATAGTTGGCATTGTCATTCATATTTATCATCTTCTTTATAATTATATTACTATATTATATGATAAAAAATTATAAGTATTTCTTAGATATGAATAAAAAGAATATAATTATTTATTATCTAAAGAGTTGCAATTATCTAAATATTTTTTGTTATCGGAGGCCATTTTTATTGCATCATTAATGTTATTTACAAATTTATTCCTATAAGAAACAAAGCTCCTCCCATCTTGAATTATTTTCCCTGTGTTTAGGGGGGGGGCTTTAATTTTAAAAACCATATCATTTAGCTCTTCTAGTCTTTTTATTAAACTAATATTCTGTTTTTGAAGTTCATCAGCGTAAGTGTCAGTGTTAACAGGCACTATATTTGAATTAATGAGCGTTTCCGAATACTGAAAGCCTTTAAATATTCCCTTATAATAGGATAGTTCAATAAAATCGCGAATTCTAGGCGAAGTGGTTTGTTTTAAAAGTGATTCTATATAAAAATCTTCTATATCATCTTTGTTAAAGCCGCTTTTAACTGCTCTATTCAGAACTCTATCGGCTATTGCTTTAATTTTTTTATTGTTAAAATTCATAGTTATCCTCCAGTTATTAATTTTTCTTTTGTTATAGTGCTGTACTCCCACTTATAGAAGTAGGAGAATTCCTTCTGAAATGTAGTAAAATCAAAAAACAACCCTATTTAATCTTAACAAAATAATAGACACGAGTAAACAGAAAAAAGCCTCAGTAATGAAAATATTCACTGAGGCGTTGATTAAATCATCTCCTGCGTTATTGTATTGGAATTTCTAATGAATCATTTCCATTTAAACTGTAGTCACTGCTATAAATTAATAAATTCACCGCTATGTCATTCTCGTTTTTTATTTGAAGGAGCTTTTCATTAAATTTAATGTTTAAAAGTGCGCCTCTAAAAATTATTTTAAAAGAGCAGGAGAGCCAGTGTTTAGGGATAAATGGGCTTAATATTAATTTATTATCGCGAACTCTAAGTCCACCAAATCCATGAACTACGGACATCCATGTGCCTGCCATACTAGTAGAGTGACAACCGTCCTGTGTGTCATTATTATAATTATCAAGATCAAGTCTAGAGGTCCTTAAATACATTTCATAAGCTTTATCATAATTGCCGATTTTTGCAGCTAATATAGTATGAATGCAAGGGGATAAGGAAGACTCATGTACAGTTCTAGGTTCATAGAAATCAAAATTTCTTTTAATTGTAGCGGTATTATATTCATTTTCAAATAAGTAAATACCTTGAAGCACATCAGCTTGTTTTATAAAACATGACCTTAGTATTCTATCCCATGACCAGTTTTGATTTATTGGCAGATGCACTTTGTCTAATTCACTAACTAATATCTGCTGCTTATCCATATATCCATCTTGTTGAAGGAAAATTCCAAGTTCTTCATCACAAGGATAGTACATATTTTCAATGATGTTCTTCCAAGTAATCATTTCTGAATCCTTAAAATTAAGCTTTTCCTTAATTTCAACTAATCTTTCAGGTTCATTTTGACTTAGGTAATCAATAACCTCAAGAGTGTACTGTAGTGTCCAACAAGCAATTTTATTGGTATACCAGTTGTTATTTACATTATTTTCATATTCATTAGGCCCAGTTACACCTAAAATCACATATTTATTTTTATTTTTTGAAAAAGTAGCTCTCTGAGCCCAAAATCTTGATATAGCTGTAAGCACTTCAAGACTAAATTCACCAAGGCAAGACTTATCTCCAGTATAATTCACATAGTTATAATTAGCATAAGCTATTGCTCCATTTCTATGAATTTCCTCAAAGGTTATTTCCCACTCATTGTGGCATTCCTCACCATTCATTGTAACCATTGGATAAAGTGCTGCTCCATTTGTGAAGCCCAATTTCTCAGCATTTTCTATGGCTTTATCCAACTGTTTGTATCTATATAATAAAAGGTTCCTTGATACTTTTTCGTCACAAGTACTTAAGTAGAAGGGTATGCAATAAGCTTCGGTATCCCAGTAAGTGCTGCCACCATATTTTTCACCAGTGAAACCCTTTGGTCCTATATTTAGCCTATAATCTTCTCCTGTATATGTCTGGTTTAATTGGAATATATTAAATCTAATACCTTGCTGTGCAGAAACATCACCTTCAATAACTATATCGCTTTCCTTCCACTTTTCTTCCCAAGCATCAGCTTGTTCTTTTAGTAATGTTTCAAATCCATCCACTTTAGCATTGCTGCAAAGTTCTTTAGTAATTCCGATTAACTCTTCTTTTTCATAATATCTTGAAGATGTATTTGCAATATATTTATAAATTATAACTTCATCATTTTCATTACAATTAACTATTACGGTATTAGAAATATATTTTTCGCTTTGCTTAAAGTCTGCAATAGGTTTAATTAGTTCACCATTTTTAGTTATTTCATAGCTCATAGTTGTACACACGTGAAAATCCAATTTTTTGGTTTTAAGAAGTAAATATCCTTCATAAGGTTTTACTTCTTTGGATATTTCATCCCAAAACTTCTCATCATAATTGGAATCAGAGTTCATTATATCTCCATCGAGATAGGGTGTAATCGTAAGTTTTCCATTGAAATTCAATGGCGTTATTGAGTACTTTATTGTGCCTATTTCTCCACGAGTCATACTTATGAATCTTTTAGACTTTACTTTAATCTCATTACCGTTTGAAAGTAAAGCCACAAAGGTTCTTTGTAAGTATCCTTGTTTCATATTTAAAACTCTTTCAAATTCGCATACACTGCACTTAGCAAGATCTAGCGAAATATCATTGATTTTAATGTTTAAACCAACCCAATTTGTTGAATTTAAAACTTTAGCAAAATATTCTGGATAGCCATTTTTCCACCAACCAACCCTGGTTTTGTCAGGGTAGTAGACGCCAGCCATATAATTTCCTTGAAGAGATGTACCACTATACGCTTCTTCAAAATTTGCTCTTTGTCCCATATAACCATTACCTAAACTAAAAATACTCTCAGATATTTCATTATTAGCAGGGTTAAAACCTTGTTCAATAATATTCCATTCATCTAATTTATAATAGTGTTCCATTAAAAATCCTCCTAGTTATTCTCCAGGGAAAACAAAACTACCAATTGTTTTTCCTCTTATAGTTTTAATTTATTGAAAGTTATATCTGAAAAACCTGGTAGGACTAAATTAGCATTTTTTAGTGTGTTTTTAGAACCTATGCCAATGCAATACATTCCAGCATTAATGGCAGCTTCCACTCCAGCTTCCGCATCTTCAAATACAATACACTCTCTAGGCAATACCTTAAGTGCCTCAGCACCTTTTAAGAAGACTTCAGGGTCGGGTTTTGCTTTAGAAACTTTTGTTCCATCAATTATAGCATCAAAATAATTAGTTAAATTTAAACTTTCAAGAATTAGCATAGAATTCTTACTTGCAGAACCTAATGCAACTTTTATGCCATCTACTTTAAGACTTTTTAAAAAACCTATAACCCCTGGCAAGATATCATTTGGAGTTAATTCAGAAATATATTCCACGTACCAAATATTCTTCTTTTGTGCTAATTTAATTTTTGTATCATTGTCTAACGTAATATTACCTAGCGATAGTATGATATCCAAGGAGTGGATTCTACTTACGCCTTTTAACCTCTCATTGTCTTGCAATGAAAACTTAATATTTAGTTCCTCTGCTAGTCTCTTCCATGCTAAATAGTGATATTTGGCAGTATCAACCAATACTCCATCTAAATCAAATATAACTGCTTTAATATTGTGCATAGCTTCCTCCCTTATGTTTATGTAAATTATTATTTAAACTGTTTACTTATAATAAATTAATACCTATATGTATATAATAATATAAAAACATAGATTTGTGAATGCGTTTGCATGAAATAATTTGTATTATTTTTTACACTTGAAAACATTGTGCTTGAAATCATATGATATTATAGAATCAACAAATTCAGTGGTGTGGTAAAGTAATCTTGGTTAAAGTAGAAATAATAACAAAAGTAAAATACTATAGTTATTGACAGAAGTTAAACTGAAAGATTATAATCAAATTAAATATTTGCAACCGATTGCATGACCATATGAAATAAAAATAAAATAAAGTTATGATTCATTTAAAACAACTAACATAGCCATTAGCTATTTCAGATGGTAGGGGATGCTTTTTAAGCTTACCTTGCACAATGTTGGGTTTAATAATATAATTAGCAATAGAATATTTTTGAAAATAGGAAGTGAAGTTTTCATGTCTGTAACTATAAGAGAAGTAGCAAAACTTGCAAATGTATCACCCTCGACTGTTTCAAGGGTAATTGCGGATAATCCTAAAATTAGTGATGCAACAAAACAAAAAGTTTATAAAGCAATGAAAGAAATGAATTATCACCCTAATGCCATCGCTAGAAGCCTAGTTAGTAAAACAACAAAGACTATTGGACTTATTTTGCCTAACACTGATGAAGATTTATTTGTTAACCCATTTTTCATTCAAATTATGAGAGGCATAAGTCACTATGCGCAAAAAAAAGGATACTATATTATGTATACTTACAGTAGTAATGAGGATCAAGAAGTGGAGTACATAGCAAGTTTAATGAATAGTAGAAGAGTTGACGGAATTATTTTGCCGGTAGTAAGAAAAAATGATAAATGTATTGCCTATTTAAAAGAAGCAGATTATCCTTTTGTGGTAATAGGTAAACCTGAAGATACCGAAGGGCTTTTATGGGTTGATAATGATAATTTCCATGCCATGTACAGTGTTGTTAATTATCTTATACAAAAGGGTGAACGAAAAATTGCATTTATAGGAGGTCCATCTACACTTAATGTAACTATAAATAGATTAGAAGGTTATAAGAAGGCTATGGAAAACATCGGCGTAAAAATAGATGAAAATATGATACAAGTAGCTGAATTTACTGAAGGTAGTGGGTATGACGCTATGAAACGAATTCTGCAGCAGTCAAGCCCCACAGCAGTTGTTACCACCGATGATTTAATTGCATTTGGTGCGTCAAAGGCTATAAGTGAAATGTCACAAAATCATATTTCGATAGTTGGGTTTAATAATACACCATTAACTGCATACAGAAATCCTTCACTATCTTCAGTGGATATTAATTCTGAAGAATTAGGCTATTTTGCAGTAAAGCTATTAATAAACAAATTGGAAAATGAAAAAGAATATATAACTAATTATATTATTGATACAAAATTAGTTGAAAGAGAGTCGACTAAATAACTCTAGATTTCTTGGGTTATTTTTTAGATGTGTTTACATATTATAAAAAAAATGGCCATTGTTATATTTTTTATTATTTTTAAGGAGAGATTAGATAATGGATGAAGTATTGGAAAATGTAGAATTTGCCTATGATGGAAATGATTTAGGTGCAACGTATACTACTGGTTATACTACATTTAAAGTTTGGGCACCTACTGTAGAATCAATTTCGGTAGTTGTATACGAAACATTCAATGATACCCATGGACAAAGGCAGCTTATGAATAAAGGTCAAAAGGGCGTTTGGGTGCTTAAACTTCATGGTAATTTTAAAAATAAATATTATAATTATTTAGTAACAAAAGAGGGGGTAGAAAAAGAAACCCCGGATATATATACTAAAGGTTCCAGTGCCAATGGAGAGAGAGGAATGATAGTGGATTTCAATTCGTTAAATCCCCATAATTGGAATAAGCATTCAAGACCTTCACCAATTCCTAGAACTGAGGCAGTGATTTACGAAATTCATATTAGAGATTTTTCGGTATGTGTGGACTCGGGGATTGATAAAAAAGGTAAATATTTGGGTTTTACTGAAAAAGGGACCAAAACCCTTTCAGGTGTTGTTACGGGACTTGACCATCTTAAAGATTTAGGAATAACTCATGTTCATTTAATGCCAGTATATGATTTTGCAAGTGTGGATGAAACTGTAGGGGGCTACAATTGGGGATATGATCCTTATTTGTACAATGTACCTGAGGGCTCATATGCTTCTAATTCCAAGGATGGCACAATGCGAATTATGGAGTTTAAGATTTTAATTCAAACGTTGCATGAAAATGGCATTGGTGTAATTATGGATGTTGTCTATAATCACTCTGTTACTACTGAAAATTCACCAATGAACATTTTGGTTCCAGGATATTACTATAGAAAGGATGGAAATGGAAACTATACTAATGGATCAGGTTGTGGAAATGAAGTAGCTTCAGAAAAAACAATGGTAAGAAAGTTTATAGTTGATAGTGTGAAGTTTTGGGCGCAGGAATACAAGATAGATGGATTTAGATTTGACTTAATGGCTCTGCATGATATTGATACAATAAAAGAGGTAACAAAGCAGGCAAAAGTTATTAATTCAAATGTTATTATCTATGGGGAGCCATGGACAGGTGGACAATCTGCATTAGAGCCTTCAAAACAACTAAGAAAAGGATGCCAAAAGGGTATGCAAGTATCTTTGTTTAATGATGATATGAGAAACGCAATAAAGGGAGATAATGATGGCAACTGGGCAGGCTTTGTGAACGGCGGAGTTGGGCTAGAATTAGAAATTAAGAAGGGTATTGTTGGTGGCATTAAATATAATAATCAAATATGTAGTTTTGCTCAGGAGCCTGGAGAAATAGTAAACTATGCAAGTTCCCATGACAATTTATGCTTATATGATAAATTTGAAAAAAGCAATCCTACTAATACTGCTTTAGAAAGAGAAAAGATGAATAGATTGGCACTTTCAATCATCCTTACTTGTCAAGGAATTCCGTTTATTCAAGGTGGAACAGAAATACTAAGGACTAAACAGGGAAACCATAATAGCTATAACGCAGGTGACGCTGTGAATGAAATACAATGGAGTAGAAAAGCTAAATACATTGAAAACTATAAATATATTAAGGGTTTAATTTCCTTAAGAAAAAGCCAAAAGGTTATGACCTTAGACAATGCTTCAGAGGTAAGAAAATCCTTGGTATTTCTTGAAACAGCCTGTAATTCTGTGGCATACGAATTGACTTCCACTTTTAAGGAGGACTTCAGTAAATTAATTGTAATTCACAATGCTAATAGAGAAGAAATAAAATTAATTTTGCCGGATTCTAATGAGTGGAGAATTTTGGCTAATGAACGTGAGGTGGATAAGACAGGTATAAGTAAGGGAATAAAAACTTGCGTTAATGAGGTAAGTGTTCCTTCTATTTCTACTTGTATATTATGTCGATAATGTTTAAACTAAAGTATAATGATAAAATATCTAAGTTTGGGGGACGTATGAAAAAATGATTTACTTTCAAATATTTTTTTCTTTCGTAGTTTTTATTGCCGCCAACGTTTATGTTGGCAAAAAAGGTTGGGTACTTATAAACACAGCAATACCTAAAATTAGTATTTACTTATATTGGACCATGTTTGTCTTTATTGCATTGTCTTTTGTTATAGCAAGATTTAGTAAAGATAGGGTGCCACATTTTTTTGAAAAATTTCTTAATATTTTAGGGGGATACTGGCTTGCAGCATTTTTATATTTTGTAATATTACTAGGTGTCATAGATGTTTTAAAATTGATTTTGGGCATAAAAAGATTCGCGTTCATAGGTGATAAAACATTGCAAAATATATATTTCACCTCCAACAAGGTAGTATTAATCATTGTAGCCGTTTTGCTAATATATGGCACCTACAATGCAACAAATTTAAAAACAACAAAATATTCCATAAAAATTAATAAGGATGCAGGAGAACTTAAAAAATTAAACGTTGTAATGCTTTCAGACTTACACCTTGGCGATATTGTAGATAAACAAAGACTTTCAAAGATGGTAATTGAAATAAATGAACTAAAGCCTGATATAGTAATCTTGGCAGGCGATATTATTGACGATTATATAGAACCTTTTATAGACCAAGAAATGGGCACAGAAATCAAAAAAATACAGTCTAAATACGGAGTTTATGCTATTTTTGGTAATCATGAGTATTATGGGAGTCCAGTAGAAAAAATTGTTTATGAATATGAAAATTCCGCTAATCTCAATGTGCTAAGAGATAAGACGGTGAAAATCAATGATAGCTTTTACCTTGTGGGTAGAGATGATGTATCCGCTGAGAGGTACACTAAAACAAAAAGAAAAACAATAGATGAATTGCTAAAGGATGCAGATAAGCATTTACCCATTATTGTAATTGATCACCAGCCTGTAAATTTTATTGAAGGAGAAAAAGCTGAGGTTGATCTTCAATTTTCAGGTCATACCCATAATGGACAATTGCTACCAGCGAATATTGTTACTAAAAGGCTATTTGAAAAAGATTTTGGATTACTTACCAAAGGCACATATAATGTTGTGGTTTCAAGTGGAGTTGGGACATGGGGACCGCCTATAAGAATTGGCACAGCATCAGAAATTGTGCAAGTCGAAGTGGAGTTTAAACAATGATCGTAATATTTAACCGCATTTTAGTTAAATAATCATAATAGGTAGAAACAAAGAACCTGCAATCAAAAAGATTGCAGGTTCTTTGTTTCTATAAAGATTTATATTATAAATTATTCATTTCTTTGATGTAAAATTAAAAGCTAAGGCTCTATTTCAATATAAGCTATTGCCTTTTTATTAAACAAATATTTCTTGCCCATTGTATTAACTTCGTGAGGTCTGGAGTTTTCAAAATTGTAAAACCAACTTTTGAACAAATCAGCTTCAGATTGTTTTAAATCAAGTAATTCTTTGTCACCACCGATAAAAGAAATCGTTAACATTTTATGCCCTCCTTTAAAGTGAATATTCTATACTTACAGTTATTCTATACTTAAGATAAATTTCCTCTATTTATTGCCAAATTTATTATAATTTATTTTAGAAGGTAAAAACTATAGAATAATACATACATAAATATCTATAGTTTCAAAAAATATACAATAGTATATAAAAAAAAGAAACCTTCACTAGACTGGGACAGTGATAGATTTGCTTTTTAATTTTTAGTCTAAACATTCTAAGCATTCGTCAATTACGTCTTCTGTAATTTCAAATATTTCGTCGTTTTTCATATATTTACCTCCTAACTAGTCTAAAAGGCATCAACACAACTTTTAATTGTCTAAGTCTTTTAGTTTTATTTTAAATCATGCTACAACATATTGAGTTATGGTGTAGGCGCTATCAGTAGTTTAATAAACAAAATTCAAATAAGGGATTCATTAATAAATTTTCGAATGAAGAGGGTAAGAATTAAAGAATTGAAATTTTAAAATTCATGTCTTCTCTTGTTAAGTGTTTTAATGATCCGGTTTTGCTACGCATTGGCGAGTAAGTTGTGGATATTAAAATATATTTTTTCTACTAGGTAACCTTGTCATTATATATCATTTCATTAGAAAAAGCAAGTGCAATTGTAAAATTAAATTTGAAAACCAATTTACCTTTGAAAATATTAAATAGTGGTAAATTGGTTTTGACTTTAAACCATTATTTTTTATTTTGATATAATAGCCTGTACTCTGCCCACCTGGCCATCTTCTAGCATAACTTTTATACCTCTATGATGAACGGCTGAATTGGTTAATAACCTCTTTACTACACCTCTTGTTAATGTATTGGTGCGTTGATCTTTTTTTAAAACAACATCAACTGTAATGCCAATAGCTATGTTACTTCTTATTTGTCCTTTATCATTTTGTGTAATCATTTGATTTTAGTCTCCTTCTATAAAGTTAAGTTAAAGTATATACTTTATCTATACAATACTCTAAATGTCCTTCTATTGTCAAAAAAATAACTGAAACTAAAAGAATAAATTATATTTATATGGAAACTATACTGAAGAAAATACTTTTTTAGAAAGGAGAAATTAGAATGCATGGTTCCCTTCTTTTAATACCGGATCATCTTATATCATCTGTTTCTATTATAATAGGTGCTATTTTAGGTGGAATTTTTAGCTGGCTTATAAATAGAAATTACACTCGTAAGTCAATTGAAACACAAAGTAGAATTGAAAAAGCAAAAAGAGAGTATAAAGAGCAAGACAAAGCTAGCATAGTAAACGAATATGCCACTATTATTCAATTGGATATATGTACAGCTTTATATCAAAGTATAAGAATGTTAAGGAACTTTGATAATAAGGATAAAATTAGTATTTATCCTGTACCCATGAACTATAATTATTCTAAAGCTATTGTAGCATTAACTAAGATTTTTAATTTAAAAGAGTTGAGCTATATTTATCAATTATATGGAATTATAGAAAAATTAAAAAACGATACAAATGAATATCATTATGATGAGGGTCATTTTGATTTAGTAAAATGGGATTGTGAGATGTTAATTAAGAAACTTTATGGGACTAACATCTTAAAGGTATTAGAATATGATATGGATAAAGTAACCTATGAAAGTTTATATGATAATGAAATTATAAAAGTTGGATATAAAAATGTATTGATTAAGTTAAACTGTATTGCGAAAAGGACAGAATAGAGGGTTTTTATAGGGTAAAACATGATATTTATAAAAAAGTACTGGTACATTGAAATATTATATTGAAATCTTGGTTGAATTAAGATAAACTGATTAGTAGGGAAAACAACAAGTTGAGTTTGTGTAGTGAATAAAAAATATAGAAAATAATAATTTGTATAATTAAACATAAATTCTATAGTATCTAACATACTTTGATTTGCTACAAAAGGAGGAAAAATTTATGTCAAGTAATAATATTGAAATGATGAAAAAAATTATTGAAGAAAAGAAAAAGAAAAGTTCGCAGCAAGGTTCAATTTCAAGACCGGATAAAACCATTGGAAAACAAAAAAAAGCGGCAAGGAGCACCAAGAAAACTGGCGGCCTATTCGATAGATAGAACTGTATTAACAGTGGAGACATTGTTTAATAATATATTTATAAGATGCTACTAAAGTGTATAAAAATAGTAAGGGATGATTTCTGTATTGTACAGGGATCATCTTTTTTTAGGTTCGCTAGATCGACATTGTTTAAAAAATAACATACTTTGTCTCTGTTTTAGATTTACAATTGTTCGGAACAAGTAATTAAATATAACATAAACTATTTAAATGAGACTATGAAAAGGTTTGCAAGTGCGTGATTTTGATATGAAGATATTAAAATATATAAAAACTCTTTACAACAATAAAAACATTGTGATATAATTAACACATAACAAGGAGCCGGCATTTTAAATAGAAATCATGTAAAGTTCATTATAAATACAATATATTATTATGAAAGAGGTGTAGTATATGAAAGTAACAAACGTAGAAGAATTAATGATTAGAATAAAAGAAGTTAGAAGTGCTCAAAAGGAATTTTCTACTTTTACTCAAGAACAGGTAGATGAAATATTTAGACAAGCAGCAATGGCTGCAAATAATTCAAGAATTGATCTGGCTAAGATGGCAGTGGAAGAAACAGGTATGGGAATTGTAGAAGATAAGGTTATAAAAAATCACTTTGCTTCAGAATATATATATAACCAATATAAAGATGAAAAAACCTGTGGAGTTATAGATGTTGATAAATCCTTTGGTATTACAAAGATTGCAGAACCAATAGGAGTGGTAGCAGCAATTGTACCAACTACAAACCCAACTTCTACAGCAATATTTAAGGCTCTTATATCATTAAAAACTAGGAATGGTATTATTTTTTCTCCACATCCACGAAGTAAAAAGTCTACTATTGCAGCAGCTAAAATAATACTAGATGCAGCAGTTAAAGCAGGCGCACCAAAAGGAATAATAGCTTGGATAGATGAGCCTTCAGTAGAACTTTCACAAATTCTTATGAGAGAATCGGATATAATACTTGCAACAGGAGGACCTGGAATGGTTAAAGCAGCCTATTCTTCAGGAAAACCAGCTATCGGAGTTGGTGCAGGAAATACACCAGCAATTATTGATGAGACAGCTGAAATTAAAATGGCTGTAAACTCAATTCTACTTTCTAAGAGTTTTGATAATGGAGTAATATGCGCTTCTGAACAATCGGTATTAGTCATGGAAGAAATATATGACGAAGTTAGGAAAGAGTTTTCTGAAAGAGGAGCCTATGTTCTAAAAAAAGCGGAAATAGACAAAGTAAGAAAAGTAATATTAACTAACGGATCATTAAATGCAAATATAGTAGGTCAATCAGCTTATAAAATAGCAGAAATGGCAGGAGTGAAAGTTCCTGAAGAAACAAAGATTATTATAGGAGAGGTTGAATCTGTAGAACTTGAGGAAGCATTCTCACACGAAAAATTATCTCCAGTACTAGCTATGTATAAGGTTAAAACTTTCGATGAAGCACTAGTTAAGGCAGAAAGACTAGTTGAGCTTGGAGGATTTGGTCACACATCATCATTATATACTCACAGAACTAAGTCGGAAGACCGAATAGCTAAGTTTGGCGCAAAAATGAAAACAGGAAGAGTTATAGTAAATATGCCAGCAGCTCAAGGCGCTATAGGTGATTTATATAACTTTAAGCTAGCACCTTCATTAACACTAGGCTGTGGATCTTGGGGTGGAAACTCTGTATCAGAAAACGTTGGGGTTAAACATTTAATGAATGTAAAGAGTGTAGCTGAAAGGAGAGAAAACATGCTTTGGTTTAGAGTTCCAGAAAAAGTGTATTTCAAATATGGTAGTTTAGGGGTAGCATTAAAAGAATTAAAGGATATGAACAAGAAAAAAGCATTTATAGTAACTGATAAGGTGCTTTATGACCTAGGATACGTGGATAAAGTTACAAATATTTTAGAAGAAATTGGAGTAGACTTTAAGATATTTTATGATGTAGAACCAGATCCAACTATTGCAGTAGCAAAAAAAGGTGCTAGTGAAATGGAGATATTTAAGCCAGATACAATTATAGCTCTTGGTGGTGGATCACCAATGGATGCAGCTAAAATCATGTGGGTAATGTATGAGCATCCAGAAGTAAGATTTGAAGATTTAGCTATGAGATTTATGGATATTAGAAA
>CAYXOL010000062.1:0-28657 GCA_964467165.1 uncultured Clostridium sp.
GCACGGTGGTGTGAGAGGACGCTAAATAAATTAATTATTTAGCTCCTACTCGATTTTACAGGCATGAAATTCATCCGGTGCTATAAAAATATGTTATGCTGCATAACACTTACCTATGATAAAAATATAAATATTGTATTAAAATAATGATATAATTGATATAAAATTAACAAAAATTTTTAATGATTATTTAGTTTAACCACACTTCAGAAGGAAAGTCTCCCGGGTTATAATTTTATCATAGGACTCATAATACCTTTTGACATACTAGAGCGTAAAAGAAAGGCGGTTTGATGGTGAGCAAAAAAAGTACACTTGAAAAAATATTAACTATTGGAACAGTACTTTTTATTATAGCAATATGGTTTACAGTAACGCTATTTGGATGGGTGGATCCCAAATTAGTGCCATCTCCACAATCCGTATGGGATGCTTTACTTGGCATTTTGCAAAATGGGTACAAGAATTATACATTGTTACAACACTTAGGAGCAAGTATGCAAAGGTTACTTATTGCTTTCTTAGCGGCGGCTGTAATGGCAGTTCCATTGGGACTTGCAAGTGGTTATAATAGCAAAATAAGGGCCGTATTTGAACCTATTATAGAGTTTTATCGGCCACTTCCACCACTAGCTTATTACACACTTTTAGTTTTATGGCTAGGGATTGAAAATGGGTCTAAGATTGTACTTTTATTATTAGCCTGCTTTGCACCAATTTATATTTCATGTGTATCAGCAGTTATGAAAATAAAGGAAGATTATATTAATAGTGCCTACACTGTAGGGGCCAGTAAATTACAAATATTTTTTTATGTTATATTTCCAGCATGTTTACCTGATATATTTATAGGGCTTAGAACTGCATTAGGGGTTGGGTACACTACGCTAGTATCAGCTGAAATGGTTGCGGCAAGGTCTGGTATAGGTTGGATGGTATTAGATGCTAGCCGATATTTGAGAAGTGATATTATTTTCCTAGGAATTATTATAATGGGTATAACAGGTGTTTTATTAGATAAGGGCATACAACTTATTGAACACAAGATTGTTCCGTGGAAAGGTAAAGAATAAAAAAATATTATAATCAGGAGTGATAATTGTGAAATTTAAAAAAGTATTAGCAAATATTATAATGACAACAGTAATAGCAACATTATTTGTAGGATGTGGAACCTCAAAAGATACAGCTTCATCAGATGTGCCTAAGGTGGTAAATATAGGTACACAACAGATGCCTAATGATGAGAGAATCGCCATAGCAAAGGGCTATTTCGAAAAAGAACTTGGAGTTAAGGTTAATATTATTGAATTTAATGCAGGGGATATAAGAAATGCCCTTGTGTCAAAAGATATTGATTTTGCCTTGCTTGGGTCCTCTTCTGCGACACTTGGCATTGCAAGTGGTATTGACATAGAAATGATTTGGATACATGAAGTTCTTGGAGATGCAGAAAGATTGGTAGCTAGAAACGGTTCAAATATTAATTCGTTGAAAGATATCGTAGGGAAAAAAATTGCTACTCCCTTTGCTACAACAACACATTATAGCTTATTAAAGGCCTTGGAGTTAAATGGTATTTCTGAAAAGGACATAACCCTGCTTGATATGCAAATGCCTGAAGTATACGCCGCTTGGCAAAGAGGTGATATTGACGCAGCTTATGCATGGGAACCTACACTATCTAATCTGTTGAAAGATGGTAAAACTATAATTTCTAGTAAAGATATGGCAAGTAAAGGGGTTGTTACATCTAACGTAGAGGTTGTTAGACGCGAGTTTGCCAGCAAGTATCCGGATATTGTTACAAAATATATAAAGGCTGTAAATAAATCTGTTAAGCTTTATAATGAAAATCAAGCGGAGGCAGTAAAAACAATTTCAGACACCTTAGAAATAACGCAAGAAGAAGCTGCGAAACAGATGAAAGGCTCTATTTGGCTTACCGCGGAGCAACAATTAGATCCTGCTTATTTTGGAACAAGCGATAAAAAAGGTGAGTTAGTAAATTCGTTAAAAGATACAGCTGATTTTTTATACAAGCAAAAAAGTCTTATGACGCAGCCTAAATTATCTACATTTGAAGATGCTGTAAATCCACTATATATTGAAAATGCTTTAAAATAATTTTCATAGTTAAATAGAAATGGGGAATTACTTTGGAAGAAGTATTAAAACATAAGCAAAGTCATGTTGTAACATTAACAAATATAGATTTAAAGTATTCTAGTGGGAAAAGTGAAGTTCTTGCTCTAAAGAATATAAATTTAGATATTACTGAGGGGGAATTTATATGTGTACTTGGTCCGTCCGGTTGCGGTAAAAGTACCTTGCTGAAAATTATGGCAGGGTTTCTTAAACCGTCAGGTGGAGAGGCTAAAATGGATAATGAACCTATTATAGGACCTGATTGGCATAGAGGTGTAGTATTTCAAAGCCCTGTTTTATATCCCTGGTTAAATGTTGAAGATAATGTTGCCTTTGGTTTAAAAATGAGGAAATTACCAAAAGATGATATTGTAGAATTGACTAATGAATATTTAGAACTTGTAGGACTTAAGGACTCAAAAGAGCATAAAACTTATGAACTCTCTGGAGGTATGAAACAAAGAGTTTCACTGGCAAGAGTTTTAGTTAATAAGCCCAGACTTATTTTAATGGATGAGCCATTTGGAGCCTTAGATGCACTAACTAGACGAAATATGCAAACTTTGATAAGGAAAATCTGGACTAAAACAGAAAATACTGTTTTCCTTATTACCCATGATGTTGATGAGGCGTTAGCGTTATCCACAAGGATTATTGTAATGTCAAGCATACCGGGTACAATAATAAAGGAATATAATATAGATTTTACCTATAACACTTCAAGTGGAAATCATGAAAATATAAGATATACACCTAAATATATGGAAATACGAGAAGAGATTTTAGACCTTATAAATAGCCAAAATGAAGAGTTGAAATTTTTATAAAAAGTCTAAAAACATACTATAAATTTAACATATAAGAATGTCTTATGGTGTATAACACATACTTATTATTAAACCTTGTAGTATTGTATTATAATTAACAGATAGATTGATATAGAATTAACAGAAATATAAATATAAATGGAGGTTTTAACATGAGTAAAAAGTATTTAATAGTAGGTGGAGTTGCAGGTGGTGCTTCTACGGCAGCAAGACTTAGGAGACTCAGTGAAGAAGACCAAATCGTAATGTTTGAAAGAGATGCAGATGTGTCTTTCTCAAATTGTTGTCTGCCATATCATTTAAGTGGGGTAGTAGAAAATGCAGAAGACCTTGTGCTTATGCATCCTGATAAGTTTTTAGCACAATATAATATAGAGGCTAGGATACATAGTGAAGTTATAGATATAGATAAAGAGAAAAAAGAAGTAAGGGTTAAAAACACACTAACCGGAACAGAGTATACTGAAAACTATGATAAGCTAATATTATCCCCAGGTGCAAAACCAATAGTTCCTCCTATCAAAGGAATTGAAGGGGTAAAGGTATTTACAGTAAGAAATGTTGTAGATATTGATAAGCTAAACAGATATGTAAAGGAAAACGGAGTCCAGAACATATCAGTAATAGGTGGAGGATTTATAGGAGTTGAAGTTGCTGAAAACCTAAGAGAAGCAGGAAATAATGTAACTCTAATAGAAGCGTTGCCTCATATAATGAAACCCTTTGACTATGATATGGCTCAAATTCTTCATAAAGAAATGCGAGATAAGGGTATAAACCTAATTGTATCTGATAAAGTAAGTTCTTTTGAAAAAGATACTATTGTCTTAGAATCAGGTAAAAAAGTGCAAACAGAGGCAGTAGTTATGGCTATTGGAGTACTTCCAGAAACTTCACTTGCAGCTAAGGCTGGGCTTGAAATCGGAATAACAGGAGCTATAAAAGTAGATCAAAACTACAAAACTAGTGATACAAATATATACGCAGTTGGAGATGCTATTGAAGTATATCATGCCTTAGCAGGGATAACTACCAAATTATCCTTAGCTGGTCCTGCTCAAAAACAGGCAAGGCAGGTAGCTGACCATATTCATGGTAGAGTTGTAAGAAATACAGGTGTTATAGGATCCTCAGTAGTGAAATGTTTCGATTATAATGCAGCTTCAGTGGGATTAAATGAAGAAATGATAGAAGCCTTTAAATTGAACATTAATTATGAAGTAGCTAAGGTAATTCCAGGAGATAAGGTTGGAATAATGCCAAATTGTGAGCCACTACACTTTAAGTTGTTATTTGAAATTCCAACTGGAAAAGTATTGGGAGCACAAGCTATTGGAAGAGGAAATGTTGACAAAAGAATGGATGTAGTTGCTACAGCTATTAAATTTGGAGCTACAGTGGATGACTTAAGAGATTTAGAATTATGTTATGCACCACCATTTGGAACGGCTAAAGACGTAGTTAACTTTGCAGGTTATGTTGCTACTAACTTATTACATGGTGAGTTTAAGCAAGTAAGCGAAAAAGACGTAAGAGGGTTAGTTGAAAATAAGGCCTGCATAATAGATGTAAGAGAAAAAGGCGAGTATGAATTAAGCCACATAATTTGCGCTAAGAATATACCACTTAGCGAAATAAGACAAAGAACAAATGAAATACCAAAAGATGAACCAGTATATCTACATTGCAGAAGTGCACAAAGAAGTTACAATGCAACAATGGCACTTCAACATTTAGGTTATACAAACATTTACAATATTGCAGGTGGATTTATGGGGATTTCTTTCTATGAATACTTTAATGATCAAACAATGGATAGAGAAAAAATAGTTACTGATTATAACTTCCTATAATATATAATTTTATGTGGACCCAGCTGTTTATTGCAGCTGGTTTATATAAAAATAAACTTAAAATAAGTAAAGAAAGGAAATGAGTTATGAATAATACAGGGGGAGCTACGGGTTTAAATACAGATAATAAAGTAGTAAAGGTCAAAGCAATTATAAATAAACCACAATTCGTAGTGGGATTTGCAATTATATTAGCCATGGTTATTTTTACAATATACGTATCGGCAAATAATCCTAAGTTAGGACTATATTTAATTACTGGACTTGCACTTGGTTACATAATGCAAAGATCAAGATTCGGGTTTGCGGGCGGTATCAAAAGAATATATGTAACTGGGGATTCATCTTTAACAAAAGCACTTATGTTTATGCTGACTATATCAATAATAATAACGGCAGCAATACATTATGGAGCTTTTGCAGGTGGAGCTGAAGTTGCATTTAGAGCAGTAGGAGGGGTCAGGATAATTCCAGGAACTCAATTTATTAAGCCCATTAACCTTTTAACGGTTCTAGGTGGTATAATGTTTGGTATTGGCATGATGTTTGGTGGGGGATGTGCTTCTGGAACACTAACAGACGCAGGTGAAGGTGAAGGAAGAGCTTTGGTAACCCTGTTCTTTTTCATAACAGGAGCACTAGGGGGAGAATACGCTATGGGCTTTCTTAAAAGTACTGTGCTTTACACTTGGAGCACAAAAGTTTATTTGCCAGACTCTTTTGGTTATATGGGAGCTATCATAATTTCATTATTAGCATGTTTTGCAGTTTATATTTTTGCTAAATGGTATGAAAATAAGAGAAAAATAGCAAATACTCTTATTTTGCCAGAATATGATGATTGGGAAAAAGAATTGACAGAAACTGTGGAATACAAATTCTTTAGTAAAGAAACTTATCACAAATTTTTTGTGAAAAGATGGTCCTTCTATACTGGGGCAGTATTTGTAGCAGCTATGTTTGAAGTAATAATACTTACAACTGGTAGCAGTTGGGGAGTAACTACAGCTTTCGTAAATTGGGGAGCTTGGATATATCAATCATTAGGCTTAATAGATGTTTCAAAGTGGAAATCTTTCGCTTCTCAAATGGATACAATTAATGGAGGGTTTATGAATGACCCGGATTCTATGAGAAACTTAGGATTAATAATAGGGGCATTGATATCTCCATTACTGGCAGGACATTTTTCTTTTAAGAAAAAATTTAAAGTGAAAGATGCAGCATTCTACGCCGTTGGTGGATTATTAATGGGATATGGTGCAAGACTTGCAATGGGATGTAACATTGGAGCATTCTACTCAGCGGTAGCTAATTTTTCACTATCTGGATGGGTATTTATGTTAGCATTAATTGTTGGTGGAATAATTGGAGTTAAATTAGTTAAGAAATTTAATATTGCAACATAAATTCCAGTAGATTTTTATATTTAAATAAAGAAATGCTGTGGAGCCCTAAGGCTGCACAGCATTTTTTAAAGGTTGATTACCGGGTGCACTGGTTACATAAAAATTTTTACAAGTAGTTTACTACCAACTATTGCACCTAAGAATAAAAATACACCAAATACCCAGCCAGAAAGGGACAGTGACGCAATCCCGCTATAGAAAGCTCCTATATTACAACCGAGACCTATTCTAGCGCCATAGCCCATTAGAAGTCCGCCTAAGGAAGCTGCAATTAGTTGCTTTTTAGATTTGATTTTTTTTATCTTAAATTGCGATGCAAGTAATGTAGCAAGCAAAGCACCAAGTATTATTGCTAAATTTCTAATTGAAGCAGGGTCTTTTAGAAATCCGGCATTTAGGGTTGCATTGGCAGCGTCATTATTAAAATAGTACCATTTATCAACACTTCCACCCACTGCTATATATAGCCAGGCCCCCCAATTTGTAAATGCAATTGTTATGCCCAAAGGTTCACCGGTGGTAGCTAGAGTAACTATTTGGAATAAGGATAAAAGTACTGCACCTACAACATATGTCCAAGGATTTTTAAACCATTTTTTATAGAACCCGTTATTTTTTATATCCAAAGTTATCCCCCTTAAAGTTTTTACAACTATTAATTATTCCTGATTTTGCTTTCTGATTTCCCATTTTTGAGCAAGTATATATAATATTGCAATTACCAAAAGTTGAACAAATATTGCCCCAAACCAACCTAATATATTAGGAAGGAATATAGCTTTTCCTTTTGAAATAAAATTATGTTCCCACCACTGAAAATCATGAGCACCCCATAATGAACCAATAATGAAAAAGAATAGGGCAAGTAGCTGCATTGTAAAACCTTCTCCAACTCTCATTAGTGTACCAGAAGCACAACCACCGGCGATTACCATGCCTATGCCGAATAGGAAAGCACCTATTACAGTTGCTATACTTATAGGAACTACATAAGTTTGACCGGAAATTGGAAGGCCTTTTGCGAAATCACCATATTTAATTGCTGTAAAGCCAATTGAAGTTATAGCGAGTGCTATAAGAACAGCTCTTGTTAACATGGTTCCACCTGTTAAATAGGGGTCTCGCATGGCGGAAGTAAAACAAAATCTAGATTTTTGTAGTATAAAGCCAAAGCTAATGCCAATTAACCAGAATAAACTCAATTTATCTGAAATAGTAGATAGAAAAATACCAAAACCTAATAAAATAATGAATAAACCAATACCGAAAGGTACTTGACTTTTACTTGGTTTTTTTTGGGTAGTTTTAGATGAAGAAGTCCTTATTATGGAAGAATCATTTGTATGTATATCATCCATTAAATCACCTTCCTTGCTTGTATATAAATTAAATAATTTAACAATTAAATCTTAAACAAATTTTTTTGGGAAACAAGTATTTAAAGTAATTATACCACATAATAAGTTATGGAACGATACATTGTTCAGGTGAAGAATATGCTATAATTAACTAAAATGAAATTTTGCGGAAATAATATAAACAATAAATATCAAGAGGTGGTAGTGGTATTATGCATATAGAATGTTTTCAATATTTTAATGAAGTAGCAACTTTGAAAAGCATTTCAAAGGTTGCAAATAGTTCTCATATTTCACAATCGGCATTAAGCCAACAAATACAAAAGCTAGAGGATAGCTTAGGATATAAACTTTTAGAAAGAAGCAATAAAGGCGTTGAACTCACAGAAGAAGGTAAACTTGTTAAAAAATATGGAGAAAATATGATAAGAACCTATAATAAGATGCTAGAAGAATTAAAGGACCTATATAAAGAAAATAATACTATAAAAATAGATTCATGTTATACAATAGCCACCTATGCCTTGCCTTGTACAATGTATAGTATAAAAGAAAAATTTCCACATCATAACTATAAATTAACTACTAATTTTTCTAATGATGTAGAACAAAATGTTTTAAATGATATTTGTAATTTAGGATTTATTTATGGTAAGCCAAAGGATAGCTCCTTGGAGTACTTTAAAGTTGGTATAGATAAGGTGATTTTGGTTTCTTGTCCAAAGCTTAATAATCCTTTAGAAATTTTAAGTGAAGAATTAATAAACTATTCTATTATCATGTTAGCAGATAAATTAGAAATAGAAGGTAAATTAGATAAATATCTAAAAACTATAGGACATAGTTTTAAAGAATTAGATGTAATGTTTAATCTTGATTCAGTAGAATCTATTAAATCACTAGTTCTGAATGGTAACTCTATGTCGTTTTTGCCTTATATATCTATTAAAAAAGAGTTATATACAAAACAACTTATAGAAACAAAAGTTAGTGGACTGGATATGACATATGAAGTGTACCTTATAAATAAAAAAGGTGCCTATAATGATATTGGAGTAAAGGAATTTATAGAATACTTTAAAAAGGTAGGCAAAAATAGTTTTTGCTAAAGTCTTGTAATGATAATTTCCCATACGCCATTCATTACTTCATCAGATTCAAAGGAAAATTTTTCGTTTGAGTAGTGGTTTTTTATGGATTCAGCCACGCAACTATGGTCAGTTATAACTTTTATAGAAATCCCTGTTTTTGTTTTTTTAAATTGCTTTTGTATTTTAAGTATTGGAACGGGGCACATATCACCTAAACAATCGATTGTAGTCATAACATTAACCTCCTTTTTTTAATTATTACTTAATATATAATAACCTAGTAGTTACACAAATATCAATAGGGACTAATCTAATTTAAAAATTTCATTAAACAAAATCTACAAATTTGAGTGGTGATAAAATCATGAAAATACCTTTTAATAAAATATACTATGAAGGACGAGAATTATCATATATTGAGGATGCTATGAAAAGAGAGTCTATAAGTGGAGACGGTTACTATACAAAGCTTGTAACTTCTTTTTTGGAAGAAAAATTTATTGCAGATAAAATTTTAATGACCACATCAGGTACTCATGCCTTAGAGATGGCAGCAATACTTATAGATATAAAACCAGGTGATGAAGTTATAATGCCCTCATTTACCTTTCCATCAACGGCTAATGCAATAATGCTAAGAGGTGGGGTTCCTGTATTTGCTGAAATAGAAGAGAATACCTTAAATATAGATCCAATAGATATTAAAAATAAAATTACATATAGAACAAGAGCTATATTACCTGTGCATTATGGTGGGGTAAGCTGTAACATGGATAAAATTATGGGCATAGCAACAGAAAATAATTTGTTTGTTATAGAAGATGCAGCTCAAGCAGTAAACTCTAAGTATAAAAATAAATTTCTTGGAACCATTGGTCATATTGGCTGTTATAGTTTTCATGGCACTAAAAGTTATGTTAGTGGTGAGGGTGGAGCTATAGTAATAAATTCCAATAATGCTAAGTTCATAAAGCGTGCAGAGAGTATAAGGCAAAAGGGAACTAATAGAAATGAATTTTTACGCGGAGAGGTAGATAAATATAGTTGGGTGGATATAGGATCTAGCTATGTACCAGCTGATGTTTTGATGGCTATGCTATATGCACAAATTCAGAATTTGGATGAGATCAAGGCAAAAAGAAAAGTGATAAATGATTATTATAGTAAAAGTATAACTAAGTACATACAAAGAGGAATTATTGAAAATAGCACATATATACCAAGTGAATGTGAATCAAATTACCACTTGTTCTATTTGATATTTCAAAGTGAAAGCATTAGGGACAAAGTTATTTGTAGGTTAAGAGAAAGAGATGTTTATGCGTTCACACATTTTATGCCACTTCATTGTTCCAAAAAAGGAAGATCGCTTGGATATAATATAGGTGATTTACCTATAACTGAAAAAGTAAGTAACTGTTTGCTTAGACTACCTATGTATTCAGAAATGAGTGTAGAGGGAATGAATTATGTTATAAACACGTTAATACAAATTTTAGAGGAGATATAAGTATGCAGGGAAGCATATCTGTGGTAGTACCAGTTTATAATAGTGAAAATTCATTAGAGCACTTTTATAATGTTCTTTCAATGGAGTTAAAGAAGATTTGCCGTGATTATGAAATAATTATGGTTGATGATGGAAGTATTGATAGCAGTTATGAGAAAATGATGGAGTTACATTCTATAGATTCCAGAGTTAAGATAATTGAGCTTCAAGGAAATTTTGGTCAACAAAATGCATTAATGTGCGGATTTCATTATTCAACGGGAGAGTATATAGTTACATTGGATGATGATTTGCAACATCCACCTGAAGAAATATATAAGTTAAAGAAAAAAATAGACGAGGGATATGACGTAGTTTATGGTATTCCCATAATAAAGCAGCATTCTGTTTATAGAAAAATAGGTTCTAAAATGACTGATTATTTGTTTAACAAAATATGTTTAAAGCCTAGAAATATTAAGATAGGCAGTTTTAGAATAATAAGAAGGAATATTGTAAATGAAATAATAAAGGATAGCACTTCTTTTGTATATATATCTGCTATAACTTTTAGAATTACAAACAATGTTTCTAATATAATTGTTAATCATAATGCCAGGGAATATGGAAAATCCAACTATAATTTTTATAAACTTCTAAAATTATTCATCAAATTATATTTATATTATTCAAACCATAAGATTTTTAAAATTATTACATCTTCAAAGGCCCAATTTATAATAAAAAATAAAAAAATATAAAGGAGAAATCTATCATGAAATTATTGATACTGGGAGGAGGAAATTGCCAACTAAATGCTATAATACGCGCAAAACAGAAGGGACATACCGTTATAGTTTCAGATTATTACGCGGATGCACCTGGAAAAAAATATTGTGATTATAGTGAACTTGCTAGTACCTTTAGCATAGAGGACAATATAAATATCTCCCGAAAATATGATATAGATGGAATTTTAACACTAGGCACGGATCAGCCGGTATACACTGTAGCAAGGGTTGCAAAAGAAAGGAATCTACCTAGTTTTCTTAATTTAGCTGCCGCAAAAGCAGTTACAAATAAAAAGAATATGAAAAATATATTTAAGTTACATTCTATACCTACAGCTAAGTTTGCATTTTTAAAAAGTGATTTTAAAGATGGAGACTTAGATGGTATAAATTTTCCGGTTGTAATTAAGCCCTTAGACAGTCAGGGACAAAGAGGAGTTTATAAACTAAATTCCCTATTTCAAATTAGAGAACATATTCATGAGGTACTTAGTTATTCAAGGGAAGCGGAGGTACTAGTAGAAGAATATTATGAAAATGATGAGATTACGGTTAGCGGTTGGGTAGAAGGCGATAGTACTCATGTACTTACAGTAACGGATAGGGTAACTTATGATAATTATCCTAGCATTGGGGTATGCACTGCCCATGATTTTCCTTCAAAGCATCTTCAAAGTTATGGTAGTGAAATTACAGAAATAACAAATAATTTAGTTAAAAGTTTTGAAATACATAATGGTCCTATATATTTTCAAATGCTTATTGGGAAAGAGGGCATAAAAGTTAATGAGATTGCCTGCAGAATAGGTGGAGCTTATGAAGATGAATTTATACCACATTTAACAGGGATAAATATATTAGATATGCTTATTGATTTTTCTTTAGGGTTAGATATTGATTACACAAGACTTCGCCAATATGAATTATTTAATAATAATAAAAAACTTTCAGTTCAATTACTCTTTGCAAAACCAGGGAAGATTAAAACTATTGGAGATTTAAGCGTGGTTAATAATTTACCTGGAGTAATTAAAGCTAAAATTAATTTTAAGCCAAGTGATGAGGTAAAAGAAATTACCAATGCTACGCAAAGAGTTGGTTATATTATTATTGAAGGTGGCCACCACAAAGAGTTAAGTGATAATAAAAATAGAGTTTTTGATAATATAGCCATATATGATGAAAATAATAGTAATATGATTATTAAATTTTAAAATTACTATAATGATAGGGAGACTAAACAGGTTATGAAAATAGAATTTTTTATAAGAAATATAATTATAATAAGTCTAGGAATAATTATATTAACTTTAATGGGGTGTGAATCTAAAAGTGAAAAAAATGAGCTGCAAAATAATATAAGTATTGCAGAGCAATTTGGTCTAGCCTATGCTCCACTACAAATAATGAAGGAAAATAAAGTGCTAGAAAAAAATTACCCTGGAGTAAATATTGATTGGAAGCAGCTAGGGAATACTGCAGCCATTCGTGAGGCAATGTTAGCAAATCAAGTGGAGGTGGGATTTATGGCTATCCCACCTTTTTTAATAGGCCTAGATAAGGGCATGGAGTGGAAGATAGCCACTGGGTTATCAGAGAGTCCGGTAGCACTAGTTACAAATAGTGAAAATATAAAATCTATAAGTGATTTTACCCAGAAAGACAGGATTGCACTTCCGCAGCCGGGAAGTATACAACATATGCTACTTGCAATGGAGTGTGAAAAAGAATTTGGCGATGCTAAGAAATTAGATAATTTACTTGTGACGCTAGCACACCCGGATGGAATGAATGCTCTACTAAGAGCTAAAGATATTACAGCACATTTTACAACTCCACCTTATTTATTTAAAGAACTGGAGCAAAAAAATATTCATCAAATACTAGATGGTAAGGATGCTATAGGTGTAGAGTTTACATTTGTTGTAGGGGTAACAACAAATAAATTTCATGATACTAAGCCCCAGTTATACAGTGCATTAAATAAATCATTAAAAGAGTCAATTCAATTTATGCAAAAAAATCCTGATAAAGCTGCAGATATATTAGCTCCAATATATAAACTTTCTAAAGGTGAAGTTTTAAAATATATAACGCGTAGTGATATGGTATATACGGATCAGGTTAAAGGAGTAAATGAATTTGCCAAGTTCATGAAAAGAAATAATTATATTTCAAAGGAATACAATGATAGAAATAGTACAATGTGGGATGATGTAGCTTATGAAAAATAGAATAATAAACAGTAAAATATTTTGGTGTATTATATTAGTTATTATATGGCAAAGTCTATATGTAACAGGTAAATTTTCTCCGCTTATTTTTCCCTCTGTTTTCGAAATATTAAAATCACTATACAAGTCAATAATTAGTGGGGAAATTATATATGCAGCAATATACTCATTAAATTTAATACTTAAAGGGCTATGTATCGGTTTAATATTGGCGGTTATTTTATCATCAATGTCAATATTATTTAAATCATTTAGAGGGCTTGTAGATACTTTAGTAAGTATTGCGCATCCACTTCCAGGGATTGCCCTACTTCCTTTAATTATATTATGGTTTGGGGCAGGGGAGCTATCTATTATTTTTATTATTGTTCACTCGGTAGTTTGGCCATTGGTATTAAATTTACTTGCTGGATTTAAAGCTATCCCTAAAATATATAAACAAGTGGGGAATAATTATGGGCTTAATTCTTTTAATATTATAAGATATATAATGATGCCAGCCTCCTTACCGTATTTTATAACAGGCATGAGAATATCTTGGGCAAGAGCCTGGAGAGCACTTATAAGTGCAGAAATGATTTTTGGAGCAGCTGGTGGAAAAGGCGGACTAGGATGGTTTATATTTAAGAATAGGGTATTTATGGATACAACTGGGATTTTTGCAGGTTTAATTGTCATAGTGGTAATTGGCATGCTAGTAGAGGATTTGATTTTTAATAAATTAGAAAAAGTAACTGTGAAAAAATGGGGAATGACAATATGATTTTAGAAATAAAAAATGTAACAAAACATTTTTCGCAAAATGGTGTTAAATTAGAGGTACATAAGGATATGAACTTTGTGGTTAATGAAGGGGAGGTTCTATGCGTGCTTGGACCTTCAGGCTGTGGAAAATCTACGCTTTTAAAGGAAATAGCAGGGTTTGTTCCCATAGATTCAGGCTGCATTACTTTAAATGGCAAGAAAATTTCAAAACCAGGAATAAACAGAATTATGGTATTTCAAGACTTTGATCAATTATTTCCCTGGAAAACAGTGTTACAAAATGTGATTTTTCCTTTAAAGGTAAATAAAATAGGGGGATCCAAAGCTGAGAGAGAAAATATTGCAAGAAGTTATTTATCAATGGTTAAGTTAGATGAGTTTTGCGATTATTATCCCCATCAACTATCGGGAGGTATGAAACAAAGAGTAGCGCTTATTCGTGCCCTTGTTATAAAACCTGAGATATTACTTATGGATGAGCCTTTTGGTAGTGTAGATGCTCAAACTAGGGATGAACTTCAAAATATGCTTTTAGCTATAAGGGAGAGAATCAATGTAACTATAATATTTGTCACACACGATATTAATGAAGCTATTTTACTCTCAAATCGTATAATAGTAATGGGAAAAGATCCTAATAATGTTAAAAAAATAATTAATAATAGTATACCTTTTCCAAGAAAAGATAATCAGAAAGAGAATATTGAAATGCATGATAAAATATACCAATTAATGAAAGAATAAAGTAATAACATTTATTGTGGAATTTAAGGCAATAGAATGTTATTACTTTTAATATTTTACTTTATATATTTTTATAGTCCAATTTTTTTGATTTATGTAGCTAGATATCCTATTTCCATAAGTTTTATCACTAAATTCATTAACTAAGCTGCAATTGTTTTGTAGAAAATATTTCATGTCCTTGTAATAATAAAGATTACCATATAAGGCATCCCATCTAGGGCTTTCTCTATAAATAACATCCATTTCTTCAGAATATATAATAAATTTAATATTATATTTGTAAATATAATTTTTAAAATCCATACTGTTTTCTTTTAAAAGCGCTAAATTTCTATAATCATGCAATTTACCGTTGTTAAAGTAAAATTCGCAATTTAAATTAGCTAAAACGGAATCATCTTTTTTTACTGTTTTTGATATGTTATTTAGATAATCGTTATAATTTCCGCTGAGATAAGGAGATATATTAGTGACTGTATTTATTGTAATAAGTAAGACTAATATTGCTGTAACAATATATTTATAGGGTACTAATAAATTTTCAAGTAAATATACAATTAAAATATAAAACAAAGGGAACTGAAAAATAATGCTAGTTTGATTATATCTGCCAATTGTTATAATGCCTATATTGATAAATACAATTGATAAAAGTATAGGAATAATTTGTTGATGTTTTATTTTATCTTTTGTAATAGTTAATTTTATTATAGTCATGATAAAGGAAGATATAAAAATGAAAAATTGCAATTTAATATTAGGAGTATAATAAGTGCCACTTATTCCAGAATAAAGTTTTACATAAAAATATTTAAATTCACCTAGTTTTTGAAAAAATGAATAGTTTACCTTGAATTGTTTTCCATAGTTAAAGTAATTATGGATGAAATTGGGATCGAAATTTATACTTAATACTACAAACATGCCTGCAAAAATCAAAAGTAAAAAACTATAAATCATAAGATTAGTCCAGTTTAATTTTTTAGTAAATAATATATGATACAGATAAATGGATATAACGGGCAGCGCTATTATAAAACTATTAGGGTGTACGCCTATACTTAAACCGATGATGCATCCAAGAATTAAATCTTGTTTAATATTATGCTTATCAATATTTTTGTAGAAGAAATGCCAGGCATAAATGTAAACAAATAGAATAACAATTTCTTGTCTAGCAAAATGAGAAGCATATATAAATTGAATATCTATTGCCAGGAATATTGAAGCTAAAGTGGACTTTATTTTAGAATGAAAAATCTCATTACATAACTTATAAAAATAATATAAAGTAAAGGTGCCAAAAATTAAGGAAATCAATCTAACACTAAAGATGTTATATCCCAGCAGTTTAATAAAGACGATTTGGATATTATGAAAGATTATTTTTAATGCATGTGGATTACGCGGGTATAAATCAAAAAATGTCTCTGTTGACGAGAAATTTTTTGTTTCAAGAATATTTCTTGATAAGCCACTAAGCCAAGACTCATCAGAATGAACAAAGGGAAAATGGGTCAAAAAACTTAAATTCACAACAAAATAAGTAAATAACAAGATAGTTAAATTTCTGTTTTTAGTAAAGATTTTTTTTATGGATTCCAATATTTTTTCACCTCAAAATAAGAAAAGATTCTTAATAATATATAAATTATAACATATATTTAAGGAGCCTACGCCTTTTGGATTTTAAATATGGGATACCTAATAATGCAATACAATATTAAAAACTTTTATATCAAATTGTAAAATATATAAAGTATAATAGATATGTTATGTGTAATATTTAACAAACTTTTGAAATACTTATATGGCTTAACTTATTAATTAGAATTTATAAATATAAAGAAATGGGGGAAAAAAATGAAATATATTTCAAGATTATGCTCAGTAACCATACTTTTATCACTAGCAATTCTAACAGTGGGATGTGGAGCTAGCAGTTCCGGTGATGACATTATTTCGGCAAAACAGGCCCTGAAATTATTAAAAGGTGGCAATGTAGTTATGGCAGCAGCTCAAACGCCTGATACAGCAGTATATGATAAAGAACATGTGAAAAATGCTGTAAAAATTGATCTTGCAGACGTTGTGGTTAATCAGCCAGTGGTTAATATGCTAGCACCAAAGCAGCAGATAGAAAAAGTAATGGGTCAGCTAGGTATTTCAAATAACACCACAGTGATATTGTACGATGCTAACAATAATATGGATGCTGCAAGGGTTTGGTGGACTTTAAAAGTTTATGGACATAAAAATGTTAAGGTGGTTAGTGGCGGACTTTCTGCACTTAAAAATGCCAGTGCAGAAATCACAGCTGAGCTACCAGAAATTAAGACTGCAACATATGTAGCTGAAGAAAAAAATATGGATATGATTGCTAGCGTAGATGATGTAAAAGCTCAAGTTACCACTCCAGATAAGAATACTATCTTGCTTGACACACGGTCACAACAGGAATATAGTGAGGGAACAATTCCAGGATCAGTGCTTTTTGAGTATATAAATAATGATTATAGTGATGGAACTTATAAACCAGCCCAGCTTATAAAAATTCAATATATAGATCAAAAAATAAAAGCTACAAATAATATAATAATGTATTGCAAAACATCAATTAGAGGTGCTCAAACATATTTGGCATTATATAATGCTGGGTATAGAAACCTTAAGTTATATGATGGAGCTTGGGTAGAGTGGTCATCAATGGGCGCCTTACCTGTTCAAAAGGCTAATGCAGCAGATAATTCACCAGTATCCCCAACGCCAACGCCAACACCAGCAGGGGCACAGGATGCATCATAAAAAAAATAGTTAGGTACTGAAAAAGTGCCTAATTATTTTTTTGTTTGTAAATATAATAGGGAGCTTATACATATAACTTTTTTTAATACAGTATAACTAATTCCATAAACTAATGCGCTTATATATTTGTTATAATAAAATTGTTAATAAAATAACATATAAAAAAGTAGGGGGAACGATTATGAAAAAAAATAAGATTTTAACAAGTTTATTAGCTTTAATAATTACAGCAACACTAGTGGGGTGCGGAACTAAAACTGATACTACAAAAGATACAACTACAGAGGCTACTAAAATAGAAACTACTGCTGATACAACAGTGAAAACAGACGTAGTAGCAGATGCAGCTAATTTATATTTTGCAAATATGCCTGAAGATTCTTATAAAATTTCAGAAAAAACTTTTGTTGAAAAAGTAAAAGCAAATGAGGATATGTTTATATTAGATATAAGACAAGCAGATGTGTATGCTAAAGGACATATTAAAGGCGCAGTAAATGCACCATGGGGAACAGCAATAAGTGATAATTTAGATAAATTACCAAAGGATAAAGCAATAATGGTTTATTGTTATACTGGTCAAACAGCAGGCCAAACTGTTGTTTTATTAAATATGGCAGGATTTAATGCAAAATCAGTTAATCTAGGATGGGATTTAGGAATATCTAAGGTTGATGGAGTAAAGGATGTTACTGAAACTAAAGTAAATGATTTTGCTACAGTGGAAGCTTTAGAAATAAAACCTGAAATAAAAACAGCAATAGAAAATTATTATAAAGGTCTAGATACTGTTAAAGGTACAAATTTCAAAAATTACAAAATTAGTGAAGATGATGCCAAGAAATTAGTAGATTCAAAAGATAGTAGTGTAGTAATACTTTCTGTAAGAAGTGCAGCGGATTATGCAAAAGGACATATTGCAGGAGCAACAAATATTCCTTGGGGAAAAGGAATGCAAGAAAAATTTAGTGCATTACCAAAAGACAAAAAGATTATTGTTTATTGTTACACAGGACAAACTGCGGGGCAAACAGTTGCAGGCCTTAAAATGTTAGGATATGATGCAGTATCACTAAATGGTGGTATGGGTACAAAAGCAAATGCACCAGCAGGATGGGCTAATAAAGGATTTGCAGTGGAAAAATAATATCAATAAAAGCCTCTAATATTTTATGTGTTAGAGGCTTTTTTCTATGCTTCTTATTTTATTTGAGTCCTTAAAAACTTTGATTTGAAATTGATTTGTTTTCCCCATATTATAAGCTAACTTAATTATAGATTTTTCATCCTGGGTAAGTTCTCTGTTAAACATTTTTTGGAATTGATTCATTAGATTATAATAATCAATTTTGTACTTTTGATTGTCTAATCTGTTTAAGTTTGTATTTTTGTGTGGGGTATATACCTTAGGCTTAATTTCAGGGGTGTAAATTTTTTTAAAAACTTCTGCGGTATAATATGCATCGTTAAAAGCATTATGTAAGTTACCTTCCATAGGTATGTTTAGTAAATTAGTTGCATTGCCTAGGCCAATATTAATCCCCTTTTGGCAATTAAGACTTTTAGAGGCATAGGACTGAACGTTTATGTAATCGGTGGGTAGAAAGGCTGTATCTAAATTATAAAATTCTATATTTCGAAATAATTCTTTTATGTCTACTATTCCCCATACACAAAGCACATTAGAATCAGGCTTAATAAATTCTACAAGTTCTTTATACATTTCTTTGAAAGACATACCGTGATCTAAGTCATCCATTGTTATGCCAGTAATTTCTTTCACAAAAGGATTAAGCCTAGTATATATCTCTGGTTTTATCAATATATCTAGGACATCGATTTTGTTGAAGGTATGGTCTAACTTTAACGCACCTATTTGAATTATTTCAAAAGGACATTTGGGATTTTTCATATTCTCTTGTTCATTTTCACAATTATAGCCTTGGTTAAATTCTAAATCAAATACTATATAATTCATTTAATTACCTCTAACCTTATTTTATAATATATAGTATACCATTTATGACAATAAAAAACACATTGCTACTGCGGCTAAATAACAAAAAAAATTGAACATATAGGTTAAAGTAGTTTATACTGTATGTAGTATGGGTATTAGATATCTATGGGTTTTTCATGTATGCAATCTATAATATTTTTTTGAATATAACAATTGTATATAGAAAAATAAAAAAAAATGAAAAAAACAATAAATTATACAACATAAGAAACACAATATATCAGAGAGAGGAAGTTTTATATATGGGAAAAATTTTAGTTTTAGCAGAAAAACCCTCAGTTGGAAAAGAACTTGCAAAGGTATTAAATTGTTCTCAAGGGGGAAATGGATATTTAATGGGACAAAAGTATATTGTAACTTGGGCACTAGGGCATTTAGTAACACTTGCTGGTCCTGAGGATTATGATCAAAAATATAAAAGTTGGAAAATGGAAGATCTTCCGATGTTACCAAAGGATTTAAAGTTGGTAGTTATTAAAGAAACTTCAAAGCAATATAAGGTTGTGAATGAACTTCTTAAAAGGGCTGATGTAGATGAGCTAGTTATAGCCACAGATGCAGGGCGCGAGGGGGAACTTGTGGCACGTTGGATCATTCAAAAGGCAGGCTTTAAAAAGCCAATAAAGAGGTTATGGATATCCTCTCAAACTGAAAAAGCAATAAAAGATGGATTTGCCAATCTTAAACCTGGAAGAGATTATGAAAACTTATTTTGGGCAGCGCAGTCTAGAGCAGAAGCGGATTGGCTTATAGGCCTTAACGTAACTAGGGCCTTAACTTGCAAATATAATGCTCAATTATCTGCTGGAAGAGTTCAAACACCCACCTTAGCACTTATTGTTGATAGAGAAAATGAAATAAAAAAATTCGTAGGAAAAGATTACTGGACAGTAAATGGTAAGGTAAATAATTTTACAGTGAATTGGTCTAGTAAAAATGGAGAAACACGCACCTTTGACAAGCAAAAGGCAGAAGATGTAGTTGCTAAGGTAAACAATCAAATGGGAACCGTGGTAGAAGTAAATAAAGCTTCTAAAAAAGAACTTCCACCACTTGCATATGATTTAACAGAGCTTCAAAGAGATGCAAATAGAAAATTTGGGTATTCTGCAAAACAAACGCTTAATCTAATGCAGAGATTATATGAAAATCATAAGCTATTATCTTATCCAAGAACAGATTCGAGGCACATTACTACGGATATAGTAGCTACATTACTTGATAGGCTAAAAAGTATAGCAATAGGGCCCTATGAGAAAGCTGCTAGAAATATAATAAAAGGTAGGATACACACTACAAATAGACTTGTGGATAATAGCAAGGTATCAGATCATCATGCTATTATTCCAACAGAGCAGCATGTGGATTTATCAAGTTTAAACAAAGAAGAAAGAAGTATTTATGATTTAGTTGTAAAAAGATTTTTAGAAGTTCTAAGTCCAGCTTTCGAGTATGAGCAAACTACTGTAAAGATAGAAGTAAAGGGTGAAAGCTTTTCTGCAAAAGGAAAAATAGTTAAGTCAAAGGGCTGGAGAGAAATAAGCAGTTCTGATGATGGGGACGATAAAGATCAGTCTCTTCCACCAATTAACAAGGGTGAAGCAGTTAAACTTACTTTGGCTCGCTCTGTAAATGAAAAAACAAAGCCACCTGCTAGGTATAACGAAGCAACCCTGCTTACAGCTATGGAGCATCCAGGAAAAGATATACAAGATGAGAGTTTAAGGGAAGCTTTGGATAACACCTCAGGTCTTGGAACTCCGGCAACACGCGCAGATATAATTGAAAAACTATTTAACATCTTTTATATGGAGAGGCGTGGTAAAGATATTTTCCCGACATCAAAAGGAATACAGCTAATAGGCTTAGTTCCAGAAGAATTAAAATCTCCGGAGCTTACTGCTAAGTGGGAAAAACAGCTTCAACTTATAAGTAAAGGAAAAGCCAATTCTATGAATTTCGTAAAAGATATGAGAGAATATGCGGTTAAGCTTGTGAAAAACGTTGCAGCTTCTGGCGAAGTATACAAACATGATAATGCTACAAGGGTTAAATGTCCTGAGTGTAGCAAGTATCTTCTTGAGGTTAACGGTAAGAGGGGTAAAATGCTAGTATGTCCTGATAGAGACTGCGGATACCGTAAGGGAGTTTCGCAGGTTTCAAATGCACGCTGCCCTACTTGTCATAAGAAAATGGAGATTAGAGGGGATGGAGACAATAAGATTTTCGCTTGTGGCTGCGGCTATAGAGAAAAACTTTCAGCCTTTACCAAGCGTCGCGAATCAGAAAAAGGTGCTTTAGATAAAAAGGATGTTAGTAGATTTTTGAATCAGCAGAATAAGAAGGATGAACCTGTCAATTCTGGAAATTCTGCTATGGCTGAAGCTTTTGCTAAGCTTAATTTGAAATAGTAAGCTGTAATACAATGTATAGGTGTTTTATACGTTGTGTCGAAGGTCTTATGCTAATATTTAATACGAATAAATAAACAAAAATATAAGAGTCAGTAATGAGAGTATTTTAATCATTACTGGCTCTTATATTTTTTGAAATAGTTTAAGTAAGGATACAAATAAAATTACCACTTAAATAAATTCCCTATAGGAACTTTGAGAGCTTTAGCGATGGCTTTTATCTTATAATCAATTGAGTAAACTAGGCACATTATGATAGGCATTTTTTGTGTTTTGAAAAAAATAAATAGTATTATTTTATCATTATTCAACAAATTTTGTTCCATATGATTGTAAATTTTTGAAGGTGTTTCAATATAATTGTAGAATAACTTTATAATAGAGAACTAAAATAAAATGGTAAAGATCTAATCCAGCATATTTATTCACTCTAACAACTTAATTACACATACTAGATATTTAACAAAAGGAGATTAGCTAATGATTAATATACTTATATGTGATGATTGTTCAAAAACATTACAGCTAATAAAAAATATAGTTATAAAAACTTATGAAGAAGAGATCAATTTCAAAGATTTTAATGTATTAACTTTTAATAACTCCACTGATCTTATTTCATATGTTAAAAATAGTGTTGAAAAAAACATATATATATTGGATATTGATTTAAATGAAGAAAAAAATGGTTTGAAATTAGGAAGGGAAATTAGAAAATTAGATCAGTATTCGGGTGAAATGATTTTTGTTACCAATCATATTGAATTAAGTTTTAAAGTATTTCAATACAAACTCCGAGTGGTAACCTTCATAAATAAAAGCCTAGACCTTGAAAGGCAGTTAAAAGAAAGTCTTTTAATCGCTACCCAAATATTGAATAAAAGAAAAGATGAAGAGAAAAAGAAACTAATAATTAAAATAGGTACTGAAATATTTAATATACCATTTAAAGATATTATTTATATTGAGACTATAAAAAATAGCCGTAAAGTGGTTCTTTATAGTACCAATACTATGGTTGAATTTTATAGCACGTTAAAAGAATTAATGAATTCATTAGATGATAGCTTTATCCAAATCCATAAAACAAGTATAGCGAATAAGAAATATATAAAAAGTGTATGTAAAAATTCTGATAATCCTTATGTAGAAATGACCACTGGAGACATATGCTCTATTTCTAGAACAGGATTAAAAGAGGTGAGCAAAGCATGTGGATAATAAATATAGTGCTTTTGTTTATTATGTTTTATGTTCAGCTATATATTGGTTGTAAATTAAAAAGATATAAATTTAATATCAACATAAATAATTTCATAACAATACTAAGTAGCTCTATATTATATTATTATATACTTAAGCTTAATTATTTAAATGATTACAAAGTTATCATTACCACTATATTTGTTATGCTAATTTTAGCAGTTTTGGTTGAACGCAACATCCTATATTTGATTCAAACTACATTTTTTATAACTTTGATAATGATATTTTCTGAAGCTATAACAGCTCAATTTTTTATGAATATATTAAGTATTAATTTAAAAGTTTTATCTACAAACAAAATAATATTTACATTTTTTAATATTATTTTGTTTATCATTGCTGTTTTTATCATTAACCTAAAAGAAGTAGTTACTGTATTTTTAATTTCTAAATTCAAAATTAAAGATAATGATTTTATGGTAAACACTATATTTATGGCAAGTTTAATGATTGTATTTATTGTTATTTATTTTTTAGCATATAAGTCTTTTAATAAAGACACAGTTGTTATTACACTTCTAAGTTCCATCGTTTGCTTAGTGTTGATTATAATATTCTTTCATAAAAATTACATGTTAAAAGTAAAGCAACAAGAATTTATACAATTAAAAACATACACTAGTATTATAGAAAATTTAGTAGATGATGTATCCAAGTTTAAACATGATTATAATAATATTATTTTTATGGCCCGAGGCTATTTAGAAGATAATAATCTTGAAGAATTAAAAAGAATTTTTAATAAAGAGTTGATTCATGAATGTGACTATGAAAACAATGAAATATTAAAGCTTAAAAAAATTAAAGATGCTGGATTAAAAGGATTGCTGACTTCTAAAGTAGTGAAATTCTACTTAGACAATATAACACTATCAATAGAAGTTTTAGATACGATAGATACTTTTCATATAGATATAATAGATTTATGTAGAATTGTAGGAGTACTTCTAGATAATGCTTATGAAGCTGCAAAGGATAGCAACGAGAAATTAGTATCTATATCTTTTATTCAAGATGAATGTTTAAATATAACTATTGCTAATTCTTATAACAGCCCTATAAATATAAGTAGTATATACAAAAAAAGCTATTCCACAAAAGGATCTAATCGTGGAATAGGATTAAATAATGTAAAAGAAATTATAAATAAAAAATATCCTAATGTTTTATTAAAAACATCTGTTGAAAAAGATTTTTTTATTCAAGATTTATATATAGAAGCTAGGTAGGTAGGACTACTTAGCTTTTTTTAATAATGATTTTGGCATTTTAGGCTCTTCTAAACCATAACCAACACAAGCTTTGGTGGATGTATGAGCTATATTTGTGGCTATATTACTTATTTTTATTGCTAAAATTTTAGATATTTTCTCTGTAATATTCATAATTGTTATACCCCCTATTTAGTATTTTGTATGTAATTGGGCATATAAGAATGGCCTCTATCCACAGTATATGCAGAAAAATATCAGAAAAAAATGGGTTTTTTATAGATATAGAAAGAAGAAAATACACACTGGCTGTAAATATACTTTTTATTTTAAGATTTTGCCTAACTGCTTTATTTAAATAAGGTTTTTCCTCTGTATCTGCTGGTGCATATTTAAAAAATACATATAGAACTACTATAAAAATAAACAATTTTGCAATAATAGTAAGTGGATATTCTAAAGAAATATGCACGGCACCCAATATAACAAATCCTGTAGATATTAAGCATGGGATACTTTTTCTAGCATGGATTCCTCCCACAAAGCGACGCAAAATCCCGAAAATTATTAGGGTATATAGCGTGTGCCAGAATAAACCGAGTATATATCCTACAGCTAAAATAATAGGAAGTTTTGTAATGTTCATAAATAACACTTCTATCCCATACCTTATAATTTATAATTCCTCTTCTGTCTTATTCGGTAATGTTTTTTTATGTAATTAGATAGGTTCATACTAAATTTTTCTGATAATTTCATGTAAGTACTTCCTTAATAAAATAAATTCTTATATGTAAAATTTAACAAGCAATTGATTAGTTGTCAATAGAATTGTATTGAACAACATAAAAATTGTATTGAATGACATATACGCATATTGAATTACCGAATAATACAATTATTCGGCTGTTCACTTAAAGGTTATATACATACGTTGATGTAGATGTTATTGTTTTGTAGGGATGCGCATCCTAATTATATTAATCTATTCAAAGGAGATTAAAGAATATGATATTTAACAAATTAAAAAAAATTGTATCAATTACGTTACTTAGTTCTATGCTTTTTACTACAACAGCTAGTGCATTTATGCAAAATGACACTACTATAAAAAGCAACGCATCTGTGGAAGAAAAACTTATAAACGAAACTCAGCTAAATGATTCCCAAGAAGAACTATTTGAAGAAGGTGAGCTATCTAATAGTATCGACTTGGAAGTTCAAGACATCAATGAACAATTAAAAGAAGCATTTCCCTATGGAGAAATTGTAGAAGTTAAAGACTCTGAATTCGGGAAAATTTATTATATTGATAATGAATATCATAAAACTAGAAAAAAGAGAAATGCATGGGATGTACTTGATTTTGTAATGGCTGGTGCTAGTTGGGCTGATTTCTTTGACGAACCATCATTTAAATCTTTTGGTTGGGCTGCTCTTGACACAGTAGCATTAGCACCATTACTGCCTTCTAGTGCATACTTCAGAAAAGGTTCTAAAGTACTTGTCAATATAGATGAACTCAAAATATTTGCTAAAACCAGCAAGGGTAAACAAGCCATCACTAAGACACTTAAAGTAGTTGATGCTATCTCCTTAGTAGCTCATAAAATAGCCAAGAATTATAACCTACCTGAGAGTTGGTTTAAAACTCATATAGTTGGAGGTCATGGACCAGACGCAACAGATAAAAACAAAAGCAAATTTGATAGAAATGCTGATATAAAAGATTTAATTGACACTACTTTACATAGTCCTTTTTCAAGAGTTAGCAAAGAAATAAAGGACGGCAAAACATCATATGTATTTGAATACACATTTGGATGGTTTATTGGTACTAAAACTAATAGACTTCCTACAAAAACCATAAGAGTAATTATGGGTGAAAATGGTTTTGTTGTATCAGCTTTTCCTATATAATAAAAACATAGCGAATATAATACATTCTTTACAATAAGAGATTAAATCATCATCTGCAATATTAACGACTTCTTACCGGTGACTTACCTCCTTGTAGACCTCTGGTGAAGATAATAATTATCAATTGTTATCCTCCTACTTATAGAAGTTGGGATACTTTCCTTATGAAATGGCGTTAAACTTACAGAATAATTATATTGAAATGCCTATGCAGAGGCAGTCTTGTAAAGAACTTTATATCTCAAAAAAACTTATTAAGAGATACGGCGATGATTTATATATTGCCGTATCTCTTAATGGTGTATATCAAGGATTTGTGAAAAAGAAAATTTTACCAAATAAAACATCAAAATATAAAAGTGAAGGGAGTTTTTAAAAATGAGTGATGAAATTTATATCTATGGTAATTATTGCTCTATAATGTATGTAGGTGAATATAAAGAGGATAAATGGGACGGCCTGGGTATACTTTATCGTACTGATGGCTCTATACTTTATAAAGGTGAGTATAAAGCTGGTAAACGGCATGGCATGGGTATACTTTATCGTACTGATGGCTCTGTAAGTTGTAAATGTGAATATAAAGACGATAAAATGCATGGGATGGGTATTCTTTATGATATTGAGGGCATTATTGATTATGAAGGTGAATTTAAAGAAAATAAATATGATGGCTTAGGTACTATGTATAATACACGTGATGACTCTATATTTTACAGCGGTGAATGGAAAGATAATGCTTGTTTAGAGAATGATTTATCCAACAGTCATAGTGGTGATAAAAATTTGAATAGCACTTGTATTATTAATGAAAAAATAAATGCATTTCATGAAAAAATAAATATATTGAATAAAAAGATAAATTCATTATATGGAATTACTCTGGATATTAATGATGGCATTGATTTATCTGATAGTCGTAGTGGTGATAAACATTTGAATAGTATTGGTAACATTAATGAAAAAATAGATGCAATGTATGATTATATAGATAAAATGGGAGGGATAATCGACTTGCCATGGTCCGGAGAATTATTATTATATCCTTACTATAATCACTTTGATGATGAAACTAGTAAATATAAGGTGGGTTCGCTAACTGCATTTTGGGGATTACTACAAGACTGGGATGATGGGAGTGGATTTCCTTTTTATACTGATAGAAAAAATCATACGTGTTATGACTTTCAAAAGTATATGGAGGTATTTATGGATTATTCCTCTAAAATAAAATCAAGTTGCCCTAGTATTTATAAAGTTATAATTGCACTTTTAATGAAATTAGATAGGAATGAAAATCTTAATGATACTTTTCCAAATATAGATATTACATTTATAAATAAGATTAGGGACACGATATTAAATGAAGAAATTGAACTTACAGACGAATTATTTGAAAAAGCCTATGAAGATGCACGCTTGGCTTGTACATAATTTCTACTTTTCTCCTAAACTCATATCAACCAATATGCTAATATACTTTTTTTGCGTTAAAAGGATTGCTTACTTCTAAAATAGCAAAATTCTACTTAGATAATATAACACTATCAATAGAAGTTTTAGATATAATAGATTTATGTAGAATTGTAGGAATACTTCTAGATAATGCTTATGAAGTTGCAAAGGATATCAAAGAGAAATTAGTATATATCTTTTATTCAAGATTTATATATAGAAGGGGATGTCTCAAAATGATTAATTTAATCATAAAAAAAGATATCCTCTTTTCTAATCATTTTTTTAAAATACCAATAATAATTATCAAATTTATGATTAATTATTATTGGTATTTTATTTTTTTGTACAACAAAAAGGAGATCAATAAACCTTCAAATTTTAATATTCAATTTTGATTATTAGGCAATTTCTTTGTGGTGTAAAAATAAACCGCATCTATCATTTTGTATTTTATTATGCAATTTATTTATATTGTATCCAAAACTTAATAATGTAAATTCAATTTTTACGTTGTTTTTACCTCTTGTTAAAAATAGTCTAAATCCATGGTCTTCTTTCATAACTCCGAATGCACCTTCAACTTGAATTGATCTATTCATTCTTAACAAAATTCCTTCGGCACTTGTTATGTTGGTTAAGGATTTATGTCTTTTTTCAACAATCCTATTTAGTATTTTGTATGTAATTGGGCATATAAGAATGGCCTCTATCCACAGTATATGCAGAAAAATATCAGAAAAAAATGGGTTTTTTATAGATATAGAAAGAAGAAAATACAGACTAGCTGTAAATATACATACTTTTTCTAGCATGGATTCCTCCCACAAAGCGACGCAAAATCCCGAAAATTA
>CAYXOL010000063.1:0-27793 GCA_964467165.1 uncultured Clostridium sp.
AACAGATAGCCTTACAGCAACAGTAAATCCAAATGATGCTAGCAATAAAGATATTAGTTGGGATTCAGATAATACAGCAGTTGCTACAGTAGTAGATGGAGTAGTAACTCCAGTAGGAGTTGGAAGTGCAAATATTAGAGTAACAACATCAGATGGAAGCAAAACAGCCACTTGCGTAGTAACAGTAAATGCGGCGCCAATAGCACCAATAGCCGTAACTAGCGTAAGTCTTAGTAAGAGCACAATGACATTAACTGCTGGAGGAGTAACAGATAGCCTTACAGCAACAGTAAATCCAAATGATGCTAGCAATAAAGATATTAGTTGGGATTCAGATAATACAGCAGTTGCTACAGTAGTAGATGGAGTAGTAACTCCAGTAGGAGTTGGAAGTGCAAATATTAGAGTAACAACATCAGATGGAAGCAAAACAGCCACTTGCGTAGTAACAGTAAATGCATCGCCAATAGCTGTAACAACATACACATTAACTTATACATCAGGAACAAATGGCGCAACCACCGGATCAGGAATACAAGTAGTGAGTATTGGAGGAAGTGGAACACCAGTTACAGCAGTAGCAAATACAGGATACCACTTTGTAAGCTGGAGTGATGGGGTAACAACAGCAACAAGAACAGACAGTGACATAGCAGGTGATATTAGTGTAACGGCTAATTTTGCGGTAACATCATCCTCAAGTGGTGGGTCATCATCCTCAAGTGGTGGAAATACGTCAACAACAAAAACAACTACTACAATTCAAGCTGAAGTTATAGATACTAAAACTGAACAGTCTGTTAAATCTGTAGAAGCACAAGTAACTGTTGAAACAAATGGAACTAAAACAGTTACAGTTAAACTATCGGGTGTTGTAGGTGTAAGACAAGAAGGAAGCACAATGAGTGCCATAACGGATTTATCTAAATTAGGTTTCTCAACACCAGTAACTACAAGTGGAACAATAATTACTGGTACAACACAGTCTGTTAGTCTAATAGTTGCAACAGATGGTACCCTTTCTGTTAAAGGCCTAGAAAATAATACAGAATCTAAATTTGATGTTACTTACGATTTAGGGAATGGGCAAAAAATTATCATAGGGTCCATGGATGTTAAAGTATCCAGCACTGGAGTTGCAACCTTAACTAGTACTTTAGTTGACCCTTATGGAACAATAACTGATGAAGCTACAGGAAAAGCTATTGATGGAGTTAATGTAACATTGTACTATGCAAATACAGATAGAAATAAAGCAGCAGGAAAAACTCCAGGTGCAGTAGTGCCACTTACTTCAATAGATGGATTTAAACCTAATAATAATAAAAATCCTCAGGTAAGTGATGCAAGTGGAGATTACGGGTTCATGGTATTCCCAACATCAGATTATTATATAGTTGGAACAAAAGATGGCTATATGAATTACACAAGTCCAACAATTTCAGTAGAACAGGAAATTGTTAAATGGAATTTCGCTATGCATATTAACGGAACCGAAAGATTAGCTGGAAATAGCAGAATGGATACGGCTATTGCAATAGCAAAAGCAACTTATTCTAATACTCTTTCTAATGTAATCCTTGCAACCAGTGAAAATTATGCAGATGCTCTTTCTGGAAGTGTGTTAGCCTACAAGTTGAATGCACCAATACTTCTAGTTGGAACTTCAACAGAAGATCAAGAAATAGTATTAGCTTATTTAAAAGCTAATATGAATAGTAAAGGAAAAGTTTATATTCTTGGAGGGCATGGAGCAGTAAGCACCAATACAGAGGAAAAAATAACGGCTCTTGGTTTCAAAAATATTATCAGATTAGGTGGAGTAGACAGATATGAAACAGCAGTTAAAATAGCTGATACAGTTGGAGCTAAAGAAGGTACACCTATAGTAATTGTATCTGGTGAAAGCTATGCGGATGCACTTTCAGTAAGTAGCACTGCAGCAGTAAATCAATATCCTATATTTATTGTAAGTAAAGATGGACTTTCAGACTTGGTAAAGAAAGAGATTTCAACAATTAAACCAAGGAAAGTTTTTATTATAGGATCACAGGGAGCTGTAAGTACAACAGTTGAGGATGAAATTTATCAAATTGGAACTGTAGATAAAGGAAATACTGTGAGAATAGGTGGAAGTAACAGATTTGAAACTTCACTTGCAGTAACAAAATACTTTAATCTAACAGGAACTATTAGCTGTATAGCAACAGGAAATGACTTCCCGGATGCACTAGCTGGAAGTATTTACGCAGCAAAAAATAATGCACATATTATTTTAGTTGATAAAGCTTTAACAGATAGTGAAATAATATACTTGCAAAGTGAAAAAATATCAGGAATTACTATATTTGGTGGAGAAAGTGTTGTTAGTAATTATGTAGAGCAACAGCTTAATAAGATATTAGGAAAATAAAAACAATAATTGAAGTAAAATACTATTTTTAAAGTAAGAAGCCACCGATTTAACAATAATCGGTGGCTTTTTACATGTTTCCTAAAAAATTACAATGTGCTATGTATGAAAAGATATAGTGAAAATATTTTGCTATTTTGTATGCAAGAACAAGTGATATTGTATATTTTTAAATCAAATAGATTAATATAAAAAAATATAAGTTAGTGATGGAATTAGTAATAAACCACAGCTTTGATGACCATACTTTAAAAAATAAATATACAGCAATAGGAAGGTGAGAGTTAAAGAAGAGGTTAAGAATATTTAAGACCATAAGATAGAATAGTTATTACACTAATTGAATTTTCTTTATATTTATTGTAAAATGAGAAAGTGTACAAGTTTGTTTTTTTTATAACAATGTTTCCAAGATTCAATAGAAAAATATGGAGTATGAGGGTGAAAGCATGTATAAAGAAAAGTTTAAAAACACAGATTGTGAAATGTTAATACCTATTATGGATTGTATTTATGAAGCTGTTTGCGTAATAGATGAAAATGGAATGGTAATTGTTTGGAACAAAAGCGCAGAAAAACTATATAATGTATCCTGTGAGAAAATTATAGGCCAAGATATAAACAAAATATTTTCTAATGCAATTGTAGATACTGTAAGAAAAACAGGTGTAGCTGTTGAGAATAAATATCATTCGCCAAGAAAAGGCTGCCACATATTAGCAAATTCTACGCCTTTATTTATAAATGACGTTTTTAGGGGAGCAGTTTCTACAGATAGAGATTTTGCAGAAGTTAGAAAACTTTATTTTGAACTGGAAAATGCAAATTCAAAACTGATTTTTTTAGAAAATGAATTAAAAAAAATTTCTAGAAGTTTTGGTAACATAATGGGGAAAAGTCCTAGCATTGTAAAGAAAATTGATATGGCAAGGCAGATTGCACCTGCACATACAAGTGTAATGATTACTGGAGAAAGTGGAACTGGAAAAGAAGTGTTCGGAAGAGGTATTCATGAATTGAGCGGGAGAAAAGGTCTGTTTGTTCCAGTAAATTGCGGTGCCATTCCTCCAGAACTTTTTGAAAGTGAATTTTTTGGATATTGTCAAGGTGCTTTTACAGGAGCTAATAAAAAAGGCAAAATGGGTATATTTGAATTGGCCAATGGAGGAACTGTATTTCTCGATGAAATAGGAGATATGCCCTTTCATATGCAAGCGAAACTACTTAGAGTTTTACAAGAAAGAGAAATCGTAAGGGTGGGTGGAGAAAGAATTATTAAATTAGATCTTAGAGTTATATCAGCAACAAATAAAGATTTGAAAAAAATGGTTGAAGAAAACAAATTCAGAGAGGATTTGTATTACAGACTTAATGTAGTCGAGATTAAGCTGCCTTCACTGAGAGAGCGAAAAGATGATATACCATTATTCATAGATCATTTTATTAAGGAATTTTCAATGAAAAACTTAAAAAAAATAGATGGAGTTAATGGGGATGTAATGAACATTCTAAATGAATATGAATGGCCTGGCAATATTAGGGAGCTAATGAATGTAATAGAGTACATTGTTGTGACAAATAAAGATGGAATGATACAAAAAAGCTCTCTCCCAAAAGATATATTTTCAGAAGCAAAGAAATCTGAGTGTTTAAAAGAATACCCATTGGATTTAACAAAAGCAATTAAAGAATTGGAGATGGAAAACATAAAAAAGGCTTTAAAAATCAGCATGAATAACAAATCTAAAGCAGCTAAATTGCTGAATATACCTAGAGGAACCTTATATCATAAAATAGATGAGTATAAAATAAAGTGTCCTAAATAATACAGTTGTATTATTTAGGGCACTTTTCATTTTACAAGCAAAGCTAGTAATAAGGGCATTCTACGCAAAATATTAATCAAAACTATTTAAAATTGTATTAGTATGGACAGTTTTTTTAATTTAAAATAGTATTTTATCCAATAACTGGTGATATTTTTTATATTCAAAGTATTTTTTTAATAATCACAAAATTAAATTTGATGTTGAAATGTGTATTTAAAAGGTGGTTAACTAAAAAAATGGTTATTAATGATTGTTTTAATAATGATTTGGCATACGAATTGCTTTAGTATATTCACAGCTAACATTGTTTAAAAATTAACATAAAAACAAGGACATAGAAAAACTAAATTAATAAATATTATTGGAGGGAATGAATTTGGGAAAAATCTACAAGCTTTTGCTAAAACAAAATATAGGGGTTGTAGACACCCCCACAGTTAATGTTTTCGAAGTGGTTAAAAAGGGTGCTTTGATAGCACAAGCTCATGGACTTGGAGTAGATCTCCATTCAAGTGTCAGCGGGAAAGTTATAAAAATAACAGACAGTTTTATTGAGATAGAGGCAGATGAAGTGGAAAGCCAAGGGTTTGAACCTATACAAGAATTTCACAGAATCGTTGATATTGTTAAAGCAGCTGGAATTATAGGGATGGGTGGTGCAGGATTTCCTACGTATGTAAAACTAGATACAGATTTAAAAGGCGGAACAATTATTGCAAATTCAGTAGAGTGCGAACCGCTTCTAAAACACAATATTAAACAGATAACCAAAGATCCTAGGTCTATCTACCGAGGAATGCTTTATGCAATGAAAGCTACAAATGCTAGTAAAGGTTTACTTGCGATAAAAGGAAAGAATAAAGAGGCGATAGAAGCTTTTAGAAACATTATAAACAGTGAGGATAACATTGAAATAGCAGAGCTAGAAGATTTATATCCCATGGGTGAAGAAAGAGCTATTATACGCGAAACGCTAGGGGTTTTATTGAAACCGGATCAGCTTCCCTTAGAGGCAAATGCTGTGGTGCTAAATGTGGAAACACTTTCAAGAATAACAGAGGCGGTGGAGTTAAAAAAGCCCGTAATATCAAAGAATATAACTGTAGTTGGAAAATTAAAAAGTGGAAAACAAGAGCATGTTTTTATGGATGTGCCAATAGGGACAACAATAGGAGAACTTATAGAAAGAACTGGTGGAATAGACGGAAATTATGGAGAAATTATTATGGGCGGCCCATTTACCGGGTTTAGTGTAGAACTAGATGATGTTATAACCAAGACAAGTGGAGCAATAATAGTTACCATGGAATTTATGCAAGAAAAAAGAAACATGGGACTTCTCCTATGTGCCTGCAGTGCAAATGAGGGAAGATTAAGAGAAATAGCAGGTAAAATGAATGCAAATGTAGTGGCAGTAGAAAAATGCAAACAAGCCATTGAATATAGAGGCGCATTAAAATGCGAAGATCCAGGAAACTGTCCTGGACAGGCGGAAAAAATATTATTATTAAAAAAGGCAGGAGCAGAAGTGTTGCTTATAGGAAATTGCAGTGATTGTTCAAATACAGTAATGTGTGTGGCTCCAAAGCTAAAAATGCCTGTATATCATTGTACAGATCATGTGATGAGGACCGTGGGACACTCACTGGTAAGAAGATTAAAATAATTTTGTTATATAGGGTAATCTCATTAGAGAAACCTTGATATATATTTTTAAGCGTAAATTACAAATTTAAATTTATTAGGAGGGATACCATGTCTATTACAAAAGAACTTACAGATCAATTTAAAGATTCTCCAGCAATAGTATGCTGCCGTACAACAAAAGGAACAGTTATAAGCCCTAAGGACTTAGAAGATCCAAGCATATTTGCTGATATGGAGGAATCCGGTCTCATAACCATAACAAAGGATACATTGACAATAGGAGAGGTAATTGGAGCAACACTTGTCAAAGATATTGACGGACTAACTTCTATTACAGCTGATTTACTTGAAGGTGTGGTTAAAAAAGATGAAGATGATAAAAAGAATCATAATGGAGGGGTTAAAGTGGAAACATTTAATGTAAATGATGGAATTCTACATATAGAAGTAGAGCAAATGAGTGGCTTAAAGCTAAAACTTCCTCTTGGTGCATTGGCAAGCATTCTTTCAACAAAAGGAATTTCAACGCAAGGAATAACAGAAGAAAAAATTGAGAATGAAGTAGTTGGAACTCTTATAAAAAGGGAATTTGCAGTTAAGGAAGTAAAACTTGGAGCTACAACCTCTTTCGAAAACGGAGTATTAGTTATAAGAGAAGATCTTTGCAAAGATGCCATAAAATCAATTCCGCTAGTTAAAAAAATAGAAATAGATATAATAAATCCAGGAAATAGGCATGTTTACTCGAACACAATAATGGATGTCATTCCTGTAGCTACAAAAGTGGAAGGACAATTAGGAGAAGGAACTACTCATATATTAAATGATATGGTATTTATACTTACCGGCGTAGATGAAGTAGGAATGCAGGTTCATGAGTTTGGTTCTTGCGAAGGCTATCTTGATGAGAAGATAGATTATGGTAAGGCGGGTTGCCCAGATGTGAATGATATCATGGTTAGAGTTCATGCAACACTTCAAGAGAAAACCGGAATGGAAAGAAGAGGACCCTATGCAGCGCATAAAGCCTGCGATGTAATAATTCAGGAAATAAGGAACGTTCTAAAAGAAGCTCCAGCCTCCGATGCAGTAAAAGAAACAAAATGCGAACAAGTTAAAAGACATGGTAGACCTCGTGTTCTTCTTGTTAAAGAAATAATGGGACAAGGAGCAATGCATGACAATGTAATGCTACCAACAGAACCTGCAGGAGTTCCTGGAGGAAGACAAAATGTTGACCTTGGCAATGTACCGGTTGTATTATCTGTAAATGAAGTAAGAGATGGAGGAATACATTCATTATGTTGTATAGGACCAGCATCAAAAGAAGTTACAAGGCATTACTTTAGAGAACCGGTCCTTGAAGCTCTTGCAGCAGATGAGGAATTAGATTTTGTAGGAGTTGCATTTATAGGGAGTCCTCAAGTTAACGACGAGAAGGCATTTGTATCTAAAAGACTAGGTGCAATGGCAGATACAATGAAACTAGACGGAGCAATAGTAACTACAGAAGGGTTTGGAAATAATCACATTGACTTCTCATATAACATAGAAGAGATGGGTAAACGAGGGATTAATGTTGTAGGAATGACTTATGCAGCTTACCAAGGACAATTGGTTGTTGGAAATAAATACATGGATGCAATGATTGAAGTTAACAAAGATAAAGGTGGATTTGAATCAGAAATTCTTGGACAAAATACAATTACAGCTGGCGATGCAAACCGTGCAGTGCTTATGTTGAAAAACAAAATAGCTGGAGTTAAAATACAGCCAGCAGATAACAAATGGAGCCAAGAAGCAATAGATGAAAACAAAAAAATAACTACAGAGACAAGGTAACTTAACATGAATATAGAAATAAAACCAAAACTATTACCTGGAAAAATTGTAGAAATAACAGAAATGAGTGCAAAAATTGAACTTAAAGGAAAAATGGGAATTCTCCATTTGCCCCTGCGCTCTGTCTTTACTGATAAGCCATTGGAAGTTGATGATCAAGTAGAAATATATATAAGTTATGCTAAAGTAATATAAATAAGTATTAACAGGAGGAGAATATAAAATGAAATTAACAACTGCAGAGGGTATGAAATCAGAAGTTTTTGCTCCAACCACACCACCACCAATTTGGGCAGCACTTACAAAACAATTAAAGGATTGTAAAGTTGGATTTGCAACAGCTGGAGGAATCCATATAAAGTCACAAAAACCTTTCCACACAGCTGGAGATTACACATTTAGGGAAATTCCAATAGATACACCATCATCAGAACTTATGGTTACACATGGCGGATTTGACAATAGTGACATCAATAAAGATGTAAATGCAATGCTTCCTATTGACAGACTTCATGAAATAGCTAAAGAAGGATTCATAAAAGACTTATCACCAGTACTTATTGGATTCATGGGTGGAGGCGGAAATGTTGAGAAATTCAGAAATGAAACTGGACCAGCCATTGCTAAAATATTCAAAGAGGCGGGGGTAGATATAGTTCTTTTGACAGGCGGTTGTGGAACTTGTCATAGATCTGCAACTATAGTCCAAAGAGCAATAGAACAGGTTGGAATCTCCACAATAATAGTTGCGGCTCTTCCTCCAATTGCAAAACAACAAGGAGCACCTCGTATCGCAGCAGCGCATGTTCCAATTGGATCTAACGCTGGAGAACCAAATAATGTGGAAATGCAAACTGCAATTTTAAAAGACTCCTTGCAAGCAGTAGTTGACATGACAAAGTTTGGAGAAACAATAATGCTCCCTTACGAGTATAGACATAACGTATAAAAAAATGTAACACATATGATATAAATTTATGGCGTACTTACGCCAATTCTCTTGACTTAATCAAAAGCATCGGACAGAATAGTGTTCGATGCTTTTTTAAATTTAAGATTCAACCTTTTTTCTATAATAAAAATATTGTAAAGGATAGGTGAATATAATGGGTATAGGACCTTCTAGTAAAGAAACTACACTTCATCATTTTAATGATCCACTTATAGAATTAATTTCTAAGGATAAAGAAATTGATTTTATGGGAATAATTGTGGAAGGGACTCCAGAAATAAACAACCACAAGCAGTTTGTGGCACAAAGAGCAGGAGTACTTATGGAAGCTATGCGAGCAGATGGAGTTATAGTTTCAATAGACAGCTGGGGAAACAGTCACATTGATTTTACCTCAGTCATTCAAGCAATAGGGGAGAAGGGTATTCCTGTAGTGGGACTTAGTTTTGTTGGAAATCAGGCATCTTTCGTAGTAACAAATAGATATATGGATACTGTCATTGACATTAATAAAAATGAGTCAGGGATTGAAACCACTGTGGTAGGAGAAAATACTATTGTAGAAATGGATGCTATTAAAGCTGTAGCAATATTAAAGAATAAGATGAAAAAAAAGTCGGCACAAAATTATTGTATAACAACAGAGGAAAGAAGCATTCGAAGATTAATTATAAAATCATTTAAAATGGATAATGTAGTTTTATCAGAAAAAATGAAAATTGAAAATACCACAATATATTTAAACCGGAATATAACAAAGAATATAATTAAGCGATATGAAAAAATAGATGACATAAAAATAAATATTATATATCCAGGTAATCATGAAATGTTTATAAATTCAATATTGGATTTTTCACCAATAGCAACAAAAGTACTAGGAAAACCTGGGGAAGGAATCACTCATGAAATAACAGGTGTGAAAGTGATGCTTACTGGGGTGGAAACCTGCGGGTTTCAGGCGGCAAATATTGGCTCATCGGAAGGAATATTAAAAGATAAAGTGAAATTTAATAGGTGTGGAACACCCTTTCTAGATGATATTATTATTCACATTGATGTAATTCTTGCAGATGGTGAAGCCAGAACAAAAACTGGAATTATGGCGGCACACAGTGCCTGTGATGAGATAATACAAGTAATAAGAGAAGATCTTAAAAATATAAGCAGTGTATTTGTAGGGAGTAAAACCGAATATTATGATGTCATTAGAGAAGGGGGTAAAAAAGTTATTTTGATAAAACTGGTATCAGGACTTGGGTGTATGTATAATACTGGCCTTTTTCCAAATGAACCAGCCGGATATCTGGGATGTAGATCTATAATGGATTTAGGAAATATGCAGGTTGCTATTAGCCCTAATGAATACAGAGACGGAGTAATACGTTCTTTGTCATAACCAATCGATATCAAAAATTTAGCTGAATGTGATTCGCCTAAAATAATCAGAAGAATAGATAATAATATATAAATAGCTTTGTAGCACTATGAAAATATAAGTGCTGCAAAGCTATTTTAATTATATTAATAACTGGGTTACGTACAAATTAGATCCCATTGCTATCAAGAAAGTCACGAAGCAAATTCATGCAGACAGTCTTTCTATATTCTGAAGAAATTCTACCTCTGATAGGAACTATAGCCTGATAATATGCTGCTAGATAAGATTCTTTAACAGTCTTTGCCTCGTAAATAGTCTTGCCAATAAGCATTGCATCAATATCTGCTCGTCTTATTATAACGTCGCTGACTGCACCGAATGCTGTCATGCAGTTAGTAATCTTACTATCCTCTACATTAAGAATGGCAGCAAAGGATACTCTAGCAATTGCCAGTGCATCTCTTGCACCAACCTTCTTATAATAGTAATTATTAAGACCTGTTTTACTCATAAGAATCTCAACTAATAGTTCATCTGGCTTCAGGGATGTCTTCTTTCTACCAAGATAGAACTCAGTAATAGGAATCACACGTTCGCCTCTATTACTGACAATACGTAGTTTAGCATCTGTGGCAAAAAAGATCAGTGAACTGTCTCCCTTAGCCGATCCGTTGCAGATATTACCACCAACAGTGCCTAGGTTTCGGATTGCTGGCGCTGCAATGCCTGATGCTGCTTTTTTTAGAATTTCTGGTATCAGGTTACTTTCAATAATTTCAGTAAAAGTACATGCAGCACCAATACGAATATATTCCTTATCTTCTAGGATATTTTTCATCTCGGGTATTTTATTAAGGAACAAATAAGTTGCATTTTCATCTGACTCAATCATCAAATCCGTTCCCCCAGCGTAAGGAGTAACAGTTTCATTTTCTCGGATGTGTAATGCTTGTTTAAGGGATGTTACTTTATTACTATTTACCATAACCCTTTTCCCTCCTTTGCTGCAATGCCAATTGCAGTTACGATGGCATTATAACCTGTGCATCTGCAAAGGTTACCGGAAATACCTTCACGAATTTCTGGTTCTGTAGGATTGGGGTTCTTGGCAAGAACACATTCAGAAGCAAGTACCATACCAGGAATACAGAAACCGCACTGCACGGCACTAACAGAAGCATAGGCCTTATCAAGAACGGCATATCTCTCAGTTTTACTATAGCCTTCAATAGTTATAACATTACTACCTTCAATGCTCCCCATAGCAACCATACAAGAGTTAGCTAATTTGCCATCAAGAATTACAGAGCAGGCACCGCATTCCCCTTCTTTACAACCACACTTTACACCAGTTATACTAAACTCATTTCGAAGTACATCAAGTAAACGCTGATTTGCATTGGCGATGGATGTAACTTCCTTGCTATTAAGAATAAATTTTATCATTATTTAAGCCCCCTCTGTAAAACTCTCATGGTATCCTCGGTTGTAAATGGAGCCTTATACAAGTTTACACCAAGCGCATTTTCCATTGCTTCAACATAAGCTGGAGCCGCACCAACTAGTGGAAGTTCACCTGCGCCCTTTGCTCCATATGGACCGTGGGTATATGGATTATTCATTATTTCAGTTACTAGATTTGGAACATCTACTGCTGTGGGAATGATGTAATCACTGAAGCTATTATTACGAATCATACCCTTATCATTGTAGTCCATCTGCTCCATAGAGGCATAACCAATACCTTGAAGGAAACCTCCCTGCATTTGCCCTAATATTATATTCAAATCAATAGGAACACCAACATCAAAAATACCCCATGCTCCAAGAATTTTAGTAGTGGCGGTAAGTGTGTCTACTTCCACTTCAATAACATTAACAGACCAAGAATAAGTTGGATAGGCATCTCCCCTGAATTCTTCCATACTAAAGGGAACTACAAAATCAGGTTCAACAAAATGTTCTTCTATAACTTGTTCTTCTCCAGTTTTCCATTCGTTTTTAAGCCTTTGTGCCGCACGTTTAACTAGTTCTCCAACAGTCATAATTGATCTACTTGCTACGGTTGGACCTGAATCAGGCACAAGATCTGTATCAGGATTAATGTTTGTCACCTGGTCAATAGAAATGCCAAGAGTATCGGCAACTATTTTACAAAAGGTAGTCTTTAGACCTTGACCCATATCCACGTTGCTGGCAAGGATATCCACCGTATCATCTGCATTTTTTCTAATCTTTGCAACAGCCTTAATGTGGTCACGTTCACCACTGCCAGTAAAACCACATCCATGAAAGAACATAGACAATCCAATACCTTTGCGATATCTTCCATTTTGGTTTTTGTATAATACTCGTTTAGCACGGTAATCAGTAAGACCGTCAAGCTGCTCGATCATTTCAGGAATAGGTACATGGAAATGATATTTTCCACTTGTAGACGTAGAATCACCCTGTTTAACCATATATTTTTCTTTAAGTTCCAGTGACTCAATACCCATGTCCTTTGCAATATGATCCATAATCATTTCTACTGCAAAGAAAGTCTGGGGGGCACCAAAACCACGGTATGCACCGCAAGGCACAGTATTTGTTTTGGCTGCACGTCCTTTAACACGAAGGTTATCCATGCGATATACACCATTGGCACAAATTAGGCCACGCTGTAAAACAACTGCAGATAGGGTGGTATACGCTCCACTATTAAACATAACATCAATGTCCATACCAGTAATTTCGTTGTCTTTAATAGCTACTTTATATGTGCTGATAGAGGGATGACGTTTTGATGTAAATTCCATGTCTTCACGCCTATCAAAAATCACCTTGACAGGTTTGTTGGCCTTTTTTGCTGCTACTGCAATTTGGCAAGCAAGAATGGATGGGAACGCTTCCTTGCCTCCGAAACCTCCACCGGTAACATCCTGAATAATTTGAACATCCTTGTCTTTATAACCCAAGGCTTTGGCGACTGCAGCTTTTACATAGTATGGACATTGCATAGAACCACGTACAGTCATTCGCCCGTCATGAGGATAAGCAATCAGACCCTGTGTTTCAAGATAAGCCTGTTCCTGATAACCAGTTTGAAAAGTCTCTATGAAAACACGATCAGCCTCTTCTAAAGCCTTATCCATATCTCCTTTTTCATAATTGTACTCGAAAAAAATAGTATCAGATTTAAGCATATCCAAAATAGGAACTTGCTCTTCATATACTACAACAATCTCATTCAAGATTCTCCCAACTTCTTTAAAATCCGGACCCACAACCATTAAAATTGGATCACCAACATACTCTACGGTATCCTCAATATAAACTGGAGTGTCATTAAGAACAATTTGAACGCGATTTACACCTGTTACGTCCCTCTTGTCAACAACATAATAACCCTCAGGCAATTCAGGAAGGTTAATGGCTGCGATGTGTGCTTTTGCCTTAGCAGAATGTAACAGCCTGCCAAAAATCATACCATCCATTACTTGATCATCCACATAAAGCGCAGCACCACTCATTTTCGATTCATGATCTTTTTTCTTTACTGACTTACTAATAGTTTCCATATAGTGCCTCCTATAGATTTAATTTATAAGCGTTTGTATAAACGACTCCAATAACATAATTACAGCGTTGTCTAATGAAGACAACAATAAGATAAATGACTCAGGATCAAACTAAACCCTCAGTATAGTGTACCAGCCTATTATAATCTTCCACTGTGTCTGCATCTAGCATACAACCAAAGTCCTGAACAGGTACTGTCTCTACTTGATTTTCAAACTGTTTCCACAGTTCTCGAAGTCCGCCTTCTCTGTTAAACTGAAGGATATAATCTATGCATTTCCAAGAAATCAAAGGTGGGTGTTTTCTATGCCCATCAATAGTTGGAAAAACCACCATGGCATTCGACCTGCACAGGCATTCTTTCACTGCAAGAAAAGTTTTAGTATGAATAACTGGCATATCACCAGGGAGAAGATAAAATGCATCACAGGGACTAAGTGCGGAGATACCAATTTTAACAGATGCTAACATATCTGTTTGTGCAAATTTGCAATTATGCATAAATACTAACTGAGAAGGAGCGTATTTATTTCTAAGCAGAATTTCAATTTCTTCACCACGATATCCCAGTACCATAACGACTTGATTTACACCAGAGTTAAGCATACTATTAACACTATGTTCAATCATAGTTTTTTCTCTGAATTTTAAAAGAGGTTTAAATTTTCCCATACGACTAGATAAACCAGCAGCCAGTATGATGCCATTAGTTTCCAATCAAACACCTCGCTTTCTATATATGTCAGTGCTAAGGTGATTTTTAATTAATGTTACTTATTCTCTGAATTATCCCCAACCTTTTGCACCGTGATTTTCTGGGTTTTTTCCTCTGCCTTGTACAGGAATAGTTTCAAGTTCAGGAGCAGCTGTGGATCTCATAAGCCCTAATGTACCTAATTTTGTCTTAGGGTAACATCCTTCTTCATTAAGGATGACAATCACCAGTTACTACAAGCTGCTGAAGTTCGAATATGGCAACGGTTTCATCCGCTATCTGACCATTTGGAAATATTTTACCATTTATGCCAATAAATTAATATTGCTTTCAGTTGCAAAGCAACTTTGTGTTATACCAAATCGCCTCCTATTTTATAGTAATTAAACATTTTATTGTTATAAACATTATAAAATAGGGAGTGATTTTTATCAAATTCTTTGTGAAAAGAACTCGCTTTATATAAAATTCTGAACCTCTAGAATAGTCTGTTAAATTCATCTTTTGCATACTTACGTACATTCTGTTCGAATTGCTGATATTTTTCTAAGAATTCAATACCTTCTATTGTTAAATAAGTTTTTCCGCCATTACTTCCACCATGTTTTCTTTTAACCACTGCATACCCCAGTTCTTGCTCCAAATCATTTAGCATATTCCATGCCTTACTATAAGACAATGCAATATGTTTGCATGCACTTCGTACAGACTTGGTATCCTGAATTAAAATTAAAAGCAATTTTGTTTTTGAATTAAAAAACAGAGATTCTTTTTCAATACTTATTCTAACAAAAGGATGCAGAATATGCTGATTATGTTTTTTTAAAAGTTTATTAAATCGGTGAATATTATCTATATCATGGAGAATACCTTCATCTTCTATATCTATTAATTGTCTTTTAACCTCAAGATTTTGAATGGCTCCTCTTAGTCCCATATTTCCATCATATTTAAGAATTCTAGGAATCAATTCAGAAGATATCAAAAGTGGATGACCAGCTTTTCCATGATAAGAGGGCGAAAGCAACTTTTCATCACATTCCATCATCCTTTGAATGGTCTCAGGTGAGAACATTGGAGTATTAACTGGATTGAATATTACCTGATCGCATTTATGCTGTAAATAATCTAGCCCTATTTTGGCAGAATCAAACATTTGTGAGTTTTCAAAATGCTCATTTCGCAAAAATATAACCCCATAATCAGCTAAATCATGATCAATTTCTTCAGATTCATAGCCAGTAATTATAACTATTGGTGAAATTCCAACCTGTTGAAAGGTTAAAACAATTCTTTTTATTGCAGAAATGGAACCGATTTTCAATAGTGGATGTGGTTCATTTTTTCCTATTGATTTTCCTGCCGCAACAATTATGCCACCTGTTGTTTTGTTTTCGTTTTTTTTCTTATCCATATCAATTATCTCCTCATCTGTTAGAGTAGTGCCAAGATTAACACATATTCTTTTTTATCTGAGCTTTCATGGGAAATCTGTACTTATGCTGCTTGCTTTACTTAAAATTTATATTTAATTTCACTAATTTTTAATAGTTTAGCATATTGTAATAGTATCATGAAAATATTTAATATAAAAGTAACAGAGCAACTATCAAATAATCTTAGGTCTATTGGTTAAGGCTTTATGACAGTTTTAACGAGGATGAAATTACAGCAGAAGACACTGTAGAAAAAATCTACAGTGCCCTTTTTAAAAGTTTTTTCTGTTAATTTTGAATTCGATGGGTTACTCTATAACAACATTATATTCCCTAAGCCAAGTATCTATTTGAATTAAATAAGCGATAAGTTGAGGACCTGCCATAAGTTGACCAAACCATGGTTTGCCATAGGCACGCCCACCTGAATCAACTATTTCCTGAACTTTTTCCTTGTTTATTATCTTTAATATTGGTGAGGATTTATCCTTCAATATGATATTCATCCACTTTTGGACTGCAATAGTATAACTAGGGTTATGGGTTTTTGGATAAGGACTCTTTTTCCTCCAAAGCACGTCATCAGGAAGGAGTCCTGTAAGAGCTTCACGTAGAAGGCCTTTTTCACGGCCTTTGTAATATTTCATATCCATAGGGATATTGTAGGCATATTCCACAAGTCTGTGGTCTGCAAAAGGAACTCGAACTTCAAGTCCATTGGCCATACTCATTCTATCTTTTCTGGTAAGTAAGGTTACCATAAACCATTTTATATTTAGGTAGAATAATTCTCTCATTCTATGCTCCCTCTGAGTTTCACCTTGAAGTCTTGGAACTTGTCTTAGACTTTCATCATATTTTTCCTTAACATATTCCTCTAGTGGAAGACTTTGAAGATCTTGCGACAGTATATTTTTTCTATCACTTACGGATTTTGACCAAGGGAAGGTGGTGGCGTTTATATCTTCCTTTCGTGTAAACCATGGGTAACCGCCGAAGAGCTCATCGGCGCATTCACCTGATAGGGCCACTGTAGAATTGTTTCTTATTTCCTTGCAAAAGAGAAATAATGAGGAATCTACGTCAGCCATACCTGGAAGATCATTGGCAATAACTGCATCCCTGAGTGCTGAAGTGAGTTCAGGGGTATCAATGACTATATTGTGATGATTTGATCCAATATAGTTTACCATTTTATAAACCCAGTCCGCATCGGAGTTTGGTTGAAATTCTGTAGGCTTAAAAAACTTTTTATTATCAACATAATCTATAAAATAAGTGTCTAAGTTTCTTAAATTGTTTTTTTTGAAGTAAGAGGAAGCTATCGCCGAAATTATGCTTGAATCCAGTCCGCCAGATAAAAAAGTACAAACGGGGACATCAGCAGTTAACTGGCGTTCAATTGAATTTACAAGAAGAGACCTCACATGCTCAGCAGTTGTAGATAGATTTTCATCATGTGACTTAGCAGCAAGTTTCCAATATTCTTTTGTTTTAATGCCTTCTTTACTGTAACTTAAGAAAAATGAAGGGGGTAGTTCACTTATATTTTTAAATATACCACTACCAAGAGGCCTTGCAGGCCCAAATCCAAAGAGCTCAGTTAGACCCTGCTTATCAAGAATGGCATCTACCATTGGATGAGCTAAAAGCGTCTTTATTTCTGAACCAAAGATTAAGGAATTATCTTTGATTGTGTAGAATAGAGGTTTGATTCCTAAGGGGTCCCTTGCTAAGAATAGTTCTTGTTTTTTTTCATCCCAAACACCAAAGGCATAGATTCCATTTACATGTTTAACACATTCAGCTCCCCACAAGATATAAGCTACTAAGAGCACCTCGGTGTCGGAATATGAGTCAAAGCTAAAGCCATTTTCACTTAATGTTTTCCTTATTTCTTCTGTATTATATAGTTCGCCATTATAAACAATAGTGTAGGTATTATCCCCTATTTTTTTTGTCATTGGTTGCGCTCCACCCTCTGGATCTACAACTACTAAACGTCTATGACCTAAAATAGCATGTTTTGAAAAATAAAAACCACTGTCATCAGGACCTCTTTTTTTCAGGGTATCTGTCATTTTAAAGATGATTTCTACTTCTTTTTCAATATTAGCATATAAATTAATCCATCCTGCAATGCCACACATTTTAACATCTCCTAAATTCAAATAACATATATTCATATTTATCTTATGTAATTTAATTAAAAATGTTCATTAATACTTTAAAATTATGTTTTTCAGGGTTACATTTGTTGCGGATGGGAGTTCTTTGTTTTCCACGTTACTATGGCACCTATAATTATTTATAAGCATAAAATGAAATGTATAGTGACTATTGATTTTATTGGGGGTTTTAACGTGAGTTATAAATATAAAGTTTGCGTATATGCAATTTGTAAAAATGAGGAGAAGTTTGTTGATCGCTGGATGAATAGTGTTAGTGAGGCGGATATTGTAATAGTTGCAGATACCGGTTCTACCGACAATACCATTAACAAACTGAAAGAAAGAGGAGCTATTGTTTATTCTATAGATGCGAGTCCCTTTAGATTTGATTATTCAAGAAATGAATGCTTGAAGTTTATTCCTGGCGACATAGATATTTGTGTATCCGCAGATCTTGACGATGTTATAGAGCTTGGTTGGAGAGAGCATTTAGAAAAGGCATGGACAAAAGATACCACAAGAGGGTTATATCTATATAATTGGAGCATTAATGAGGATGGCTCGCCCGCTGTTCAATATACTTGGGAAAGAATTCATGCTAGACATGGATTTAGATGGATATACCCAACACATGAGATTTTAGAATATTTAGGTGAGGGAGTGGAAAAACAAGTTTATATTAAGGGTATGGTATATAACCATTATCCAGATAAATCAAAAAACAGAAGTTTAAATCTTCCATTATTGAAGTTGGCTGTTAAAGAATATCCTAATAGTAGTAGAAATATATATTATCTTGGACGTGAATATATGTTTGAGGGTAACTGGGATGAATGCATTCTAACCCTAAAGGATTATTTAGCACTGCCGACATCAAATTATGAAGAAGAGAGATCATCTTCTATGAGGTTTATCGCTAGAGCATATCGGGAAAAAGGAGAAATATTGAACGCTAAAAAATGGTATCATAAAGCAATAAGTGAAACTATTTTATTAAGAGAACCTTATGTGGAGTTAGCACTATTAGCTTACCTAGAAAAGGACTGGCTTGCTGTCTATTATTATGCAAATGAAGCAATAAAAATTAAGGAGAAAACATTTAATTTTGCTAACGATGCAAATGCTTGGGACTATACTCCTTATGATTTAGCGGCTTTAGGCTGTTATAATTTAAACTTGATAGTTAAAGCAATAGAATTTTCAGAGCAAGCAATTAACCTTTCCCCTAAAGATGAAAGGTTATTAAATAATCATAAAATTTATTTGGATAGCTTATAAATATAGCTATGTTTTTAATATAACTATATAACACAAAACAAAGCATTAGCATATTATGTACAGATAATATGCTGATATATGAAGCATCTGTAAATTAATAAAAGACTATCAGCATTTTATATAAAGATAAAATTATTAATAAGGAAGGGGTCTCTTATGAGTAAATGTATAGGTAGTTCTGAATGGGATATAAGTTGTCCTGATTTTGATGATAGAAACGATTGTTGTAAACCTTGCCAACCTTGTCATCCAAAATGTATAGTTGGACCAACTGGTCCAACTGGACCAACTGGACGCACTGGAAATACTGGCCCAACTGGGCCAATTGGTCCAACTGGACGCACTGGGGATACAGGTCCAACAGGCCCAACAGGCCCAACGGGAGCAACGGGGCCAACGGGAGCAACAGGCCCAACAGGACCAACGGGAGCAACAGGCCCAACAGGACCAACGGGAGCAACGGGGCCAACGGGAGCAACAGGCCCAACAGGACCAACGGGAGCAACAGGCCCAACAGGACCAACGGGAGCAACAGGCCCAACAGGCCCAACAGGCCCAACAGGCCCAACAGGCCCAACAGGACCAACTGGGCCAACGGGCGCAACAGGACCAACAGGACCAACGGGGCCGACGGGACCAACAGGTCCAAGTTTTAATTCGTATGTCAACGGTGTTATAACAACAAATAAACTATCAATTCCGGTTGGAGGCACTATTGTTTATGATGCTGTAAGTATTGTAGGCGCTGATCTTAGTTATAATTCAACAACAGGTATTTTTACAGTAAATACAACTGGTGTTTATGTAATCGACTGGAAGTTAGCTGTTACTCCAAATCCAGGAACAGTTTCTATAGAGATTGACTTGGTATCATCCCTTCGTGGTGTTATTGCAGGTATATCTATTACAGCAACAAATCCAATAATAAGCGGCTCTAATAGGATCTATGACGCAACAGCAGGAGAAACTTTTAGATTTGTTAACAATTCAAGTGGTCCTATTAGTATAGTATTGGTAGGTTTAGTTGGACCTATTGGAACTGTATCTATCTTCAGAATTGTTTAATAGATTTAAGTTAGAACGTAACAGTAACAGCATATAAAACAATATAATGCTTTAAAAGGGGCTGCCTCTTGAAATGATTTTTAAATCATTCTGAGACAGCCCTTTAAAAAATTATTTGTTATCTAAATAATCTTTTTCATATCCATTTATTTTGTTAATAACCTTCGTAAGCACCTGGTCTACTTTAGAAAAGTCCATATTTGGTATAAAGGAAGTTTCAAGGGTATCATGTAGAGCTTTAGCTTCTTTAATTGTAGCTAAACCCTTGTTTAAAAGTGTGAAAAACTCAACTCCATCATATTCCATTTCAGTTTTATTTTTTTCAAGGGTATTAAGATTTAAACAGTCCTTCATGTCAATTATAGTACCCGGTACTTCTAAATTATTTATTTCATTTGAGGTTAAAATTGCAATATTTAAGTCAGGGATCAATATATGCTCAATTTTTTCAGGAATAAGCGGTGTATGAAAAATCTCTACATAGTAGCCACGCCTTAAGGCTTCAGCAGATAAGAATTCCAATACATTTGATTTGCCAGTACCAGGGCCACCTTTTAATATATAAATCTTCTTGTAATCTGAGCATAAGTTTTCAATATAAGTAATAATGCCATTGGGGGTAAAAGCTGTAGCAAATAAGTGCCTATCATAGCCTACATTTGATGGAGAGGTAGTAAATAGTGATTCCCTTAGATTTTCTTTTAGGAGGTTTAACTTGTTAATATTTAAGGCTTCGTTATTATAGGTATACCAATCATCATATACTAATTTAGCTGCTCCGAAAAATCTATAGGCTCTTTTGAAAGTTTTTCCGACTTTTTTATTTATATCGATTATTTTATGTCTATATTGCTTAAAGCCTTCCTCATTCCAACAATCCCCCATATTTAGAATCTCATCTACGGCTCCTGGATTTACGGGGTCTACTACATGTGGGGAGGTTCCATCAAGTATTGCTACGTTAAGTCCTTTAATAACTAGTCCATCTAGTGAATTATTATCAGATGAGCAGTGATGGTATTCTATGTCGTAGCCCTTTTCATTGAAGTATTTACCAACTTTTTTCATTAAGGAAGATTTACCTGTTCCAGGACCTCCTTTTATGCATATTATTCTTCTTGCTTCATCCTGGCCTAGTATATACCTATAGAAGGAATAGAAGCCTCGTGAGGTATTGCCACCGGGAAAAATATTTTTAATAGTACCTTGCATTAATATCACACTCCATATTATCATATCAATATATATTATTCAGAGTAGGAAAATTTGTTAAAGCATTTTGTAAAATATATAGTGAAATTTATTGTAGCATTTCAAGTTGACGTGCATAATAATGTTTTTTTACGGGGAATGCTAAGAATTTTAACAATTACTACTTGTGCTTACAAAGATACTATGATAAACTAGGAACTAATTTAAAAAGTAAACTACCTAGGGTAGAGGTGCTGTATCTAAGAGTACTTATTCGGAGCTGGCAGGCGTTGAGGAATAAGGAAAGGAGCTATGGCCGAAGAAAATATATTCCGTAAAAAATATTTTCTGGTTGTGCATATAATATATGTATGATTGTCACTGATTTTTTTCAGTGGAGAGCTACAAGGTACACGAAGTTTGTATAAAAATACGTATTTTATGCAGCAAAGGTGTTCCTTTGCTGCATTTATTTTTTTTGAACCATGGATTAATATTTTTAATGCTAATTTAAAAAATATTAGTAGTTTATTCGCGAATATAAAAAAGAGTTGAACTCGGGAAAAGGGGATTTGGGTTATGGCGGTAGTTGTTCAAAAATATGGTGGTTCCTCTGTGGGAACTACAGAAAAAATTAAAGGTATTGCAAAAAATATAGTAAAAAGAAAAGAAGGAAATATAGATTTAGTCATTGTAGTATCCGCTATGGGAAAAACTACAGATGAGCTAATAGCTCTTTCCAAGGGTATAACAGAAAAACCAGATAAAAGAGAGTTAGATGCTATACTATCAACAGGAGAAATAATTTCCAGTGCGCTATTGGCTATGGCTATTAAGGATTTAGGCTATGATGCCATAAGTTATACTGCACACCAAATTGGCATTGAGACTAGTGGACAATATGGGAAAGCATTGATTAAAGATATAAATGATAAAAAAATTACGAAAAGCCTAAAAGAAGGTAAAATTGTAATAGTTGCTGGATTTCAAGGGATAAATGGAGAAGGGGATACTACCACCCTAGGTAGGGGGGGCTCCGATACCACTGCTGTTGCTTTGGCTGTGAAACTTTGTGGTAGCTGCGAAATATATACGGATGTTGCTGGAATATATAGTGTAGATCCTAGGGTATATAGTCAGGCTAAGAAATTAGATGAAATTGAATATGAAGAAATGTTAGAACTAGCCAGTTTAGGGGCTCAAGTAATGCATTCAAGGTCCATAGAGCTTGCTCAGAAATATGGCATACCAATATATGTAGGATTAAGTAATAGTGACATTGTTGGAACTACAATTAGGGAGGTAAAAAATATGAATATGGAAAGTAAACCAGTAACAGGTATAGCAACTGATGATAATGATGTGGCAGTAACTCTTCAACATATACCTAAAGATGTAAATATTTTATCCGCAATATTTGAAGCTATAGGAAGTAAAAGAATTAATATAGATATGATAAGTCAAACTTCGCCCGTAGATGGAACCGTAAATGTATCTTTTACAATTCCTAAAGAAAGCCTAAAGGATAGCTTAGAAATTATAGGCAATTCAATAGTAGATAATAAAGTTATAGTTGACCAAGATATAACTAAATTTTCAATGGTAGGACTGGGAATGAAAACTACTTCTGGTGTAGCGGCTAGAATGTTTAGGGTTTTTAACAAGAACAATATTGAGATAAAAATGATTACTACTTCAGAAATACGAATAACTTGTGCTATTAAAACAGAGGACAAACTAAAGGCCATTCAGGTTATCGCAAAGGAATTTAAATTATAAGTAAGGTATAGAAGGAGGGATTTATGTGAGATTTTTTGGTAATATAACAGCTGAAAATAATAGATTGAATATTGCAGGAGTTAGTGCGCAGATCTTGGCTAAAGAATATGGAACCCCTCTTTACGTAATGGATGAGCAGCTTATACGTGATAATTGTAGAAGGTTTCTTGAGGCATTTAAAGGTGAGGGTAATGAGAATAAGGTAGCCTATGCGGGAAAAGCATTTTTAACTATTGCTATGTGTGAAATTATAAAAAGTGAAGGTCTATATTTAGATGTAGTTTCAGGAGGGGAGCTATATACTGCTTATAAAGCTAATTTCCCATTGGAGAAGGTATATTTTCATGGGAACAATAAGACTGTTGATGAAATAGAAATGGCAATAGAATTGGGAATAGGTACTTTTGTGGTAGATAATCTTCATGAAATGGAAATTATTAATGAAAAGGCAAAGGAAAAAGGTCTTATACAAAGGATTCTGCTTAGGGTAACTCCAGGCATAGAAGCTCATACTCATGATTACATAAAAACTGGACAAATTGATTCGAAATTTGGATTTACTACATTAAATAATCAATTAGAGGGAGTTATAAAAACCGTTTTAAGTCTTTCAAATGTAAAACTTGCGGGACTTCACTGTCATATAGGGTCCCAAATTTTTGAATTACAACCTTATAGAGATGCGGTGGGTATAATGATCTCTTTCATTAATGACATCAAAGAAAAATTCAATTATGAAATAGAAGAATTAGATTTGGGTGGAGGCTTTGGAGTTTTTTATAACAAAGGTGATGATCCAAAGGAATTAGAGGACTTCTGCAAAGTAATAATTGAGGAATCTAAGATTAAGTGCAGGGAGTATGGAATAAATTCTCTTACTCTTGTAATAGAACCTGGTAGGTCAATTGTAGCTAATGCAGGCATAACCTTGTATACTGTAGGGGCTATAAAGGAAATACCAGAGGTTAAAAAATATGTGGCAGTGGATGGTGGAATGACAGATAATATAAGACCTGCGCTATATAATGCGGAGTATCAATGCGTACTGGCAAATAGAATAGGCGAACCTTGCAGTGAAGTGGTTACAATAGCGGGTAAGTGCTGTGAAAGTGGAGATATATTATTGAATAACGTTGAACTGCCAAAGGTTAACAGTGGAGATCTACTGGCTGTACTTTCAACTGGTGCCTATGGATATTCAATGAGCAGTAATTATAATAAAATACCAAGGGCTCCGGTGGTTTTAGTAAGTGAGGGAACTCATAGACTTATATGTAAAAAACAAACTTACAAAGATATGATTAATAATGAAGTGTGCTTATAGAGTATCCCATGAAGGTTCGGCATGTAGGATGTTCTGATAGTAGAGAATTCGTTAACAGAATCTAAGTTTATTCCATGAAAAAATTCCTAACGCACTTATTCGACATCCTGTCTCAGAAGTGCTAGCAGCCCGTCCTGGGCTGCTTACGGAATTTTTTCATTCCATAAACTAAGATTCTGTAAAACTCATTATATACTATCTATCACACTCCTACATTCTTTCACCTTCTTGATAATAACGTATACTCCGAACAATGTATTTAGATAAAATATAAAATCCTATGACGTTCATATTTACTGTCCTGTCAGGCTTACGAGGATTTTCCATAAGCAAAACGAGAATTTCTAAATGGAATTTCAATATTTTTCGCTTCTTATTGCAAGTCACTACGGAGAAATTCCATACTTGTTTATTGACAGGGTATCGCATTTGTATAGGATTATAATTCAATCCAATATCTTTGAATTAATGTATCATCGCTGAGAACTTCATTTTCCAATATTCCACCACAAGATTTTATGGTCTTTGAAGAAGCAATATTGTCAGCGTCACAGGTAAGTAAGACTTTTTTTATTCCTAATGTCATACATTCCTCCAATGAAATTTTCAGCATTTCCGTAGCATAACCTTTTCTGCGCTGATTTTTTATTACACTATATCCAATATGTCCACCATAATTATATAAATATTCATTTAATGCATGTCTGATATTTATCATACCAATTAATTTATTGTCTTCCTCTCTGATTGCTAGGAACACGCTGGCAGTTACTTCAGTATGTTTTGTATTTTCTTTTTCATTATTCCATACAAATTTCATCCATTCCTCGTAATCATCATAGTTTTGCAAATAGGATGCTCCAGCCAAATCATCACCATTCTCCAAAAATTCATTTTTGTAATCTAAAACCTGTTGTTTATATTCCATAGATGGTCTTAATAATCGCATAACATTCCTCCTATTTTACGCCTATAAAGTTCTACGGTTTCCTGATAATCCGTAATAATTCCTTCTTATCTGACAAAATTTCCATAGCTCCTGGGATTTCCTTTTAATGGTGGTAAAAGTTTTAAATGAAATTAAATTCCTTTTGCCGTCACAGATTGTGCACATACATAATCATAACAAAACCAATTTATATTAGTATTACTACTAAGTATTAAAAAGTATTACCTTTAAAGTTAAAAGGCTACCCCACATTCTTCTAACAATCTTGTAACCATTTAAAAAGGTTCTACATCTAAGGTTGTAACTTAAATAATATATTAATAGTTATTTTAATCCAGGTATTAATTCATACATTTTTGTAGCCATTTTATGTTCGTCTTCATTATTACAAATAAATTTTATTTTCCTTGCATTTACATTTGTAATTATTGTGATAACATTTTCTTTGTTTTCTTCCTCTACATTAAAAGAGGCTATGTCTTTAATAGGAATTATTTCTTCATTATTTGTTTCAGGTACTCCACCCCAGGTTGAATAGCTATTTCCATCTATATATAGGTTTTTGTCAGTAAGGGTTAGAGTAAAATCATTTACTATTCTTCCACCGACACTACCAAGTGAATTAGCAAGAATGTTACCTATGACATTAGATATTACTTTAGAATTATTTACCTCTTTGTGGGATTTTACAATACATAAAATTTTATTCTGTTCAGGTTTGTTAGTCATTTTATATAATTCCTCCTTTAAATTTATTCTGTCACATTGTAAGCAGCAAATTTTTTCTGCTTTTCTTTAACCTTCAGTGATTTAAAAGTACGCCAGTTATCGTGGGTAATATTATTAAAATGTATAGTCATAGTTTACCTCACAAAAAATAAAATTTATGTTTTACTTATAACGGTTATTTAATATGTTTAAAAAATTATTTTTTTCATCAGCACTCCCAAATATTCTTATGGGTATAATATAAGCCATTACAGCACTGACATATATAAATATATGTGTTTCAGACTCTACCACCTTTTCAATTAAACTATATTTTGTTTCACTAAACTCAGTTTTGTCCACAATACCTTCTTCTGTAAATGAAAATATATGATTACCCAGGATGCCTGTATTTTTACCTTCCTCAAGAATCTTTGAAATTTTTCTTTTCACAGATTTTTTAAGGGATTTTGGATAGAAAACAACCCATAATATTGATGAGATTATAAAAGTGGTGAACCAATACCATAAAGGTATGGCAGTAATCCTTATTAAAAATATAGGTAAAACTAGAAATATAATTGGGAAAATAAATCTTTGAATAAATAAGGAACGTTTCATTGTCACTGAGTGGGTCATGTGGTAAATATTAAAATCGATATAGTCCTGTTTTGTTATTTGATATTCTAAATTCATAAAAACCTCCTATAATTAATAATATAAAAATTTCACTTCCGATGATGAAGCTACTGCACTTAGAGCAGAACCTAATTCAGGTATCCTTAAATTTATTACGTACTATGAATAGGTTTGGATTGCAACTTATTTTTTGTATAACTAAAAACAAAAATCATTTAATGCGTAACCACACTTCAATAGACCTATAATTTCAGCTAATACCCATAGGTAAGACTTTGAAATTATCTCCATCTTTTTCCCGGGTCCACACTGGATCTATGTCAATATTTTATACACAAAAAGTCGAATTTTTTATGAAACCTTTTTAGCTAAATCTTCGCACCGTTGTGGAGTAATATACCCGATGCTACTATGTATCCTTTTTATATTGTACCAGGCTTCTATATATTCAAATATTCCTAATCTTTCAGCGTCATAATCAAAATATTTAACATGGTAAACTTCCTCTTTTTTTAATGAGGCGTGAAATGATTCAATGCAAGCATTATCATATGGGCAACCCTTGGCACTAAATGAGTGTTTAATAATTTTAGTGCTCTTTATATATTCTTCAAAAGCGTAGCTTGTATATTGGCACCCTAAATCGCTATGAAGTATTAGATGGTTAGTTGGCTTTTGTAGCTGCATAGCATTTTTAACAGCCTGTATGGCTAATGTAGTATCAATGAATTTAGACATAGCATGGCCTATTATTTTTCTGCTATAAAGATCCATAACAGATGCTAAGTAGCACCAACCATCTTTAATAGTATGGATGTAAGTGATATCTGTTACCCACTTTTCATTAACTGTAGTAGATGTAAAATCTCTCTTTAAAACGTTTTCCTGCTCTATTATTTTATTTTTAGATGAA
>CAYXOL010000064.1:0-27775 GCA_964467165.1 uncultured Clostridium sp.
ATTTATCACTATTATTCATACTTTGTCATAGTTTTAAGTAGCTGTTGCTACCTCCCCCATCTTATTAACGCATTATTTATTATAACGCATTATAAATGAAAAGAAAATTATTTTCTCTAGATTTCCTTTATGAATCCACCATGATTAATTTTATTCTAAACACTAATATAAGCCCACTATCAAATTAAATGGTAATAAGTGATTATAGTCTAAAAAAATTAACATATCCCCATTCAAATCCCTATTCTATTCTATTGTTCCGTTTTATTATCAAACTGTTTCACTATTTATTTTAAATGATATTAACTTTAAAACCCTTATATATCAACGCATTATAAATTATTTAAATATTCTAAATTTTGCAACTTATATATAACTACTTGAACTGTTTCAATTTTAATATTACAATGTATTATATTAAGAACTTAAATTTTAAATACCACTAATAATTAATAAGTAATAACTGATAACTAATAAAATTTATTGATAAATACTTTTATTGCGAATATATTTTATGCTATCTAAAATTAACATATTATAAGGAGGAACAACAATGTTTAAACAATGGAATGATTTCAAAGGCGATCAATGGAAAAATGGAATTGATGTAAGTGACTTTATTCAAAAGAATTATACTTTATATGAAGGTGATGATAGTTTTTTAGTAGGAACTACAGATAAAACTAATAAAGTTTGGTATAAAGCCAGCTCTCTTATTATAGAAGAAATAAAAAAAGGTATTATAGATGTAGAAACTAATGAAATTTCCGGAATAGATAATTTTGCCCCTGGATATATAGATAAAGAAAATGAAGTAATTGTTGGATTACAAACAGATGCTCCATTAAAAAGAATAGTAAATCCATTTGGTGGCTTTAGAATGGTAGAACAATCCCTAGAAGCATATGGTTACAAATTAAACAGTGATATAGAAAAATACTTCCCTAAATATAGAAAAACTCATAATGAGGGAGTTTTTGATGCATACTCTGATGCTACGAAAGTTGCAAGAAATGTAGGCCTTCTAACCGGACTTCCAGATGCCTACGGAAGAGGTCGTGTAATAGGAGATTATAGGAGAATAGCTCTTTATGGAATAGATTACTTAGTTGAAGCTAAGAAAAAAGATTTAAAGGATTTAACCGGACCTGCTTCTGATTCACTAATAAGACATAGAGAAGAAGTAAGCATGCAAATAAGAGCTCTACAGCAAATAAAAAGTATGGCTTTAAAATATGGTATTGATATTTCAAAACCATCTAATACCGCCCAGGAAGCTGTACAAGCAGTTTATCTTGGATATCTTGCAGGAATAAAAGAAAACAACGGAGCTGCCATGTCTCTTGGCCGAACAACTACTTTCCTTGATATTTATTTTGAAAGAGATTTAGCCTCTGGCCTATTAACTGAAGATGGCGCACAAGAGATTATTGATCAGTTCGTAATTAAACTTAGAATGGCGAGACACCTTAGAACACCTGAATACAACGACTTATTTGGGGGAGATCCAAATTGGGTAACAGAGTCAATAGGCGGAATGTCAATTAGCGGTAAACCTATGGTAACAAAAAATTCTTTTAGATTCCTTCATACATTAACAAATTTAGGTTCAGCACCAGAACCAAATATGACAGTACTTTGGTCAGAAAAATTACCAGAAGCTTTTAAAAAATACTGTGCTAAAATGTCCATCGAAACTGACGCAGTTCAATATGAAAATGATGATATTATGAGACCAATTTATGGAGAAGATTATGGCATAGCTTGCTGCGTTTCAGCTATGGAAATTGGTAAAAGAATGCAATTCTTTGGAGCAAGAGCTAATCTAGCAAAATCATTACTACTAGCGCTTAATGGCGGAGTGGATGAATTAAAAGGTAAACTTGTAGTACCTGGAATAGAAAAAATATCTGATGAGATTCTTGACTACAAAACAGTTAAGAAAATGTATTCAAAAGTTTTATCATATGTAGCGGAGATGTATGTAAACACTATGAACACTATACATTATATGCATGATAAATATGCTTATGAAGCAGGACAACTGGCTCTTCATGATACTGATGTTAAGTATTTTATGGCATTTGGTGTAGCAGGACTTTCAGTTGCAGCCGATTCCTTAAGTGCTATAAAATATGCCAAGGTATCCCCCATCAGAAATGAAAAAGGCATAACTGTTGATTTTAAAATCCAAGGTGATTTCCCTAAATACGGAAATGATGATGATAGAGTTGATGATTTAGCTGCTCTGCTTATTAAGGAATTCAGCGATGATCTTAAACTTCATCCAGCTTATAAGAATGCTGAGCATACCTTATCAGTACTTACTATTACTTCTAATGTGGTTTATGGTAAAAAGACAGGATCAACTCCAGATGGAAGAAAACAAGGAATAGCACTTGCTCCTGGAGCAAATCCAACGCAAGGTCACGATGAAAACGGAGCCCTGGCTTCATTAAATTCTGTTGCCAAAATCCCTTATAGAAATTATTGCCAGGACGGAGTTTCAAATACTTTTTCAATAGTGCCAGCTGCACTTGGAATAGATGAAGCTACAAGAATAAATAACCTAGTGTTCCTTTTAGATGGCTACTTTGCCCAAAGTGCGCACCATTTAAATGTAAATGTATTAAATAGAGAAGTTCTAATTGATGCTATGGAAAACCCAGATAAATATCCAACATTGACAATAAGAGTATCAGGCTATGCAGTTCATTTCAATAGATTATCAAAAGAACAACAGCTTGAAGTTATTAGCCGAACTTTCCACGAAAAAATATAATTTAAAAATGACTTTGATCTTTTTATACTAACACTGAGGAGGAATAAACATGTTAAAAGGTAGAATTCATTCAATAGAGAGCATGGGGCTAGTTGATGGTCCTGGAGTAAGAGTAGTAGTATTTTTTCAAGGATGCACATTAAGATGTGCTTATTGCCATAATCCAGATACCTGGTGCCTCAGTGGAGGTATAGAAATGACTCCAGAGGAAATTGTTCAAAAGGTTGTTAGATTCAAACCATATTTTCATCGTTCTGGCGGAGGAGTTACTTTTTCTGGTGGGGACCCATTAATGCAGCCGGAATTTCTACTCCAATGTTTGAAGTTATGTAAATTAAACGGCATTCATACAGCACTGGATACCTCAGGTTTTGGTAATGGTAACTATGCTGAAATATTAGAATATACAGATTTAGTTCTTTTAGATATTAAACATACCTCAAATCAAGGATATGTTAATTTAACAGGAAAAGATTCATCAGGTGTTAACTTATTTCTAGACACCCTGCGAAAATCAAAATCTAGGGTTTGGGTAAGACATGTTGTCGTACCAGGAATCACTGACTCTGAGGAGCACATAACAAAACTCTCAAAAATCATTAGCGAAGAGGTCCCAAATGTTGATAAAGTTGAACTTCTTCCCTACCATGTTCTAGGAGAAAGTAAGTATGAAGCTCTATCAATCCCTTATAGATTAAAAGGTGTAGAGCCCATGGATAAAGAAAAAACTAATGAGCTTCAAATATTGATGAATACTTTACTTAAGAATAATAAAAAGTCAGAAACACAAATAGCATAGGAAAAAAAGACCGAAGGTTAACATAACCTTCGGTTCTTAGTTTTAACCCAATCATTTTTTAGTAAATCCATATATACCATATCTTGAAAATCACCTGTCCTACTATCTAATTTCTTTAGTAATTCTTACAGTTGTTTATCACGACCTTTTAGAATGTTACGAAGAAAAATACATAACAATACATTATAAGACCCTTGTTAAAAAATAAGTAAATATTCCAATCCATATAAAAATTATAATGCCTCCTGCAACCCAATTTTTAGGTTTACCTTGTTTAAAAATATTTTCTGACTGCTCTCTACATTCATTCATAATATCTTTTGGTATTAATCTAATTGCAAATGCTACACCAATTGGCGCTAAAATGAAATCATCAAGATAGCCTAATACGGGTATAAAATCAGGGATTAAATCAATAGGGCTTAAAGCATATCCGACTACTAATAATATTACAAACTTAGAATACCACGGTACATCACGTCTTTTACAGGCTAAAGATAATGCCCCAATTTCTTTCTTTAAATTTTTGACCTTTATCCTAAAATCCTTAATGATTTTTTTTAATATTTCAATAAAATTGTGAATTATAATACCCCCTTTAGAGTCCATCAGGGATTTAGGTTTTAAAGTTGAAACAATTAATGAAATTTGGGATTGATGAAGCATTATGTCATTTTTCTTAGAGAATGCTAACAAAAGTATATGTTGCGCAGAATGCATTTGAATAAGCCTTAGTAATTCTTAATTTATTTTATTTTAAGCTGCGTACAGAAAAATGCATGTTTGAGCGAAGCGAGTTTGCATTTTTTAGCAGCTGAAAATAAAATAAATTTTAGAATTACTTGGCGACATGAAAGCATTCCAGCAATATATACTTTTTGTTATAGCATTCTCTATGAAAAAACGTAATCTGTGTTAAATAATTCCTCTAATTTCACTTAAATCTTTAATGCCTTCTCGCACCATATATTCTTCAATTCCTTCTATTATATCTATGCATATATCAGGTTTTATGAAATTTGCAGTTCCAACTTGAATTGCAGTTGCTCCTACCATTATAAATTCTATTGCATCCTGTGCACTACATATTCCGCCCATACCTACAACCGGTATTTTTACAGCCTTGCATACCTCATGAACCATTCTAAGGGCCATAGGTTTTATAGCAGGTCCTGATAATCCAGCATATATATTGTTAAAAATTGCTTTTCTTTTATGTATATCTACAGCCATGCCTTTAAAAGTATTTACTAGTGATAATGCATCAGCGCCAGCCGCGCAACATTTATAGGCCATGTCTACTATATCCTCAGCATTAGGTGAAAGCTTTACCATAAGCGGTTTCTTGCAAATATTTTTAACTTCTCTTACGATGTCATAGGCTACCTCTGACTTAATTCCAAAAGCCACACCACCGCACTTTACATTAGGACAAGATATGTTTAATTCAACTAAATCTATATCCTGATGATTTAATTTTTCTATGGCGGCCATATATTCTTCAATATTGCCACCTCCAACATTTGCAATTATAGCTGTGTTATATTCTCGCATTTTTGGAAGTTCTATATTTATAAACTTTTCAATACCTGGATTTTGAAGTCCCACACTATTTAGCATCCCACCACGTGTTTCAAAAACACGTATGCCATCATTCCCTTGTTTTTCATTAATTGTAAGTCCTTTAGAAGCTATTCCACCCAACTTACCGATATCGTAATATTGACTATACTCATCCCCAAAGCCAAAAGTGCCTGATGCTGCTATAACAGGGTTTTTTAAATTCACACCACATAATTCTACATTAGTCATTAAAAATCAAATCCTTCCCTAGAAAAACTGGACCATCTTTACACGTTCTTTTATTTCCGTCCTTAGTTTTACAAGTACATACAAGACATGCACCTATTCCGCAGGCCATATGAGTCTCCATCGATACATATACAGGAACTTTGGCATCATTACATAAGGCTACCACCTTTTTCATCATGATTTCCGGTCCGCAGCATATAACTGTTTCATATTTCCCGGGATTTAATAAGTCTGTTACGTATCCCTTATGCCCTTTTATACCACTTTCTGTGGATAAATAAACTACATTTACATGTTTTTCCACATTATCCACAGAATAGTCCACATCCCTAAACCCAGAATACAGATCTATTTCACAACCAGTAAGTTTTTTTATCAAATAGACAAGCGGCGCTATACCAATTCCACCAGATACTACAGCAATCTTTCCTTTTATCTTTTCTACATCAAATCCATTTCCTAGTGGTCCCATTAGCTGAACTTCTTCATTTTGTTTTAATTTGCTAATAAGCTTTGTACCTTTTCCTACTACTGTATATAAAAAACTTATTTTCTCTTCGTCCACATCATACACACTTATTGGTCTTGGTAAAAGTGGTTCTAGGTCACCTACCTTTAACATGAAAAATTGACCTGGTTTTACATTAAACTTGCCCTTTATAGAAAGCATATACACGCCTTCACTTATTTCAACATTTTCATATATTTTCTCTACACAGCATATCAACTAAACCCCTCCAGTATTTCTTGAAAAATTTCAGATTATTTTATTTACTTGCTGCTCTTATTGCATCTCTCATTTTTATTGCCTCTTGTCTAGCAAATTCTTCAAAATGACTGCCCCCATTTTCTACCTTCTTATATGCAAGCAAAATACTTCTAGAGGCATTTACTACTCCACCATTTCCATTTTTTAAATATATAGCTACATCCTGCGCAGCGCCGCCTTGGGCACCATAACCTGGTATTAAGAAAAACATTTTTTCAAGTTCACTTCTCATCTTTAATCCTTCATCTATATGAGTACACCCAACTACTCCACCTAGAGAGCTGTATCCACACTCACCCATAAACTCACTACCGATTTTCAACAGTTTTTCCCCTACAATATCGTAAACTTTTTTGTTTTCTTTATTTTCTATATACTCTATATCCGCTGCCCCACTATTTGAAGTTCTTACTAGCGAAAATAATCCTTTTTCCTTATTCTTTAAATAAGGAAGATATGGCTGCAAACTATCCATTCCCATATAAGGATTTACAGTTATAAAATCACTTTCAAAATCTCCTTCAAAATGAGCTTTAGCATACATTTCTGCAGTCTTTGCAATATCCCCTCTTTTTATATCTGCAATAACTATGCCACCTTTATCTCTTATATACTTCAATGTATCTTTGTATACTATTAAACCTTTAAGTCCCAGAGCTTCATAATATGCTATTTGCACCTTAAAACATCCTGCTACATCAAAAGTAGCATCAATTATTTGCTGATTAAATCTATATAAGGCCTGCTCCTCAGATTCAAATTTACTACTAAAACCCACTGGTAGGTATTCTAATGCTGTATCAAGTCCTACACATACATGGCCCTTTTTTTCTACACTATCAAATAATTTATCTATAATCAACTTAACTCCACCTTTGCATTTTATTTGTAAATCCCTATTGTATAAGCAAATCTATTATTTAAAATTCTTAGCTTTATAAACTATTCTTCCAGCCTTAATGGTGCACATTACGCTGCCCAGTACGGCTTTTCCCTGAAAGGGAGAATTGCTTCCTTTAGACAAGAACTCTTTAGTATCAATATTGTATTTAGTTTTGGTATCTAAAAGCACCAAATCTGCCTCAAAGCCTATTTTAATCTCGCCCTTGTTTAGTCCCATAATTTTAGCTGGATTTTTTGACATAAGCTCTGAAAGTTTATTTAGAGTGATATGCCCTTCCCTTACTAATTTAGTAAAACATACTGGAAAAGAAGTTTCTATACCTGATATGCCAGGGGCACCCTTCATTTTGTCATCCATGCTATGTGGTGCGTGGTCTGTAGCTATAACATCCACGAAGCCTTGTTTTATAGCTTGAACCAAGAAATTTATATCTTCAATTTCCCTTAAGGGTGGATTAACCCTGTACTCGGTTTCCGAAGTTAATGCTAAATGATGTGGCGTAACTTCACAGGTTATTCTTGCTCCCTGCTTTTTAGCTTCTATAATGTCATTCATAGCCTCTTTTGTACTAACATGAGCTAAGTGAAGTTTGCAGCCTGTGAATTTTGCTAGGATAATGTCTCTTGAAGTCATCATGTTTTCAGCAAGTCTCGTATCAACATCAACAAACTCTTCATTTTCAGCATGAGATATTATTGTTAAGTTCTTTTCCCTGACCTTAATCATTGCCTGAAGCATTACAAGACTACTTGCAACTCCTCTACCATCATCTGAAATAAATTTTACTTCATTAGTTAACTTGTCTAGATGATCTATTGATACTCCCAATAAGTCCTCTGTAATAGAGGCACATTGATGAATATCTATTATATTTATTTGTCTAGCTTTTTTTAATACCATGTTTATGGTTTCCATACCACTGCATACCGGCTTTGTATTTGCCATAAGATTTACTGCAGTGTATCCACCTCTTGTGGCTGCCATACTTCCAGACAATAAGTCTTCTTTATATGTATATCCCGGTTCTCTAAAATGACTGTGAAGATCTACAAAAGAAGGGGCTAAAATATATCCTTCTCCGTCTATTACTTCACAGTCTTTTTCTAGTTTTTTTCCTATTTCATATATTATTCCTTCATTTATATAAACATCAGCAATTAAATCTTGTGATGCATCAACTACTCTTACATTTTTAATTAACAATTCCATAATTTTATCTCCCTTCACACTACATTGTGGTACAGGTCAATATATTTTTATTGACCTGTTATTTGTTTCAATGTATTTAAGATTTTTTATAATCTACTTGTAGGGTTATTGATTTCATCACAATATATACATCTGTACTCGCCTTTTTCTCTATCTGCTAGGTAAAAGCTATGCAAGATTTCTTGTTCTCCAGATGTAATGCATCTTGGATTATCGCATTTTATAACATGCTCAATTTTGTCTGGAAGCCTTAGTTTAACTTTATTTTCAATTTCTTCTCCAGATATTATGTTTATTGTTATGTTAGGATCTATAAAGCCTAACACTGTAAAATCTATATCAATTTCGTTTTCTATCTTGATTATATCTTTGCGACCAAGCTTCTTGCTAGTTGCATTCATAATAAGCGCCACTGTATAATCAGCATGATCAAGCCCTAAATATTTAAATATTTTTATTCCCACACCAGGTTTAATATGATCTATTACTATTCCTCTTTTTATACTATTAATTGTAACCATTATTTATCCACCCCCAAAAGCTTAGCAATAAGTGCCATTCTTGCGTACATACCATATTTAGCTTGCCTAAAATAACAAGCCCTTGGATCCGTATCAATTTCTACAGATATTTCATTAACTCTAGGAAGCGGGTGAAGTACTATCATATCTTTTTTAGCTGCTTTCATTTTTTCTTTATCTAGTATATAACTGTCCTTAAGCCTTATATAATCTTCCTCATTAAAAAATCTTTCCTTCTGGACTCTAGTCATATATAAGATATCTAAATCTTCAATGACCTGTTCTAATTTTTCAACTTCCTGAAACTCTATATTATTTTTCCCCAATACTTCTGTTTTAATGTAAGTAGGGATTTTTAATTCATTTGGTGATATAAGTACGAATTTTATGTTTTCATATCTTGACATGGCCTTTATTAATGAGTGAACCGTTCTCCCAAACTTTAAATCCCCACAAATTCCTATGGTTAAGTTTGATAATGATCCTTTGATATTCCTTATGGTTAAAAGATCTGTTAAGGTCTGCGTTGGATGTTGATGTCCACCATCTCCTGCATTTATTACAGGCATCTTGGAATTCATTGATGCAACTTTTGGAGCTCCCTCTTTTGGATGCCTCATAGCTGCAATATCTGCATAACATTCTACCGTTCTTATAGTATCTGCTACACTCTCTCCTTTTGCTGCTGAACTTGATTTTGCCTCGGAAAAACCTAACACCTGTCCTCCAAGCCTTAACATTGCAGCTTCAAAGCTTAATCTTGTTCTTGTGCTTGGTTCATAAAATAACGTTGCTAAAATTTTCCCATCACAGATATGAGAAAATTTTTCAGGACTTTTAATTATTTCATCTGCATAATTAAATATCTCCTCTAATTCTACTAGTGTAAAATCCATTGGGTCAATTAAGTGTCTTCCTTTTAACATATATATCCTCTCCTTCTCAGCCTCTCCGGACTAAATTTAAAGGTACTGCTTAGTTTAGAATTACTATTATACTTTTAATTCTTTGGTTATTTATTTGATAATTGCTAGATAAATAAAAAACGCCATCTCGAATACTGAGAAGGCGTAGCAATAACAATTTGAATATCTACTTCCTTCTCAGCCTCTCGGACTAAATTAAAGGTTATTTATTATTTATTCTTTCGTTCATAGTACTATATCTCTAACGTCCTGTCAACTTAAATTCACAAAACTGTAATTGAGTATTATTTACTTATTAATTGGTTTATGTGATAATGATTTCACTATTATAATTAAGGGGGCATAAATATGGGCCAAAACGCTAAAGTATTTCAACAATTTATAAATAAAAATAATATACCTATGGTTACTAATAACAATATTGAAGGGTTTACAACTTTTGTTATTCCCGAGGAACAAATTATTAAAGCTGCTAAGGTTAAAGTCCTAGTAGCTTTAACTGATGATGATGCCTACGCGGATATGTATATATATGATATAGCCAGTGTCATTAATGATGATACTGTAAAATCAAAATTATACAAACTTTTAAATGACCTCAATAGTTCTTATAAATTCATATCTTTTTATGAAATAGATAACATAATAAATGCTAAGTGCTGTATACCTTTTAGTGATAATTTTGATGCGCAATTAGTTTTTAATATCCTTTCCGTTTTATCTGGTGCTGTAGAAGATGAATATGATAATATCATAAAGGCATTATGGGACAAATAATTTCTTCAAGAATTAATACAAAAAAACACCTTAAATATATTTTAAGATGTTTTTTTGTATTAATTTGGATTAAACAGGGATAATTTTTCGCAAAATTCTAATTATTTTAAAGATTTTAAAAAAGGAATAAATGTATTTATATATATATTTATTAATATTTACAAAATTATAGTAATGTAATATAATTAGCTTATACCTATTTAGAAAACTATGTTAGCGTTTACACACAGTTAAATTTTAGGTTGATTACTTTATTGGGGTTTCAAAAAATTACAAAGGGGAGTGGTATTTTGTTTAAAGCATTCAGATCATTCAAGTCAAAAAGATGGACATCATTAGTTGTTACAATTTTAATGACCATTAGTTTATTATCTTCTACTCTTACAATGACAGCTAAGGCAGCTACAGGTGGCAAGGTCTTCAACATTATTGAAGTTACTGATTTTCACGGAACTCTTTTAAGTTCAGATTCAACACCTCTACCAGTTGGCGCGGTTCTTGCCAAAAACATAAAAGATGTAAAAGCTACTAATCCAGATAGAACAATTATAATTGGTGGAGGAGATCTATATCAAGGCTCTCCAATTTCAAACGTTCTTCGCGGAGTACCAGTACAAAAGGCTTTTAGCAATATGGGTATGGAAGTAACAGCTCTTGGAAACCATGAATTTGATTGGGAATTAAATACAGTAGTTAACACAACTATGAAAGATTCTAAATATCCAATTGTTGCAGCAAACTTATATAATAAGAATGCTGATGGAACCAAAGGTACTAGGAAATTTGAGCCTTACAAAATCATAGATAAAGATGGTGTTAAAATTGCCTTTATTGGTGCAATTACCAATGAATCCAAAAGCATAATAATGCCAGCATATACTGATGGATATATTTTTACTGATGCTGCTGATGAAATAAATGCTTGCGCAGCTGAAATTAAAGCAGCAAAGACTGCAGATGTAATTGTTGCTATAGTGCATGCAGGAAATGACTATAATACTCCAACTACTGGAGAAATTTTTAATATAACAAATAAATTAACAAATGTTAATGCTGTATTCGGTGGCCACTCACATACTAAAGTTACAGCAGCTGGTACAAACGGTATACCAATATACATTGCAAATTACAATGGAAAAGGCTATATTGATGCAAAAATGACAGTACAATCTGATGGAACTGTTAGTTTTGTAGCTCCAAGCATATCAAATTACATTGCACTAGATACAACTGATCCAAATGGATATAAAAGTGCAAGTCCAGTACAAGACCCTGAAGTTAAGGCAATTGTAGATGCAGCAGTGTCAGAGGTAGGTCCTACCTTTTCCGAAGTTATTGGAACTACTACAACTGAGTTAACAAGAACTCAAGTTGGCGCACCTTATGGTGAAAGCATACTTGGTAATTGGAGCGCAGATGTAGTTCGCGAAAGTGCAAAAGCTGATATCGGTGTTCAAAATAATGGTGGTTTAAGAACAGATATCAAAAGTGGAGATATTACAGTTGGATCAATATTTTATTTTATGCCATTTGATAATGAAATAAACACAGTTTTAGTTACAAAAGAACAACTTAAAGTTATACTTGAACAAGCTGTAAAAAACGATGGAAAAGGGATACAGATATCCGGGATTAAATTCACTTATGGATCTTCTTCCGCAACTGGTTCCAGAGTATTTAATATAACAAGAGAAGACGGCACAGCAATAAGTGACACAGAAACTCTTAAACTTGCTGGACCAGACTTTGTACTAACTGGTGGAGATGGTTTTGCAGGATTCACTGATCCAATTATAGTTAAGTCTATGAAAAAAACCGGGGTACTAGTTAGAGATGCCCTACTTGCTAACGTAAAAGCAAATAATGGCATTAAATATGTACTAAACAAAAGACTTAACAATTCCGTTAATACTATTTCAATCATAGCAACTTCAGATGTACATGGAAGCATATTAAATTATGACTATGGTACCCAAAGTGCACCTAGCAAAGGACAAGGTCTCGCTAAAGTCTCAACCTATGTTAATAGTGTACGCGCAACAAATCCTAACGTTATGTTAGTAGACAATGGGGATACTATCCAAGGCACTCCTCTAGTTTATTATTATGATATGCTTGATACAAAAACAGAATATCCTATGATGAAAGTTATGGGGGCAATGAAATATGACACAATGACACTTGGAAATCACGAATTTAACTATGGCTTAACAACTCTAAATAGAATAATTGGTGACGCTACTAAAAACAATATCAACGTATTATCTGCTAACATATATAAAGGTAGTACAAACTATGTTAAACCTTATATTATTAAATCCTTTACAGTTAATGGAACGACTAAAAAAGTTGCAATTCTTGGATTAACAACCAAAAATGTACCCGGTTGGGAAAATGCATCAAACTATGCCGGATTAAAATTTAATGACTTAGTTGATGAAGCTAAGCATTGGGTACCAATCATAAAAACTGCAGGAGCAGATTATGTAATAGTAACAGCTCACAGTGGACTAGAAAGCGCAGCTGATACTACTGAGGAAAATCAAATAAATGCAATAGCAACAAAGGTATCTGGGATAGATGCAATAGTTGCAGGACATGTACACAATGTAGTAAACAAAACATTAGTAAACCCAGATGGCAAGGATGTTCTTGTAACTGAGCCAGGAAAATGGGCTCAAAATGTCTCTCAAATTGATATGAACTTTGATGCTGCTGGCAAAATGACTTTAAGAACAAGCGCTGTATCAATGAATAGCATAGTTGAAGATCCAGCTATAGTTGCAATTGCTAAGCCATATCAAGATAAAACATTAGAATATACAAACACAGTAATAGGAAAATCCACAGCTGTATTTGAGGGAGCAAAACAATTAACAGAGCCTTCATCAATAATGGAACTTGTTAATAAAGTTCAGATGAAATATGCAGGCACAAAGCTTTCAATAGCAGCTCCATTAAGTTTATCAGCAAAAGTACCAGAAGGTAATGTTAAAAGACAAGATATTATGGGTGTATACGTTTATGAAAACTTCCTTTATGGAGTAAAGATGACAGGTAAGCAAATAAAGGATTGGATGGAATATACACAAAGATACTACAAACAGACAGCAACTTCAACTGATCCGATAGTAAAAGATCCTACATTAAATATAGCAGATTATAACCTAGATCAATTATACGGCGCTACTTATGACATTGATTTAACACAGCCTGCTGGAACAGTAGATCCAGTTACTAAAAAAATAATATCTGGAAACAGAATAAAGAACCTAAAAGTTAACGGTAAATTAGTTAAAGATTCAGATGTATTTACTGTTGCAATAAACAACTACAGATACAATGGTGGTGGTGGATTTATGGCTGCTGCTGGACTAAGTAGCACAGATCCTTCTATCGTTACCTATGATTCAGCAAAAGCACTGGGCGATGATGGACAAGTTAGAAGCTTAATGCTTAAATATATCCAAGATAATAAAGTAGTTTCTCCAACAAATTCCAACAATTGGAAAATTTACTCAACACCTGTAACTCAAGGAACAACAGGAGTTGTTGTAGTTCCAACACCTGTACAACTAAAATCCTCTGTTATGATTACTGCTAAAAGTGGATTGAATTTCAGAACAACAGCTTCTCTGTCTTCAATGAAACTTGGAGCAATTAGCTATGGTACAGTAGTTCAGGTTATTGGTGAAACTGGTAGTTGGTATAAAATTAATTACAATGGCAAAGTAGGTTATATTTACAAATCTTACACAAAAGTTATCCAAAGTAAGATACCTTCCGCTGCATAAAAAATATAAATTATACCATTTGTCAATTGAACAATAAAGCAGGAAATCCACCTAGAATATAATTTCTAGGTGGATTTTTAACTTGCCACTTGCCACGTGGATGGCACTTTAAAATTTTATCTCAATGGCTTAAAGCCTTTTAAGCGTAATGCATTGGTTAAAACTGAAACTGAACTAAAACTCATTGCTAATGCTGCAATGATAGGATTTAGAAGTGGACCACCAAATAAATGTAACACTCCCATCGCAACTGGTATTCCCAGTGCATTGTACCCAAATGCCCAAAATAGATTTTGTTTTATATTAGTTATAGTTTTCTTACTTAGTTGTAGTGCTGTAGGTACATCCATTAAATCACTTCTCATAAGTACTATATCTGCAGATTCCATTGCTACGTCTGTGCCGGATCCTATAGCTATACCAATATCTGCCTGAGCTAGTGCTGGTGCATCATTAATTCCATCACCAACCATAGCAACTTTTTTACCTTCAGCTTGAAGTTTCTTAACTTCATTTGCTTTATCCTCTGGCAAAACTTCTGCAAGGACTATATCAATACCAACTTGCGCCGCAATTGCTGCTGCAGTCCTCTTGTTATCACCAGTTATCATGGCAACTTCTATTCCCATGCTATGGAGCCTTTCGATTGCCTTTTTACTATTCTCTTTAACAGTATCTGCAACTGCAATTATTCCACTTATCTTATCCTCTATAGCGATATACATAGGAGTTTTGCCTTCCTCAGCAAGTTTGTTTGAAACCTCCTCTAATTTTTCTAAGGAAATTTTACTTTCTATCATAAGTTTTCTATTTCCTAATACTATTTTATTACCATCTATACTAACTTCTATTCCATAACCAGGTATGGCTTTAAAGCTATCTACTTTCTTAAACTCTAAGGATTTTTCTTCTGCTTCCTTAACTATAGCCTCACCTAATGGATGTTCAGATCCTTTTTCAGCAGAAGCTGCTATCTGAAGCAAATAATTCTGGGAGGTACCCTCTACCGTAACTATATCCGTTACCTTTGGTTTACCCTGGGTAAGTGTTCCAGTTTTATCAAATACTATAGTTTGAATTTTATGTGCAGTTTCTAGAGCTACACCGCTTTTTATAAGCACCCCATATTCTGCACCCTTTCCGGTTCCAACCATTATCGCTGTAGGCGTTGCAAGACCAAGAGCGCACGGGCAGGCTATTACAAGTACTGAAATAAATATTGTTAATGAAAACACTGCTGACTCACCAGCGAGTAGCCAAGCTATTGATGAAACTAAAGCAAGCCCTATAACAACAGGTACAAAGTAGCTTGATATAATATCTGCCATGTTTGCTATGGGGGCCTTTGAGCCTTGGGCGCTTTCAACTAAGGTTATTATTTGGGCAAGGGCTGTATCCTTACCAACTTTAGTCGCTTTAAACTTAATAGATCCGTTTTTATTTATACTTGCACCAATTATTTTATCTCCAATACCTTTTTCCACTGGCATACTCTCACCAGTAAGCATTGACTCATCTACAGATGTAGTTCCTTCTACCACTATGCCATCTACAGGCATTTTTTCACCCGGTTTAACAACTACTATATCTTCAACTTCTACTTCATCAATTGAAATCTCAACTTCTTTATCATCTCTTATTATTATTGCAGTTTTCGGAGCAAGACCCATAAGCTTCTTAATCGCCTCAGAGGTTTTTCCTTTAGTTACAGATTCCAAATACTTACCAAGAGTTATAAGAGTTAAAATCACACCTGCTGATTCAAAATACATTTCATATCCAGTCTTATCTGCAAGTATTTGAGTTACTGAAAATAGACTATACAAAAAAGCAGCCGATGTACCCATTGATATTAATGAATCCATATTTGGACTTAATCTAAATAATGATTTAAATCCAACTATATAGTATTTTTTGCCTGTATATAATATTGGTAGAACAAGTGCTAATTGTAGAAGCGCATAACCTTTCATATGCATCATTGGATCAATAACTTCAGGCAACATAATATTAAGTTTCATAGCAATCATTGGTACCATTGCAATTAGTAATAATGGCACTCCAAAAATTGCAGATGTTAAAAATCTATTCCATAGAGCCTTTATTTCTTTTTCCTTTTTTTCTTTATCCATATCTACGTTACTCTCATCTTCTAGAGCTTTGTATCCAGCTTTCTCAATTGCCTTCTTTATATCTGATGTCCTTATTAATGATGGTTCAAAAGAAATAGTTAGTTTTTCTGTAGCAAAATTCACATTGGCTTCAATTACACCTGGTAATTTCTTAGAAACTCGCTCTATATTCTTTGCACATGCCGCGCAGGTCATGCCCTCTAGCTTTAGTGTTTTATTAGTTGTTTGAACTACTATTTTATACCCGGCTTTTTCAACTGCACTTTGTATATCCTCTAATTTTATCAATGCATCATCATAATTTATATTTAATTTTTCCGTAGCAAAATTTACGTTTGCATCCTCAACGCCTGGTAATTTTTTTGAAACTCTTTCTATAGTTTTTGCACATGCCGCGCAGGTCATACCTTCAATTTTAAGTGCTTTATTTGACATATTAAGTCCTCCTTATATTATTTATTACCAATTAATTTAGCAAGTAGATCAATTATTTCATCAACTTTATCTTCGCCCGTATTATTAATAAATGCATCTTTTACGCAATGATTAAGATGCTGTTTCAAAATTAACATATTTGCTTTTTTAAGCAGAGATTGCACCGCAATTATTTGATTCGATACATCTATGCAATATCTGCCTTCATCCATCATTTTTATTATTCCCTCAATTTGTCCTTTTGATGTTTTAAGGGATTGAATTGCTAGTTCTTGCTCCTTATTCAATTAGATTGCTCCTTTCCACATATCTCACAAAGAGAAATGTTTTAATTTAATTTCACCCACCCCCTATAGGGGGGTGGTATTATTCTTTAATTATATAATACCACATTTTTGTGTAGATTTTGTGAAGAATATTTATTATTAATCATCTATAAAGTTATAAGCAAAAAATTTATAACAATATAATATTACAATTAATAAGAATAATACATAAATATATACACACACTAAATAAAAACGAGGTGCTCTAATGGATAAAAAGTTAAGTCTTATAATGTTTAGTGGCGAGTATGACAAAGCTTTAGCTGGATTAATACTGGCAAATTCAGCTAAGGAACTCGGAATGGAGGTATCTATGTTTTTTGCCTTCTGGGGTCTACTTCTATTGAGAGATCCCAATATAGATATAAGCGAAGGCAAGTCAACACTAGAGAAACTTATGGGAACAATGACCCCAAAAGGTCCAGATGAATTACCACTTTCTAACATGAATTTTAGTGGTCTTGGAAAAAAAATGCTTGAAGCTATGATGAAGGAAGATGGAACACCAACTCTTTCAAAATTCCTAGAAGGCGCTGTAAAAAAGGGTGTTAAGTTCTATGGTTGTAAGCTTTCAATGGAAGTTATGGGCTTTAAAAAAGAAGAACTCCTTCCCCAACTACAGGTAATTGAAGCTACAGATTATCTAAAGGATGCCCTTCAATCAGATATACAATTGTTTATATGATTTTAAATAAGAAAAACTAGGCGACTCCCTAGTTTTTTTCTAATTTATATTTTTATTTACATATTAGCCATTTTTCTGCATTCATCAGCACATTTTCTACATTCTGTAGCACATTGTTTGCAATGTTCATCTTTAAACATTTCACATTCTGTAGCACATTTATCACAAATAGTAGCACAGAGTTTGCAATGGTCTTTTGCTAATTGTCCTTCCATTGACATCAACGAAGATGACATTTGGCACATTTGTGCACATTCAACAAGCGTACTTACACAGTTCTTTCTTGCTGAAACATCTGGTTCATTTAAACATGCTTTAAAGCATTCATAACATGTTTGCTGGCACCTGTTACATTCATCTATACATGTTTGGTGTTTGTTTGTTGCCATACTCATTTTATTAGCCTCCTTGAAAAATAATATATACATTCAATTGATATGGTTTGCAAAAAACATATTACCTATACTATTTATTTTTTAAAATAGTAATTTCTTTACATAATCTACATAACTCTTTTATATAATTTGAATTATGATTTATATTCATAGAATTAACCCACACTCTTATTTTTCATAAAACTTTCAAGATAAAAATTCATTGAATGCAACATAATCATTATAATAATTTTAGGGGGTAATAAGGTGAGCATTAGAAAAGAAAAAATTAAGGTCTTTGACATGACATGTGCGTCCTGTGAATCAAGAGTAGAAAGGGCAACTTTAAAATTAGAAGGTGTGAAGATCGCTAAGGCTAGCTTCAGTGGTCAATCTTTGACAATAGAATACGATACCCAGCTCTGTAATCTCGAAAAAATTAAAACTGCTATAAAAACTGCAGGCTATAGTACTGAAGGTTCTGGCAACTACAAAATAGCAGGTATAATTATTATCGCAGTAGCAATTATATTAATTGGAAATTCATCAAATGGCATTGACATGACATCTAAACTGAGTGGTGCTACGTATTTTGTTCTATTTATTGTTGGAATTCTTACTTCTATACATTGTGTAGGTATGTGTGGTGGAATAATGCTATCACAAAGCATAAATAAAGATAGTAAAAGCAAATTTGATTCCGCAAAACCTGCCCTTTTATACAATGCAGGTAGAGTTGTAGCATATACAATAATTGGTGGAATAGTTGGTTCTCTAGGTTCAGTACTTTCCCTATCTCTATCAGTGAAAGCAGCGCTTCAAATATTTGCTGGTGTCTTTATGATAATAATGGGCCTTAACATGAGTGGCTATAGCCTATTTAGGAAGCTTAATATAAGACTACCCCGGTCTGCCTGCTCAGTTAAGAAAAGGCCAAAAACTCCATTTTTAGTTGGTATTCTAAATGGACTTATGCCCTGTGGACCTCTTCAGACAATGCAGCTATATGCTTTAGGAACTGGAAGTGCTGCAAGCGGGGCCTTATCTATGTTTATATTTTCTCTGGGCACAGTACCCTTAATGTTAACCTTTGGTACATTATCAGGCCTCATTAGTAAAGGATATACAAAAACTCTTTTAAGATTCAGTGGAATACTGGTTGTAGTTTTAGGTATTATAATGGGAACTAGAGGCCTTGCACTGGCTGGCGTAAACCTACCTTCTACATCTGCATTAACTGCTAGGCTATCTGGTAATAAAGCCTCTGCAGTAGCATCTCCAGTTGCTAAACCAACAATAGAGAATGGAGTTCAGATAATTAGAATGACAGCAGATGATGCAGGTTATACTCCAAATGGCCTGTATGTCCAAAAGAATATGCCTGTAAAATGGATAATTGATGGAAAAGCATTAAACTCCTGTAATGGAGAAATTATTGTACCTTCCCTAAATATTCAAAAAATCTTACAGCCTGGTGAAAATGTAATTGAATTTACACCAGAGGACACAGATATAAACTTCAGCTGTGGAATGGCTATGATTCGTGGAGTAATTAAAGTAGTTGATAATGTTGCTTCTGTAGATACCTCGAAACCTGATTCATCAATCCCAACTCCATCCAGTGGAATGGATTGCTGTAAAGGGCCAGTAGCATCTGATGCAAAACTTGCTACCCCTAAAAATACTAGTATCTATGGAACTGATTTGAGTAAAGTTAAGACCAGTAGAATAATCCAAAAAACTGTGATTTCAGGAAACAACCAGACTCTTTCAATTAAAGGTAATGGCTATGAATTCCAACCAATAATTGTAGTTGCTGCAAAAAATGTTAATACATTTTTAAACTTTGATTTAACTGAATTTGACAATCCAACTGGAACCTTTGAAATTGCTGCATCAGACACCGGAAAAAATATAGCCACTTTCGAAGGTAAAAAAGGAATTATTAGAGTATCTACCACCTTTCCCGCAAGCGGTATCTATCCGATTATAAAAAATGGCCATATTGTAGGTGCTATGGTTATTGTAGATGATTTAGAAGAAGCGGATTTAGAAAAGATTAGAAAAGAATATATAACTGGTTAATTTTTTTAGTTCTTCTTTGCTTTCCCAATAATTAAACTTGCCACTTGCCACGTGGGTGGCACCTTTTATTCCTTTTAAAAAAATATGATATAATAACTGGTACCATTAACAATTATATACCTTTGATTTTTAAAAAAAGGGAGTGCTTTAACATGGATAATATATTGATTATTGAAGACGAGGAAAAAGTTTCAGAAATATTAAAGGCCTATCTTGAAAAAGCGGACTATACTGTTTATTGTACTCCCAAGGGACTGGAAGGCATAAAACTTTTTGAGAAAATATCATTCAACCTAGTTATATTAGATTTAATGCTGCCAGACATATCTGGTGAAGAAGTGTGTAATATTCTAAGGAAAATTTCAAATGTTCACATTTTCATGCTTACTGCAAAGAGTACTTTAGAGGACAGGATACACGGATTAAACCTGGGAGCAGATGAGTATCTAGTTAAGCCCTTCAGCCCTCGTGAACTAACTGCAAGAGTAAATGCCTTATTTAGAAGGCTTAATGCACATGAGTCTGAAACAATAGTTTATAATAATGGAGATTTGGAAATTAATTACGAGAAAAGAATAGTCAAGGTTCACGGCTCAGAAGTACCTCTTACACCAAATGAATTTGATATTGTACATATTCTTTCCTCTAATAGTGGCAAAGTATTTACTAGGGAGCAGCTTATTGAAAGAATTATGGGAATAGATTTTCAAGGGTTTGATAGAACAATAGATGTACATATTAAAAATATACGTAAAAAAATAGAACAGGACAGCAGAAATCCTAAATACATAGTAACCGTAAATAGAATTGGTTATAAGTTTGGTGGTGATTAATTTATGCAAAGCATAAGAAAAAGACTAAGTATTATTTTAGTGTGTACCGCTATACTAGCACTTTTTATATCTACACTGTTTGTAAATATAACCATATCAAGAACTTTTAACAGGTACTTAGTGGAAATACAAAATAAGCGAAATACTAGAATAGTTAAATATTTAGAGGAAGTATATAAAAAGAATGGTAAGTGGACTGAAGATTCAGGAATAGAAATTTTACATGAAGCCTATATGAGTAATTATTGTCTTACGCTTAAGGATGAGAATAAAAAATGGGTTTGGGGAATGAACCCTAAAGACATAGTGAACAATAGTAATATTAATATTACTATGCACGTTAAAAATGAAGGAGTTTATACTGCAAGTACCTTTGAAATAAAATCTGCAGACAAAACCGTAGGATATATAGAAATAGGACAATACTCTTCAGTACTGTTATCAAAGGAAGACGTAGACTTCAAAGGTACAATAAATAAGAGTATTGTTTTAAGTGTACTACTTTCAATTTTAATAACAATATTACTTAGTCTGTTTATTTCAAAGCAATTTTCTACTCCTCTTAGGCAAATTTCTAAAATTTCAGTTTACCTTTCAAATGGAAATTATGAGGAAAGATCACAGGATAAGAGCAATATTTTAGAACTTGAAGACTTAAGAAATAGCATAAATACACTTGGAGACAAGCTTCAACATCAGGATGTGCTTAGAAAAAGGTTGGTGTCGGATATATCTCATGAAGTTAGAACACCTCTAAATATTCTTCAAAATAATTTTGAAGCGATGATTGATGGCATTTTCCCAATAGATAATGAAAGATTATCTTATCTTAATGAAGAAGTTATTAGGTTTGGTAAGCTTATAGATAATTTAAATGGATTAAAGGAAATAGAGGTTGAAAAGACTCTATTACAATTTGAAAAGGTCTCTTTAAAGGATATTTTAGCCTCTGTTGTTAAGGAGTTTGAACTAGTATTCGAAAATAAAAATCTTGAATTAACCCTAAAATATGACCACAGTAAACAATTTAATATTATAGGTAACGCTGATAAACTAAAGCAAGTAATTATTAATATACTTTCAAATTCAGTTAAGTTTACTAAAGAGAATGGTAAAATTAATATAACTTTAAAAGAAACAAATGAAAAAATAATATTGAAAATAGAAGATACAGGCATTGGAATTAGTGAGGAAGACTTACCTTATATATTCGAAAGATTATATAGGGGAGACAAAAGTAGAAATGAAACAGCGGGCACTGGACTCGGGCTTACCATTGTAAAAAATATATTGACCCTTCACAAGGCACGTATCGAAGTAAAAAGCAAAAAAGGGCAAGGTAGTGTTTTCGCTGTGTATTTTAATAAAACTTTGTGATTATTATGATTATATTTATAGATTTGAGTAAATAGCTTTAGACAGATATATATTTAAATGGCAATTAGTGGAAATTAGCATTTCTACATAAAATCTTCATAATTATTTTGTATAATATTATTAAGAAAAACACATGGTTTCTAAATTTGCTTTTGAAAAATAAATTTATATAAAATAATTATATGATTAAAATCAATGGAGGCTTAAAAATGAAAAAATTAAAAAAGTGGTATGAAAATTTTCTAAAAGGCATGGAAAAAGCCAATGAAGAATCTTTTGGTGATAAAAAATTAGATTGCTGTGGACTAAACACTAATAAAAATCCCCAAAAAAATAAAACCCAAAAATAAAACTCCAGTTTTAAATTTTATTTTACAACCGTAACTATCTTAAAATTTTATAAGGTGCAAAAAAGAGGGCATTAATTGCCCTCTATATCTTTGTAAATATACTGTTATCATTAATTCCTTTTCTAGCTTTAAAATACTATATTACTTATTCCCAAGTTATTAAGAATAGCCGTTGAAATTGCCTTAGCTAATTTGTTTTGGTAGTCATCGCTAGCTAATAGCTTTTCTTCTATCGGATTAGAGATAAATGATGTTTCTACTAATATAGCTGTGGCATCCAAATTTTTTAAAACATAGAAATTTGCTGTTTTAATTCCCCTATCTGACTTTCCAGTTGCTTTTATCAATTCAGTTTGCACATCCTGAGCTAACTTTGCTCCTGATGCATTCCCAGCATAATAATAAGTCTCGATGCCAATAGCTGATGCTGTAGCACTATTGGCATGAATGCTTACAAAATAATCTGGGTTAGCCTTATTAGATATATCACATCTTGCTTGAAGATTTTTAGCTTCATTTGTAGACCAATCTACCTCATCCGTTGTCCTTGTGTATATTGTTTCAACACCATTCTTAGCTAATATAGTTCCTATTTTTAAAGTAATAGCTAGTGTTACATTTTTCTCCATAATTCCAGTTGGTCCTACGGCACCAGAATCATATCCTCCATGCCCTGCATCTAAAACTATTTTGTAGGTTTTTTTAGTAGTAAAAGTCATTCTAACTTCTTTAGAAAGAGGATTTCCATCTGCTGACTTAACTCCCTCCGTAACTATTAAAGTATATGTCTTATTAGCCTGATAATTTTGTACAGGTTTTACTGTTATACTTTTGTTATTATTAGCTAAGCCTACATTAATGTCAATGTAATTATTATCTTCTCCAATAACCTTAACATTTTCGGTGTTAACAGTAGAAGAATTTAATATTTTATTGCAATTCACTGTCCACATTTTACTTACTGGCACATCGTTTTTAGGACCCATTTCTGTATATGTACTAGCCTTGACTGTTTGCATTGGTATAAACAAAGTAAAAATTAAAATTATAATTGCTTTAAAGATATTTTTCATATTAGCGCTCCTAAATTTTTATAGTTTTCATATTAGATTGTTTTTATCATTTTTTATATGTTTTTAAGTATTTATGTAAATCGTTGTTTTAATCCTAAGCTAATTATACACCTATGTCTATATTTTTCAAGTAAAACCCATTGCAAATTCCCTTTTTACGACCTGGAATATTGTTTACTCTGTATCCTTTTTCCATATTCTTAATTTTATCAATAAATAGTTTTTTTGCGCTATTTCTAATAAAAAAAGCCCTCATATAACTATGAGAACCTTATGACTGGTGCGCCCAGCGGGAGTCGAACCCACGACCTTCAGATTCGAAGTCTGCAACTCTATCCAACTGAGCTATGGGCGCAAAATCAAAATAATTTTTAAAAAGTCTTTAGTATAAATACTAAAGACTTTAATTGGAGCGGGTAGAGGGAATCGAACCCTCGTAATTAGCTTGGAAGGCTAACACTCTACCATTGAGTTATACCCGCCTATTTGGAGCGGGAGACGAGATTCGAACTCGCGACGTTCACCTTGGCAAGGTGACGCTCTACCACTGAGCCACCCCCGCATGTTTTTGCTTTATGGCAAGTATTTAATAGCATTTACTTGTAAATAGTAATGGTGCAGGTGAAGGGACTTGAACCCCCACGCCGTAAAGCGCTAGATCCTAAGTCTAGTGCGTCTGCCATTCCGCCACACCTGCGAGTTATTACTATTTTGGTGGCTTACCGGGGAATCGAACCCCGGACACCATGATTAAAAGTCATGTGCTCTACCAACTGAGCTAGTAAACCATATTTGGCTGGGAGGGCAGGATTCGAACCTACGGATGCCACAGTCAAAGTGTGGTGCCTTACCGCTTGGCGACGTCCCAACAATATAATGGGGTGAACGATGGGGCTCGAACCCACGACAACCAGAATCACAATCTGGCGCTCTACCAACTGAACTACGATCACCATATGGTGTGTCTTAAGGGATTCGAACCCCCGGCCCACGCCTTAGAAGGGCGTTGCTCTATCCAACTGAGCTAAAGACACTTTTTAATTAATATGCCAAGGCATATTTGGAGCGGGTAGAGGGAATCGAACCCTCGTAATTAGCTTGGAAGGCTAACACTCTACCATTGAGTTATACCCGCATATTATTTGAAAATGGTCGGGGTGACAGGGATTGAACCTGCGACCTCATGGTCCCAAACCACGCGCGCTCCCAGCTGCGCTACACCCCGATAAGTATTAAACAAATGTAAAACAGTTATATGTACAAAATCTACTCTGACCTCATAAACTTTCAAAACGAATGTTTTTTTATGACGACATGGATTATTTTACACCATATACATTAATACGTCAATACTTTTTTAATTTTTTTTATATAATTTCAAAATAAACTTTACCAAATCAATTAAAACTAAATTTTTACTAAATTTGCTCCTATAGATTCTCCAGTTATTTCTATAACAGCAAAGCTTGCTGCTCCATCTCTTGGCTCAGATGCACTACCAGGATTTATATACCATATGCCTGCTTCAAAATCCAACTTTCCAATATGAGTATGTCCATATAAAACAATATCAGCTCCTACTTCTAAAGCCTTATATCTTAATTTTAGCAAACCATCTTTTACATTATATCTATGCCCATGAGTTAAAAAAATCCTTTTTCCACAAATATCCTCTATCCTATCATATGGGGTACTTGTAGAAGAATCACAATTCCCTTTGACGTTTATTATTCTTCCCTTATAATACTTCGCTATAATTAATATATCATCCACATTATCACCTAAGTGAATAATAAGGTCCATTGCCTTCATTTTGCCCTCTAGCTGCTCTATGCAGCTAGAGTTCCTATGTGTATCGCTTATAACACCTATACGCATTTAATCACCCTTTTAATTAGTATTATGCCCTATATTAACTTTTCCAGTTCACTTTTTAATTTACCTAGTGCCCTTCCCCTATGACTAATAGAATTTTTCTCCTCCGTACTCATCTGTGCAAAAGTTTTATTGAATTCACTAACAAAAAATAATGGGTCATATCCAAAGCCTTCTTCCCCTCTAAATTCAGCTGTTATTATTCCCTCAACTTCCCCTTGCACCTTTACTATTTCATCTTCATTGATTATAAGCACCATTGCACAAATGAATTTAGCTTTTCTTTGAGCCTCACACTCCCCATCTAAAAGATATAATAATTTTTCATTATTTGCTTTATCATTTCCATGTTCCCCCGCAAATCTAGCAGAAAATACGCCTGGATCACCATTTAATGAATCTACTGATAAGCCTGAATCATCTGCAAGTACCATGTCTCCATTTGCTATTTTATAAATTTCACTAGCCTTTATTTCTGCATTCTCCATAAAGGTAATTCCTGTTTCATCAACTTCAATATTAAGACCAGCTTCTTTAAGTGATAAAACTTCCAGCGGGAATTGTGATAACATTTCCTTAATCTCTTTAATTTTATGTTCATTATTACTAGCAACTATTATTTTTTTCATTTTTTTCCTCCTTACAATCTTTTATTATAATAATTATATCTTAAATAACTCATCTCTTGTAGGTGGTAAAACATCCTTTTGAATACCATCTATTATTAATATCCCTCTAGACTCGGTGATATTTCCTATTACGGTAGCTGGTATTCCTTTACTAATTAATTCCTCCACTAGTTTCTTTCCACAAGTGGAAGTTATTAACATGCTTCCAGAGGATATAAATTTTAAAGGGTCAATATTCAGTCTTTCACAGATTTTAATTGTAATATCACTAATTGGCATTTTATCATTGTATACTTTAAAGCCTAAATTACTAGCCTGCGCAACCTCCCACAAGGCTCCTAGCACTCCACCCTCTGTTATGTCATGCATTGAATTAACCCCAAATGCTCCCGCTATACGCCCCTCATTAACCACACTAATGCTATTAATGTAATCTTTCGCTACTTGTATTTCATTATTGGTTAAAATATCTGATACCCTATCCAAATAATCATTCACTACAATTGAGGATCCTTCCATACATAATAGTTTTGTAACAACAATCTCATCTCCAAGCCTTGCTCCTGAAGTAGCCACCGCTCCAAATGTTTTTCCTTTTCCTATTGCTGTACAGGAAACTACTATCCTATTCACAGCCTCCGTAACCTCAGTGTGACCCCCTAATATTTCCACGTTTAATTTTTTTGTTTCTTCATCAATTTCATTCATAATTTTTTTTATATCTGCTAAGGTAGATGTAGGTGGCACAAGAATTGTAACTAAAATACCCACAGGTTCAACTCCACAAGAAGCTATGTCATTACAATTTATATTAACTGCAAGCCTTCCTATGTTTTTATCAGCTCCCGTTATTGGATCTGTAGAAACCACACACTCATATTCACCAAAATTTATAACGCTGCAGTCTTCTCCTATTCCACTTCTAATTCTTACGTCATCCCGTACAACACTTTTATTCTCATCAATTATTTGTTTTAGATCATCCCAATTTAGTTTTCCGACTTTCATTTAAATTCTTCCTTTCAAATTTTATAAAACTAGCACATTTTAACAACCCTAATCATATTATCTATATAAGGATTAATTTATGGCGGTGGTATTTTGAAATTTATAGGACCTTTTTTAAGAATCAATACATTAAAGAAAGATAACATAAAAAATCAATTCTTCTACTTATCTAAACAATCATTAAAAGATATAGTTTTTCACTCTAAATGTGGGATATATATTCCCCCGCGTGATTTAAAATCTAAATCTTTTTCTAAGATTGATATTAACACAATTAATTTAAATTCTCCACTTTTATGT
>CAYXOL010000065.1:0-27767 GCA_964467165.1 uncultured Clostridium sp.
AGGTTAAACCTTTTCCGAACCCGTCAGCTAACTCCGTAGGCAAAAGGAGAGGATAGTATGAAAAAACTTGCTTTTTTAGTATGCATTTTAACTTTATTCACGTTATTGCCTAGTTTAAACGTAAAAGGAGAATATTTAAATTCGCAGAGTTCAAAAGAAATTAAAGATTTATATAATGAGAAAATAGAAGCAGTAGCAGTGTTTAACGATACCCATGACTCACCTTATATTACTGATGATGATATTTATTTAATGTCTCAAGTTGTATATGCTGAGAGTTGTGGCGAACCTGCTAGTGGAAAACTTGCAGTAGCCTCCGTTATATTAAATCGCACTAGGAATGGTAGTTTTCCAAAGTCTATTTCTGGTGTTATTAATCAAAGGAATGCCTTTTCTTGTGTAAAAAGTGGAAAGGTAATTCACCAAGGCAAATCGGATGTTATTCCAGACTCTGCTAGTTACACCGCTGTATTAGATGCATTAAAAGGTAAAGACCCCACAAACAATGCTGTTTTCTTTTATAACCCCGAAATATCCACATCTCAGTGGATGAAGGATATAAAAAAGACCAACATAAAAACTATAGGAAATCATGTATTTTTTGTAGTAAATTAAAAAAAACTGTAGTTATAAACTATAAACTACAGTATAGGCAACTAAGTAAATTTAGTTTTAACTAAAGTTAATTCTAACAAGGCTAGCTGCCTAGCTTTATTTTTTGACCAAATCTAAATAGGCTACTGAACTCTGAGCAGCTACTAGACCCTCGCCTGCAGCCTTCATATATTGATATGGTTTTCCTGTGCAGTCTCCTGCAGCATAGCAACCTTCTATATTTGTTTGCATATTTCTATCTACTTTTATATGGCCTTGCTCTATATCAAGTCCTGGAACTAATTGACTTGGAGATAAACTATCTCTTAGCATAAATATTCCATCTGTAATTATTTCCCCCTGATCTAAAACAATCTTAGTTACCATATCCTCACCCACTATTTCTATAGGTTTATGATTTACAATCTCCACATTGGAATTTAGTTTATATTCCCCTTTGTACATGGGAATATAATAGGTCTTGCCACATAATTCACTAACAAAATTAGTTTCTTCTTCAGCTTCACGGTTATACCCTACTACAACCACCGTTTTCCCTTTATATAATGGAGCATCACAAGTAGCACAATAACCTACACCTTTTCCTAAAAACTTTTCTTCGCCTTTTAATGGTTTAGTGTATTCTATTCCTGTAGCCAAAATTATTGATGTAGCCTCGTATATTTTTTCATTTACCATTAGTGCAAAGTAATCTCCCATAGCATAAACATTATTTATTCTCTCACTTATAATTTCTATGCCCATTGCTGCAATGTGTGCTGCGAATTGGTTCTTAAGTTCTTTTCCTGTAATATCATAAAAGCCTAAAAAATTATTTATCTTTGGTGCTTTTGTGAGTTTTGAACTTAACTCTTTACTTCCAAACAGTATTATATTTTTATTTCTAATTTTACCATTAATAGCTGCCTCAAGGCCCGCTGGTCCTGTGCCAATTATAGCTATATCATATCTTTCTTCCATTATTACCCTCCTTATGAAATTCCGTTAACCCTAAAATCGACAAAATGGAGATGATTATTTAAATTATAAAAATTTAAATAACCAATCTCCAAAGCATTCTCATTTCTATTATAAATGTTTTTCGATTATTTTCTTTATGTCCGCTTTAGGTCTAAATCCTACCATGGTATCTTTAACTACATCTTTATTAAATACCATAACAGTTGGAATACTTGCAATTCTATATTTGGATGAAATCATTGGGTTTTCATCTACATTTACTTTTGCAAATTTAACTTCTTTCCCCATTTCCTTAGCTAATTCTTCAATTACTGGGCTTAGCATTCTACAAGGTCCACACCAAGGTGCCCAAAAATCAACTACAACTATATTTTCTGAATTTCCAATTTCTTCATCAAAATTTTTATCATTAACTTCTTTAATCATATTATTACCTCCAGTTTTTATACCCCGTTAGGGTATATTCTATATTATTATTGTATACCTTATTTTGTGACTAGTCAATAATATTTAATTTATTATTTGTTAAATATTTGTTTCTAAAGTAATAACCCTACTAGCTAGCCATAACCTATGTTTTTATTAGTATGCCCAGTTCAAAACAAAAAATGTCTTTAGCTACTTTAATATATTTTTAACTACATTGTTGTAGTATTGTGAATCTGGAAATTGTGTTATTAATTTTTCTGCGTATTCCTTAGCCCTTACCATATCTATATCTTTATTTATAAGGATTAGGTTATATAAAACTTCCTGAGTGTAACTTCCCTTAGGAAATTGTTTTAAACTAAGTTCATAATAAATAATAGCGTTTTGAAAGTCAGAACCAGATTTATAGCTTAATGCTAACATATAAATTATATGTTCATTAAGATAACTATCTTTAGAATAGGGCAGCGCATATAAAAAATATTTCTCAGCTTCAATTAATTTTTTATCATCCATATAAGCTACGCCTTTTTTATAAAAGTATAATACCCCCTCTTTCTTAATAATTTCTTCACCTTTTAGTATAAGTAATTTATTATTAATTTCCAGCTCTTTTCCCTTCCACTTATTAACATATAGTATTATTTGTTCCATATTGCTAGTGTTTATAGCTTCTTCAAATTTTTCTTTTGGGAATTCAGACTTTTCTATAGGTTTATTTTCTATAGCTTTATTTTCTATAGGATTTTCCTTAGTGATAGGATTAGTTTGCTTTTCTACATGAATATTTTTTTCAGCCTTACCTATACCCAATATTGAGCTATTTTTTAGTTTATACATATATTCTTTACTTATTAGTATCACAACTATAGCTAAAACTATAGCAACTGTTACAATAAGTATCTTCTTATGATTTATTTTTGGTTTTAAGTTTCCATATTCTATTATAGTTTTTTTATTCATCATAGCTGCGGCATTTTTTTTATCTGTTTTTAAAACATCTACTATATGAGGTAGTGCCTTATCATATTCTCCCTGCTTTATATAACAAAGGCTAATAAGGTTATTAACATTTATAAAATTAAAGTGACTGCTTCCACATTTATTAAGCTGTTCTAAAGCATCTGATATATTAAACCTCTTTACTAAATCCAGAGCATTAATATACAACTGTAATTTTTCTTTATCTCTGGCGCTATCTTTTATATATTTTTTTGATATTTTATCGTTATTTCTTTTATAATTAATATTCCACATTTTTTTAGCATTTTCTAAATCTCCTTTTAAATAATATAATATACCCCTAAGATTTAAAGCTGCCGCATTTGTAATATTTAAAGATATGCTTTTTTCACAAAGTGCTAATGCTTTATCTATATATCCATCATTATATTTATTCATTGCTTTCACATACAACTTTCCTGATTTATCCATATTTTCACCTTTATTTCACATATTTACGAGTAATCTAAGTATATCATAGTAGCGATAGTAAAGTATATATTACTCCAAATGCATCCTATATATGGAGAAAACGCTACTGGCGAATCAGTAGCGTTTTAGAAGATCGTTAAAAAGTAAAAGCATGGGATTTATCCGAGGTGACTTGCAATACGAAAAGAGGAAACATTAGAATTTCTTAATCAAATCCAGTTTGGATTTTGTATTGCTTGGCACGTAGGATAGAGTCCATAGTTAATATTTTAAATTTTATTTTTTTTCTTCACTTTGGATAACCATATCTACCGGTTTATCTAATTGTTGTAAAGTCATTTTACCTACTCCATTGTGGAAAGCACTATAGGTATCATCCTCATAGATTAATAATTTAAGTATTAAATCATTCTTAACTTTTTTCACCTCTAGTATTTGGTATTTTTCATCTTTAACTTGATATAGGTTAGAAAATTTGCCGGTGTTAATATCTAAACTATATACATCTGAGCCATAACTTATGGTTCCATATCCAATACCTGTTACAATTATTAAATGCTCATTATCCCACCATTCTATATTTCTTGGTGTGTATTGTGCTTCAAGGTTAATAACTTCATACTTCACTATTTCATTAGTTTTAATATTTTTAATATAAACTGCATGTATACCAAAGTCTACGCCTTTTACCCCTGTTGTATCTATAGCTGCGGAATTTTTTCCATCCACAGAACTTTTCCAGTTCATCTCAAAATTTGGGAGAGCTTCTTTCGCGATTGTAGTACTTTTAAATTCTATTGGTACATTGGCTACTTTTGCACTATCCATTACCATACTTCTTTCAACACTAGCCACGCCAACTTTCGCATTAATATTAGAATCTTCTTTTTTGTTTGATTCAATCATAGTTTTGGGTTTGTTTCCAGTTGCACTATTATAGTTTCCACCGCCAAATCCCTTTAATGTCATTGGAATGAATACTATCATTGCCATAACAGCTACTGCATAGGTTATATATCTATTTTTATATCGTTTAAAATTGTATAATATTTTATTTGAGGTCTTTTTGCTATATCTATTTTTATCTATAGAATTAATAATACTACCCCTTGAGCTATTAAAATCTATACCATCTATGGATAAAACCATTTTAAAATCACTATCTATTTTATTCTCTTCCTCATACAATCTTCTACAACTTTCACATCCTTCCATATGTTTCTCTAGTTCAATTTTCAAATCATCTGAAGTATTTCCTAATAAATACTCTTCTAATCCCTTTTTAAATACATTACAATCCATTATTTACACCCCCTTACCTTTTGAGATATAAAAGTTTTGAAATTTTCTCTGCTCCTATAGTATCTCCGTTTTACATTTGATTCTGTCATTTCCAAAACTTGTGACAAATCATAAAATGAAAGGTCTTGTGAGTATCTTATAATTAGTATTTGCCTATCTACTTCATTTAAACTATTTAAATAAGTTTCTATATTTTCTTTAGTTTCCATGAATTCTATAGACTGTTCTGGTGACATTTCCTTTGATATAATATTTGGTATATCCTCTATGTTTGATTCATATACCCTTTTATATTTTCGTATGTAGTCTATGGATTTATTTTTAGAAATTTGCAGTAGCCAATTTGAAAATTTATGGCTTTTATCATAAAGATAAAGTTTATTGTAAACTGTAATAAAAACCTCCTGGGTTATATCCTCTGATGCTTCCTTGTCCTTTATCATGTTATAGATAAATCTTAAAACTATACTTTCGTATTTGTTGACTAATATATTAAAGCTATCAATATTTCCGTCTAATATACTCTGTATTAACTTTAACTCTTCCCCCACTTATGCTTTTCCCCCTTTAGATGAACTTTCTTACTAGTGATTAATTTTCACATCTACCTTATATACGTTCCAAAAAATTAATAGTGACATAGAAAAGTATATATTACTACAACTTCAGTTCGCTGTGCTAAGGAATTCTAAACTAATTTTACTGTGAGATGCTAAAATGTGCAAACTCGCTTCGCTCAAACATGCACATTTCTTAACGTATCTTCCATTAAAATTAGTTAATAATTACTAAAGCTTGCTCACATGAAGTTTACGTAATATATACTTTTCCGTACGCATTGAAACATTTGAACATTAAGGACATCGAAAAAGGCTACTGATAAATCAGTAGCCTTTTTTATAATTAGTGGTATCAAAACAATTTTTATGAATTATATTCGAATCCTTAATCTTTGAATTTATGTTATAATTAGTATATAGAAATTCAACTTACTATATACTTTTATTCTATTGCATTGTAAAAAGGGAAAAAATATGTTGAAAAAGAAGATACTAACTATGAACTAAAATCATTTTAAGGGGGTTTGCAGAGTGCGTTATAAAAAAGAATTAAAAGATGCTGTAAAATCTTCCTTTGGATCGTGTTTAGGGGTTTTTATTGGAATGGGGATATTGCCGCATTTTATTTTTAAAGATATTTATGGTAATGCGAGAAGTATTATTATACCTGGAATAGGATCTATCATAGTATTCATTTTGATAGCGATTATTTCTTGGCTTTTTAATATAGCAAAATCAAAAAAAAATATTGAATAAACATTTGCAGTTGTATGGACATCTACAAGACCAATCCATTGATGAATATTCAAGTAAAGTTCATCGTATCCAGGTATATAGGTTCAAAAATCGGCTTCGTGGATAAAGCTACAAAATTAATTGAGTATCTCAAAGGATATAATAAATAGTACGAAATATTATTCATGGAGAGACTTTTATAAAATAATCCCGTTATATTAATTTCCTCTAAAGTTACCCACAATTCAAATTTTAAAACTGCTTTATCCACAAAAATCACGCACAGTTGTTATTAACCCTTAAAATACTCCTCCACAAAGTTAAAAAATACAGTTACAGCGAGCACGTCCGCGGAGCCTCCCGGGCTTATATTGCGTTTTATAAATTCCAAGTCCAGGTCTTCTATTGCTGCTTTTCCTATTTCCGTAGTCATTCCACCAAGAGTGATTATATCTTTTGCCTTTTTCCTTACCTGGCATAATGTGTCCATTGAATGTCTGTGGAGAACATTTGAATCTTCACAAAATTGCATAATAGATATGAGTGTATGTATTAATCTATCATTTAATTTTAAAGCACTATTTTCATTATATACCTTAAGTGAATAATCAAATACTAGGGGAATTCCTCTCTCTACTTGGCCTCTTATTCCTTCTACCTTATATTTTATAAATAAATTTTCTCCATAGCTTTTCACTTTGTCTTTATTCATATAACATAGCTCATCCACAACAAGGCCTTTGGTCATTTGTTTTATTATATCTTGAATATCCTCAAATTTCTTCTTATCATGCAGCGCTTTGGCAACAGCTGCGCAACTTATTCCTAAAAGAAAAATCAAACCTTTGTGGGTGTTGACCCCCTCAGTTCCCTTAAACATTTCACTTTCTGCTTCTATTCCTATCTGCCTAATAGCCGTAAATATTTCTTTAGGAGTGCTATTTGAGTTTCCCTCCTGAGCAAATAACACCATGTACTTGCTTAGAATAGAGGTGCTTTTAATGAAAGAATAGTGGTCCATATCCCTGTGGGCTCCCTTTGATATAGATGACACTAGCCCTGGGGATGGATAGGAAGCCACTTCACATAACATGGCTTCAATTGCATAGGATGCTATGGTAAACGCTTCATTTGATATTATATATTTATTTCCCATAAGATTATTTCTCCATATATTCTGCAAATTTTCTTTTGATAAATTCTTCAACTTCATGTGAACTATGCTTTTTACTTCTTACGCAAACATGCGCTATGTCATCACAAATATAGCATTTCCTCATAGAGAGTCCAAACTCTTCTCGACTTATGTCTCTACCATTTTCATCATATACATCTATATCTACGCATCTTCCTAAGAGGTGCTTATCTTCTATATCCAGAGTAATCGCTTTAATATCTCTGACTTTCTTATTTATACACATAGTAACAAGTGGACCTTCTGCAGTTGTAGTGGTTTTTTTATATTGGATAAAAGAAGAAAACATTTCACTAATTCTCCCCTCTATAATCCCCATTATGCCCTGGGAAAATTCATTATCTTTATTAATACCAGGATAGTTTACTCTTATAACTAGTATTGGCATCTTATATTTCCGCATTAAATTTTCTTGAAATTCAATTCTCTCTTCTCTAGCAAGCAATATATCTTCTGCTGTATACATATAATTTTAATGGGGAGAATCGCTATTCTTGATCCGCTCCATTATCTCCTTTCCTACTGCGGTATTTAAAAATTCCCAGGTTGAACTAGGAACTATATGGTGAATATCAGCTATTTTTCCCTGTACAATGAGTTTTCTAACCTTTGAGGCACTTATAATATCTCCCATAAGAGCTTTTCTTTTCACCTCTACAACTTCTACTCCATAAGCTGGAAGAATTTCTTTTAAAGCGTCATTATAAGCATTTGTAACGACGCAATAAGGTTCTTCACCTATAAACCTTTTAGTTATATTTAGAGTTTTGCAAAAATATCTTCCAAAAATCGATGCATCAAGAGTTGTATAGGCCTTTAGCACTTCATCTTTTTTTCTTAAGAAATAGGTTGGAAAGGTAGCCTGTGAAATTATATATTCTCCACCTTTAATAACTTTTACATTATTCAAATGGGAAACACCCTCTTTAACCATATTATATCTATTAATAAATGGAAATGAGGATTTATCTTCTTCTACTATAAATACCAAGACCTCTTCACTTTGCCTTGCAGCCTCTTCTATCAAATACCTATGTCCTAAAGTAAATGGATTGCAATTCATAACCATGGCACACCGCGTAGTGCTTCCATCTAAGTTATACTCCACTTGCAAATCTTTTAAATATTTTTCTATATCATATATTCCACTCTCTAAAAGAGCTACATTTTCTATTTTATGTATAAGTTTGTACCCAAGGGAGGTGAATATATCTAGGTTTTCTACCTTTGTAAATATAAAACTATGATAAGTGCCCTCTTCAAAGAGTTTATCCGAAAGATTCCCCAAAAGTGTAGCTGACACCCCCGTCCCTCTTAAATCATCTGAAACTGCAAAGCATTTAAATACGTTTTTAGCCTTAGAGCAGGTGGCTTTAATTTCTCCATTTTGCCTAATAACTATAGTATAGTCCACGTTATCATCAAGTAATAGCTTAAATGTTTGCAGAAAATCCCGTACTTGCTTTACTGCATCTTTATCTTTCAAATTAATTTTCTCCAGGTTAAATCCGTACATAAAAAGTCCTCCTCAAAGGTTATAATTCACTTTAATATATATTATATATTTATTGCAGTGCAAAAGCTAATATATAGTTTCACCCTTGCAATATTTCAGGTAGATAATATGCAAGTTTAAATAAAATAAAGCTGAAAATTATTATTTTCAGCTTTATTTTATGATTTATACAGGTTTTCTAACCACATCTATTACTGATCCATCTCTATATTCAATAACTGCAACTATTTGATCTGTTACCTGAATTGCCTTTGGTTTACCAGTGATTTTTTCAGCTGTTTCTTTAAGCTCTTCAATTGTCATTAAAGGGAGGTTAGTTTTCTTTAATTCTTCAATTATATCTAGCCTTTTAGGATTAACAGCTATTCCTCTTTCTGTTACAATAACGTCAATACACTCTCCTGGAGTTGTTATCGTAGTTACCTTATCTTTTATAATAGGAAGTCTTGCCTTCATTAATTGCGTAACAATTATTGTAAGTTTCGCTCCTGCTGCTGTATCACTATGACCTCCAGACCCACCCATAATGGCGCCATCTGAACCAGTGGTTACATTAACATTAAAGTTTGTATCTATTTCTGTAGCCCCTAATATAACTATATCTAGGTTGTTTACAACTGCACCCTTATTATCTGGATTTCCGTACATGGAAGCAGACATTCTTTGATGTTTATGAGTACTTACATAGGAATTAACTGCTTTCAAATCAAAACACTGCACATCAAATAAGGATCTAAATAACCCCTCTTTAAACATATCTACAATATATCCAGTTATTCCACCTGAGGCAAAACTTCCAACTATGCCTTGCTGTTTCATATATGTTCTTAGCTCTGCCGCCACAGCTAGTGAAATTCCACCTGCGCCAGTTTGAAAGGACATTTCGTCTTTAACAAGGCCTGTGGCTACCATAACATCCTTAGCCATCTTAGCTATTTTAAGTCCCACTGGGTCATTAGTGATTTGTGTTGTTCCAGATACTATTCCAGCTGGATTTCCAATGGAATCTACTTTCAGAACATAATCCACATATATCTGACTAATTTCTATAGGACAAGTTGGATAAGGCACCAAATTATCTGTTATTGCCACTACCCTATCTGCACACTCTGCATCCGATACGGCGTATCCTAGCGCTCCACAAGCTGATGGACCATATAATCCATTAATGTTTCCATAAGTGTCTGCTGTAGGGGCTGCAATGAAAGCTACATCTATATGTAAATCTCCACTTTCTATTGCTCTAGCACGTCCACCATGGGTATGCATGGTTACTGGTGTTTTCAATATTCCCCTGGAGATTTCTTGTGCCACAGGACCTGACATATAGTTAGTCACTATTTTTGTAACCACACCATTTTTAACGTGCTGAATTAATGGGGAATGACTTGGGAAAATAGAACTTACTGCAACAGTAAGATTCTTTATACCACGACTTGCAATAGCAGCTATTACTAGATTTAATACATAGTCGCCATTTCTTAAATGATGATGAAAAGAAATAGTCATGCCATCTTTTAATTCAACCTTTTCTAGAACTTCCTCTATACTAGTTAAAACTTTTTTATCATTTGGAGTTACTGAATTTACCTTTACTTCTTTTTTTGTTTTAATACCAACATTTTTAAAATTACCTTCATAAGGAGTAACTTTACCATAACCTTCTATATATTCAGGTATTTCTCTTCCTAATATATTCTTCATTATTATCACCTCAATTAACTAATCCACTAAAATAGATTTTGAAAAGCCTTTTCCCATATTCTTATAAAATATTTAAAAGTCTTGCAAGTTCTACAGTGTTTTTAGCTCTATTTATAACCGGAGCATCTACCATTTTGCCATCTAAAGAAAATACTCCTTTTCCTTCACTTTCTGCTTCTTCCATTGCCGCAAGGACTCTTTTAGCATGTTTTATTTCATCTGCGGTTGGAGCGTATACGCAGTGAATAGTATCAACATGTTTTGGACTTATTACAGCTTTTCCTGTAAGTCCTAGACTTTTAGCTTTTCTTGTATCTTTTTCTAAGCCTTCAAAATCATTGGTATCTGTAAATGGGGTATCTATAGAATCCACCTTCATTGCCCTACATGCTGTGGCTACCTGATTTCTTGCATAGAAGACTTCTTCGCCTTCTTTAGTTCTTTTTATACCTAAGTCTGAAGTTAAATCTTCCCCTCCAAGTAAAACAGCAACTATTCTATCACTAGATTTTATTATACTATAAACGTTTTGGAGTCCATACGCTGTTTCTACTATTGGTATTAATTTTATACCTCCAGCCTTAAAATTTTCTTGTTTTTCAATATTTATAAGTAATTCATCTATAGCTTTAAGTTCATCTTCTGTAGCTTTTGGTATCATAAGCGCATCTGGTTTTACTCTTGCAATTACATCAATATCCTCTTGTGCAAATTCCGTTGTATACGGATTTACCCTTACTACAAGTTCCACATTACTATAATCTATATTTTTTATTGCTTCCCTTACCAGAATTCTAGCACTATCTTTTTCAGTTAGACTAACAGCATCCTCTAAATCTAATATAATAGAGTCTGCACCTAAAATCCCTGCATTTAAAAGCATACCTGGATTATTTCCAGGCATAAAAAGCATAGTTCTTCTTAACTTTTTCATATAAATCACCTCTTACTCCGCTCTTTTTATAGCCGTTTCCATTCTTGCTTTTATTGTATAATTTAATGCACCTTTATCTTGAGCATTTACTATAATATTTTTAATTCCAAATTCCTCAAGAGTTACTCTTATTACTTTTTCTATTTCATCTCCAAATTGTTTCATAACAATACTTTGAAGATTTATTTCTATACCACCCTTAGGGTTTGGCATAATCATTACATATATATCGTTAGATTCCATTGTTCCTGCTTTTGCAGGTTTATTGATTTCCATGGTATCACCTCACACAAACTTTAAGTTAATTTTATTTTACACTTTCTAAATAAGCATTTTGTCCCTGCTTGTATAGATCGTTACCCTTACTATCTATTACTACAACTATTGGTAAGTCCTCTACTTCAAGTCTTCTTATGGCTTCAGATCCTAAATCCTCATAGGTAACTATTTCTGCCTTCTTCACACATTTACCTATTAGTGCTCCTGCTCCACCAATGGCTGCAAAATATACAGCACCATTTTTAACCATAGAATCTACAACCTCTTGTGATCTTAGACCCTTACCTATCATCCCTTTTAAACCTTCCTCTAGAAGCTTTGGAGCGTAGGCATCCATTCTATAGCTTGTAGTTGGCCCCGCTGATCCAAGGGCCATTCCAGGCTTTGCTGGAGTTGGTCCTACATAATAAATAACTGCATCTTTAACATCTATTGGAAGCTTTTCTCCCTTATCAATAAGGTCCACTAGTCTTTTATGCGCTGCATCTCTAGCTGTATATATTACGCCAGATAATAGCACGCTATCCCCTGCCTTCAAATCATCTATCACATCTTTTGTAAGTGGCGTTGTTATTCTTTTTTCCATAACATTCCCTCCTTTATAACTCAGCTTCTACATGTCTTGCAGCATGACAGTTTATATTTACCGCCACTGGTAGACCTGCTATATGAGTTGGATAAGTTTCAATATTAACAGCAAGGGCAGTAGTTCTTCCGCCAAACCCTTGTGGTCCTATACCCAGTTTATTTATTTCCTCCGTTAGCTCTTTTTCAAGGTCTTCATAGAAAGGATCTGTGTTTGCCTGATTTGTGGGTCTAATTGCTGCTTTTTTAGCAATAGTGGCTGCTCTATCAAAAGTTCCGCCTATACCTACACCTACAACTATAGGTGGGCATGGGTTAGGACCTGCTTCTTTTACTACTTTTAAGATAAATGCCTTTACCCCTTCTAGTCCATCTGATGGTTTTAGCATTTTAATCTGACTCATGTTTTCTGAACCAAAACCCTTTGGAGCTACAGTTATTTTCAATTTATCTCCTGGCACTATATCATAATATATAACTGCTGGAGTGTTATCTTTTGTATTAACTCTGTTAATTGCATCTTTAACTACTGACTTTCTTAAAAAGCCCTCTTCATAGCCTTGTGCTACTCCACTGTTAATAGCTTCTTCAAGACTTCCACCTACAATATGAACCTCTTGTCCAAGCTCTATGAATACACAAGTCATGCCTGTATCTTGACACATTGGCATTTTTTCATTTTTAGCTATATCCGCATTTATTAAAATCTTATCTAAAATACCTTTAGCGATATCAAAGGTTTCTTTTTCTCTAGCCTTTTTTAATTGATTTCTTATATCATCAGAAAGATAGTAGTTAGCATCCATACATAAATATTTTATGGTTTTTGTTATTTCAGATACGTTTATTTCTTTCATTTCGTGCCTCCTCTTAACATTTGAATATGGGAAAAGGCAGTTTAATTAAACCGCCCCTATAAGTATTCTTCAAAAGGATACTTACCATCCCAAATTCATTGTTTATTTTATTTTTTTCTATTAACTAGAGCTACAACTCTATTCATTTCGTTATTAACTATCATGTACCCTTCATCTACACCCATGCCCGGTTTAGCAAGGCATTGATCCGCTCCACAACCTATAGCTATGTTTGTGCACACTTCTGCTGATCTATTAGTTTCATTACAAGTTCCACCACAGTATGCTCCACGTCCACTTTTCTTGCAATATAATATAGCTTCAATTATATTGTTAACTCCACCTAAGTCTGGTGTTTTTATTTGAAGCATATGACCTGATTTTTTATCAGCAAATAATACTACGTCTTCATAAGTATTACACCATTCATCTGCAACTAGTTCTACATTTATTTTTCTATTATCAAGTTCTGCAGTTAATGCTGCTAATGCTTCAACTTGTCTTTCTCTATGCTCAACGTCCATAGGTCCTTCAATTCTTAATTTAAATGGTCTTGCAGCAACTTCCAGTGTTGCTATATAATCTGCCATTGCTTTTGTATCGTTATTAAATGCAACTCCAATTGTTCCGTATACATCTATGTGGAATATTGGGTTATAATTTTCATCTGTTCGGAGTTTTAATACTCTAGCACTTAACCACTCCACATAAGCAAGTAGTTTTTCGCCTTTAAGTCCTAATTTTTCTTCCACGTTGTTTATTAGTGCGTGAGGCATTACGTCTGCGCCCTTAATTATCATTTTATCTGAACTATTGTATCTATCATCGCCGGATTGTGTGAAAATAGCAATTCTTTTAATATCTACGCCAGTTTTATATTCATCACGTACTATTTCTGCCATAGTTACTTTTTTAGCTTTTGCTACAGCATCTAGAATAGCTTGAGTTACTCCATATCTTATTGCTGTATGAAGTCTTTTACCATCAACTAACATATGATCAAACTCTTCTGCCATTTCTTTGAAGTTTTCTACTTCTCTACCTATTAATTTTGGTGCTATTTCCTTTTCTATAATTGGTATAAAATCTTTTGCAAGGAATAATGGATCACGTCCGCCTGCTCCAGAATATTGTACTGCAGCGCAATCTCCATAAGCTACTTGACCATCTTCAAGTATAATCATTACTGATATTGATTCTCCAGCTTGTCTAATTGATGTAAATCCTTCCGTTACTGGTTCTCCTACATATGTAAAACCATCATGTCCTGCTCCAGCTTTTATAGCTCTTTGGTCGTCAAAATAAAATCCCGTTCTTCCTGTTGAACATAATACATCAATAATTTTCATATTATACACCTATCCTTCTATAATTTTTTTAAAGCGTAATTTTGTAATGTGATTTTATAATATTTATTTTTTCTCTGGTCTTCCTATAAGTACACCTTTTCCTACTGCAAATATATCATCTATTGTCATTTGGAAGCTTACATCTCTATTTTCAAATTTAGCTCTTTCTGAAAGTTTTCTAGTATTGAAATTTATAAGTTCCTGTGTAAATGGAACGTTACCAAATTTTAAATATCTTATTGCTCCATTGTTGTCTCTTGCAGGCATCATTTTACCAGCATTATATTTACTTGGTGCAAATGGTACATCAATAATTCCCATAGCAAATCCTTTAACTGTTCCTGTAGCAAGGTCGCCTTTACCAATTTCATACATTTTGTCTATCATACACTTTGTTTCAGCTTTTATTACTTCTATCTCTATTTTAAGTTCCGGAGACATAGGCATTTTTTGACCTTGTAATAAGTTTAAAGTCATCTTTGTAGCCCTTATTCCCATAGCATTAGCTTCTTTAGTAGGAATTCCTATAGCTTCATGAGGAGTTTTAACTATTACTTTTGTTGCTCCTGCAAGTGCTGCTGTAGCCGCTCCTGTAGATATAACTCCAAAAGCTTTTGCTTCATCTGCAGGGAAGCCTCCCATCCATTGATGCAGTACAGTTGTTAGATATATATCTTTATAACCATTGGCTTTCAAGTATTCGTCGCACTGTTCTTCTAACGCTCTTATAGCTGCTACGTCTTGTATTAAATTTCCACACTGACCATATCCAACTGTAATGTTTTTAACGCCCTGCTCTGCTGCAAGTAAGCTCTCTATTATTGCAACTGCATTTGATGTACTAGGTGGAACTAAAGTTCCAGTTAATGGTCCAAATGGTTCTCTATTTATTGATACTCCCTGCTCTTCATAAAATCCAACGAGTCTATCGCAATACTGCCAATCCAAAATTGTTTTTCCAAGTGTTACATTTTTAGCATATGGAATGTTGTAAGAAATTCCGCCACCTTCATTTGAAGTCCATCCTGAAGCATGTGTTATTTCAGCAAGGAGCCTTCCATCTGGTGTACCATGTCTTGATTCTAATGGGTTATTTACTGATTCAAAAACTTTCTTGCAACCTTCGATTCCATGGTTAACACCTGGAAATCCGTTTAGAAGTGATCTTCCTTCACGCCTACTTTCCTGAATCCCTATTTCACATTCATCATATCTATTTTGTCTTGTATAACTATCTATTGTTGATGGTAGCAAATCTGCTCCACCCTCTGTCTCCAAGAAGTTAAGGAGTTCGATGTGCTTGTCTATTAGTGCTACTCCGGCTCTTGGTTGTGCAAGTGTTATTCCCTCTTCTTTAGCTTTGATTAGTTTTTTCGCAAAATTCTTGTGATCAGGAATCTTTTTATTGTATTCTATAGCTTCTTCTAAATTTACATCTTTCCCCGTCGGCCATTGACCTAATACTTCTTTTCTAACCTCAAAGAATTCCTCATCCGTCCATCTTTTATTTCTCAATTCCACTAAAATTCCCTCCTAATAATTATACTTGCACTAAATATTTTTTCATAATTCTAACAGCTTTATCTGGGAAGTCCTGAGAAAATAACCCCATAGCCGATAATATATACGTTTTATCAAGCAAATAAGCCGCATGAATTGGCTTTAAATACATTGGATCTTCTTTATTAAATGCTCCAGCTTTTAAAATGTCTTGTGGCTTATCACTGTGTATTAACACTCCACCCGTTCCTATCATGTATTTTACTTCCATAAGATCTTTTCCTATTTGAGTATACATGGCTCCCATGGGTGTGTGTGTGCTTTCAATAGTTCCTACATGTCTCTCCATAGATAGCTCTGTAGCTACTTTTGCCATGGCCTCATCAAACTGTATTTCTTCCAAAGTCTGGGGAACCATCTTTATATGTTCTATTCTGTATTTACAGTTTGCATCAATATCAATTTTTCGCTCCGTGTCCCCTAGATATTTTCTCATTTTTCTGCTACCAGCTGCTTCCCTAAGTGAAATCGCAGAATATCTCATACCAAGATCGCCTTCAACGGTTCTTTTAGCAAATGGTTCTTCAAGACCTCTAACTGTAACTCCTGCTTTTGTAGGTTCTCCATCTGCAATAGAATGTACATCTGTGGTGGCCCCACCAATGTCAATAACTATCAAATCTCCAAGTCCACTTTCTTCATCACTGCCCTGGCTTAATATTGTTGCAGCCTTCAGTACTGCTGCCGGTGTTGGCATTAAAATGCCTTTTACTAAGTCTTCTGCATTGCTGAGTCCCTTAGCATCTACTATTTTTTCCATAAACACTTTTCTAATTTCTTCACGAGCAGGTTCTACATTTAGTTTACTTAACTGTGGCATTACATTACTTGTAATTGTAAAATACATTTTTGCCTTTGTGAATATTTCTCTTATTTCATCGCTTGCCACTTTATTTCCTGCTACTACTATAGGTAATTTAATTTCATTTTCAGCAAGCATTTTTGCATTATGTATTATGCAGTCCTTGTTACCACCATCAGTTCCACCTGCAAGAAGTATTATATCTAACTCTGAATTCTTTATTTCCTCAATTTCAGTAAGGGTTAATTCATAGCTATATACTTTTAATACCCTAGCTCCAGCTCCAAGGGCAGCTCTTTTGGCAGCCTCTGCAGTTAAATCTGGCACTAATCCAATAGCTATCATCTTAAGACCACCTGCTGCTGAGGAACATGCTAACTTGTTGATAAAATTAACATTTTTATCTTTTACTATTTTCTCTATTTTTGAATAAGCTTTGTCATAGCCTATCATTATATTATCTTCAATTGTGGTTATGTCTTTGGCTGTTGCAATTATTTCTTCCTTTTCTATATCTACCACAGTTAGTTTGGTATATGTACTTCCAAAATCTACAAGTAAATATGCATCCACTTATATCACTCCCATTGATTTTATAATAATCCTAGTGCTTCCTTTAAATCATAAATTGTTGTTTCAAGTGTTGTTCCTGGTGGATATACCTTATTAAATCCCATGTCAGTAAATCTTTTATGTACGTCATCCCAATTTTGCTTTCCCACAACGATGTTTCCACCTACAAATAGCAATATGTCCTTTAAGCCGGCTTCATCACATTTTTCTCTAATACCTCTGCAATCGATTTCGCCATGTCCATATAATGATGAGACTATTATTACATCTGCATTAGTTTCAACAGCTGCATTTATAAAATCTTCTTGTGGTGAAAGCACTCCTATGTTAATAACATTAAACCCAGCTTCCGTTAGAGCGTAATCTAAAATTTTATTACCAACAGCATGACAATCTGATCCTATTACTCCTAGAATTAAAGTCTTTTTTTCCATTTTTTAAAAGCCTCCTAAATAATTTTTTATAGCATTATTTTTTGAACTTTATTTCAATAATCTTAGATCTAAGGGCTTTTACTGAGCCGTCATCTAGACTATATAAAAATTCTATTATTTCCTTATTGGTTAAATTTGCACTTTTAACATCTTTGTATCTACCTGGAGATACAATCATTACATCTGATTTCTGAATTATATCTGCCAGTTCATTAGGCTCAGTGGTGTTGGAGTAGGTTATATCAACCTCAGATAACCCAGCCTTTTCCAATGCCCCCTTAATTTTAAATATGAATTCTTCAGAAATACATATGAATCCAAATTTTGTATTTTCAGGATATCTGGCAATCTTAACTATCGGTTCCAAATTTGGAGTTATAGCCACACCTAAAATCTCCTTATTAATCAGTGGCGTTAGCTTCGTCACTTCATTAATATGATTAAAAGTGGTTAATATAAACTCAGCAGCTTCAATCTTTTCTTTAGTACCCTTGTCCATCTTTTCCAAATCACTTAAAGTTACAGATGCTACATTCATATTACTATTTTTACTAAGCTGCATACTAAACATTTTAGCTTGTTCAATATTGCACTCTACATATACCGCATGTATTTTATCCATTATTTGTTTTTTTTCATTTACCCTTTGATTTACTATGTCTAAAAATTCTTCTGGTTTCATTCCAATTTCCAAAGCTTCTTCTAGTCCTAAATCAACGAATTTCATTATCTTTTTTTTAATATCTAAACTTTCCCAAGATATAGCTTCTTCCAATACAAAAGTCCCTTTACCTTGATAGGATTTTAATGCCCCCTCTTGTTCCAAATCATTATAGGCAGTGCTTACAGTATTTCTGCTTACATTTATCCTCTGAGATAACTCTCTTTCCGTAGGCATCTTTGTTCCAACCTTGAGAGATCCATTTTTTATTTCATCCATTATTTGTTTTTTAACTTGAATATAAAGTGGTACTCCATTTTTTTTATCTATTTCAATGTTAATAAAAATCCCTCCCAAAGTATATTGGATTAATGGACTAATCCATTGCCATGTATATAATATCATGTGGACTAGTCCACTTCAACGATTGTATTATTAGCCTTTAGCGTTGTTTTTGCTGTTATATATGCTTTAACTCTTCCTATCACGCTTAGTCTTACGTTTAATAAGATTTCCAATGAATTTCATAATATTTTGATATTTGTAGTTATATTTTCAAAATAGTACTATTAAAATAGTATATATAACTACTAAGGAGGTCCCTATGCTAAAGAAGCATTTTTCAATTGTTATATATCTTTTATGTACGATTTTAATATTAGTTCTTTCAATATTCATTTATAGGATTATCACACATATATCCTATGTTTATGTAAATGACAAGGTAAGCATATCAAAATATACTGGCCTTAGAATATTCAATCCAGAACCTGAAAACTCTTTTAAGACTGCAACTTATATTAACACTAGTCAGAATGATCTACTTTTGGGACTTAGTAGTGCAGATATTGTTCTTGAGTTCCTTAGTAACTCTTCAGGCATAACATATAAAGCTATATATAATAGGGCATCAGCTAAAAAAATCAATGGATCCGTTAAACTAGATGACTATTCTAATTCATACCTACCAAAATTTATTTTTTCTAATAATATTGCAATGGACCAGAATAAAGCTAGTAAAGCAACAAATATTTTCGTAACATTCAATGAAGATTCATCCTCGAATTTTTTGTATAAAGATGGAGAATACTTTCATTATAGAGGACTACAAATTGACAAAGACAAAGATTCCCCTGTAACACTTTCTAATATTGTAATACAGTTTATTCATGGCAACATTACTAACGATGAAACCTTAACTAGCTCTGAAAATAATGGCAATGGATTGCTTTTTTGTGGTGGAATAGCCAAAAATATTAAATGGAGCAGAAAAATAAATTCTCCAATAAAAATTAGTGATGAAAAAGGTGATGAAGTTTCACTAATGCCAGGAAGTACCTGGTGGATTTTTATCAACAAGGACTCTTCTGTGGCTTTTGATTAGCAATTTAATATGAATTGGACCTATTTCATAAGTCCAATTGAATAAAAAAAAAGACATGTTACTAACGTAATATGTCTTTTTCTCTTATATATTATTATATTTATTCTTGCTACCTAATAGTATAAAACTCATCTATAGACTTACTTATAGAATTTGCAATTTTTTCTTGATATTCATCAGCCTTTAATTTTTGCTCTTCTTCATAATTTGATAAAAATCCACATTCCACTATAACACTTGGCATAATATCATTTTCCCGTAATATCTTATAGGCATCTTTAGCAGGCTTTTGAACTCTATTATTACTAACATCTAAATCTAGTCTAAGATTTTTCTGAAGTATGCTTGCTATAATTACACTATCTTTATAATTCGAGTACCATACCTGCGCTCCAGAATACTTACTCTGGGTAAAATAATTTAAATGAATGCTAATAAACATATCACAATTGCTAGATTTCTTTAAATCACATCTTTTTTTTAAATCTTCTCTGTATCTGCTTCTTATAGTTCCATTGCTTAAATAGACCACTGCATCCCCCTCTCTCGTCATAATAACCTCATAGCCTATCTTTTGCAAGTTGTCTTTAAGCTTTAATGCTATGTTTAAATTAATGTTTTTTTCCAAGGTACCACTTTTAGAACTTGCTCCACCATCCATTCCACCATGACCTGCATCAATAAGTATTTTCTTGCTCCCTATGGGGAAATTTTCATTACTTATAGTTTCTTTTACAACGCTTAAATTTACTACCATAAAACTTCCTATTGCTATAATAATTACTATTACAGTGGCTATTAATTTATCATTTCTGTATTTCAATGCACCCACCCTTTTATTTATTGCTATCGTTCATTTTATTCATAAGCAAGCATATTTAGTATTATTTCTACACGCCTTAATTTTCAAATGCAAAAAAAAGCACCCACTAAAAATTTTAGCAGATGCTTTTTTACATATACTTACTTATTTATTTATTACTACTTCGGCAATATTGGTTGCATGATCTCCAATTCTCTCAAAATTACTAATCATATCCAAAAACATAGTCCCAACAGTAGCTCCGCAAACCCCATTATTTAATCTTCTTATATGAGATAATCTTAACTCCTTTTCTAAACTATCAATTCTATCTTCTATTTCCATAATAGATTCTGCTTTTAGAATATCATTATTTTCAAAGCTTTCAATACTAATCTCTAAGGCATGCACTATATATCTATACATCCCATCCAACTCATCTAGTGCTTCTTTCGAAAAAACCAAGTTTTTTTGAATTTTTTCACTAGTTAAATCTGCCAAGTTTTCAGCATGATCTCCTATGCGCTCTATATCATTTACTACATTGAACATTGATGTTACTATTTTTGTTTGTTCCTCCGATAATTGTGTAGAGGATAACTTTACTAAATATGATGTAATTTCATCCTCAAGCAAATTTATTAATTTTTCAGTTTGGTAAACAGTTTTTATATTACTTTCATTTTTACTAATAAAACATTCCATAGCAAGTTGCACGTTTTCCTTTGCCAGGTTTGCCATTCTCACAACCTCTTTTGTAGTTTGCCCAACTGCAATAATCGGTGTCTCTAGTAACCTCTCATCTATGTACTTAACACCCATTGTTTCAACTTCATCTTCTCCAGGTATTATTTTATTAACAAGAAAAACCAAATATTTTATAAATGGCACCATAATTATTGTATTTGCTATATTAAATATAGTGTGAGCATTAGCAATTTGTCTTTTTATCTCTGTAGTCCCCCCTGGTGATATAGATTGTACGAGCTGTATTAAGGGATTTATTAACGGAATAAAAAGCAAGGTACCAAATAAGTTAAAGAATAAATGTATTAGTGCTGCTTTTTTTGCTGTTTTAGAGGTGCCTATACTTGATAATAGTGCTGTTATACATGTTCCTATATTGTTACCAAATAATATGGGAACCGCTGCTGCAAGTGGTAGTGCTCCTGTAGAAGCCAATGCCACTAAAATACCCGTGGAGGCAGATGAACTCTGAATTACTGCAGTCATCAATGCACCAGTTAAAATTCCCAAGGCTGTATTCCCTTCAAGTTTCATTATTAGTGTTGCAAAAGCTGGCGATTCGGCTAGTGGGGCCATAGTATCCTTCATTAATTCCATTCCTAGAAAAAGAATACCAAAACCTAATATGATATTTCCTATCTCTCTGCCTTTTTTACCTTTTGAAAATATTATGGTGAGGGAACCTACCCCTAAAAATATTGGTATTATATTATCAAGTTTAAATGCAATTAATTGTGCGGTTATAGTAGTTCCAATATTAGCACCCATAATTACTGCTGCTGCTTGATATAGGTTCATAAGTCCCGCATTAACGAAACCTACTACCATTACAGTAGTAGCACTACTACTTTGAATAACTGCAGTTATTGCAGCTCCTGTGGCCACTCCTTTAATGGGATTCGATGTGATTTTTTCAAATATCTTTTTAAGATTTTCACCGGATGTATTTGCAAGTCCGTCTCCCATCATTTTCATCCCATAAAGGAATAAACCCAGTCCTCCAAAAAGCCCTATAAGCATACTAATAACATTCATAAATTCCCTCCATCTTAAAGTTTACTATATGTATTTTACTTCTTTATCTAAATGATACTATAAGTTCATTGCTATGTTATGTATTTTCAACAATATTTAACATAAACTTTAAAATTTTTAACATAAACATAACATATATAGTATTTACTTTTTCAATAAATTAGTGTAGATAATCTTTACTGAAATTTATTATTTCCTCTATAATGACTAGGGAATTTATTATAAAATAAAAAAAGAGAATATGCACTTTTAATAAGTGTATATTCTCCCTTGAAAACAAAAATATTATCTCTTTGAGAATTGAGATGCTTTTCTTGCTTTTTTAAGACCATATTTCTTTCTTTCTTTCATTCTTGGATCTCTTGTTAAAAATCCTGCTTTTTTAAGTTCAGGTCTTAAAGTTTCATCAGCTTTAAGAAGTGATCTTGAAATACCATGTCTTATTGCACCGGCTTGACCTGTATATCCGCCACCGTGTACATTAACTAATATATCGAATTTATCTTTAGTTCCAGTTAATACTAGTGGTTGGTTAACTATAAGCATTAAAGTTTCTAATCCGAAATAATTTTCTATTGCTCTTTTATTTATAACAATTTTACCTTCTCCAGGTACAAGTCTAACTCTCGCAACTGATTTCTTTCTTCTTCCTGTTCCTATATATTGAACTTTTGCCATAATATTTATTCCCTCCTAACCTGATTAGTATTTAAGCACTAATGTTTCTGGATTCTGTGCCTGGTTCTTATGTTCTGGTCCTCTGTAAACAGTCATTTTTTTAGCTGTTTGACGACCTAGTGGTCCCTTTGGAAGCATTCTTCTTACTGCTTCTTCAAAAATAAACTCAGGTTTTTTAACCATTGCCACTCTATATGGAACTTCTTTTAATCCACCTGGATAAAAAGAGTGATGCCTTAACATTTTTTGATCCAATTTCTTACCAGTTAAAACTACTTTATCAGCGTTTATTACGATTACAAAGTCACCAGTATCAACATGTGGTGTAAATGTTGGCTTATGTTTTCCTCTTAATATTGCAGCTATTTGACTTGCTGCTCTTCCTAAAACTTTTCCTTCTACGTCAACAACGAACCATTTTCTTTCTACTTCTAGTGGTTTTGCTATAAATGATTTTGATTTCATTATTTTCCCTCCCTGACTTTTAACAATTTAGTTTCTATGCTAAAGATCCGGGGCTAGTGGATCTCATTACACGATAATATATTCAAACATTAATAATTATAATACATTCTACCGGGTGTGTCAATGTTTTTACACAAGATATTGCTATTATTCGAGTTTTATTTTAATAAAAAACTTCTTCCAAGCATAATCCACCGGGTGGAACGGATTTTCCAGCTCTTGACCTGTCTTTTGATAGAATTATATCTTTTATTTCATTGGGTTCAATCTTGCCTTCTCCAACACGAACTAGTGACCCCACTATTATTCTGACCATATTGTAAAGAAACCCATCTGCTGCAATATAAATTTTTATTATGTCTTCATTCTTTATGATCTCTAATCTTGTAATAGTTCTCACAGATGTTTTTACTGAACTACCTAAATTTTTGAATGCAGAAAAGTCATGTGTACCTATAAAATACTCTGACGCTTCTTTCATAACACCTACATCTAATATCCACTTATGATGATATATGTAATTACGACCCACAGCTGCAGCCTCATACCTATTAAGTATGGTATAGCTATACATCTTCCCTATACTATTATACCTTGCATGAAACTCAAAGGGTACCTCATAGCAATGCAAAATTACAATATCTCTTGGAAGTTTACTATTAATGGCTCCGGTTAACTTTTCCACAGCTATATTACTACTTGTATAAAAATTACCAGTATAACCTTTTGCATGAACTCCAGCATCTGTTCTACTAGAACCTGTAATTTGAACTTTCTCACCTGTAATAGCTCCAATAGCGCTCTCTATTTTTTCTTGAAGAGTTATTTCACTCTTTTGTCTTTGCCATCCTGCATAGTTTGTTCCATCATATTCTATTAAAAGCTTTATATTTCTCACCGCTTCACGTCCTTTTAGATCTACAAGGTGATTACGTTCTAGAAGCAATAGTAATAACAAATAGCATTATAAACGCAAAGCTTGCAATATAGTCTTTTTTTGTTACCTGTAGTTGTTTCATTCTTGTTCTTCCTTCTCCACCTTTATAACATCTTGATTCCATAGCCATGGCTAGTTCATCAGCACGTCTAAAAGAGCTTATAAACAGCGGTACTAAAATAGGTATTAAGCTTTTAGCCCTTTTTATCAAGTTTCCAGACTCAAAATCTGCACCTCTTGCCATTTGTGCTTTCATAATTTTATCAGTCTCATCCATTAAAGTGGGTATGAATCTTAATGCAATAGTCATCATCATTGCCAATTCATGAGCTGGTACTCCTATTCGCTTAAAGGGCTTTAGTAAACTCTCTATGCCATCAGTTAACTCTATTGGCGACGTTGTAAGGGTTAGTATTGATGTTCCCATAATTAAAAACACTAGTCTAACTATCATAAAGGCTGCTATTAGCACACCCTCTTTATATATATTTATAAATCCCCAATGATAAATTAATTCTTTTCCACTAGTCATAAAAATATTTAATACTGCTGTAATAAGTAATAATATAAAAATGGGCTTTAATCCACTGTAAATATACTTAAAAGACAAATTAGCTATTAGTATTGTGGTTAAAATAAATATAAGTACAAATAAGTATCCTTTAAAATTATTTACTAAAAATAGATCAACAATAAATAGAAGAGATATTAATATCTTTAATCTTGGATCTAGCTTATGTACAAAAGACTCTCCTGGTATATATTGTCCTATTGTAATATCTTTGATCATACAAATTCCTCCAATGTGTTATAAGCATCACACATTACTGCTATATATAATATTTTATTAAACAAGAAATTTATGCTAGCGCTTTTTAAATAATTTAAGCAATTCTTGTTTAGCTTTTTCCATGGTAAATATATCCTCAGATATCTGAAATCCTTTATTACGAAGTTCTCGGATTAGATAAGTTACCTGTGGCACTGCAAGTCCTACACTCTCTAGTATATCTATTTGGTTAAATATTTTTGCTGGGGCTCCATCTAGAATACACTTTCCACTATCCATTACTATAATTCTATTTGCAACTTTAGCAACATCCTCCATACTATGAGATACTAATATTATAGTCATATCGTTCTCTTTGTAAAGTTGAACAATCTTACTTAGAATATCGTCTCTTCCTTTTGGATCTAGTCCCGCTGTTGGTTCATCTAGAATTAATATCTTAGGCTGCATAGCCACTACACCTGCTATAGCTACTCTTCTCTTTTGACCACCACTTATTTCAAAAGGCGATTTATCTTTGTATTCTTCATAATCCAGCCCAACAATTCTCATTGCCCTCTGAACTCTTTTATTTACCTCTTCTTTATCTAGTCCCAGATTTTGCGGTCCAAAAGCAATGTCCTTTTCAATGGTCTCTTCAAAAAGTTGATACTCAGGGTATTGAAACACTAGCCCAACTTTTTTTCTTATATTTGTTAACTTCATTTTTTTCACTGTTATATCTATGTCGTCAATGTATAGACTACCTGATGTTGGTTTTAAAAGCCCGTTTATATGTTGTATTAACGTTGATTTTCCTGAACCGGTATGCCCAATTAGTGCAACGAATTCTCCTTGCTTTATTTCTAGAGATACATCATCTATAGCTTTTTTTTCAAAAGGAGTTTTCGGCATATATATATGTGTTAAATTTTCTATTTTAATTGACATAATGCATTCACCATCTCATTTATAGTTAATATATCTGATTCTATATTAATACCATTTTGTTTAAGTTCATACGCCAGTTCCGTTACTTGTGGAACATCTAGACCTATTTTTTTCATAAGGGAAACATTCCTAAATATTTCTCTTGGGTTTCCGTTCATTTCTATTTTGCCATTGTCCATAACTACAATCCTATCTGCTTCTACTGCTTCTTCCATATTGTGAGTTATTAAAATTATTGTTATACCATACATTTTGTTTATTTCTTTTATAGTTCTAATAACTTCTTTTCTACCAAATGGATCAAGCATTGCTGTGGGTTCATCAAAAACAATGCACTTTGGCCTCATAGCTAAGATGCCGGCAATAGCTACTCTTTGTTTTTGACCACCTGAAAGTAAATGCGGAGCATGCTTTTTATATTCATACATTCCAACATTTTTTAAGGATTCATCCACCCTTTTTCTAATTTCTTTAGGTTCTAGGCCTAAATTTTCTGGCCCAAATGCTACATCTTCTTCTACAATAGTTGCGACAATTTGATTGTCTGGATTTTGAAACACCATACCAGCCACATTCCTAATGTTCCATAAATTACTTTCCTCTGAAGTTTTAAGACCATCTACATATACTTCACCTTCAGTAGGTATTAATAGTGCATTTATGTGTTTAGCAAAAGTAGATTTTCCTGAGCCATTATGACCAAGTACTACCAAAAATTCACCCTTGTTAACCTCTAAATTCAAACCATCTATGGCCACTTTAGGTTCTTCTTCTTCTTCACTTTGAGGGTATTTGTAAACAAGATTATTACATATAACCATTTTTTCACCCATAAGTGTCACTCCTTACATATATAAATATTTATAAGAAAATGGGGACTAAGTTTGATTTAACTTAATCCCCTTTGTTCAAACTATACTAATTCTATTATGCTCATTTCTGCTGCGTCGCCTCTTCTTGGACCCATTTTCATGATCCTAGTATATCCGCCGTTTCTCTCAACGTATTTTGGTGCAATATTATCAAATAAATCTTTAACTACACTTTCTTCAGTAATGAATGAAAGTGCTTGTCTTCTAGCATGAAGATCTCCTCTTTTACCAAGAGTTATCATTCTTTCAGCAAATTTTCTAGTTTCTTTTGCTCTAGTAACAGTAGTTTCGATTTTTCCGTATTTCAACAAATTAGTTGTAAGACTTCTAAACATTGCAATTCTTTGATCAGTTGATCGTCCTAATTTACGGTACATTGCCATGTGTTTACCTCCTTACTCTTCACTTAGCTTTAAGTTTAAGCTCAGTGCTTGAAGTTTCTGTTCTACTTCTTCAAGTGATTTTTTACCTAAATTCCTGACTTTCATCATATCATCCATTGATCTTTCTGTTAATTCTTGAACTGTATTAATACCAGCTCTTTTCAAGCAATTATAACTTCTAACAGAAAGGTCTAATTCTTCAATGGTCATTTCAAGAACTTTTTCTTTCTTATCTTCTTCTTTTTCAACCATTATTTCAA
>CAYXOL010000066.1:0-27560 GCA_964467165.1 uncultured Clostridium sp.
ACCTTTCCTTTGTTGTAACCGTTTCTACAGATAGGTGAACATCATCTACTTCTAATACATTCACACCATAGAATCGAGCAATCTCATAAGCTATGCTTGATTTGCCTGTTCCCGAAGCTCCACCAATAAATAAAACCGTCCAGTTTCTATCATTATTCATTTATTAACCTCCTTTGTAAATTCATTATTTATTTACATATTATATAAGAGTATTACGAATTAACATAAATAACTATTTCATCTATATTCTTTTTCCTTGTAAAATCTGCTGGTTTGTCAAATGCGGCAAGCATACCTATTTCATCAGGTGTTAAATGTTTTTTCTGTTTCTTTTTAATCTTTATTTTCCAATTCAATAATGTCATAAGCAATTTATCAAAACTTGACAGTTTATTATAGTTAAAACCACCTCGCAAATAGAAAAATTTAATACATTTTTGTTGGTCTGAAGTAAAGTTATTGCTCACAACTACCTTTATTACTTTTTCACTTGATGGAGACGCCTCTGAAGCGAAAATAACTAATTTTTTATCTTTGAGTTTATCAAAGTTTTTCGTAATAAATTTAACACCGTTAATACCAACGGCATGCAGACTACCACCATAAACTAAGGTATCATATTTCGTTAACAAATTGATATTAACTTTTGAAACCTCCAAAATATCCGCTGATAGTTCTTCTGCAATCCATTCTGCATAATTCCTTACAAAACCTGTTTTTGATTTGTAAACTACAATAGTGCTCATAATTTTTAACTCCTATCCAATTTATTGTTGAATGTATCATATTATATATTCTAATCTACTATTATGACTTATCGTTTATAATGGAATACATAAAAATCACCAACTGCGTAAGAAGTTTTCAGATAGACCTGAAAATTCACTTCTATATATCATACAATAAAGAAGGTTGCTAACTAATTATCCATTTTATAGTTCGTAATATTTGCAATAATATTATTTAAGGAAACCAAGGGTCCAATAACCTTAAACTTTTCCATATCATTATTCATATTATTAATATATATAGGTACACTTTCATATTCGCAATCAGTATGAATATACTTAACATCCAACGCAATCTGCTCCATATCTGTATAGCTTTTGTCATAATATTTTTTAACAATAGATTTATTATTATTAATATATTGCAAAACTATAGTTCTTGTGGTCCTAGAAACAGATATATATTTTTTATTATCCAAGCTTAAAAGAAAACATTGGGACTTCGTTTGAATTTTTTTCACTCCACATTTTAGAAAAAATTCAGTGAATATTTTTCTATCTACTTCAATTTCTACGGAGTCATCAGGAACAATAATTGTTACATTTCTTATATTTAATTTTTTAATTAGACTTCTCATATCTTTGATATAGGTTTTATCATCATCAAAAAAATGATAATAGAAGGGTACATTTGGTATAAATGATGCAAAATCAATTATATTTTCTGAATTATCACCTTCTTTTATTATAATTAAGCTTTTATGACCGACTATTATATAAAATCTAGCTGTTCTAAACATATCTTTAAATCTCCTTTCTTACGTTTTTCATTGTACTAATATTTCTATTTAACTTACATTAAATTGCTTATTAATCATTTTTGATATAGTATAAATAATCGTTACCTGGCAATATATCAAAATTGTAAAAAATACTAAATGCGTAGCCAAAACTTCAATAGACTTATATTTTAAGATAACGTTCATAGGCATTACATTCTAAATTTTCACTATCTTATTGAGATAAAATTTAATTTTATAATTCAAAAGTATTTTCAATAACGCCTGGTAATAGACTGTATACAGATTTGCCTATTTTTTTCTCGAAATAATTTTTTAGCTCGATGAAGGCTTTCCATTTTGGAACATTATATTCGTTCACTCCATGTCGCAGGGCAACATCAATGAGTCTTTTTTCTATCAGTGTAAAACCATCAGGTAATGCTAAAGCATCACATAATTGTATTAATTTATCGTAATCAGTATATTCCAGTTTATTAAAAAAATCCTCAACAAACTTAAAATCTTCATGGCTACAGCTTTTATTTACAACTTCTTCAATATCATTAATGCTTCTAGATGGGCAAGAATGGGTTATACAAATTTTTGCTAATAAATCATATCCTAGTTTTTTCGAGTAGTTATAGCCACCTAACAAGTGTCCAATAGTTGTTACACCATTGGGTACTCCATTTCTCCTCCCAATATCATGGAGCATCCCTAATACGTATGCCACATCTGGATTCAACTCTTCATAACTTTCAGCTATTAGCCTAGCCGCTTGAGCAGTCCAAAGTGAATGTTGTACCCATGGTCCCGGAAATAAATTTTCTGCTTCCTTCAATAATAACCTGGCATCAGTTATGGTTGGCACTCCTTGTTCATAACATTTTTTCATATATGTACAGCTCCCTTTAGTCAAATTTATTCCGTAATTTTCTACTAATCTGAAATAAATGTCCTTCATATATTCCTTCAAATTAGCACTAACTCCAACAGGATTTCAGTTAATGTTTCTTGTTGCCCACGTTCCTGAACTCTAGAGCAATGGCTTGGTGAAGGAATGTGCCTTGGCGATGATTTATAATTTTCTTAGTTTAAAAGATAGACTTTTCTAAATAACATATAATTCATTAAAAGAATTTCTAGCCAAGGCGAATGGCAATATTTTGTTAGGTAATTTGGCATGTTTCAGCCTAGCTTAATTCATAAAATAATCTCCTAATATTTTATATCCATTATTCTTTTTATTTTTTCAATTTCTTCATTATTATTTGTTTCAATAAAGCTAATGTGTTCATGTGCAGTTGTGATTAACCATTCTTTATTATTTTTTAAAAAGCATAGATCATCTGGGAAATATGGTGCACACCAATCAAATAATGAATTAGTTAATTTAATTATTATTTCTTTGGATTTTTCAGTACATTTAAAATAATATACCATTGCTGATGGAACTGATATTGTACCAGGCCATTCAGTTTGTTCTCTACAACAAATGAATGCTTCTTTTAACTCTTCTGTTATAATATCAAATGATTGAAAATATGAAAGCTGACTATGTTTTATAAACAGAAACTCGTCACATACTTCAAAAGCGTATTCAATAAGTTTCTTATAATTTTCTCCTTTGGGTTCATTGAATCCAATATGCATTTCCCTTCTCCTCCAAATTACATTAAACTTCAATAATTTACAATGTTATCGAATTATTTATAGAGTATTAAATCCTTAAACTCCGACTATGTTAGCTGGGGAATTTGGGTGTAGCGCTAGCGGCATATTTGGGCTACATCTTATTCGTTGATTATACCCCTTAGCTCCTTTTGGCTTTGTTCGTCATATAAGAGATTGTGAATTAACTTAACGATAAATTGGAATTTATTTAATTCTCTCTGAAAGCTATTGCATCAACCTGAAAGTCAATTCCATCTCTAATAAACTTTGTTTCATATGCCTTTCTTGCTGGATATTCACCTTCAAATCTTTCCTTAATTATTTCACCTAAAAGCGATAAATCTTTAATATCTCTAAATAAGCAATCCATTTGCACTACAGATTTCAATGTCAATCCTATCTTTTCAAGTCTTTCACTCAAAACATCAAATGCACCATTTATTTGGTTTTCGATTGATTGGCCCTCACTCTTCATGCAATAGCTGATATAAACATAATCCCCTGCCTCAACAATCGCAGAGTGTGCCCATTCTTTGTCTATTTCTGTTCTTATGATTTCTCTCATTCTACATTCTCCTTGTATTTTATTTTCGTTACAAATTACTACTTATATATATCGTATAAACTATCCTTACTAACTGCTTTTTACAACTCAGTATTGATTAACAAATTAGTGCGGAACTAAAACTTTAATTAATATGCCATTTCCACTAACATTTCGTACTGCCGACGTGATGGAACCTTAGGGCGACTGCACTTAGGTTCCATCATGTGCCTTGGTGTTATATTGTTTAACCTATAATTAGATTATAAGTAATATTTTTACTCATGACTATATAAAAAAATACCGTCCAGCCAAGGCAAACGGCAGTATTTTGTTAGATGTTGTGACCCTACTACTATCTCTAAATTTATACCATACTCTATTTAGGGTGGCATTAATTCTCTTCTTAATTTTTCAATATCTTTTTCATTAAGTTTAGAGTATTTCTTGATTTTCTCTATATTTTCTCCATCTAAAATCATTTCTTTGGCCATGTCTATTTTTCCTTGTTCAATTCCTTTTTTAAGTCCTCTTTCTTCCGCTTTTCTTATAACAGAGTCCACCGCTAAAACCTCCTTTAACATATCTTTGGAAGTATCTTCTTCTAAAAACAGTAACCATCTATCTAAAGGATTATTTATATTTTTAAACCCTCTTTTAAACTTTGGAAGTTCTATGAAATTTATCCCTAATTTATCCGTTAAAATGAATGTTTTTAGTTCATCTTCATAAAAATAAAATGTTGTGTGAAACTTTTCTATATCAAAATCTAAAATACCTATTACTATTGTCTTTTTTAAATCTTTATATTTTCCACCAGCTTTTATAGGTTCCACATACATTTTTGACATATAGTACAACAGCTGTTCTACTATATTTTTTTGATCAATTAGTTGAATCTCAATATCTATTTGTGTATTATCCAATGTTTCAGCTCTAACATCAAGTCTTCCAGTTTTATTATTTATTAATTCTTATACTAATTCCTTATTTTCAATAACTGTTATATCTTTTAATTTGTTATCCTATGGAAGTTTTAATATTGCATTTAATAAGGATATTAAATTTTCCTTAGATTCTACTTCTCCGAATAATCCTTTAAATATAAAATCATTTGTTGCTTTTAATCTATTAAAAGGCATTATTTTTTCATCCAATCGGTACAGTTTCTTGTTCTTATTTTATCACAAATAATAATTCTTTTATACTTATTTGGTAAAAATCAAATTTTATTATGGATTTTTTAAAAGACCCCAGAGCACTCCACTGAGCGGGAGTTACATCTAACGTTTCTTGTTGCCGACGTTACTGAGCCTAGCCAGTCTTGGCTTGTGAAGGAATGTGCCTAGGCGAATGGCAACATTTTGTTATATGTAGTTTTAACTTCCGATTTAAATCTAAATTATAACGCCCAAAACGATTAATATGCTGGATTATATATGGGCTTAATGCTGCTATAGTATCTTCCTCAATTACGGATTGGATTGCTGCAAAATATTTTATTTTATTGTCTGGAATATTTGACGGAGATACAAAATAGCCCAGTCTTTGAAAAATTTTAACCCTAATTAGAAAACAAAAGCTTGCATTTTAACCACGGGTAACTTTCCAAGAAAATTTAATTTCCTCTTGTGTGGGAGTATATATATCATTTAATTCCTTTTCAGAAATACTGCTTTTAAATCTTGGATATACAGTTTCTTGCATTGCAGACAATAATAATCACCTCTTTCGTAAAAATTTTATAGCTAAAGTATACCGTAGCTGTCACAAAAATACCCTCATTACTTTTGTGATATCACAAAATATAAAATAGATACATTTGTGACATAGAATTGTAGTAACACAAAAACACTATCTTTTGTGTTACTTTACAACCGCATTTGTAAATTTTTTTATTAATATGATAAGTATTGTTATAATGGTGACAAGTTATATTATAAATATGACAATATAACTTGACATAAAAATTAAGTGGTGATATATTATATTTAAGAATAAATGAGAGGAGTTTAGATTATGAACAAAGATGAAATTTTAGCAAAAAGCAGACAAGAAAAAAATGATGAAGGCATGAAAAATCTAGAGAATAAAGGAAGAAAAGTGGGGGTAATAGGATTTTCTGCCATCATTATTTTTGTTATAATTTATAATTTCGTAAAAGGATTGAATAGTTATTCTGTATTCTCAATTTTTTGGTCATATACTGCGCTGGAAGGTTACGGCAAATATAAGATATTAAAAGAAAGAAAATATTTAACAGCCACGATAGCAGGCACTATTGCTTCTCTTGGATTTTTAATAAGCTATATTTTGACAACAATTTAAGGAAGTGTGATTTTATGAGGGAAGAATTAGTATTAAAAAATAAACTTAAAGTAGCTAGAGCAGAACGGAATCTATCCCAAGGTGAGTTAGCGGAAATGGTTGGGGTATCTAGACAAACAATTAGTTCAATAGAAACTGGTCAATTTAATCCAACTGCAAAGTTAGCATTGATATTTTGCATTGCATTAGATAAAAAATTTGAAGATTTATTTTACTTTGAGTAGCATAATAAGTTTAATCAGTAGTTAAAAGTAAAAACTAAGACTCATGTTTTACGTTATAGCAGTTACAATGATCTTAGTTTGTCTAACATAATTCTATTCACTCTTCTATGACGTCATTTATTTGAAATGCGACGTAAAAATACCGTAAAATCTAATTGAATAATACGGTATTTTCAAGGGGTTATTCGGTTTTATTAGTTGTGATGCTTAATAAGAATATTCTTCATTAAACTTTTAATTAGTATTCTCGGATATATCCCAAATTATATACTCCTACGGATTATTTCATCAATCTCATTACAACTTATTGATTTGAAAAAAAATTTAAGTTCTCTAAGCTCTTTAAACCTATTTTTTATTTCAAATGCAATTATATTATCTTGTTTATAATTATGACTTATAATACCATCCCATGAATAAAACATTCCAGAATACATTACTCCATTCTCATAAAGTCCATTAGTGAAATACAAAGCTAAGACAGTGAATACACAATTTGCAGCCATACCAGAAAAAAAACATATGCTTGGTACAGATGGAGAGTAAAATACTAGTATTATTGAAAACACAAGAATTACCAGTAATAGTATAAGTATTTTAGATTGCCTTTTGTAATTAGGTGGATATAATTTAATAATCATTTTGAAGGCTTTCTTTTTATTAAGTAAGAAACTGATAATTATAATTGTCATTGATAAAATAAGAAGGATTATCGCAGCAATTATTATCCAATCAATACCTTTTATTCCATTATAAAATCTATCAGGCCTCCAATCGCTTTCAAAAAGATAAAACCCTATAAACATACTAATTATAATTGGTATGGATGTAATTATTAAAACAAAAGATTTTCTATTTTTCATTTTTAAGTGCCTCCTTAATTATTATTAGATAAGGTATACCTTCGTATAATTTTACAGTTGTGACGCAACTTATGAAAAATTGCTACTTAACACAACCATTCATTATACTCACAAATCTTATAAAACTATCCTGAACAATTCGCCAACTTCATTATTAACTGTAAAATCTCTTAAGTATTGTCCACCGTTATTCAGTATATTTTTCCTTGAAGGAATATTACCTTTCATGTAAGATAAAAACACTTCTGGAAACTCTTGTTCTTTGGCAATAGCAAGAACATGACGAAGCATTTCTGTTGCATAACCCTTTCGACGCTCTAACGGACATACACTGTATCCGATATGTCCAAAATTCTTTAAAAATTCATTTAATGAATGACGAAAATCTATAACTCCGATAATTTTCTTATCGCTTTGTCTCATAGCAAAAAAGGTGTCTGTCAATACCCAACTCTGGTTATACGTTTCTACATCTGCATTCTTTGTAACCATTTCAAGCCACTCTGGATAACAGTCCATATTATTCCACATATCGCTTACGTTAATTACCGTCTCCCCACAAGAAAAATGCTCTTCTTTATAGGCTATTGCCTCACTTTCCAGTTCTATGTTCGGTACTATTAAAATTATATTTTCCACATTTTCCCTCATAAGATTATGTAAATAATAATTACTTTGTAATAAAAAACGATGTCATATTAACTAATAGTAATTATAGCATATTTTTACATGTATAATTAAGGTTAACTAATAACTATATAAAAATTACCGTCCAGGCAAGGCGAACGGCAGTATAATGACGTCTAACATTTCGTACTCCAGACGCCGAGACCCTTAGCGCGACGCCGATTAGGGTCGCAGGTGTGTTTTGAAGTATTTTCATACAAAGCGAACTGGAGTATTTTGTTAGTTGAAGTTCGTTCCCTAATACTTTAAATTACCATTACTCCAAAAATTCTTTTTAATATAAAGCAACATCTAAAAATTGTATAAAAAATATGTTTGGATTAATTTGATTTTGATATGGCCTTTGGCTTTTTTCTGTAAATTCAATTATATTTTTACTATCTTCCGAGAAAAATTATTAGTTGAGGTCAATTCATTTTATTGATGAATATTCTTGGTATATGTTACCTATAATAATATTATAAAACACTTTAAATTGTAATTAAATTCATATATAATTATCATATAAACTATAAGAGGGTAAAATACTTTGGACAAAGAATTAATAAAATCATTAAGCGATTTATTAGATGAAAAATTGACTCCAATAAAAAACGATTTAAAAAGCGTAAAATCTCAACAAGAGGAAAGCATCTCAATTCTAAGAGCATTAGAACATAAAGCGGATAATAATAAAGCTGAGCATGATAAATTATTTAATGATATTGCTAACCTTTCTGGTAGTGTAGAGAATATGAGAAAAGATCTTTCGGCAGTAGAAGTTGTTACTGCTAGAAATATGGAAAATATAGCTCAACTAAAACTTGTAAAATAGAAAAATTTTTAGACTGTTAACTTTTTTATATAGGTTGCAGGTCCTTTTTTTGATAAAAAATCTTTTCCTGTTTTTCCAATTGTATATAACCCTAATAAGATTTCAAGTATTCACAGAATTTATGAAATCCATTATCGAGTGCATCCCAATGTATAAATTGCATATTTAAATTAATGGTTTCTTCTGGAAACCCAAAAATATCATCCATAAAAATAACTTCATCAGTTTAAACTGATAGTTTTTCACATGCAATTTTATATATTTCAGGATGAGGTTTAGCTATCCCTACCATTTCAGAATTAATAAATTCCATATACTTTGAATACCCAAAGTATTTATCCCAATATGGAAATGTTATGCTTGGACCATTATTTATAACACATATCTTAAAATATTTCTGCGATTACTTTTCGTTAGTTTTAATTTCCTCTTTCTTATATTGCATCATAATAAAAAAAGATTGAGAACAAATATCTTTATGCTTTTATAGCCTTCCAAATAAATCGCCATTGTTTATAACATAGTCGCCCATTTATCATGTTTTCCTTAACTTTTCCATCTAACATCTGCTTATTTTCAGGCAATGTATAATCTGGATTACCAGGAAATGCTGTCAAAAACTTTGCAAATTCTTTAGCATTAGGAAAAACTAATATTGCACCATCAAAAATATTTATCTCAATATTAACAAAACCACTATGTAACAGTCTTTCTGAAACAATGTCAATAATATTTGGATATTCAGGGCAAATACCATAGATTGTTCCTCCAGAACGAAGAACTCTACTATGGTAAGCAATTGAGGTTGGACCTCTTCTACTGTAAATTTAATCAAATTGCTCATCTTCAAAAGGAAGAGGTTTATTATCCCTTGTCCATGCGTAAACAAACCTAACATTCTCACTCTTACTCTCTTTTAGAATATCATCTGCAATTTTAATCAATTCTTTTGAGTTGTCAAAACCTATAATATTATTTGCATATTTTCCCATTTTAATAGTGAATTCACCATGTCCACATCCAGCATCTAAAACAGATTCATAACTACCCAGCATCTTAATTAGCCTTTCTTCAAAAAAATCCTCACCAGATACCCTTTCAACTATGTAAGTAGCATTATTTTTATAACCACCATTTCTTAACGCTATCATATTGTACCAATCCATACCCATGCCTTATCCCTACATATATCGTAATATTCTAAAGATGTACACTATCACTTTTTTAGCAACGCAACATAAACTTCCGATAGTTTTAACTTCCTAAATTCTGTACTATTGCATCACAATAAAAGAATATTGCAAAATCCATCTAAATATACCTTTGATTCAGATTTTAAGAAGAGTTTGCTTATTTTACGTATCAAAATACTATATCAATCACACATTCTTCTCGTGTAGCAGTTTTATGTTTAAAATCAATGAGGTAATTATAGTCATAAGCAAATACGAGTGAATCTGTTAAGGTGATTTTCAAAATACAAGTGTTTATATCTTCTTCACAGACATGTTTATCATAAAATGCACAGAATATCTGCTTAATTCTTCTCTTAGTTCTCTGTTTTGTTCTTCAAGTGGATTACCGATATTTTTGCCTGTACCATGAGCTACAAACAGATTGTGATTTAATGCAACATTGGGATTCTTCGTAATTTCTTTCATTTTGTTGCTTAATTTATATGTCGTAATATAAAAAGCATTTTCCTTATAATATGCGTTTATTATCCTGATATTTGCTTTATCCTCGTTGACCGTTGCAAGTGGCATAGCAACATCTCGTCCGTATAATTCTTTCATAACCGTTATGGCTTCATTAAAGTAATTCATAGCTTCCTCCTATTTTATAAATAAACTTTATCTAATATTATCTTATTAATGTGAACTATATGTTTTTCATACTATCACTTTGAATTGTCACCCGCTTAGACAGGATTTCAGCTAACGTTTCGCACTCAAGACATTCCTGAGTGTTTTGTTAGATGTAGTTTTAGCCACTACACTTTAAGCAAGACTTACCCCGGTTATACTTAGATTTATTGCGTGCTATTCGAATATTACGTCTTATATTACACCTTGCTACAGAGTTTTTTCATGCTCCCTATATTTAATCAAATAAGTAAAAAAATAAATGCCCCAATGAAACTTGCTAAAAAATGTGAAATAGTGCACGTGTAAATATTCTTAGTCTTTTGATAAATCACGCCATAAATAATATTATCTATAAAAATAAAAAACGCGATATAAATAAAAACTGAAATGGAGCCACCCGGAAAATTTCCTATGGCAAAAAATAATGAAGTAATAATGATAGCCCAAATTGGTTTTATAATATTGCCAAGCTTAGTCTGAAAAAAACCTCTAAATGCTATTTCCTCAGCAAATGCCAAAATCAAAAGTTTAGGTATCTGTAAAAACGTATTATCAAATGATAACATCGGTCTTATGTCTAAAACGTGCAAGTAGAACTCTGGCAAGACAAATTTAGACAAACTAGCTGATACAATGCACGAAACAACAGGAATCAAAATTAACCACCAATATTTTTTTATATCAAATAAAATGTTTTTTGGAATAAAACCGATGTCTTCCATTTTCCCTTTGTTCATTTTGTTTTCAATAAATAAATACAATATTGAAAAAAGAACAGTTAAGCTTAAGGCACCTACATAAGTAACATTAATTAAACCTACACTTCTTAAGGATAGAAATCCAAAAATTGCAATTGGAATATCAGTTTTTAATAATTCATTTCTATTTTTCATTCAAATGCTCCTTTTCGCATTATTTATAATTTTTACTTGTTCATATTCTACAACTATGACTTAAAAAGTCATTTCAAATAACATATGAGCAATTAAATTTTCGTTCTAAATTCCGTATAACGTTTCGTATGACCGACGTTTCCCAGCCCTAGTGCGACCGCACTTGAGCTGGGGGATGTGCCTTGGCGAGGGGCTAACTACTAACATATATATAGATTATAAGTCATAAATTTACACATTATTACAAAAAAAATAGTCCACCAGCCAAGGTGGAAGGCAATATTTTATTCGTTGACTATACCCTTCAGCTCTTTTTGACTTTGTTCGTCATATAAGAAATTGTGAAGTAACTTAACGATAAATTGGAATTTAGCACTCTTTTCCCATTTTTGAATCCGAAGATATTAAACGTCCTCTCCCTTCAACTTTTACTAATTTTTCAATTTCTTTTAATGCCCATGAAACCGCTTTTTTAACATGTTCACGCTCATCATTGGAATGTTGAGAAATAAGTTTTAGGTAGTTATCAATAATATCCTCTGACATTGATTTCTCATGTATAACAGCAGAAGCCAAAAGAGCAAAAGCTGCTCTTTTTGTATATGTTTCTTTAGAATTACACCAACTCTCTATAAGTTCTTCATAACCTTTTAATTTTATAATAAGGTTTTTACATAGATGGTCACACAAATCACAGGAACAAACATCATTCATCAATTGTTCAACATCATGCAATGAAATATACCTCTTATCTAGAACAAGAACTGCTAATAGTTTTGCTTCATGATAGCCTGTCCTCCATAACTTATATGCAAATTCATTTGATTTTTCAATACCCTTAGCCAGTTTTCGAATATCTCCAGTAGAAACACCTATACTACTGGCTTCTGGTATTCCCATTTTGAGAACATTTGCTTTATATTTCTGTGAACTTAATGATTTCAATTCTGAAATAACTTCAGCGCAAGTCATTATTTTCCCTCCAATGCTTTTCTTAAATCTGCAATATAAACAGCCTGCTGTTTCTTTAAATATATTCCTACAAAATGTTTCATTATCCACTTCTTTGGCGTTATATTTTCTGTGAAATTTATCTCTGTCTTATTATCACTTGTCTTTGAAAATGTTCCTATCCACTGCCCACACATGTTGTTGTTATCTATATCAAACCCATAACGTGCCATAGGTTCAACCGTAGTTATTGTAAAAGTTGTAGCATATCCTTCTTTGCTATACTCTATAAACTTTTTTCCTACTTCCAAAACCTCAATTTTGCTCAAATCACTTCTCCATACATAGTTATCAAGAGAAGTAACTATTTCCCAAACGATTTTTATATCTTTGTTTAAAATTACTTTTATATTTGCGATTGCCATTATCTCTCACCTTTCAAATTTCAGTTTACAAATTTACTATTTATCGAATCCCAGATTTAATAAGAGATATTAAATCCTCAACATTATCGAAATCATCATAATCGCCATTTATTCCTTTTCTATGATATACTACTCCATTTTTTTCATTTCTTTCTAAACAATCAAGAAGTTCTTCAATTCCATACCTCTTAATAAATAAAGTAAACCCATAGGGTTTTACTTTATTTAAAAGCCCTTTATGGCAATCATCTTCACATTTAAATTGTCATTTATCTAATTGCAGTTGTTAGCTCAATATGATTTCCTTCACTATCCTCAAATTCTGCTACCAAGTTATTTCGTATTTTAGTGGCAGGAAAAATAATTTTGAGACCTTCCAATTTTTTATTAAATACATCTATACTTTCTACTGAAACACTTGGTAAGCAATTACTTCCCAATGTATGTGTTTCCTGCATTTTCTCAAATGCAAATAATCCCAATCGAAACCCATTAATATCAAAAACACTATATATATCATCTTTGACAGTAACTTCTTGTTCAAAAAATGATTCATAAAATAAAATTGCTCTTTCCATATCAGTAACGCATAAATATAATGATTTTATATCGCAATTCATAAAGCCTCCTCCTCTTAAAATTATTATTTACCTACATATTGTATAATTTATACTTAATAATTATTTTTTCGCAATCTACTATTAATTAACAAATTAGTGCTAAAATAAAACTTTAATTAATATGCCATTTCCACTAACGATGCTCACTCCTGACGTTCTTGAGCCCTAGCGCGACTGCGCTTGGTGAAAAAATGTGTTTTGGCAGTCTTTTCATGCCAAAACGAACGGGAGTTTTTTGTTATCTGATTGAATATGTTCTCCGCTTATTTAAATCCATATCTCTTACCCATCAACTTCTTATTGAATAGCATACAAAAAATACAAACTATTTGTTAAATGTATTTTCTCTTACATTAGGTAACAAACTGTAAATTGACTTTCCAATCTTTTCTTCAAAATATTGTTTGTTTTCAAAGGTTGATTTCCATCTTGGTATTGTATATTCATTAATTCCACCTCTTAGTGCTATATCTACAAGTCTTTTCTCAATTAAAACAAATCCACTTGGTAACGATAAATAGTCACATAATTTTATTAATTTATCATAGTCGGTATCATCTGTACCTAACAAGTATTTCCTTACAAAACTATATTCCTCATCTGTACCGTCCCATTTTCCTACAATAATAACCTCATTGTTGTATTTAAATCCTAAATGACTTAAACAAGTTCTTGCTACTAAATCGTATCCATTTCTAATTGCATAATTGTATCCATCTATACCATGCCTCATACCATATATGCCCTCTCTTCTTCCTATGTCATGCAATAGTCCTAAAATATATGCTAATTCTGGATCTAAATTATATGTTTGTTCTGCGATTAATTTTGCTCCTTCAGCTGCATACATTGAGTGCTTGACCCAACCACCTGGATTTAACCTTTCAGCCTCTTTTAAAATAACCATTGCTTCTTCTAGTGTTGGCACACCCTGTTTATAACAATATTTCATATTAATATCCCCCTCGTGCTTTGAGTTACTTCATATAATTTTACAAATGTACTTTTTTAGTAACGGAACTAAACTCTCACGAACATATCCTTTCAGATAACGTTTCGTACTGCCATGTGCCTTGGCGTTGTAATTTCAACCTATAATTACATTATAAGCAATATTTTAACTAATAACTATATAAAAATTACCGTCCAGCCAAGGCGAACGGGAATATTTTGTTAGATGACCGTGTATTTATATGTATATAAATACTTTTTTAAAACTGTAATACTTTATTTTGTTTACACAAATTATTTATATACCGTGTTCTGATCATGGATTAAAAGCCATTTCTCATCTTGCTTATGAAAAATTAAATTTAAATAGTAATTCATCTTAATTATGTTTCCTTCTGCATCAAAATCTCTATAGTCGATCGTTACTAACGCATAGGCCATTTGTATACTCTCTTCAATGTTTAGTATTTTATAATTTAAATCCCAATCCTTATCTTCAAACCAATTTTTATGTAACTCAATAAATTCTTCTTTCTCTTTTATAAGAGTTCCATTAGGCATAATTAAAATAATATCCTCCAGTTTAACTGTTGATATAAATTTATTCAAATCTTTACTTCTCATAGATTCTAGATGCAGTTCTAGAGTGTTCTTAAAATCCATATTTTTTACCTCGCTTTATTCATTTTTTCATTTCCATGTTTAAAATTACCAGTAATTTTAGCCATAATCAATTGTGATTCTATTGTACCTGATTTTTCTACTTTAGCTAAAAATTTCTCGCTCTCTTTTCCCTTTAATATCATTACTTGTTTTTCATACCAAAATATAAATACCTTATTATCTTTGGATACCCTATATGAAAAAGGTTCTTCTTTAAGTCTATCCCGTTTATCTATATTATTCAATTTGCAACTTCATATATTCAGATTTAAGAATTCCATATTCATAAGTATCTTTCCAAATAGGGTTACCTTTTTCATCAGTAAAGAAAAAAACATTCTGAAGCAACGTTCCCTCTCTTCTCATTCCAACACGCTCAAGTAATTTCCAAGAAGAAGTGTTTTTAGGATCACACTGCGCAATAATTCTTCTTACGTTTAATCTTAAGAAAGCATATTTAATCAGTGAAAGTAGGCTTTCTGAAGCATATCCATTTCCCCAGTATTTTTCATTAAAAACATAGCCAACTTCCCAAGTTTCGAAGTCTCCTTTAGAAAAATATAGATTGCCTATCAATTTCCCACTTTTCAAACATACCGCTAGAAATTTTTCATCATCCGCACGCCTTTTTGCTTCCCCATAAGCTTCATCTTTTGTAAACGGCTTAAACGGCTCAAATTTCAGTACTTTTGGATTAGAAAAGTATTCATATAAATCTTCACCATCATTTTCTGAAAATCTTCTTATTATTAATCGCTCTGTACTTAATTCCATCATGTTCATCCCCCTCAAATTACTATTTATTTAGTTGTTTTACATTTTTCATAAGCCGTATAATTCTACTCTACTATGATGTCATAATCACTAAGTTTGGATATTTCTAAAACAAAATATGGAGGCTCCAACGAACAGCCCCGGCATTGCCATTTCCTATAACGTTGTTAACTCCCGACGTTCTTGAGCCTTAGCGCAACCGCGCTTGGCGAAAGAATGTGTTTTGGTAGTCTTTTTATACATCTATTGCAGTAAATCTCAAGAAGTGGTTGTTTATTCTTTGTTTAGATAGTTCCCAAGTCTCTTGACGTGCTCCATCAACATAAATAATATTTAAGATGTATGTACAATTAAATTATCTTCGCGTAATATATCAATTTCATTCCCACATATATCCTTTAAATTAGTAAAATAGCATGGAAGCCCTCTGCTTCCAAAGAAATCTGGGCCATCCATCAATTGAAAATGCAGGTGTGGACAATTTGACATTCCATTGTTACCTATCTTTCCAATCCTCTGACCTTGTTTTACCCTATCTCCTTTATTAACAGGGAGACTATTGGGCATAAGATGCCCGTACTGTGAATATTCTCCATTTTCATGTTTGATAACTACATAGTTTCCGCATTGAGAGGGTAGATGCCCGTATTTTTCAATATAAGCTTTCCTGGCCTTCCCTGCCCATGGAGTTTTCTCAGTATACTCATCATGACAATCTACTATTTCCCCATCTGCTATGGCAATAACATCTTTTCCGTAGGCTATATAATCCTCATTTTCCATATTATCCTTATACTCAAGCTTCTGATCTATATTTAACTGTGACATATCAATGGCATATTCCATTGAATAATGCTGGCGATGCCCCAATAAATCATTATAATTACCACAGGTTGAATAATTGCCTTTCACTGGAAAAATATATTCATTTTTGCACTTGTATTCAACTACCTTTAGGGCACTAGATTCCGTACATAGCTTATCTCCTGCGAGATAGTCAATTTTAATTACTAACTCATCTATTTTGCTTTTATGCACTTGAATAAAATATTCGTTGAAGATGCCTGATTCCTCACCTGGCATTAGAATATTTGATTTGGCAATATCCTTATAACTCCAAAAATCCTTTGTGCCAAAATATAATTTTGAAAACTCTTCACAGGTAACAAAAGATAATTCCTGACCCAATATCCCAATTTTAGCATCTAGTGCTTTTTCACAATAAATCATTTTTTTGACCAATTCATTTTCATATTTCAACTCAAAGGAAATGGATCTCAATATAATATTTTCATTGGTATCATTCTTAATTTTCAGTGCATGCAATAAAAAATCTGATTTAACCATTTCATCATTTTCATTGGGTATACTTATAATAAAATCATTGGGCACTGTCGATATTTGCATAATAATCCCCCTCTTTAATCAGGTATAATAAATCGTTTTTCTTTTGTTGTTCATGTTACATTTTCATTTGTATCACCTCATTTTTTCAATGGTATAAATGCTAAAACTATTCCTTAACATTGTTTATCTCAAAAAAATAACTCTAATAAACCTATCACAACATAAATTTATACACATAGTGATTAGAGCTGCAGTAATAATAAAATATACATTTGAGAAAGGTACAGTACCAGAACCCTTGCGCCAGGGGCAAATTAACTGGAATATAGTCAATGTCCTTTTTAATATTCATATCTATTCTACCCATTTAGAATCCCTGTTAGTTCGCTATAAATTACAGAAGCTCACTATAACTTTTTAGTAACGGAACATAAATTTCCGATAAAATATTCTTTTTGCAAACGTTCCTTGTTGCCGACGTTCCTGAACCTTAGCGCGACGCGCTTGGCGAAGGAATGTGCTTTGGCTGTATTCTCAAGGCAAAGCGAACTTGAGTGCGTTGTTATACGGAGTTTTAGCCACTACACTTTAAGTAAGACATACTTCAGGTATCATTAGAGTTATTAAAGGGGATTAGTTAGTCAACTGTTTCTACCCAATATAGGCTTCCATTTCAAATTCGGAATCAACTTATTTCAGTCATATTTCATATCGTTTTCCATTCTTCCTTTAATATACCATAGCTAATAGAGTCATAGTATTTGTTGTCAACAATACGAGCTTTTCTATATACTGCTTCTTTTTTTAGCCCAAGTTTTTCTGCAAGATTCATCATTCTTGTATTTCCAGACCAAGTTGATAATCCAATCCTAACAAGCTCTGGATTTTGATCAAAAACTTCATTAATCCATATTGTAAAAGCTGTATAACCTATCCCTTGCCCCCAATAATTTTCATTAAAAATAACAATTCCAACTTCCATCCACAAGGTTTCTATAGATTTCCAGTACCAATTTACTTGTCCAATTATTTCATCAGTATCTTTATTCGCTATAATCTTTTTGTTTTGAAGAACATTTTTTTCTCCCTTTAGTAAAAGTACTCTTAATTTTTCAATATCTTGTCTTAATTCTTCTTCATTACTTTGTTGGTAATAAGGCCCATTATATTTACGGAATTCACGTGAAGGATGATTCCAATACAAATAGTCCTCTAAATCTTTAATTTCTAATTCTCGTAAACATAAATTCATTAATTTACTCATTTTTTCTCCTCATAATTTTTATTTTACTTTATACAATACGAACAAAATGAGTTAATTCAAACAGAACTTATGGTCATTTTGTTCAATCAGACAAATTAGAATTTACTTAACTAATACTTTTATCAAAGTTTACATATCATCATATGTAAATTTTGATAAGACCCATCTTTTAATTTTTCTGCATTCTCTATTGTTCCACATAATTTAAATCCATTTTTTTCATAAATATTAATTGCACCTGTATTGTCTTCAACAACACTAAGTTCTATTTGCTCATATCCAATTTCCTTAGACTTTTCAAGACAATACTCGGTTAACATTGTACCAATCCCCATATTCCAATATTCTTTTAAAATACTAATGCCATATCCTGCTCTATGCACTGTTTTAATTTTATCACCTAACGCAAATACTGTTGAAATACCGATTAACCTTCCATCAATAAAAGCTGCTATATCAAAACTTTTTTCTGCTTCAAATTGTTTCGAAATATATTTCTTTTCATCCTCTAAATTTGTACTAATTTCTTCTGGATATCTGCTTAAATTATTTGTTTCACCCGCACTTTTATATAAATAATCAAGCATTTCTTTTGCATCTGACATTTCAGGACTTCTTAATATAACATCTTTACTATTTTTTAAAATAAATTTACGTTCTAATATCTTCATTATTATCCCTCACATTCAATATTGATACTCAGTGCAATAAACTTCATCAACAAATCACTATTTGTCTGCTATTTATATGAATAATCTTACTTAAGAGTTATCTATAGTGCTACATCAATAAATCCAAATCTAAAAAACTATTTATAATTGCTTTCTATCAACAAAGTTGCGTATAACGTTGCTAACACCCGATGTTCTCGAGCCCTAGCGCGACCGCGCTTGGCTAAAGAATGTGTTTTGGCAGTCATTATAATATGGCTTCCTTTATAGATTCTATAAGCATATCTATATCTTCTCTTGTTGTAGTTAAAGATGGATAAAATCGCATAAGGTTAAATACTGGTTTATATCCAACTATAAACCCCTTTTCTATTAAGTATTCATTCAATGTTTTCAACACCGCTACTGCTTCTTTTTCAAATTCAATTGCAATCATCATACCTGAGCCTCTAACTTCCCTTATTACATTAGATTTTTCTTTTAATATGCACAACTTTTCAATAAAGTATTGGCCATTTTCATTACTCTTTTCTATTAAGTTATTTTGCTCAATGATATGGATAACTTCACTAGCAACTACGCATCCTAATACATCATTTTGATGTGATTGGGAATGGTGTATATTTTCCTTATCTATTTTTTCTGCTATTTTATCCTCTATTACAACAACGCTTACTGGATATCCATTGCCTATTCCTTTTCCAAGTGCAACTATATCAGGTTTGATGTCAAAATGCTGAAAGCCATACCACATTCCCGTTCTTCCAACTCCAGTAGTCACTTCATCAATAACAATTAAACCGTTATATTCTTTTATTCTTTTTGATATTTCTTCTATCAAATTTTTGGGTGGTATCAATACCAATCCAGATGAATTACCTGGCTCAAAAATAAATGCTCCAATTTCATTAAATGGGATTTCATTTATTAATCTACAATTTTTACAGTTATAATTGTTAGAACAAGTCATACATGTAGCGAATTCAAATTTAATCCATTCACTATCATCTTTGGTACCTGACATGCCGTATGATGATAAAAATGTTTCTTTAAGTGTGAGCATTTTTTTGCCTTTCATTATTGCTTTTGTTATCTTTACACTTAATTCTACTGCTTCACTTCCCGAACTTAGAAATAAGCATTTCCCACTAAATGGCTTAAGAGTATTAATTACATCCATCGCTGCAATTTCAACAAGTTCATTGGTATATCTAAATCCTAAATGCATTATTTTATCAATTTGCTGTTTTATTACCTTATTGATTTGTGGATTATTATGACCTATTGCCATAGACCATACACCTGATTCAAAATCAATATACTTTTTACCTTTTGAATCAAATAAATAATATCCCTCTGCTTTTTCAATATCATTTGCAATCATTTCATATCCTGTACATTCTAATACATGTTTCATACTATCCCCCCAATTTCTATAAATCAAATACCAAAAGCATTTCGCCTAACGTTGCTAACGCCCGACGTTCTTGAGCCTTAGCGCGACCGCGCTTGGCAAAAGAATGTGTTTTGGCAGTCTTTTCATGCCAAAATGAACGGGAGTTTTTTATTATAGGAAGTGGCAACTCTCTTTAACTTCTGAGATTAAACCTATTTAATCAATTTTAAAATTTATTCTACTATTTATAGCGGAAAATATGAATATTGCGAACTAATTACTTTCAATATTCTTAATATATTTTTTTCGCATCTTTTGGTAATAAATCCACATCTTTTAAAAACTTTAAACTATTATTTGCTTCAATTTCGTTATATTTAATATTCATTTTACATGCTATATCTTTGGCTACATCATTAAATAAATCACACATAATAAAAACTGATTCCCAAATACATTTTACTTGTCCAGAAGAGTATGTTTTCAAGAATGTATTCCACATATGGCTTTCTAACCACCTATACATATATTTCCCTGATTTTCCAATGCTAACAGTAAAACCTGTGTCAAATCCTATTTTCCACTCCATTAAACGAATTAACTGTGGGCGAACAACATAATTTATCATATCCATTACATATGGTATTTCTTCACGCCATAATCCTTTTGCTACATTATTAAGACACCACCAAAACTCATTACATGTATCAAAAAAATTATGTTCTGTTGGCTTCTTCACCCAATAATCCATATCTGTTGCTTCAGGCATGTTGGGCAAACACTTTTCTTTATCAAGTAATATTCTGCAAAGTCTGTCACCTTCAATTTTTTTTAGCACATAGGGTAATGTGCTTACAGTTAAGTCAAGACGATTTCCGTCAGTAAATTGAATAAGCCATGCATAACAATTATCAACATCATTTTCATAATAAGAATTCTCTTCAGGATATTGCATATATAATCGTTCACCAAATTGGTCAATCCAATCTTTTTGTTCATGAAATGATTTTGTTTCTTCAACAACGAATTCAATATCATAGTCCTGAAAAATATCTTTTATAGCATTGGGATTTGTTCTTGAGCCACTCATATAAACTGCACGAATTCTTTTATCATTTTTTGCTACATTCAATATTAAATTAAACATTTCTTGTTCTGTTCTCATTGTATCCTCCTCATATATAAAGGTTTCTAATTCGTAATATTCTATAATTATTCATCAATCGTAGTTTTGCGATAGTTAAACAATATAAGAAAATTGAGACTTAACTCATTAATAAGTGAAAGTAATCATGCTTGAGCTTGAAAACAGTAGGTAGAAGAATTATGAATTAATTTACTAATACCATACTTATGATATGGCATTAACTCATCTGCTCTTGAAATATCTACCCATGTTATTTCAGATATTTCTTCAGGATTGTCAATTGAAATATTGCCTCCAATAATTACTGCTCTAAATGTAATAAAAATAGCATGTTCTTCCTTTTTCTCAAAAAAACATTCATTAACTGCAATTATATCTCTAATCTTAACTAAAAGACCTGTTTCCTCTTTTACCTCTCTTATAGCCGCTTGCTCTAATGTTTCCCCTTCTTCAACTTTACCTCCTGGCATAGACCAAGAGTTAACATCTTTATTATGTACCATTAACACCTGTTCAGTTTCTTTATTGTATATTAAACAATATGCTACACTCACTCTTTCCAATTATAACCACCCCTTTATAAATAATATCTAACTATGATGTCATAATCACTAAGTTTGGATATTCCTAAAACAAAATATGGAGGCTCCAGCGAACAGCCCCGGCATTGCCATTTCCTATAACGTTCCTTGTTGCCGACGTTTCCCAGCCCTAGTGCGACCGCACTTGGGCTGGGAAATGTGCCTTGGCGATGGGTTTACTCTTAGCCTATATATAGATTATAAGTAATGAATTTACAAAGTACTATGTGAAAATAGTTCACCAGCCAAGGTGAACGGCAACATTTTGTTAGACGTCGTAATACTAAAAGCCCCATTATATACATATTTTTCTGACAAGTATTTAAAAATACAGACAACCGATATAATTGTCTGTATTTTAATTTATTATAATGTTTTACTTACATCAATATTTAAGTTTTTCAAGTCAATTACTGCTCCAACTTTCATGAGAATATCCAGTCCAATTAGGCCATTTATTTCACCTCTTGTATCAATCATACCAAAGTCTATTTCAATATCATTTATACTTTGAGAACCTAATATGATTTCGTTAATTTGTTTTATAAAAGCATTATGTGAACTACCACCAACACCATAATATTCCATGATTCTATCGCCTAGCTCAGCATATATTCCAATATCATCTACTGCATCAGGTGAAATAATTGAGCCTGCAGCCCCAGTATCAATTACTACATTATTTACTATCTTCGAATTACCTTTGTAAGAAATCTTTATGGACGTAAATATCAACCCGTCTCTATATTCAATATTCATTAGATTGCACCTCTATATCCTCTTATGGTCTTTACCTCAACAACTATACTTTCATTTCCAGTATGATAAACTATTATATTCTCTCCCGAGTGAACTAACTCTTTTGTTGCTTCTTTGTTATCATTAATAACTTTTATAACAGCCATGTCATCAATGTATTTTTTGGTACCTTCCATATGTGATTCTAGTATCTGAAGCTTTACAAATTTATCTGGATATGTTTTTCTTACCTCTTCCCATTTCATGTAAAACACCTTCCTTATCGTGAATCATTTATTATGTATATTATAACAGATTACCTGGGTTATTAAACAATTTCAGTAAATATAGTACTTACAAAATGACGTCTAACGTTTCGTGTTGCCGACGTTTTTCAGCCCTAGTGCGACCGCACTTGGGCTGGAAAATGTGCCTTGGCGATGGGTAAATACTAATTATATATAGATTATAAGTAACGAATTCACACAATGCTTTATAGAAATAATCCACCAGCCAAGGCGGATGGCAACATTTTGTTAGGTGTTCGTTTGAAGATTCACTCACCTAAATCTACATTAACCACATTTTTATAAAATATCATTAACGATCCTTGAAATAATACTTACTATTTCGTCAACAGTGCAAATTTCAGTATCTATATATTCATTAAAATCATATTCATTAAATGCTTGCATAGCTTTAATAGTCTGCTGATATGGACAAGACCCAACACAATCCCCACGATTTTCAAGTCTTTTATGTATTGTATCCAAAGAAGCAGTTAAACAAAAGTGATATGTATCTCTGTCAATTTCCTTAAATCTGCTACAAATGTATTCAAAATATTCTTTTCTATATATTGTCATTGGAATAATTAAGTTAATTTTATATGTATCAATCAAATCTTTAGCTACATTTACAGTAAGCTTTCTCCATAACTCTAAATCCTGAAAGTCATCTGTGTCTTCATTTTTCGTTCTTATTCCTTTGTTAATAATATTTCTAAGCATATATCCAACTTCTTCTGGATCGAAAATCATACTATTATTAACATGTTGTATAAGTCCCATAGCAACACTTGTTTTCCCTACACCGAATGCCCCATTTATCATTATAATCATAAAATTTCTCCTAGTTATAAACGTATTTATTGTTTTTATTAAAAAAAATATAATTTTCACTAAAATCAACTCTCAAATGACACCTAACGTTGCTAACTCCCGACGTTCTTGAGCCCTAGCGCGACCGCGCTTGGTGAAAGAATGTGTTTTGGCAGTCTTTTCATGCCAAAATGAACGGGAGTTTTTTGTTAGCAGATGGAATGTTTCTACGCTCACTTTTTCTATAGTTATATCATGTTCATAATCTTTAGCACATCATTTTAACAATTCTGAAACCAAATCATGCATTTTATATAAAACCTCTCTGTGATTAATGCTAATATCATTTTCATATTTTTCTTGATTAAGAAAATATTCAACTAATTCGTATAGGCTGTTATCATACGATTTTAATAAATCATAATTAGATTGAGGATAATAGCCACAAGCACAATATCTTTCCACTCTCAACGGAAACATTAAAGGTTTTAAAATATACGTTCTAATTTTCTTATATACTAGTTTTTCTGCTGGTTCATCCACACAAATGTAATGTCTAATACTCATCAAAATATCTGCTAAATATTTTTTATATATCAGTTCAAGTTCAGATATTGAAAATTTATCGCCAAATAAATCTTCTCCATATAAAAGGACACCATCTAATATTTTAATTGGCCTTTCAGTCCAATTTAAAAAATAATCACTTTCAAATTCTTCCATAGATAGACACTGAGAGTTAGTCTCAAGTTTATTATATAAAACAGGCAATTCTCGGGCAGAAATACCAACATCATAAAGAACTTTACTATTTATATAATTAAAGACACACCAAACATCTAAATCTGATGAATCTGTTGCGTCACCTCTTGCATAACTTCCTGTCAAAAAAATACTTCTTACATTCTCTTTTTGTTTTTGTTTAATTAACCTAATAAAACTATCCAAAACTCCGTTATAATCAACACTGACATTATTGTGGGGTACCACAGTTTTCATCATTTTATCCAACTCCCTATTGTGTAGAAAATTTTTACTTCATCTTAAATTACGCATGTGAATCAAATGTTTTCAAACAACCACTTAAAATTAGCACTAACTTCGAAAGGATTTCAGCTAACGTTTCGTGTTGCCGACGTTCCTGAACCTTAGCCCGACGGGCTTGGTTAAGGAATGTGCCTTGGCGTTGGTTTATGATTTTCTTATTTTGAAAGATACATTTAAATATATAACTTCTTTCCGTTTAAAGAACTCTCTAGCCAAGGCGAACGGCAACATTTTGTTAGCCGAAGTTTTCACCTTTTCCTATATTATACATTTTATCGACTGATTTATAAACATTTCTTTATTTTTAATACTACAATAAATCAAACTTTTGGTATATAATTAAAATAACATTTTATTTTTAGGAGGAGGAGATGATATTATGCCAACTATTTGTATGTTTAGAGGTATAAAAATTTATATAAACTATCAAGACCACGTGCCATCACACTTTCATGCAGAATATGGTGAATATCAATGTTCTATAACAATTAATGATATTGAGCTATTAATTGGCACTATGCCAAATAAACAGTTAAAAATGATATATGGATGGGCCGCATTACATCAAGAAGAATTAGAAGAAGAATGGTACCTTGCCAGATTGCAAAAAGAGCTCTTTACTATAGAACCATTAAAATAATATTGGTAGGTGTTAATTATGAATACTCAATTAATTTCTCAAGAATTAAAGGATTATTTGCAAAATCCAAAGAAAATTATAAATGTTATTCCTAATAATGATTTCACTTTAACCATAAAATTCGATAACGATGAAAATAGAATATATGATATGAATGATAAATTATTTGGTGTATTTGAAATTTTGAAAGATTTAAATAAATTCAAAGAAGTATTTATTGATGAATCAGGAAATATTGCTTGGGACAGAGACACTTCTATAGATTCAAATACCTTTTGGAATAATCGAATTGATATCTGTAAAGATTCAATTTATCTTAATTCAAAACCTATTTTATTAAATCTTTAAATTCTGCTCTAGTTCAGCACTCTTTTATTTCGGCTAACGTTTCGTGTTGCCGACGTTTTCCAGCCCTAGTGCGACCGCACTTGGGCTGGAAAATGTGCCTTGGCGATGGGTAAATACTAATTATATATAGATTATAAGTAACGAATTCACACAATGCTTTATAGAAATAATCCACCAGCCAAGGCGGATGGCAACATTTTGTTAGGTGTTCGTTTGAAGATTCACTCACCTAAATCTACATTAACCACATTTTTATAAAATATCATTAACGATCCTTGAAATAATACTTACTATTTCGTCAACAGTGCAAATTTCAGTATCTATATATTCATTAAAATCATATTCATTAAATGCTTGCATAGCTTTAATAGTCTGCTGATATGGACAAGACCCAACACAATCCCCACGATTTTCAAGTCTTTTATGTATTGTATCCAAAGAAGCAGTTAAACAAAAGTGATATGTATCTCTGTCAATTTCCTTAAATCTGCTACAAATGTATTCAAAATATTCTTTTCTATATATTGTCATTGGAATAATTAAGTTAATTTTATATGTATCAATCAAATCTTTAGCTACATTTACAGTAAGCTTTCTCCATAACTCTAAATCCTGAAAGTCATCTGTGTCTTCATTTTTCGTTCTTATTCCTTTGTTAATAATATTTCTAAGCATATATCCAACTTCTTCTGGATCGAAAATCATACTATTATTAACATGTTGTATAAGTCCCATAGCAACACTTGTTTTCCCTACACCGAATGCCCCATTTATCATTATAATCATAAAATTTCTCCTAGTTATAAACGTATTTATTGTTTTTATTAAAAAAAATATAATTTTCACTAAAATCAACTCTCAAATGACACCTAACGTTTCTAACTCCCGATGTTCTTGAGCCCTAGCGCGACCGCGCTTGGCGAAAGAATGTGTTTTGGCAGTCTTTTCATGCCAAAACGAACGGGAGTTTTTTGTTATACGATGAAACCTTTACTACTTAAGTAATAGAACCATCTCAATTTATTATACAAATTTGTGGACAACTAGAACTAGTAATAAAGTTTCTATAGTCTCCTTCTACCCCACATAAAAATTCATTATAAAATTTAACGGTAATTTCGCTAATAATTTCGTGTGCTTCTTTAATAGTCAATATATCATTCTCTAGTTCTTGATTGTTGATTACTGGCCAATCTGTAAATGTAAGATGTTCTGAATCCCTTAGTTTGATAAATGATTTATATCCTGTTAAATATTCATAAAGCTCCTTTTGACCTCCCTTTTGTCTTATTAATATTTCATCCTGCATAGTAATTCTTTTTTTAAAAACTTCTCCATCGCAAGTAGCTGCAAAATGTTTTATAGCCTTCCTCATATCTTCTTCATAATCAATGGAACCTCTTCTGAAATTTAAAAAAGGAGTACACAACGTCTTTCCGGTTCTTTCTGAACTTTGGGTGTATAGAAGAAAAAGCGGGTGTGAAAACCTGCT
>CAYXOL010000067.1:0-27139 GCA_964467165.1 uncultured Clostridium sp.
ACCCGTGCTAGGGACTTTCACCCATAAGATTGCGCCCATGCTGGGCGCACCTAAAGAAAACAGCTAATTTTTAGCTGTTTTCTTCATTCCCGTAATTATAAATAACATTAGTCCTACCACTACAATAATGTCTCCTATACTTATAGCAAAATGTCTTAAGAAAGTTAGAGGAATAATATCTCCTAAAAACCACATCCTAGTATTTCCATTTATTAATGTATAAAGGCCTTCTTTGCTAATATTTAAACTCAGCCCAGCAGTTACTGCTGCTTTAGCACTTACTGGCATAGTTCCAGCATTTAAGAAAATCGGAATACCATTTAGCAAAAATCCTAACCCCATAAGTACAATATACTTATTCTTTATGTTAAAGTAAATAAAAGCTACCAATAAAATATACATGATAAAGTCTAATATATACGTATAGATACCTATATCAAGAAACCCTTTTCTTATTAAGATAACAATGAAAAACTCTATAAAGAAAGAGATAAAAACAAGATATGTGTATTTTATATCTACATTTTCTAAATTTTTCATATTACCTTTTAATATATATCCAACAATTACTGCAAAAATTAATGCTTCAATAAACATTTTAAACCTCACCTTATTTTTTTTGTTTTTCTAATACTTTAAAATATGCTTCCACTACCTTTGGGTGAAATTGTGTTCCAGAATACTTTTTAACTTCCCTTGTAACATCATCAGGATGCAATGCTTTTCTATAGGGTCTATCTGTAGACATGGCATCTATAGAGTCGGCAAGTTGCACAATAAATACATCAAGGCTTAGTTCCTCAAAATTTTTACCATCAGGATATCCTTTCCCATCATAGCGTTCATGGTGATAGTGCACAATAGGCAATATACTTTCACTACTTTTAATATCCTTTAAAATATTGTATCCTATCTGAGGATGTTTTTTTTTTGTATCAAATTCTTCTTTTGTTAGCTTACCAGGTTTATTTAAAATTTGATCATTAATTCCAATTTTTCCAACATCATGGAGTAGTGCTGCCATATTTAACTGTTCAATTTTCCATTCGCTATATTTTAATTCCTTGGCTATGCTTATTGAAATTTCCGCCACTCTTTTGGAATGGCCTTCTGTATATTTATCCCTTGCCTCCATGGCAAGCATTAACGCATCTACTGTTTCAACATATTGAGATTTTGATTGTATATATAAAGAAAAAGTGTATCTTGCTAATACTATTGGGAATATTACAAGAATTACACCAAAATATCTATATAAATTAAAAATATATGCTAATAGTATTCCGAAAGGAGTCATTGCAAATGTATTTAACAATACCAGTTTAAAATTACCTAAAAATGAATATATAATACTTTTTTTAGTAGTCATTGAAAATACGATTGATATAATAAAAGTATTAACCATATAAAATACAATACCAAACACAACAATTGGCAATAAATTATTGTCTAATTTTCCATTATAATTAGTTCCGCCTACTAATTTGTAAAAATAATTGCCGTATATAATTGGTAGTATTAAGCTACACAGATTAAATACTGTTCCATAAAAAGGTGTGTTAAATATATGTTTGTATTCATCATTATTTTTAAGCACTCTAAATGCAAAACCTAGCACTAAAATTATTGTTGCATTTGATGCTCCAAATAAAATAAAAGAAGCGACCGTAATTGCAAAACTTGTACTAAATGAAATATTCCGGTAGGTTACTGTAAAACTTTCTGTTAATGCTGTTAAAAAAATAAAAAATAAAAAAGTATCTAATCTCATTTGAAAAAAATTTAGATATTCTATTCTGAAAAAAATGAAGAAAGATATAAACGTTAAAACATATGTAGTTAAAAGATATAGTTTCAAATTTGAAGGTAATTTCTTCATTATTTCCCTCCTATATATTTTAAAGGCCGATATCCTAATTTACCAAATCCAAGTTGCTGTTGATCCACCAGCTATAGCAAGTGCTAATATAGCTAATAATATTGTAGTTAATTTTTTCATTATTAAAATCCCCCTTCGATTTAAATTAATAGGGCTTCGCTATAACCTATCATAATTTATTTCCGCTAGGGTATAAAACTAAAATAATAAATTTGAAACTAAAACAGTAGATATTGGTATCGGCCCTTAAAGCAATTTCATAAGCCACCTAGTGGCTTTTTAACAACACTACCCGTTATTAAAATTTGTTCTCTGTACTCTTCTATTTATAGCTGCTAGGGTTGCTTTTGCAATAGCTTCATTTATATCATTTTTTACTATTGCAGACCCTACCATGGTTTCTTCTATTTCACCTATAACCATATTTACCAACACTGATATAAATGTTATATCCCTATTAGTAGTGCTAATTATATCTTGTACATCAAATATAAAGGTCTGTCCAAGAATTTTTTCTACGGCATCAATAGTGGCTTTTGCTACTATTTTTTTTCTATTGGCTGCAGTTTTAATTCCTACTTGTGTTACAAAAAATTCTTGTTCTTCATAAAGTAGCTTGACCCTACATTCTAAAATATTCGCTTGTACCTCTAAGTCAATACCCCCAAATTTTATTCGCTTAATAGGATCAATATCCTCTGTTTCAATTTGTGCAATACTTATAACTTTTCTATCTATTCTGTAGTCAAAAGTGGTTAAAAGAATGGACTCAATATCCCTCACTATTTGCTTGGGAGCCCTTAGTGTATTAGCTAATATGTGCATCTCTTGAATATCTTTATCATCATGTATTATTTTTGTACTTACAACCCCATTTACTTTATTTATCATTTCTTGAAAAACATTAAAATCCATAATATCTACCCCATTTCTTTGATAATAAGAAAATTATAATAAGTAATTATATATACCACTTTACATATTTTTATATTTTTATATTTTACTGTTTTATTTATTTAATATTAACATACTGTTAAGAATTAATATATACTTTTTTCACCTAAAAAATAGTATTTTTCTCTAAATTTTTGTAAGCAAATACTTATGAAAAGACTACTGATTTTTTAACATAATCTAATTATGATTTATTTTTTAACATAGTTTACCATGTATTTATAATAATCAAAATAAACTAATTATTTACTAGATTTTTTGACAAAATTCCATTATAATATATTTGATGCATTGTTGTTGAAATTCTTATAGATATGAATAATTTCATTCATTTTGAAATATATAAAAAAATGAACCTCTTTTCTTTAAAATATATTTCATATAATACTTACAGTATTTTCATATATTTTCTTTAATAATATTTGTTAAAGTTTAATTTTTCACAATATTTTATAATGCACAATTGTTTCTAAGGATTGTCAATTAAATTTGTAATGCATCTATATGTAATATAGATCTTAAAGGAGGTATGTTTTAGTGTGTTCTAATTGTTTAAGCGGAGAAAATTTTATAGTTTTAGAAAAATTTATTAACGACCTTACAAGTAAAGAAGGTGCTCTTATCGAAGTACTTCACAAAGCACAAGGTTTATTCGGATATTTGCCTCAAGAGGTACAAGCTTTTGTAGGTGAAAAATTAAATATTCCAGTTTCTAAAGTTTACGGTGTTGTGACTTTCTATTCTTACTTCACTATTAAACCAAGAGGAGAGTATGTAATTAATGTTTGCATGGGAACTGCTTGTTTTGTAAGAGGTTCCGGAGATGTACTTGATGAGTTTCAAAAGAAGTTAAACGTAAAAAATGGAGAAACTACCGAAAATGGTAGATTCACATTAGGCTCATTAAGATGTGTAGGTGCTTGTGGTCTTGCACCTGTAGTAACTATAAACGATAAAGTTTATGGTCATGTTACAGTTGATCAAGTAGATAAAATACTAGGTGAGTACGCCATAGGCGAGAATGCAGAGTAGGAGGGGGAAATACATTGAATAAAATTAATTCTTTTAATGAACTTAAAGAAATTCAAAATAGATATAATACATTACTAGAACTAAGAAAAATAAACGAAGAAAAAGAACTATCTTCTGAAGGTAGTAGATGTACAAGGTATTTATCAGTTTGTGGTGGTACTGGCTGTAAATCTGCTCAAAGTGATGAAATACTCGCAAATCTACAAAAGGAAATCGATGCTGCAGGACTAGCTGATGAAGTAACTGTTGCTATAACTGGTTGTTTTGGCTTCTGTGAAAAAGGTCCCATTGTTAAGGTTTCCCCTGATAACGTATTTTACGTTACTGTTCAACCATCTGATGCTGAAGAAATAGTTAAAGAGCACTTATTAAAGGGCAAAGTTGTTGATAGACTTTTATTTGAAGAACCAAGTTCAAAAGTAAAAATAAAAAAACAGGAAGATATGCATTTCTATAAAAAGCAAGTGAGAATTGCTCTTAGAAATTGTGGTCTTATTAATCCTGAAGACATAAAAGAATACATAGCAGAAGATGGTTACTTAGCCTTAGGTAAAGTAATTACACAAATGTCCCAAGATGAGATTATAAAATTAATGATTGACTCAGGACTTCGAGGCAGAGGCGGCGGTGGCTTCCCAACCGGTAAAAAATGGGCTTTTGCTAAAATGTACGATGCTGATCAAAAATATATAATTTGTAATGCTGACGAAGGAGACCCAGGTGCTTTCATGGATCGTTCTATTCTTGAAGGAGACCCTCACAGTGTTCTAGAAGCTATGGCAATAGCAGGCTTTAGTATTGGTGCTTCAATTGGAGATATTTATATTAGAGCAGAATATCCTCTTGCAATTAGTAGGTTAAGAACAGCTATAAGCCAAGCTCGTGAATTAGGGCTTCTCGGTAAAAATATTTTAGGAACTGATTTTAGCTTTGATATAGAGATTAAATATGGTGCTGGTGCTTTTGTATGTGGAGAAGAGACTGCATTAATTCAATCTATTGAAGGGTCCCGTGGAGAACCAACTAATAAACCACCATTCCCAGCTCAGAGTGGATTATGGAATAAGCCAACTTGCGTTAACAATGTTGAAACTCTTGCAAATATTCCAGCTATCATTAACAAAGGTGCTGCTTGGTATAGTTCTATAGGAACTGCAACATCTAAAGGAACGAAAGTTTTTGCTCTTGCTGGTAAAATAAATAACGTTGGTCTTGTAGAAGTTCCAATGGGTACTACACTTAGGGAAATAATATATGATATCGGTGGAGGAATTAAGAATGGCCGTGAATTTAAAGCTGTTCAAACAGGCGGTCCATCTGGTGGATGTATTACAGCAGAATTTTTGGATACACCAATAGATTATGAATCACTGAGTGCTATAGGTTCTATGATGGGTTCTGGCGGTATGATTGTTATGGATGAAGATAATTGTATGATTGATATAGCTAAATTCTACTTAGAATTTACTGTAGAAGAGTCCTGTGGTAAATGTTCTCCTTGTAGAATAGGAAATAAACGTCTTCTTGAAATGCTTGAAAAAATTTCAAAAGGAAACGGAACAAAAGAGGATCTTCATAAGCTAAAATCACTAGCAAATACAATTAAGGATACTTCATTATGCGGCCTTGGACAAACTGCTCCAAATCCAGTATTAAGTACTATGAAGTATTTCAAAGAAGAATATGAAGCTCACGTATACCAAAAAACTTGTCCTGCTGGAGTATGCAAAGACTTATTAAGATACACTATCACCGATAAATGTATCGGATGTACAAAATGTGCAAGACAATGTCCCGTTAACTGTATTAGTGGAAAAGTTAAAACATTACATGTTATCGACCAAGACAATTGTATTAAATGTGGTGCATGCCAGACTGCATGTCCAGTTAATGCTATTATAAAAAAATAAAAATTAAAAAAATTTAAAATATATAATATAAGAAAGAGGTGCACGCCGTGAGTTTAATTACTCTTACTATAAATGATAAAAAAATCCACGTAAAACAAGGCACAACTATTCTACAAGCTGCTAGAATGTTAAATATAGCAATTCCAACACTATGTCATTTAAATATGCATGATGGAAAAACTACAAACCATCCGGGTTCTTGTCGTGTGTGTGTTGTTGAAGTTGTGGGCAGAAGAAATTTAGCCCCTGCCTGTTCAACTCCTGCTACAGAAGGAATGATTGTTAAGACAACTTCAATTAGAGCTATTAAAGCACGTAGAACTGTACTTGAATTAATTTTATCTGATCATCCACAAGATTGCTTATTATGCGAAAAAAATACTATGTGTGAATTACAAAGATTAGCTGCAGAACTTGGTATTCGTGAAATTCGCTATAAAGGCGAAATGTCAACTTACCCTATAGATAATACAACTAGTTCTATTGTTAGAAATTTAGATAAATGTATATTATGCAGACGATGTGAAACTATGTGTAATGAAGTTCAAACTGTTGGAGTTTTATCCGGCGTTGGTAGAGGCTTTGAGACTGTTGTATCTCCTGCCTTCGCACTACCAATGGGCGAAACAACTTGTACTTTTTGTGGACAATGTGTAGCTGTATGTCCAACCGGTGCATTAACAGAAGTTAATAATTCATCTAAAGTTTGGAATGCTCTTGATCAAACTGAAAAAGTTGTTGTTGTTCAAACGGCTCCTGCAGTTAGAGCCGCCCTGGGTGAAGAATTTGGACTTGAACATGGTACTGCTGTTACTGGAAAAATGGTTGCTGCACTAAGAGCTTTGGGCTTTACTAAAGTATTTGATACTGATTTTGCAGCTGACTTAACAATAATGGAAGAAGCTAGCGAATTTGCTCATAGACTTCAACATGGCGGAAAACTGCCAATGCTTACAAGTTGTTGTCCTGGTTGGGTTAAATTCTTTGAGCATCAATTTAATGATATGTTAGATATTCCATCTACATGTAAATCACCACAACAAATGTGGGGTGCAGTTGCTAAAACATACCTTGCACAAAAAATGAATATCGAGCCAGAAGATATGATAGTCGTATCTGTAATGCCTTGTCTTGCAAAGAAGTATGAAGCTGCAAGGCCAGAGATGTCTACAAATGGAGTTCCAGATGTTGATATAGTTATAAGTACAAGAGAACTTGCTAAAATGATAAAAGAAGCTGGCATTGATTTTAATTCATTACCAGAAGAAAATTTTGATAACCCACTAGGAGAATCTACTGGTGCTGGAGTTATATTTGGTACATCTGGCGGAGTTATGGAAGCAGCGCTCCGTACTGCTTATGAGTGGCTCACAAATGAAACCCTTGAAAATGTAGATTTTGAAGCAGTAAGAGGAATGGAAGGCATAAAGGAAGCATCTGTAAAAATTAACGACCTTGATGTTAAGGTTGCTATAGCTAGTGGACTTGGAAATGCGCGTAAATTATTAGAAGCTATAAAATCTGGAGAAGCTAACTATCACTTAATCGAAATCATGGCTTGCCCTGGTGGATGTATTAATGGTGGTGGACAGCCATATTCAAACGATTATGAAGATATATTAGCAAAGAGAATGTCTGTTTTATACAGTGAAGACAAAAATAAAACTATAAGAAAATCACATGAAAATCCATCTATCATAAAAATATATGATGAATTCCTTGGAAAACCATATGGTGAAAAAGCCCATGAACTTCTTCACACAGAATATGTAAAACGCAAATAAGAGCAAATAAAAAACAGCAGATTTTTCTGCTGTTTTTTTATAGATAATTTACGTTAACATATTTCCCTAATTTTTTCATGCATTCTACTAGTTGATCTACAAGCTTGAGCTTAATACTCAAATCCATTGGAAAATTCGGGTTTTGGTGTGCTGGATTTATGGCCTTTCCCACCCATAAATTAAAGTGAGTGCAATCCTCTATTAACATTTTAACAAGTCTACTAGCTCCATCGAGACCTCCTAAATCACAGGGATACTCCTGGGACGCAAAACTTTTTTCATAGTTACTTAACTTTTCTATAGCCTTGCTTATAGTTAAAACCCCTTCAGTTATTAAATCTATACCCTCCATAGTTGCCGTAGGTGGAACGTCTTTATCAAAAAATTCTAAGTTTACTTTCAGGTCTCGGCCAAGTTCCCTACTTGCAATATTTGAAGTAGTTCCCCCACAAATTACCTTCTTGCCAGTTCCGCTCATAAATTCTTTGATAACTGAGCTATCATGGCCTTTATCCCTAGGGGGGCCGGTAAATAAATCTATAACCGCTGGTTTTCTAGCTTTCACACATACAATAGTAGTATCATCTCCAGGTTTTCCCCCATATAAATCCCAGCAAACCTGAATTAAATCTTTTTCAATATTTTTTGCACTTCGCCTACATTGTACATTTCTGGTCAAGTAATTTTGGACATTTTCCCAGCTCCACCCTAAATTTAATATATTACCTATGCCAGCATGAATACATCCATCACTGACTACTGTAATAACATCCCCCTCTTGCAGTATAAAATGGCTTTCAACTACTTTTTTATCATTGATAATACTTTCCTTTTTTTCTATTTCAATGCCCTCATTGTGCCTTATCAAGAAAAAAGGTGGATTATCATATTCTGCAATATATGCTCTGCCATCATTATAAATTTTCATAAGTGTAAATGTACAATATGCAATTTCCCTAACCTTGCATACCGGTAGAGTGTTTACTATAGTATCTACAGTTTCATAGATATCTGCACCTTCTTTAAGCATAGTGCTAGCAATTTTAGAGGTTAATGACGCCAGTATATTAGCTTTAACACCACTACCTAATCCGTCTGCCATGACAATTATAGTGCTGTCTTCAAGTCTAATTATTTCCACCCTATCCCCACAAAGCTCTTCACCTTTTTTAATCAAACTATCATAAGCCACATCAATAAATAATTCCATTTTATTCACCATCTTCTCCTGCCACTATTTTCTTTAACTTAGTTAAAATAATTTTTGTTTCTGCAGTAGTTTCCCCTAGCAAACTTGCTATTTCCTGTGCTACCCTCATTTGTTTTTCTATAACTTCTTGAGCTGCGTTTAAAGTATTTTCTTTAACCTTCGTTAGCTCTTTTTTATTTTTCTCTTCAGTCATAATATTAATCATACTTACAAGCACCATATCTTGCTTCGGAAGATATACTATATTTTCTATAAACACTACACCATACTGTGGATAAGCAATTTTTTTGCCTATTATATTTTCTCCAGATTCTCTCACCTTTTTAAAATTAATATCATCAATAAGTGTAGATATAGGTCTGCCTATGATATTTTGAGATTGTATTTTAAATATAGCCTTAGCAGCTGGATTCATCTCGCGTACATTCATCTCTCCATCTAATAGAATTAAATTAGAGGCTGTATTTTCAACAATTTCATTAGCAAGGCTTTCTGCTTTAGTTCTCATATAGTGGAGACACATAGTGGTTTCAGCCATACCTTCAAAAACAGCTTGTGCTTTTTCCCTACAAGAATTATATCCGCAGACACCACAATTCAGCTCATCAATAAGCTCATATTTACCCATTTTTTTCATAATAATATCAATTTCTTTTTCTGTTGCTATAGATTTTTTGATGTTTTTCTCTGTGAATTTTCTGATAAAATTTATATTGCTAGGTATTTTTGTAGTTATTGACTGATTGTAGTTTTTACGACTCTTTATATATTCCTTAACCTTTCGTAATTTTGCATAGTAATTTTCACCATTTTTAACCATAACTGGTCCCCCAATGCAGCTTCCCTTGCACGCACTAGCTTCGATAAATACTCCCTTCAAATCACCATTCTTAATACTATTAAATACTTCAATACACTCTTCCATACCACTTACAGTAATAACACTAAGTTGACTTTGCTTTAATTTTTCTCCCATTGCCTCAATAATGCCACCACCCATTGGAAATCCTTGCCCTTTACTATAGGGGTTAACGTTAAAATTCTCTTCTTCTAGCTTGTCTATCTCTAATGCGAATTCTGTAATCCAGGAATTCAATTCATCAAAAGTTAATACTGCATCAATTACATTATCTTTTGAAAAATATTCAAACTCAGATTTTTTTGCCAAACATGGTCCTATAAATACAACAAAGCATTCACTTCCAAATCTTTCCTTCAATAATTTTCCATGTGCTATCATTGGAGATACCTTAGGAATCAAACAGGGAATAATTTCTTTGAAATATTTTTCTACTAAGTAGTTAGCTGATGGACATGCTGTAGTAATGTAAACCTCTCTATTATTCTCCAGGATATAATCATTATATAAATCAGCTACAATTTCTGCACCTACTGCAGTTTCTTCTATTATAATAAATCCTAATTTACTTAAAGCTGATACTACCTTTCCCGCTGCCTCATCAAAATAACCAGCAAAGGAGGGTGCTAAGCTTGCTATGATTTTTTTACCGGAATTTATAGCATTTTTAACAACCTGCACATCACTTTTAATCTCTCTAGCATTTTGTGGACATATGGTAAGGCAATGACCACATTCTATACATCTTTCCTCATCTATGGTAGCTTGTTCATTCTCAAATTTTATTGCCTTAACCGGACATGATCGAAGGCATTTATAACAGTTTTTACAATACGCTTTAGAAAAATTTATATTACTCATTTGTTAGACCGCCTATGATAGTTTCATGAAAAAAGGCTTCTACATTATTCTCATTTAAGGAAAAGAACTCTTCATCGTTCACCATTGTAGAAACCCCCTCTGTACATCTTCCAATACAAAATGCCCCTTTAATTTCCACCTGATTTTCAAGCTTATTTTCTTTAATTAACCTTTGTAGCCCCTCAATTACTTTATAAGACCCTTTTAAATGACAGGCACTTCCTACACAAACACTAATAGTTACCATTATTATCATCCCTTCAAGTTAAGTTACCTTATATTTATTTTGTAATTTGATATTCTTTTCACATACTTAAATTTTACACCAATAGCTACAAAATTAATATAGTAACTTTGATTTTTTTTTAACAATATGTAAAGTATCTAAAAACATAAAAAATATCCACAACTAAAACAATAAATTTGCATTAGTTGTGGATCCTAATTTATTCAATGATATATTCTTAAAAAGCATCTTCTCCAAAAGCGCTAAGAACTCTGCCAAGTATACCGTTTATATGAGCTATAGCTATCCCAAAATTGGTAATAGGCATTCCCTCAATATTAGCCTTTTTAATCCTAGACATTAACTGTTGTCTATTAAACATACAAGCTCCACAATGGAGTATTAGCTTATACTCACCTAAATTTTCCGGGAAAGAGCTTCCCGCACATACTGTTATATCTAACTTCCCGCCTACTTTTTCCTCCAGCCACATAGGAAGTTTTTCTCTCCCTATATCTCCTTCTAGTGGATGATGAGTGCAAGCTTCTGCTATAAGCACCTTATCCCCTGATTTTAGCGTGTCTATCGCCCTGGCGCCTTTAACTAAGCTTTTTAAATCGCCTTTATACCTAGCCATAAGTATAGAAAAAGACGTAAGCGGTACATCCTTTGGTATAATACTGTTCACTTTCTTAAACACCTGAGAATCAGTAATTACTAAATCTGGTTTATTCTTTAGCGAGGCTAAAACATCCTCAAGTTCACTATCCTTTACAACTAGCGCCATTGCATCATTATCAAGAAGATCCCTTATTATTTGAACCTGTGGAAGGATTAATCTCCCCTTTGGTGCTTGAATATCTTGTGGTGCTACAACCAGTACTATTGACTTAGGTTTTACTATATCCCCAACAATTGTGCTCTTCTCAAAATCCTCAGGAGCCATCTTCATAATAGCCTTTTTTAACTCATCAATATTGACTTTGTCCTTAGCACTAACCTTAACAAAATTTATATTTATAACCTTTTGGACCCTATCTAATTCCACATCACCATTATCAACCTTGTTGATAACTCCAACTACAGGAATTTTTCTCCCTTTTAAATCTTCATACCACTCACTTTCAAGTGATAAATCCCCCACATTTCCATCTATAACAAGCAGCGCTAAATCTGTTTTATCCATAACTTCTTTAGTCTTCTTTATCCTAAGATCTCCAATTTCGCCCATATCATCAAGTCCTGCAGTATCTATAATCACAACGGGCCCTATTGGAAGAAGTTCCATGGCTTTATACACTGGATCCGTAGTTGTCCCTGCCACCTCAGATACTAAAGCAATATCTTGAGCAGTAAGTGCATTAATCAAACTGGACTTACCCACATTCCTTTTCCCGAATATAGCTATATGAAGCCTATTAGAATTTGGTGTTTGCTGCATCCTCTATCCCTCCCTTGTTCTATATGTATTTTTAAAATTATAGTTATGAAATTCAAATCCCACTACCATTTCCTATTTCATGTTTTTAGCCGATAGGCTTTACATTCCCCACACTACCAGAAAATAAACCTAACCCCACAAAATATTATCCACAAATAATGAGATCATATATTTTCCACATTTTAAACTCAATCTAAAAAACTATCCACAATATTTATTTTTAACCTCTACAAGTCCCATAAGAATATATGCTTTTATATTTACATATTTATATGTTTATATGTTTATATGTTTATATATTTGTATGTTTATGCGTTTATATTCTTTTTTCTTCCCTACCATAATTAAATTCTGATAGATATATATAATGTTAAGTATGAAGTTTATCCGTAGTGATTTGCATAAGAACGATAAACTATTGAAATTTGATTTAGAAATTCGCTTAGAGTTTCTAAATCAAATTCCCAGTTTAAGTTCTTATGTAAATCACGTAGGATAATTATAACTATAGTCATGATGGTGAAATCATGTAGGAATGTGGCAGATAGTATATAATGAGTTTTACAGACTCTTAGTTTATGGAATGAAAAATTTCCGTAAGCAACCCAGGACGGGCTGCTAGCACTTCTGAGACAGGATGTCGAATAAGTGCGTTAGGAGATTTTTCATGGAATAAACTTAGATACTGTTAACGAATTCTCTACTATCAGAACATCCTACATGCTGAACCTTAATGGTGTGTTACTAGAATCTTAAATCTCTCTCCCCTTTTTCTATTCTGTCTAATTTATCCTTCGCTGCCTCTCTTGCTTTTTCATTTGGTATATCAGCAAGTCCCTTTTTTATAGTTTCTTCTGCAATATTTCTAAGATTTTCATCACCATAATCCAATACAAATTCCTTTAACGTAAGAAGAGCATTAGGCTGACATACATTTTGTATCTGCCCACTCTTTGCAAGCCTCATAAATCTATCTCCAGTTCTTCCTTCTCTATAGCAAGCAGTACAATAGCTTGGAATATATCCACCTGCACATAGGCTTTCTATAATTTCCTTAGGTGATCTATGGTCGCCAATCTCAAATTGTGGTTTCTCACCATTATTGTGCCCGCTATATTCATTGGAATATCCACCAACACCAGCACAAGAACCTGCACTAACTTGAGATACACCTAGTGCTAAAACTTCTTCTCTAAATTTTGTATCCTCTCTTGTGGATAAAATCATTCCTGCATAAGGCACCGCAAGTCTTAATACTGCAACAAGCTTTTTAAATTCTTCATCTGTTACTAAATATGGATAATCTTTAAGGCTTACATTTTCTGCAGGTCTTAAGCGTGGCACTGATACAGTATGGGGTCCTACGCCTGTAGTTTCTTCTAAGTGCTCTGCATGCATTAGCATTGCTATTGTATCGTATTTATATTCGTATAGACCATACAGAACTCCAATACCTACGTCGTCTATCCCTGCGGCCCTTGCCCTATCCATAGCTGTTGTATGATAATTATAATTATGTTTTGGTCCCGTTGGATGAACTTTTTCATAGGTTTCTTTATGGTAGGTTTCTTGAAACAATATATATGTTCCTATATCTGCATCTTTAAGCATTTTAAATTCTTCCACCGATGTAGCCGCAATATTTACATTAATCCTTCTTATGCTTCCGTTCTCAAATTTTATTGAGTATATATTTTTAATGCATTCAAGTACGTATTCAATTGGTGCATTAACTGCATCTTCTCCTACTTCAAGAGCTAATCTTTTATGACCTAAAGATTCCAAAATCCTTACTTCTTCCTTTATCTCTTCCATACTAAGTTTTTTTCTTGAAATAGTATCATTTGAATGTTTATACCCACAATACTTACAATTATTCACACAAAAATCACTTACATATAGTGGTGCAAAAATTACTATTCGTTTGCCATATATTTTTTCTTTAATTTCTTTAGCACTTTTAAACATCTCTTGCAATAAATCATCGTCTTCTATATTTAAAAGCACAGAAGCTTCTCTATGAGTAAGCCCAACACATGTTTTAGCCTTATTTAAAAGTTCCACTACAAAGGCTTTATCCACAGCCATTTTCTTTCCATATTCTATAGCTTCGTTTATTTCAGAATCAATTATAAATTCCTCAGCCTTATATTCTTTCATTCTAAATTCCTCCAATATATTTTATTAGGTTTTTACTATATTTTTTTCTATTGTTTAGTTATTGCTGCCTTAACATTTACCCCAGAAATTTTTCCGATTTTCCCTGTCATCGCACTTATTTCATCCATGGTTCCATCTACAATTATAGAAATCACAAATATTCCTCTATCTTTATAAGGTACGCCAATTCTTCCTACAATTAAATTTCCAAAATCATGAAGTATGTCATTAACAAAAGTAGCATTTATATATTCTTCTATTATAATTCCTATAACACCGATTCTTTTTTCCATATTACTCCTCTACTTTTAACAGTATATTTTCACCCTAGTGCATCCATAATTTTGCACAAATAATAAAACCCTCTACAAAATGTAAAAGGTCAAAACACACCATCAGTGTTTAATACTTTCGCCCTCCTTTTGCTTAGAAAACTCTTTACAATTAGGTTCAAATTATTAAATTTTATTGATTTATTTTTCCATACAGTCAGAAAATTCTAGCTATACCGAATAAGGTAATTATACAAAATTTCAACATGATTTGTCAATCTTTTATCAATCATTTTAAATTAAATCTTTAATTTAAAATATACTGCTTTAATTAAGGTTACTTTGGGCAAACTAATTTTGAAAAAAATAAAGGCGGGCGATTTTATATGACTATGAAAAAAAAATGTATTCTTATTTTAATTACTATACCTATTATTCTAATAATATCTATTAGAGCCCATAACAACAATACAGCAAAAAATAGTCCCACATTTAAGCCTTTAAATTTTTCTTTAAAGGCTTCTGTCAATATTACATCTCCAAAATTAGCTTATTTAACTTTTGATGATGGTCCTACCCATGTTGTTACTGCTGCACTGTTAGATGTGTTAAAAAAAGAAAATGTAAAAGCAACCTTTTTTGTAGTAGGTAAAGAAATTGAAGGAAAAGAGTCAATTCTTAAGAGAATATATAATGAAGGTCATAGCTTAGGTCTTCACACTTACAGTCATAATTTTAAAAAAATATACAAAAGCACAGAAGATTTTATTAATGAAATGACAATGACCTCCAATAAAATAGAGCAGGTCACGGGTTTTGCTCCTAAAATTATTAGGTTTCCCGGTGGTAGTTCTAAACGATTAAATGCTTTAACCCTTCAAACCATTCATAGTAGAGATTTCAAAGTTTATGATTGGAATGTGAATACATGTGATGGAATAAATCCTAATTTAAGTTCTTCCCAGCTTGTTATGAACTCAAAAATTATTAAAGGCAATAAAAATGTAGCCATAATTCTAATGCATTGCAATTTTAATAATAAAAACACAGTAAAATCACTGCCTGAAATCATAAAATATTATAAAGATTCAGGATATCTATTTAAAGTTATTACTGAAGCTACCCCTGAATATTACTATAGATTTAAAAATTAAAAAAAGCCTCACCAAAAGGTGAGGTTGCCAATATAATTGCGTTTTAGAATATAATGTTTTAATTTTAATTAGATTATACAGCTACATTTTTTTAAATTTGAATTTACTAACCATCAAATAAGACAATACAATCAACAAAAAAATGGTAGGTGCTAAACTCAAAGGTTTATTAAACACAAATAATGCATACAGTGCCAGAAATGTGCCTGTAATAGTAATAGGAATTCCTGAAAAAACCCCATCAAAATCTGTAATATTATATTTTGCTAACCTATATGCCCCCGCTATTGGAAAAACCAAAACCATTAAATATCCAATTGACCCTAACTTAACAAAATTATAAATGTTGAATATCAATATGGACGGCGCTACACCAAAAGATATTAAATCACATAATGAATCTAATTCTTTTCCTAAATCGTTATCTACTTTTAAAAACCTAGCTATTCTTCCATCATATCTATCAAATATTCCTGCTAAAAGAATAAATAGTGCTGCTAATTTATAATTGCCCTCAAAACTCATAAGTATAGACATTATTCCACAAGACATATTACTTAAGGTGAAAATGTTTGGTAAGGCATTTTTTATTTTAACCATCTATATCACTCCTATAATTATAATTATACCATACTACTAATACTTATTCCTTATTATTACCATACATTATTATTAAATCTATCTTAATTTTTTTATTTAAAATTTATATCAAATAAAAAAAAGACCAGCATTATGCTAGTCTTCCATTTAATTTATCTTTCAACAATAATTGCAGTTCCTTGACCGCCACCTATGCAAAGTGTAGCAAGTCCAGTTTTAGAATCTCTTTTTATCATTTCATGTATTAAAGTAACAAGTATTCTTGCTCCTGAAGCACCTACCGGGTGACCCAATGCTATAGCTCCTCCATTAACGTTAACTATTTCTGTATTAAACCCTAAATCCTTAGCTACAGCTAAAGATTGGGCAGCAAATGCTTCATTAGCTTCTATTAGGTCTAAATCTTTTACAGTCATTCCTGCTTTTTTTAGTGCTTTTCTAGTTGCAGGAACTGGTCCATATCCCATTATTTTCGGATCCACTCCACCGGAAGCATAAGCTTTTATTGTAACTAGGGGTTTAACCCCTAATTCCTCAGCTTTTGCCTTGGACATCACTATAAACATCGCTGCACCATCATTTACTCCCGATGAATTACCTGCTGTTACAGTGCCATCTTTTTTAAAGGCTGGTTTTAATTTTCTTAATTTTTCTATAGTTGAGCCAGCTTTTGGAAATTCATCCGTATCAAATATTATTGGCTCACCTTTTCTTTGGGGAATGGAAACTGGAACAATCTCATCTTTAAATTTGCCTTCTCTTATAGCTTTTTCTGTTTTTAATTGACTTTTTAAAGCAAATTGATCTTGATCTTCTCTTGTTATATTCCATTTCTCTGCAATATTTTCTGCAGTAACACCCATATGGTAATTATTGAATGCATCCCAAAGAGAATCATTAATCATAGTATCAACTATTTTCCCATCTCCCATTCTTGCACCCCATCTATTGTTTGGAAGTGCATATGGAGCATTACTCATACTTTCAGTTCCACCGGCTAGTACTATATCTGCATCTCCACACATTATAATTTGTGCTGCCATACTTACAGCTCTTAACCCCGAGCCACATATTTTATTTATTGTAAGCGCCGAAGATTCTTCAGACATACCTGCATATATAGATATTTGTCTTGCGACATTTTGTCCAAGTCCTGCTTGTATTACATTTCCTATAATAGCTTCCTCTATTAATTCAGGTTTAACACCCGCTCTTTTTATAGCCTCTTTAGCCGCAATGGTTCCTATTTGTACAGCTGACAATTTTGATAATGTTCCACCAAAACTTCCTATTGCTGTTCTCACTGCTGATACAATTACTACGTCTTTCATATTTAAACCTCCAATTATTCATCTAATATATTATTACAATGTACTAGGAATCCAGTATTTATTTGCTTTGTTTTTTCCTATTATATATTCTGTAGCATTTTTCATGCCAAGTTTAAAAAAATCTTGTAAAGCACAGTATATCAGCATTTTTTTGTTATTATAGCACAAATTAAAAATTCGAATGTAAACTTAGTTAACACAAGTATGGCCTTTAATTTTCACGTGCACATTTTGTTAATATTATAACTTAATTGTCAAATAAATCACTAAAAGTATTTTCAGTCCTTGGTATAGGGATGTATTTATTTTTTTATACTTTAACGCTGAACTCCTACTAATGCTATTCATATAAAAGAAGTACATGCAAACAAAGTTTACATGTACACTATTGTAGATTGGCTAATTCCATTAAATTATATCGATTTAATTTTTTATATAATCCTGCTCTACTAAGTCCCAATATTCTTGCTGTTTCTTTTTTATTGCCACCTGTTTCTCTTATACTCTCCATAATTAGGTCCTTCTCAAGGCTTTCAACAACATCTTTTAAATAATTATTTTCTAATGAATATTTTTTTACCTTGGTATTTATTATTTTTTCTGGCAAATGCTTTGGCCTTATATCAAGATCTCCATCAAGCAAGTTTATAGCTCTTTCTATTACATTTTCAAGTTGTCTTATATTACCTGGCCAATTATAAGATTTTAAATAATCAATAGCTTCATTAGAAATGCCTTCAGAGTAAATCCCATATTTTTTACATATTTTTATTCTTAAAGTATTGGATAATTCTTCAACATCTTCTATTCTTTCTCTCAAAGATGGTAATCTCAAATGCATAACATCCAATCTATAATATAAATCTTCTCTAAATTTACCTTCTTTAATCAAACCTTCTAGTGACTTATTAGTAGAAGCAATAATTCTTATATCAACCTTGATAATGTCATTACCACCAACCCTTACTAACTCCTTTTCTTGAATAACCCTTAAAAGCTTAACTTGCATATTCATTGGCATATCACCAATTTCATCTAATAAAATTGTACCTCCATTAGCATGTTCAAACTTCCCTTTTTTACCTGATCTTTTAGCACCAGTAAATGCTCCTTCTTCATATCCAAACATTTCCGACTCAAAAAGCTCAGCTGGAATAGCTCCACAATTGATTTTCACAAATGGTTGTAAACATCTTCTGCTGGCATTGTGAATAGAATGAGCAAATAGTTCTTTACCTGTTCCACTCTCACCAGTAATTAAAACGTTTGAATCTATTTTAGCCACCTTTTTCGCCAGTTCCATTACCTCACAACTCTTTTCGCTACGTCCTATAATATTCTTAAAAGTGTATATTGCTTTTCCATCACTACCTAATTCACTTTTATAGTATTCAACTTCTTTTTCCAAATTCCACAGCTTATTACTTAATATTTTAAAATTGCTCAAATCCTTAAACATTACTTTTCCAATGGCCCCTACAATTTTACCATCTTTTTTTATGGGAACTCTCATAGAAATCATACTATGCCCGTTAGTCTGTTGAAGTTCTCCAAATTGTTTTTCACCAGTCTTTGCAACTATGTGCAATTTTGTGTTTTCAATAACATCAGTTACATGCTTTCCCTCAGGATTTTCACAATTAATAAGTTCTTTATATGCATTACTCATCATTGTTATTATGCCATTTGTATCTACTACAACTACACACTCATCTACGGTATTAATAATTGTATTTAGAATGTTTTCGGAAACGTTATCTACATCTTGTTGCTTATCTAACTCATTTTTCCACCTATTTTCGCTAAATATTTCAAGGGCGCCTATGACTTCACCATTTTGAGTTATTGCCTTCCGGGTTACAATAAATTCACCGTGCTCTTTATTTAGTTGTACCTGCCCGTTTTCAATTACACTTAATAATTCACTAAATGGAAATACATTTAAAATGTATTTCCCTATGCTATTTTCTGCATTAACTCTTAACATTTTTTCTGCAGCATTATTAATAATTTTTATCTTACCTTTGTTATCTATAGCAATAACGCCCTCGTTAATATTGCATATAGCGTCATTATAATAATCACTAATTTTATACATTTGTCACCTTCCTTAAATGTACATATAAATAACAAGTCAGTATACTCATCTACTTATATTACTTTTTCCTACTAGTATAACTCAATTATAAAGTTCCTAGTTTTTTTTATCAAGATATATAATAAAAAACAAGTCTAATATTCTAGCATATTAGACTTGTTTTTTATTTCCCCAAAAGATTCATAAACATTGTTATGATTCCAGCATTACAGAAATCTATAAATAAGCTTCCCACCAGCGGCACAATAAAAAATGCACTGGGAGCTGTTCCATATTTTGTTGTCATTGCTCCCATATTAGCCATTGCATTTGGTGTAGCACCCATACCAAATCCGCAATTGCCAGAAGAGATTACTGCTGCATCATAGTCTCTTCCCATAACATTAAAGGTTATGAAATATGCAAATACTGCCATTAAAATTGCTTGAGCTAGTAACATTACTATTAAAGGTAAAGCTAAATCTGCTAATTGCCATAGCTTTAATCCCATTAAGGCCATAGATAAAAATAGCGATAAGGAAATATTTCCAATGACATCGATTTCATCCAAATGAATTTTATATGCATCTGTACAATCAGATACGTTTCTCAAAAATGCTGCTGCAAACATAGCTCCTATGTATGGAGGAAAAGTTATTCCTGTTTTTTCTAAAAGAAAAGATATAACTGTACCTATTCCCATGGCTAGAAAAATTTGAGATGAAGCGCCCATGAAGTTTTCAGGAATTAGTTGTTTTCCAGTAGTTTCTTTTGTTACCGCAGCTTCTTTAGCAGCACTATAATTAATGGTTTTCTTAGGGTATGGAATATTTTTCTTTTCAATTAGCCGTTTACCTATAGGTCCTCCAATTACGCTACCCATAATCAAACCAAAGGTTGCCGATGCCATTGCTACGGTTGTTGCACCAACTGCCCCTGCCTTTTCAAATATAGGTCCAAATGCACCTGCAGTTCCATGTCCACCTACCATAGGTGTAGAAGCTGTACTAAGCCCTATAAGTGGATTTAGTCCAAACATCTTAGCCAGGGTTAGCCCAGTAATGTCTTGAAGAATTACAAGTACTACAGATATACCCAAAAAAATAAAAACTCCTTTTCCACCTTTTTTTAGCAGTTTGAGACTGGCAGTAAATCCAATAGTTGTAAAGAAAGCCGTCATAAATAATTTTTGAAGAGTTGTATCCATATCAAAAATCAGTAAATTACTTACTTTAAGTATTAAGGTTATTGTTGCAAAAATCAGTCCTCCAATTACCGGTGCCGGAATACAGTACCTGTCTAAAAAAAATAATTTATCTTTGATTTTTTGTCCTATAAATAGAACAACAACTGCTAACGCCGCTGCTTGAGTCATGTCTAATTTAAAAGCCATCTGTTATGCCTCCTTATAATTTCACTACATTATATGATATATTATAAGGGTGTTATACAAACAACAACAGAATACTACTAAATACTTCATTTAAAGATTTAATTTTCAAATTATTCGTAGAATTTATTGGATTTAATATATATTACTAAATATATTGCTAGCTTAATTTTACAATAAGACTTTCAATAAATTTTTTTGTGTTTATTTTTCCAGGTTCCTCTAAAGCATTATCTATATGCCTCATTTCCTGCCTCACTTGTTTAAAATCAAACAGCAAGGTGCTATACTCCATAAAAACACTGTTACTATAATCATCACAACCTAGTTCCGATATAGTTTCCAGTGCCTTTTGAATGGTCCTCCTAATCCTTTGTTCTAGGGCTTTTTTACTGGCTTTTATGTTAACATCTACACCTCCCTGCAAGATTTCATCGTATATATTTTGTAACTTGTAGGTAGAAGTTGGATTTCTTTTTTTAAAATCCATTATCTTGCGTATAATCAACATTAACTCATTACTTCCTACCGCACCAGCAATACCTATATCAGAGAAAATTTTAGCTATCCCATTTTCTAAAAACAATTCTTTTGTTACATTTTGATCACTATTTAAGTTTAATACTGCATTCTTTATAAGGGCTACTGAATTTTCTAGCTCAATATTATTACATATGCCTTTGATAACATTAATAACCTCTATACTGTTTATTGGTTTGTTTATAAAGAAAATTATCCCATTTTCATATGCCTTTGATACCAGTGACTCATCTTCAACCTGGGATATCATAATAAACTTACCCTTATAGCCTTCGCTTTTGCTAGCTTTCATTATTTCAATTCCATCCGATATGGGCAGCAAAAGGTCAATAAGTACTATATCTGGATTATAGAATGTAATCTCCGGCACAGCATCCCTGCCACTATCTATTTCACCTATAACTTTTCCAAGATTGTTTTTATTTATGAGACGTCCTAGCATTTTTCTAATACTGATATCATCGTCAATAATCAAAAATGTTACTTCCATAGTTATCCTCCATTTAGTGAGTTTTTAGGAATCTTTAAAATAAAGGTAGTACCTAAATCCACTTCTGATTTCACTTCAATTTCACCGACTAATTCATCTATAATGTTCTTTACATGTGAAAGTCCTATACCCGTGGAGGCTTTCCCTGTTTTATCATCATATTTAGTAGTAAACCCTGGATTAAAAATATAGGGAAGAATATCTTCGTCAATTCCTTTCCCTGTATCTGTAACTTCAAAATATATATTATCATTATCTTCTGTTTCTGATATTTTAATAGAATCACTATTTTCACAATCATCTATACTATTTATAATTAGATTATTAAGCAAAACAAATAAATTATAATGAACCTTCACTGTAAAATCCTTTTTAAAATTAAATGATATTCCTATTTTTTTATTACTTTCCTTTATATATCTACTAGTGTTATCATTAATAATAGTAAAAATACTGGAAAGAGTCATATCCTCTTCATTTTCAAAATTATTTATAAGGGACTCAAAGCCTTTTAAAACTCTATAGTGATCTTTTTTTATCTCATGTACCTCTCTAGCAATATCCAAAGTTTTTTCGCTTAAATATTCATTGCTTTTATAGGTTTCATATAAACTATAGCTTTTTGACATAACATTTTCAATATCTTTCATAGACTTTTTCAAGTAAAACATTTCTGCCTGTATATTTGAAATCAGTAAATTTAGTGACCTATATCTATCTTGATGTTCACTATGTAAAATAAATAATTTTTGTTTATTATAAGTGAGGAAAATCAGGTAAGTTATCACCCCTCTTATAAATCCCACAAAAATTATAATTCTTACTATATTGAGATTAATACTATTTCTCATTATAGCTTCAAATATATTACATAGTGAATCAGTTATTGCCAATATAAAAATTGTAGTAATCATACTGTTTCTATGTTTCTTAACGCTCGTAACCTTAAGAAGAATTCCATAGATTAAATAATATATCAGTGATGGTAAATTAATTGCTAACGTATCAAAAATTCCATGGTTTAAAAGTAGTACGCCAAAAAAATCTCTTGTGATAAAAACGCCCAAGCCACATAATAATGCCATTGTTACTTCTGACATATCCTCCATCATAATCACACACAAATTAAAAATAATTACCCCTGCGGAAAATTTAAGCGCACTGTCAAGGGGATAAAAATATATCTCCCCGAAAAATGATACAGCTAAAGATATTGCAATATATTTGTTTGTTTTTGACATATAACCCTCCAAAAGTAGCCTTCTTATATCTCGTGTATATATCTATATTTTATATAATAAGGTACATTCATATAAATAACAAGTCATATAGCATTCAATGCAAAATACCCCCTAATTATAAGCTCTTAGGAGGTATTAAATTTAAAATTCAATATTAGATTGATTATTATATATCCTTAGAAATATAATCAAGATCTTGAAAAAACTCTATTAATTCAGCCTCATTATTAATCCATTCATATTTTTTACATGGTTCATCTTTAACCTTAGAATAATCCACTTTTAAATGGACTAGTGCATTATAGTATTTAAGCAAATTATTAAAATTAATATATGTAACTCTAAATTGCTTTGGAACACTAAGTACTAGTGACTTAACTTGATCACAAACATCAATGTAATAAGTTAAAGCTTTATCATGTTTACCGAACTTAAGATAATATTCTCCTAAATCACCAGAAATCTTTAGACGTAACTTAGTGTTTTTTAAATCCACCGCCAGGCCAAGTGCGTTATTAAGCATCTGCTCTTTTTCTTCATTATTGCATCTTAGTGCTTTTATGTAGTTTAGCTTTAACACAGTATTTTCATTTTCAGCCCTTACATCTTCATATTCATCTACTAATTTGAATGCTAGCTCATTCTCACCAAGCTCTACCAGTTGTAGGGAAGCATCAGTTACTATATTTGAAATAACCTCTGAACTCTTATATTTTGATAATAAGTATGTAATTCCTTCTATTGCACCGAGCATTTGGGTTTTGCTTTTAGCTTCCTTAAGTTTCATAAATTCATAGACAATTCCTGTGTTCCATTTAATTATTGACTGTTCATCGCCTAATAAGTCTAAAGCTAATTTTATGTTATGCTTAGCTTTTGATATATCACCAAATTCTAAAAATAAGCTAGCAACTGCTTTATAAAACCACGGTAATATCTCTCCTTGATTAGGATACTTTTCAAGCTCCACACTTGCTAACTTAAAATAATCATAAGCGCCTTCATATTTATTCAAATTTAGATTTATATTAGTTAAAATTATATATGAATAAAACACCATAGCTTCCAATTGAGCTACTTTAGCTTTTCTCAAAGCTAATTTACACCAATATATTGCTTCCTTATATTTCAAACATTTCAAATAGGATTCTGCAATATTAACATAAGCAAACACATTAAATTCTGAATAGTTACTATCTTCACTACTAACTTTTAGTTTAAAGAAATACTCTAAGGCTTTTTCGTTATTTTGCAACTTATCAGCATACACCACACCAATATTATTTAGAACTCCTAATATACCTCTTAATTCATTTGCCTTTTCAAAACAAGCAAGTGACTGTTGTAATAAATCTAAATGTTCCTCTACACTAGTTATTTCTCTATACAAATTTGCTAGCCCATTTAAAATTCGCCCCTTATAAATAATATGTTCTTCAGTGCAAAGCTTTAAGGCCTCATTTCCAATTTCTCTAGCTTTAAAATATTCATTTTTCATATAGTATACTTTAAGTAAATATAGACTAATGTCCAATTTCCCCTTAATATAAAGTAAATTTTCAAGAATCTTTTCAACTATTTCTGCATACTTTATGCTTTCTTCTATTTCGCCCTTAAAAAAATATACTTCTGTTATTTTTACCAATGCATCCACTTGATATTTTTTTTCTTCTAAAATAACAGCTGTATCATAGGCCCCTTTAAAATATTTAAGACTCCTATCAATATCTCCGCTTTTTTCAATTAACTCTCCAATTTTTATCTGTAAATTGAATTTTTCATTATCTAAATCACGGGGCAAAAGTGTTTCCAATTTCGCTTCCAATTTGTTTATATCTTGCTGTAAATTATTATTCATATATTCACCCACTTACTATATAGTATTCTATATATTATAAAAATCACTTCGGCTATATATCTGAAAATTCAACTTTTACTCTTTCTAATCTACTATCCTCATATTCAGAATACATTTTGGTTTGTGCCTCTTCATCTAGGGTTACAATTGGTAATTCAACAATAAATTCAGATCCCTTGCCATATTCGCTTTTAACATTTATAACACCTTTATGCATTTCAACAAGTGATTTAACAAGTGATAAGCCTATTCCACTCCCCTCCCTATTTCTAGTAAAGGTTTTATCCACCTGCCTAAACCTATGAAAGATAACCTCCAACTTATCTTCCTGTATTCCTATTCCATCATCTTTAACTGAAATACACACAGATTTTCCACGGACTTCTACCTCTACTTCAATTTTTCCATTTTCATCTGTAAATTTAAGAGCATTTGATAGAAGATTTAATAGTATTCTCTCTATTTTATCCGCGTCTATGGCCATAATTTGCTCTTTAATTTTCTTTTCAAATAATATATTAACAGATTTTACTTTTGCATATAAATTTATAGATCGAATTACCCCTTGTATGATCTCAACAATATCATAGTTATGGAGTTCAACATAAAAATAATCAGAATCTATCTTTGTTAAATCAATAATGTTATTCATAAGTCTTAGTAGCCTAAGTGCATTTTGCTTCATAGTTTTAAGATATTTATCTAGCTTTAAATCTGGGTCTATTATGGTTCCGTTTGTTGCATACAATTCTAACAGTTGCATAGCACCCATAATTATATTCAAAGGTGTTTTAAATTCATGAGATATATTAGCAAAAAAGTCTGTTTTAAGCTTATCATATTCAAGTTTCTCTTCCTTTTCCTTAAAGTCCTTAACCATGTTTTCAAGCTCCACATTTTTAGACTTTAACTCCGATTCCCTATCTATACTATTATATTTGGAAAGACTTCTTACTTCATATATTCTCTTAGTTAGTAAAAATACCAATATTCCAGTTATTACCACCATAATTATTAAAAACCCAGATACATTTCTAAGAAAAACATGGGCCTCTGAATAATTGTAGATAACTGCCCTGTTTATTATGTTTTTCATAGTAAAATCTGCGTATACATAAACCCCTAGGGATGAAATTAAACATAAAACTACAGTTAATGCAAGTATGTAATTGGTTAACTTTTTTTTCATATTAGACCCCTCTTATACTAAATAGTGATACTTATCATTACTATTCGACAGTATATTATAAAATCCTTTACTTTTTCTTGCTAAATATAATATTTAATATTACAAAGTTATATTTAAAGTTACTTGTAATTGTACGTATTATGATACACATATTGTATTGATTATAACAAAGTGTCCACATATTAAAGCATTTATTTCATATTTTTAGTTTAACTGTACTTTATATCGAACAAAAATATTGTAAAACCATAACATATATAAAAATAATAAGATTAAAATAAAAAATTCACATGTTCAAAAAAATAATAGTTTGGCTGTATTTAACTCTTGAATAAATTAAAATCAAAATCGTATATTTTTAAAATAAACATGGCATTATACTTGCTATTACTATTTATGATACAAAGTTTAAATTGAATTTCTATTTTCTTATCAAATTGGAGTTTACATATTTAAGAATAGGTTAATTCTAAAACAGAATTATGTAAACGTTGGCAAATCAAGTAAAATCCTATCCTGTAAGGCAATAGAATAGTTCAATTTCTAAAAAACAAAATGCTCTAAAATAATTAATGACAATACTTTATAAAGCAAATAGGCAAATAATAATTACTAATTGCTATCTTAATCAGATAATAGCGAGGAGGAAGATTTATGAATTTCGGATTGACAAAAGAACAA
>CAYXOL010000068.1:0-25636 GCA_964467165.1 uncultured Clostridium sp.
TATAAACTGCCTGCTCATTTTTATATTATGAAACACCCAAAGTTCAGAAAGAACCCTATTAAATAGATGTCCCACTCCTTTAATATTTTACTAAGCCCATTAGACCTTATAGTTTTGTATCATCAACACCATCAAGCCAATTTTTAATATCACCAATAACTGATTCAATGCAACCATCCTCAAATGGTGAAGTTAAATTTGCAAGTTCTACAAGTTCTAAGAAGGATTTACTTCCACCAGCTGCGCAAAGGTTCATATAATCTGCCATAGCCTTTTCTCTATTATCATTAGCTTTTTTAAAGAATTGGAATGCACAAACTTGAGCAAGTGTATAATCTATATAATAGAATGGAGAACTAAATATATGTCCTTGTTGATACCAAAAGCCACCTCTTTCTAAATAGTCATTTCCATCATAATCTCTATGAGGTAAATATTTCTTTTCAATTTCTCTCCAAGCACTCTTTCTTTCAGCTGGAGTAGCTTCAGGGTTATTATAGACAAAGTGTTGAAACTCATCAACAGTTACTCCATAAGGCAAAAATAAAAGTGATTGACTTAAATGGTTGAATTTATATTTTAATTCTTCCTCTTCAAAAAATAAATTCATCCATGGCCAAGTTAAAAATTCCATACTCATAGAGTGAATTTCAGCAGCCTCATTTGTTGGAAAGTTATACTCAGGCACTGCATAATTCCTACTACAATAAGCTTGGAAAGCATGACCAGCCTCATGAGTTAACACATCCACATCTCCCGAAGTTCCATTAAAGTTTGAAAATATAAATGGTGATTTGTAATTTGATATAAATGTACAATACCCACCACCCGCTTTACCACTTTTACTCTCTAAGTTCATAAGTTCATTATTTATCATGAAGTTAAAAAATTCTTCAGTCTCCTTGGATAATTCATTATACATTTTTTTAGCATTATTAACTATCCAGCCAGGATCACCATGTGGTTTTGCATTTCCATTTTTAAAGCTTATTCCTTCATCATAATAATATAAATGCTCTAAGTCTAGACGTTTACATTGTCTTTCCTTTAATTTACTAGCAATAGGAACGATGACTTTAACCTGTTTTCTGTAATTCGCAACCATTTCAGCATTATAATCTGTTCTAAGCATACGATCATATCCAAGCTGTACGAAATTTTCATAGCCTAATTTTTTAGCAATTTTAGTTCTTACTCTTACTAACCCGTCATAAATTCCATCAAATTTTATTTCATTTTCAGAAAAAAAAGCATATTTAGCTTCATTTGCTCTTTTTCTCATATCTCTATCAGTGGATACTCCGAAGGGAATTAACTGAGCTAGTGTTCTTTCTTCCCCCTCAAACATGATTTTTGCAGAAGCGATTAATTTAGTATATTCACTAGATAACTTATTTTCTATCTGCAAATCTTCAATTATTTCAGGTGAAAAAGTTTTAATATTTAGAGTGGCAATATTAAAAATCTGTTTTCCCCACTTTTTCTCTAGTTCTTCCCTAAATTTGGAATTAATAATTGCCTCATAATACTTGGCAATTAAGCCTTGGTATATAGGCATGTTTTCATCAATGAAATCTTGTTCCCCTTCATAAAACGAATCAGTTGTGTCAATAGTATGACGTATGCCTACAATCTCTGCCATTGACTCCATATTACCCCTTAGATCATTAATTTCAACCATTATTGAATTTGCATCCTCAAAACTAACACAACTATTAAATCTAACTAATAATTCATTGAACCTTACTCCAAGCTCATTCATATCTGGTCTTTTATACTGCATTTCTGTAAATTTCATAATATTCCCCTTCCCAAAATTAAAATGTATATTTTTATAGCATCTATTCTATATTCTATATAACCTAATTACTTCCTTTAAAAAAGGAAAATAATTATTTACCTATTCCTAAAGTACTAAATTTATTTTATAGCCACACTTTGGACATATACTTTCAATAATATTAACATGCACATGGTATCCCACTCTTTCAATAAGCTTATAACTGCACTTTGGACAGTATGTTGAGTTATCAGTTCCAACTACATTCCCCAAATATACATAACTAAGATGTTTTTTTGCTACATCTCTATCTCCCCTCATTACATCAATTTCAGTAGCTGGATTTTTCATCTTGTAGTTTGGAAAATATCTTGATAAGTGAAGTGGAATATCTTTGTTTAATGAGGCTATAAAGCCTGCAATTTCTGAAACCTCTTCACTAGAATCATTTTCCCCATTGACCAGTAGTGTAGTTACCTCTACATGACACTGTTTTGATGCTATCTTAATGGTATCCATTACAGGCGTAACACTACCTCCACAGATGTCCTTATAATACTTATTATTAAAAGCCTTTAGATCAATATTCATTGCATCCACATGAGGCAGAAGCCTCTTTAAAGGTTCTTCCTTTATATAACCATTGCTCACCAAAACTATATTTATACCGTTAAGAGATTCTTTTAATAATCTTGAAGCATTATATACATATTCATACCAAATAGAAGGTTCATTATATGTAAATGCCACCCCCACATTATCTTCAAGCTTTTTACATAACTCTACTAATTTTTCTGGCGGTATATATTCACTACTTGCTCTTCCTTGTGATATAGAATAGTTTTGGCAAAAACCACAGCTGAAATTACATCCAAAGCTTCCTACCGAAAGTATGTCGCTACCTGGTTTAAAATGATAAAGCGGTTTTTTTTCTATGGGATCTTGAGACATAGAAGTTATTTCCCCATAATTTATTGTATAAAGTTTTCCGTCTCTATTTACCCGTACAGTACATTTACCATGAGCACCTTTTGGAATAAGGCAGTTATGAGGGCAAAGTTTGCAATTAATATTATCTCCTTGCTTTTCATAAAACAGTGCTTCTTTTTCCATAATCACAACTCCTATTTATGCCTAATAACTTCAAATTTTTCTAAAGTATAATTTTCATTGGTAGAAATCCCAGCTTTATTTAGCACAATACTTAGCTGCTCTTCTATGGTATTAACACCCTCAAGGTCTGGCAATAGAAGTCCACTCTTTCTTCCACTTCTTACAACCACTCCATATTTTTTAGGATTAAGCTCCTCTTTTAAAGCTTCTATAGGCTCAGTTAAAACATCTACAGAGTACACAATATCCTCAAGTTCTCCCTCTGATACTGGACTAAACCTTGGGTCCCCTTCGCCTGCTTCAATAGCATTTCGCATTATTTCGCTTGCAATACTGTCTGTTACAGGGAAAATGGTTCCTATACAGCCTCTTAGCTGTCCAAATTTTTTAAGAGACACAAATACCCCTCTTTTACTATTTATCATTTCCTCTGTTACATAGCTTGGCTTCGCCATAAAATCACCCTCTATTAGATAATGAGTAAGACTTTCCCTAGCAAGCTTGACATAGACATCTTCATTATTTACTCTTTCCATGTATTTTTTTCTTTTTCCCACAGTAATTTCTGATAATATATCTCTGTTGCTTTTTTTAAGTTCAAATTTAATTACCGCATATCCAACTCCAAAGGTACCTTCATAAGAAAGAAGTTCTCCCTTTATTTCATGGCCATCCATTGCTCCAAGCATTATATAGTAAGACCTTAAACCACATTCTCCAGCATTTTCAACCATTTCAGGATTTATATTAAATACTCCAGCTACATCACCCTTCGTTAATAAGCTTATTATTTCGCTATCAAACTTTTCTCCATAGGCATTATAATCATACGGTCCTTCATCTTTAAGATGATGAGAAAGATCACCACTTCCGATAAACACAGCATTTTCACTACTTTCCTCTACTGCATCCCTTATTAGTTTACCAAATTTATATAATTGTATTGGACTAAGCCCCCCATATGTAATATGAACCAACTTAAAAGAGTCATATTTATTTACAACAAAATACAGCGGAACTATGGTACCATGATCTAATTCATATTTTCTACCGTATTTTTTTAGGAAACTTGTACTCACTTCTACTGTTGATATATCCTTAACTCGTGCCTTTTCCATAATTTTTCCTGTTAAATCCATGTCTATTTCAAAATTCATAGAAACATTTAACGCCCCAAATTGCTTTAAATTTCCTGAAATGGAGCTTTCCAAAGATAGTGCTATGGCATCTGAAAACATAGTTCCATGTGGTGTCACTACTATTATTACCTCAGGTTTTAAATCTGCTATTTCATCTCCGATACGCTGGCAGGCATCATATGTATTTTTTATTTTCTTTTCCTCTCCACGGCCCACCTCTGGAATTATTATAGGTGGATGTGGCATAGTATAATAACCTATTATTTTTCCCATGATAATCACCTCTCCTATTTATTACTTTAAATCTCACTCAAATAAATTTCAAGTCAATAAGTTAATATATTTTCATTTGCCTAAATATTTTACCCACTACTTGTAATTCATATCCACGGTTCTGGAATATGATTTTAAAGTTAACCACTGTATATATAAAGTAAAAAAAGAGATGCAGTTGCACCTCTTTAAATATTGTTAAATTAATAACCCTATATTGCTAATGTTGCCTGCTTCAAGTATTCTAGTTCCTCTCCCTGTAAAAAGGTAGAAAGTTTTTCAAATACCGTTTTATGATAATTATTTAACCAAGCTTTTTCTTCATTTGTTAATAAGGAAGCATCTATAACTTCTAGGTCTATTGGGCATAACGTCAAGGTCTCAAATTTCATAAATTGTCCACCATATAAGGTGTTTTCAATTTCCTGCACAACAACTAAGTTTTCTATTCTTATACCATGCTTTCCAGCCTTATAAACTCCTGGTTCATTAGACATTACCATTCCCTTTTCAAGCTTAACAGCATTTGGCACCACTGATATTCTATGTGGGCCTTCATGAACATTTAAAAAGAAACCTACACCATGTCCTGTTCCATGCTTATAATCCATTCCTGCATTCCAAAGTGGAATTCTAGCTATAATATCTAAATTTGAACCCGTAGTTCCATATAAAAATCTCTGCAGTGTTAAATCAATCATTCCTCTTAATACTAAGGTGAAGTCTGTTTTTTCTTCATCAGTTAAGGGTCCTACAGCTAAAGTTCTTGTAATATCTGTTGTTCCATCTAAGTATTGAGCGCCAGAATCTAATAAATATAAACTCTCTTGCATTATAGTGGCCTGATCTTTTTGCGTAGCAGAATAATGAGGCATTGAAGCATTTGCTCTATAAGCCGAAATAGATGCAAAGCTTAAATCATAGAAATTTTCACCTTGTCTTCTTAACTCCTCAATTTTATCTGATGCTTCTATTTCTGTAATACTTCGTGATTTTATAGTTTTCTTTAGCCAGCTAATAAACTTAACCATTGCAACACCGTCACGTACCATGGCATTTTTAATATTCTCAATTTGAATATCATTCTTTATAGCCTTAAATCTTGTAGTTATATCCATAGCCTCTATAACCTTGATCTTTATAGCGCTGAAAATCCAAGTACTTGTTCTCGCTGCATCAAGTAATATTGTTCCCTCATTAATTTCCCCTAAGAATTCCCCTATGCTATCGTAAGGCATTATTTCTACATTAGCCTTTTCTAACTCAACTCTAACCACCGAATCGATTTTTTTATCATCTATAAACAGATAATATTTTTCCTCTGAAATCACTGCATAAGCTATAGTTAGTGGATTACATTTTACATCCCTTGCTCTAATGTTTAATAGCCATGCTATATCATCCAGACCAGATATAACATAATAGTCTGCTCCCATCGTCTTCATTTCAAGAGCTACCTTTGCAAGTTTTGATTCTCTGGACTCTCCAGCAAAGGCTAGATCATGCAGAACTACCTGACTACATGGTCTTTCAGGTCTATCTCCCCATATTATATCTATTAAATCTTCATTAACCTCAAAGGAGAACTCACTGCTCTCTAGGTCTTTCTTAAGGCTCCTAAAATACTCTACTGAAATAACCTTGCCATCAAAAGCAATCTTTGCTCCCTTATTAAGCTTTTGCTTCAGAAATTCCTCAACCGTTGGAACGCCATTCTCACCCATTCTAAATAGAGTTACCCCAGTATCAAATAATTGATTTTCTGCTTGTATGAAATATCTTCCATCTGTCCATAAGCCAGACTCAGTTAATGTTATAATTGCAGTTCCAGCAGAACCTGTGAATCCTGTTATAAATGTTCTAGCAGTATAGTGCTCTGCCACATATTCACTTTGATGTGGATCTGAACTAGGTACTATATATGCCTCTATGCCTCTTTGTCTCATCTCACGCCTTAATTCTTCAATTCTTTTCTTTACATCCATTACCTTCACCCCATTAAGTTGTAAACGTTTATTTACAATATTTTTTTATTACAGAATTATTATAACATAAAGACACAGGATTATTATACCATGTCTTTTATTAATACTATCCTAGCTGGCGCACCATCTACCCCTTTAATCTTAAGTGGTAACGCACATAATAAATATTCATCCTCTTTTATTTCCTTTAGTCTAACCCCTTCTATAATGGTTATTCCGCTACTAAAGAGAATTTTATGGGTTTCATGTTCTGGTTGAGCCCTCTCTATTCCAAAAGAATCTATTGCCACTCCAATTATACCCTTTTCTGCTAAATACTCTGCTCCACTCTTTTCAACATAAACGAAATCAGGCTGAAATTCTTCTGAAAAGGAATTTCTAGTTTTAAGCAATAAAAACTCACCGGACTGAATGTTTTTATTCATAAGGTCCTCTTTTGTTATACCCTCTACTATCTTTGTTAAATCTATTACCCTACATTTTGTAATTAATTTATTTAAATCAATACTTTCAATAGTAGCACCCATATCATCTACATGATATGGGGCATCAATATGAGTTCCAGTATGCAAATTCATATACATGCTGGATTCATTAATACTATCCCTTGGAATTTTCCTCTCGAATTTAATTATTGGTCTTTTTTCCTCTATATTCTTGTACACTCCCATATTTTTTTCAATAGTCATAGATATATCATATATAATCATATTACTTCTCCTTAATCAGACGCAGTATTCCACCACTGTCTGCCATCACTTTCTATTAAATCTATTGCTTCCTTAGGTCCTCCAGTTCCTGCTGCATAATTAGGACACGTAGGAATATTATTTTCATACTGTGCTTCAATACTTTCAATAAATTCCCAAGAATATTGAAGTTCGTCCCATCTAGTAAATAAGGATGAGTTATTTCTAATAGCTTCAAGTATTAGCCTCTCGTAGGCCTCAGGTGAATCATTTAAACACCTGCAGCTTTGACAATAATCTAGTTGAACCTTTTCCATTTTAAATTCACTACCAGGCTTCTTTGCATTTATTTGAAAGAAAAAACCTTCTTCTGGCTGAATTTTTAAAACTAAAAGATTATGAGAAATGTCATTAAATTCCTTGTAATAATTTATACCAGGGAGTTTTTTAAACTGAATAACTATCTCAGTACTTTTATTATTCAGCCTTTTACCTGCTCTTATATATATGGGTACTCCCCCCCACCTGAAATTATCAATATAAGTCTTAAGTGCTATAAACGTATCCGTATTGGAGTCCTTTGATACTCTGTTTTCTTCCCTATAACCCACTACTTTCTCGCCTTCTACTTCTCCCTTTCCGTATTGTCCACGAACGATATCTTCTTTAAAAGACTCATCAGTAAAAGGTCTAAGTGATCGTAGCACCTTCACTTTTTCGTCCCTTATAGATTCAGGTTCAAAATCTATTGGAGGTTCCATAGCAATCATAGTTAGCATTTGTAATATATGATTTTGGAGCATATCTTTTAAAATGCCTGAATTCTCATAATATGCACCTCTGCTCTCCACGCCTATTAGCTCATTGGCGGTAATTTGAATATTATCTATATGATTTGCATTCCACAATGGTTCAAATAATGAATTTCCAAATCTAATTGCCAATATATTTTGAATCATTTCTTTTCCCAAATAGTGATCTATTCTAAATAAATCTTCTTCTGGTATAAGCTTTGATATATTATTATTTAATATTCTAGCAGTTTCAAGGTTTGATCCAAAGGGCTTTTCTATCATTATCCTCTGCCATCCACTGGCTTTTGAAACCATACCATTAATCTTTAAATTTTGAATTATACCTTCAAAAAACTCTGGCGCCACGGCTAAATAATATAATCTCTTACCTCCAATTAAATATTTTTTCTCCATGTTATCCAAAAACAAATCCAAATTCACATATTCATCAATATCTAAATTAAAATCAAAGTTCTTATAAAAAATTCTCTTACTAAATTTAGTCCACAACTCATCTGTTAGTGTAAATCTAGAAAATTTTTCTACAGATTCATGCATATCCTCTCTATATTCCTCATTTGTCTTTTCACGTCTTCCTATAGCTACAATTGTAAAATTTTCCGGTAATTTTTCTTCATACATTAAACTAAAAATTGCTGGAATAAGTTTTCTTTTTGTCAGATCACCAGTTCCACCAAAAATTACAAATATACTAGAAAGTTCTTTATCCATATTTGTTTCCATTAAAGGTGCTCCTTCCCAATAGTCTTTTCTTAAGGCACTATTCACCATATTAAATCAACTAAATCATATGATTAATATAACATAAACCAATTAATATTAGCAAATACAAATTGTCCATTGAATCATCACTTAATAATTATATCTCTATATCTTAGCATAAAAACTTCATAATGTATTATCTTTACTATGCAACTTTAGATTACTAAATTAATCATATTCCATTTTTATAATTATTGCAATTTTTTACAAACTTGTTGTTTCATTTTAACTAAAACAATTATAAGGCTGTGTAATTTTATATTTAATTACTGTATTATTCTAAACATTACAATATGATATGTATATTATCACTGTTAAATATGCTATACTTCAATTACCACAGTTAACAGAGGAGGTAATGTCCAATGAGATTCGGCTTTATAATTTCTTTGATCTTTGCTATTTTAGTGGCCTTATTCGGTATTCAAAATGCAGCAGTAATATCTGTTACTTTCTTTTCCGCCCAATTTAATATTTCCTTGGCACTTTTAATTTTTATATCTGCAATTGTAGGTGCTATCGTAGTGACTTTACTAGGACTACAAAAGGAATTCACACTAAGTCGTGGTAACAAACGACTAACAAAGGAAGCTAAAAATTTTGAAGTTGCCATTGAAACCGCTAAAAATGAAAATGTAGCTTTAAAAATCGATAATGAAACTTTTAAAAGTAAATCAGAAGCATTAGAAACTAAATTGCAAGATTTAGAAGCTAAAATTCAAGATATGGAAAGTAAAATAGAGGTTTTAGGCACTACAAATAACACCTTGAGTAATGAAATAAATGCACTTAACATAGAAAATACTCGACTTAATGCTATCTCTACAAATGAGACTATTATTTTAAATAAGGAACTATAGAGAAGTTTTTTGCTTACCATAAACAAAATGAGCATCAATAGCTATTTGTATAGCCAATGATGCTCATCTGAATTTCCCCAAAACATTAAAAACTATTATTTTAAAACTATGCTGCCAGCTTTTATTGTTTTTTTATAAAAGCATAAACCATACCTTTTTCACTACTTACTCCTAATAATTCATTGTTTGTTTTATTACACCAAGCTTTTATGTCATCATAAAAGCCAGTATCAGAAGCTGTTACCTTTAATATTTGACCAATATTTAGTTCATCCATACTAGCCTTAACTTGAATTAATGGACCTGGGCAACATAAACCACAAGCATCCAGGCTCTTATCATAATTACCAGTACCTTTGTCTAATTGATTTTTCACAACTTGAGTATCAGCATCTACCATCGGTGCTTTTGTTCCATTACTCTTTTCAATTTTTTTAAAATCGTAATTTGAAATTAAAAATGATTTATATCCTCCGGTTAAATTTTTAACTTTAAATCCCTCTTGATTTAAAATTCTTGCAGCTACATATCCCCTTAGACCTACCTGACAATACTCAAGAATTTCCTTATTTTTATCAAGTTCGTAAATTCTTTCTCTTAAACTATCTACAGGGATATTTATAGCACCTTCAATATGCCCATTATCAAATTCTATTTCAGTACGAACATCCAGTATTATGGCATTTTGTTTATCATAGGCCCTAAACTCATCTGTGGTTAGTACATCCATTCTACCAGCTAATATATTTTCAGCCACATATCCTGCCATATTTACTGGATCTTTAGCGGAGGAGAATGGTGGTGCGTAAGAAAGTTCTAGCTCTGTCAAATCAGTAACTGTTCCTCCTAGGCGTATAACGGTAGCAAGTACATCAATTCTCTTATCTACTCCATCATAACCAACACCTTGAGCTCCAAGTATTTTACCTTCCTCATTAAATATAAGTTTTAAAGTCATAGGTATGGAACCAGGGTAGTAAGATGCATGACTTGCAGGATGAACAAATATAACCTTATGAGGAATGTTAAGTCTAGTTAACGTTCTTTCATTATTACCTGTACTTGCAGCCGTTAGAGCAAATACTTTAATAATTGAGGTTCCTTGAGTTCCCTTATAAGTAGTTCCAAGACCTGCTATATTATCGGCTGCTATCCTACCTTGTTTATTTGCAGGACCTGCTAGTGGTATTGCAGTATTTGTTTTGTTTATAAAATCTACCACTTCGATAGCATCTCCTACTGCAAATATGCCCTCTGCACTAGTTTCCATTTTATCATTTACTAAGATATGACCTCTTGCACCTGTTTTAATGCCAGCTTCTTTTGCAAACCCAGTATCTGGTATTACACCTATGGCCAATATAACCATATCAGCATTTAATTTTGCACCACTATTTAGAGTTATTTCCACGCTATTTTCATTATCTTTAAATGATTTTACTCCATCATTTAAAACTAAATCCACACCATTATCCAAAATTTCCTTTTCAATTGTTAAAACCATATCTGTATCAAAAGGGGCCATTATATGAGGAGCCGCTTCTACCATAGTAACATTTAGTCCTCTATCCTTTAAGTTTTCAGCCATTTCCACGCCAACAAAACCACCACCAATAACTACAACAGAGTCAATACCCTTTTTATCCACATATGATTTTATATTATCAGTATCTGGTATATTTCTCAGGGTGAATATTCTTTTACTATTAATGCCTTCTATATTAGGTTTAATTGCTTTTGCGCCAGGTGATAATACTAAATAATCATAGCTTTCTTCATAAGTACCACGAATTTTACTGTTAACAGTTACTGTCTTTTTCGCAGTGTCAATTCCTACTACATCGCTATTGTTTCTAACATCTATATTAAATCTAGCCTTCATGCTCTCAGGAGTTTGAACTAAAAGATTATCTCTATCTTTTATTACTTCACCAATATAATAAGGTAATCCACAATTTGCAAAAGAAATGTATTCATCTCTTTCAAACATAATTATTTCTGCTGTTTCATCAAGTCGTCTAAGTCTGGCTGCAGTTGACGCTCCGCCTGCTACTCCACCTACTATTAATACTTTTTTATTCATTAAATTCACTCCTCATATTCACTATTATTTTATATTAAAAATCGAATTAATTAGTTTTCCCATTCTCTCATCTTTAATCCTATAATTAATTTCAAGTCCATGTCGTTTGCCCTCAATTATTCCGGCTACTCTTAATTTCTGTAAATGCTGTGACACTGTAGATTGAGGAACTTCCAGACAGGTCTGCATATAACCAACATTGCATTGCCCATTCTCTAATAGATTTTTCACTATACATATCCTAACTGGATGTGCTAAAACTTTAAGAATTTCTGCAATGTTATTATATTTAGTATAATCTGTATCCATAGTTCCTCTCCCTCCTTTTTTATATTTTTCACAATCATTATCTAGTTAAACTGTATCCCCAAGAACATATCCCTCTATTAAGATGATAAATATTTTTAAACGAACTATTTGCTAAAGTGTCCACAGCTCTTGGGCTTCTTCCACCGGATGCACAATAAACAAGTACTGGCTTATCTTTATATTCACGAAGTTCATCTATTTTCATAGAAAGCACGTTAACCGGAACAAGCTTTGCCCCTGGAATATGGCCATCATCATATTCCTCTCTAGTTCTTACATCTAAAATAACAAATTCACTATTTTCACTTAAAAGCCTATGAGCCTCTTGCGCAGTAACATTTTTAATCTTTGAATTTAACATAATTTATACTCTCCCTCTTAAATATATTTATTTTTTAAAACATTCTGTTCTCATCTATATATCTGTATATTGTAATATTGCGATATATTAATATTACCACAAATAAAATAAAAAGCAATAGTAAAACTAAAAATAATGCTTAAAAAATAAATATTTTATATTTTAAATTAAGAAGAGAGTAAAAGCTTCATTTCAAAGTTTTTACTCTCTTTTTAATTTAATCTCAATTTATGTAATTGGCTCACCATAAATCGGAACTACCCTTGTCCAACCCTTCATTTTCCCATACTTCAAATATTTATCGTAATACTCTAACTCATCATTCAACACACCACTCCATAACTTACGCAATGAGTCATTCCTAATGGTCTCAATTATTGCCCGGACATGACCATCTAAGGAAGCTAATTCCAAGCTTAAAATAATTCTGTACATAAACTTATCCGTGATTGTTTCAGGGTCAATGGGCGATGTTACTGGCAGTGCTGGTCTGTTCGGCAGCGGTACATTAAGTTTTAGTGCTAACTCTTCAAGCTTTTTAACCTGCTTGTTATAAATGTATAACCCATGTTGAAGTATTACCTTAAACTCAGTATCATGAGCAAAACTTGCGAATATCCCTATGAGTTCAATTTGTTCATATCTCATAGTAATATGATCCCAAATATGAAACGCTTCTGACGTGGAAAGCTGTTCTTCTAACTGAGAGATGGAAGTCTTGTAAACAGGATACGTCTCTTCCCAGCCTTTCAATTTGCCAAATTTATAAAGGGTATCAAAATCCTCAAAATGAATTATTAAATCTTGTATGATAATATTTCTTAAATTGTCATTTGTACTGGTTGAGCGAACTGCATGAATAAGAGACATCAGCTCCGCTATAAGGTCATGGTATATCTTTTTATAGATATAATCATCTGTTATATCATTAACACGAGTTGCAAACTTCACGTCCACTGGAGGTCTATTTGGCATGATGATACGAAATTCTTCGCCTAATTCCTCTAAGTTGTTTATTTGTTTTTCAAAATGCTTTTGAAATTTTTCTAGGATAATTTCCCAATCTATGTCATGAACAAAGTTTTTAAATAATTGAATGGTTTGAGTGCTAACATATCTCGCTCTTAGAAGACTATATATATTATATGCCTCCTGGATATCTAGAGTATCACCTCTCTTCGTAACCTTTTTTATTAATGAAATTATATCCAATACTTTCACCCCTAAGTTGTAAATATTGTTATTAGTATGTGTAGAATAACTATTACATATACCTTGAGGGATGATATATTTATAATTTATTATGCTACTACTCTAACTCGGCAGCAGCTTCACTATGACCTCGTTGTAATTCATTAAGCAACCTCTCATTTACCATTAACAGCTGGTCCTCTTGCTCCGCGATACGCTTTTCCAAAGCGAATTTTGATTTGTTTAGCTCCGCCTCTAACTCTTTGGATTTAGTTATATTTACAAAAGTTATAACCACACCATCAATTTTATCAGCTAATGTCTTATAGGGCAGGATTCGCGCGTTAAAGCAACTCCCATTGCAAGACATAACCTGTTTTTCAACAGCAATCAGCGTACGTTGAACATTCCGAGCATCCTCTGTAAGTTCTGGATAAATAAGATCAGAAACGATATCAGTGATTGGTCGTCCCACGTCACTTTCAATAAGCCTAGAAACTAATTTCATTTGGCTTGTAAAATGTTTAACTAGCAATGTGTTATCTAAAAATAAGGTGGCAATATCCATGCTATTCATTAGGTTGTTCATATCGCTTGTGACTAGTGATAAGTCATCTAACTTGGATTGAAGTTGGAAATTGATCATCTTTAGTTCTTCATTCGAGGACTGTACTTCTTCCTTTGTTGTTGTCAGTTCCTCGTTTGTTGACTGGAGTTCTTCGTTACATGACTGCAATTCCTCGTTGCTTGATTTGAACTCTTCTTGTGATATCTGCATTTCTGCACCGGTAACTTGCCACATTTGGCGTGCTTGTAATAGTTCTCGTTCCAGTTCCTCCTCCCTCTTATTATTTGAAAATATTTGCACTGTTGCGTTTTGTGTTTCACCTTCAATAGGAATGGGCACGTCTGTAAAAATAATCATTACCATTCCGCTCAGTTCCTCCGGTTCTTTCAGGGGATTCACTGAGATATCTACCATCATTGTTCCACCTTCATTTCGAACAACAGCATTTTTTGAAGTGACCATTTCTTTTTGGCGAATAGCCTTGTAGAAGGTATCACTGAGTTTATAGTTTAGGCCTTCACGGGCCATGGCAAAAATATTCCAATTAACCTTACCCGCAGCAGGTTCTAGGTATTTACCTGTTCGCCCGGTAATATAGATGATATCACCTTTACCGTTTACTAGCACAGTGGCAGGTGAATAACATTGCAAAATCAGCTTATCCGCCACCGCCTGAATATTCTGAACTTCAGTTGATGGTTGGTTAACTTCAGGTTGATAAGGTGCAAAAGAGTTTGGGAATTCTATGGGATCTATCTGAATCAAGGGCCTAAGCCTCTTGTATATTCGCGATTTGAGATCAAGTGGTTTAAAAAGATCAGTAAAGTTCCCCACTGACTCCGCACTTCCTAAAAACAAAAATCCTCCACTATTAAGGCTATAATGAAAAAGAGGAATCAGCTTTTTCTGAATCTCAGGTGTCAAGTAAATAAGCAGGTTCCGGCAAATCATTATATCTATCTTTGTAAAAGGTGGATCCTTAATCATGTTTTGCTGAGCAAATATTACCATGTCCCGGATTTCCGAGGAAACCTGATAGCCACGATCCATTTTGACAAAATACTTATTCAGACGCTGGGTGGACATATCTTTTGCGATATTAATTGAGAAAACACCCTCCCGTGCTTTATCAATAGCTTCACTGTCCAAGTCAGTTGCAAAAATCTGAATAGAAAAGTCTTTGAGATAATTTACCTCATTCATCACTTCCTTAAATACAATTGCTAGTGAATAAGCTTCTTCCCCAGTTGAACAACCCGATATCCAAACCCGAATCGTATCCTTGTGAGAATGTTTATCTAATAGTGCGGGTATAACTTCGTCCCTTAGCAATTCCCACTCCATTGGTTCGCGAAAGAAACTGGTAACACCAATTAAAAATTCCTTAAATAGTAATTTTAGCTCTTGAGGATTATCTTTTAAAAATTTTACATATTTATCTAAATTTTCAATTTGGTGAATGCCCATACAACGCTCAATCCTTCGTTGTAGGGTGTTCCTTTTATATGAAGAAAAATCATGTCCTGTGTGTGATCGTAGCAGTACTATAATATTATCAACGTAACTCCTGAGTTTATCTGCGCTTTCCTTTTCAGTAACAACCATATGCATCTTGGGATCAATATAGGAAATAATCTTTAAAGGCATTGTATCTACATTGCTAATAACGTCAGCTAAACCTGCCTCAATTGCGCTACTAGGCATGCCATCAAATTTAGCAGAGGAGGGCTCCTGGATAAATACACTTCCTCCTTTTTCCTTAATTTCTCTTAGCCCTGCTGTACCGTCAGTACCCATTCCTGATAGTATGACGCCAATACTCTTCTCCTTCCTATCCTTGGCCAAAGAGCGAAAAAAGAAATCTATAGGCATCCTATGATTTTGTGGCTCAATATATTCAAAAAGGTGTATCACGTTATGTTTAATAGCCATATTCTTGTGTGGCGGAATTACATAGACGCAACCAATCTCAATAACTATATTCTCATAGACTTGTACAACTTTCATACTAGTTTCCTTCTGAAGTAACTCCACCAAAATACACTTATTATTCTTCTCCATGTGCTGTACGATAACAAAAGCCAATTTGCTATTTCCAGGCACATTGCTAAGGAAAACCGAAAGAGCCTCTAGGCCTCCTGCGGATGCTCCTATTCCAACAATTGAAACTTCTAATTCTTCAGTATCCATTTCGGAAGTACTTGTCCCAGAATCTTTAATTTTTAGGTTTATATCAAAGTTCTTAATCTCTTTCATCATACCCCTCCATTCACAAATTCATGCAAACATGATTTTCTCTTCTTATTATAGCAAATTATTTGCCAGTGGGTATAATAGTTTTTAGTTTCTACATTTTATTTAGCAAGCCATTTTGACAATTACTATATGCGAGTCCATCTAGTTTAAGGAATAGATATCCGAAAACTCAACATGTATTCTCTCGATTCTTTCTTGCATCCCATCTTCAAACGCTCCCAACCTACAGTTCTCTATTGGAAGTACTATTACAGGCAAGGAAATGATAAACTCTGTTCCTTTTCCATATTCACTAAATACAGAAATTTCACCCCCATGTAATTCCACAAGTGATTTCACTATGGAAAGTCCAATTCCACTGCCTTCGTTATTTCTTGTAAGTGACCTATCCACCTGTCTAAATCTATCAAAAATAATATCCAACTTATCATCTGGAATTCCTATTCCATTATCCTTTATAGATATTATAATGTTTTGTCCCTTATCATACATATTAACCCTCATAGAACCGCCTGGTTTTGTAAACTTTATTGAATTAGAAAGGAGATTTAGTATCACTCTTTCAATTTTTTCTGGGTCACAACTTATTATACACTCCTCTACATCAGTATCAAAAACCAATTCAATGGATTTAGATTGGATATATTCCACTACAGACATTGTAACACTCTCAACAATATCTACTATATTACAGTTTTGTGAATTTAACTCCAAAAAACCTGCATCAAGTTTCGTAATATCAATCATATTATCAACCAGTCTTAATTGTCTATAACAATTCTGCTTCATTATATTACTATACTTTTTGAATTTTATTTCTTTAGCATTAATATCAGTGCCATTTACAGCGGTATCTAAAAGCTGTAAAGCAGATAAAATTACATTTAGGGGAGTTCTCAGTTCATGAGAAAGATTACTAAAAAACTCAGTCTTTAAAGTTTCTGATAAAATTGTTTCATCCAATAACTTCTTGTTTGTTATATCCACAAGAGACAAGACTATTCCTTTAACTAGATTATCCAGTGTACAGTATGGGGCGCATTTCAATAAATACCAACTCCCATTTTTACTCTGAACTTCCTTCTCCGTTGCCATATGACTACCTAATACTTTCCTTGCGACCATATTTAAATCATCATCAATTATATTACTTACTATGTGATTCAATGGACGCCCAATATCCTGCTCTTTAAGATTTATCTCTTTAGTAATTCTTGGTGTAAACTTTCTTATACAAAGATTTTCATCAAGAAAAACAGTTCCAATATCTGCGCTGTTTAAATAGTTTGTCATATCATTGTATAGATTAAGCAATTCCTCATTCTTATATAGATACTGAGAATTAACTTTTAGCAATTCATCATTCATTGATTGATATTCTTCGTTTATACTAAGTAGTTCTTCATTGTAAACAAGATGCTCCTCATTTGATGTTTGGAGGCATTCTTTGGTATACTTCAACTCCTCTTCAAGTTGTATAATTCTTTGATTTAATTCTTTTTCTGAATCATATTTTCCAATATACTCATTTTTATTAACATTGTATTTCTTATAATGCAACCTTATACCTGGCATTATATTAATCACAATGCATACCCCCCTTTTTTTAAATATTAAAAAAATTGTATATATCATATTTAAATAAAAAATACCACTCTATTTTATCTTCGTTACTTATATTTCTACAAATATCCATAGCTTACCTTTAATTACTGTGAATTTATTACAAGAATTCATTCGCAACTTTCGTCAAACTCTGCATCTAGAAACAAAAACTTTGCATAAGCATAAAAAAAACCTTCTGGTAATATTACCAGAAGGTTTTTTTTATGCAAGATTATGCTTAATAACAAATCTGTATTCCATCCACTGTCAATTCCTTTATCCAAAGGAATTTTCTCAGGAATATATGCAATTTATTGTTAGTGATTTTTGTTTTTTTTCTCACAAATACACTTATATCATCAACTGTATAAATATCAAAGTTATAGTCTATTGTAGGTTTACCCAACTGAACTGTCGGGGTCTGTACTGAGCATCAACCTCCACTAGCAGACTTTATAAAAAGTGTAACTGAGTTATCTTTAGAGTGCCTTCTAATAAAATTAATAGCATCTTTCTCTATAATTATATCCATAAATATCTCCTTAATTTCCCCTCGTTTATCCTCTATGGTTTATAAGTTTGTACCTGATTTCTCCCACTTTTCTTAGCTTTATAAAGTGCTTCATCTGAAGCCTTAATAATCAAGCTACAGTTAGAATTAACTTCAGGAATAATCGTAGCTACTCCAATGCTAATTGTTACACTATTGTCAGCCTCAGAATATTCATGGGGTATTCCAATTGACATAATACTACGACGAAATTTTTCGGCAATCTGAGTTGCCTCTCTTATTTCAGTTTTTGGTAATACGCATACAAACTCTTCCCCGCCATACCTTGCAACCAGGTCAGTTTTACGAATTGCAATACCTTCCAGTGTTTTAGCAATTTGAATCAGATAGTTATCTCCCTCTTGGTGACCATAATGGTCGTTAAAAAGTTTAAAATAATCTATGTCCATTAAAATCACAGAAATTGGAGTAGATTCTCTTATTGCAAAATTCCAGTTTAAATCCAAATACTCATCAAATTTCCTGCGATTTGCAATACCTGTTAACCCATCCAAATAAGAAATATCCTCAAGGTAATCGTGATACCGTTTCAATTCTGCGTGAGTATTCACTCTAGCTTTTACAATAATAGAGTTAAAGGGTTTTCTAACATAATCAACCGCCCCTAGATTAAATCCATAAATTTCGTCTTCAATAGAAGTTTTCCCTGTTATGAAAATTATAGGAATGTCCTTAGTCTGAAAAGATGCTTTTAGGATTCTGCAAACCTCATATCCATCCATTTTAGGCATCATAATATCTAGAAGAATCAAATCAGGTGGATTATTAGAAAAACTAATCTTCAATGCCTTCTCTCCAGAAGTTGCTGCTCGAATTTTATATTTTGATCTCAATAGTTCAGCTAATACGTCTATATTTGCTGGTACATCATCAACTATTAAAATTGTTTGTTTTTTAACTTGTATATCCATTTTATTTACCTCTCAAGTCTAAATTAAGCTCTTTTGCAATCTTTTGCAACGGTTCTTTAGCTTCCTCAAAGTCAAAATTACCTATACTTTCAGAAAGAATTTGCATTTCCTCACTAAATCTTGAACCATAGATATGTTTTTCCAGTTCTTCTAGTGCTATTTTTGCATCTACATTATCTTCCCAAATGTATATTTGTAGTCGATGTAATATTTTTTCAATCTCTTTTGTATTCACTTGACTTTCACTATTGTGTGCTTGTGTTTCATTTGTTTTGCTGATCTTTTTTACTACACTCTCAAAGGATTGTAAAGCTACGGCTAGCATATTAAGTAAACTATCTATCTCCTCTTTGTTATTTTGCGAAACTATGTCTTCCAGCTTTTGTGCGCAATATTGCATTTCATATGCTGATATATTTGCAGCAACCCCTTTAAATTTATGCAAAAGGTTTAAAGCCATGGCTATTTCATTTTTTTCTATAACACTCCTTAAATCCTGTGCAAATGTTGCATATTCCTTGAAAAAGCCAATAAGAAGTTTCCCATAAAGTTTTGTGTTCCAATTAATCCTTTTCAAACCTAACTCTACATCAATTCCAGGTAATCTTTGAGGAAAATCAATATTGGTTTTCTTTTCCATATCCATGCCATTTGCCTTTTGAATTTGTTTGGCACCTACCCCTATCACCGGTTTAGTCCATTTTTTCATTACAGTAAATAAATTGTCAGGATCGATTGGCTTGCTGACATAATCATTTATTCCTGATACAAGGCACTCTTCCTTTTCCACATGATTAGCATTAGCAGTCATAGCAATGATAGGCAATTTTTTGTTTTTTTCATCATTTCTAATAAGTTTTGTTGCTTCATATCCACCCATAATTGGCATTTGTATATCCATAAGAACCATATCATAATTTTCTTTGCTGGCAGCCTCCACAGCTTTTTCACCGTTATTTACAATGTCAACAGATGCCCCTGCATTAGTTAATAATTCTCTAGCTATTTCTTGGTTTAAAATTGAATCTTCCACTAGCAGAACTTTTATACCATTAATTCCTGCACTCAAATCTGAATCATCAACCATAAAAATTTTTAAGTTCCCAGGTTTTTCACCTCTTTTTATTGGGATATTATTTTTTCCCTGAAGTTGCCTTGAAAAATCGGCAACAAAAACAAATGAACTGCCAACTCCAAATTCACTCTCTACGAATATTTCTCCATTCATCATTTCCACAAGCTGCTTTGAAATCGCAAGTCCTAGTCCAATTCCTCCAAATTTTCTAGTTACAGAGGAATCCACTTGTGAAAATGCAGTGAATAATTTGCTCATGTGATCTTTAGTAATACCGGTTCCCGTATCAACCACTGTAAATTTAATTCTGCAACACTTAGAGTCCTTATTCACTAATTCTACTTCAATTAGAATTTTTCCCGATTCAGTAAATTTAACTGCATTATTTGCAAGGTTAAGAAGTACCTGCCCCAGTTTCATGGGATCACCAACGAGTTCAACCGGAACATCCTCAGCCGTTTTATGCAGCAATTCAATATTTTTCTCAGCAGCTTTCACAGAGATACTACTGAGTACATGACTTATTACATCCTCCAGGCAAAAATCTACTGCTTCCATTTCAAGTTTTCCAGCATTTATCTTTGAAAAATCTAAAATATTATCAATAACGCTAAGCAGATCTTTCGCTGAAGAGGCTACCTTACTTATATAATTCTCTTGTATTAGTGTCATGTCTGTCTTACTCATAATTCTAGTAAATCCAATGATTGCATTCATAGGTGTTCTTATTTCGTGTGACATATTCGCAAGAAATTGGCTTTTCACTCTATTTGATGCCCCTGCATTTTTTTTAGCTTCTGTAATATCATTTTCAGCTTGTTTTCTTTCTTCAATACTTCGACTTATGCCTATAATCTCTATTTCTCCAATAAGATTATATCGATATTGTGTTGATAATTCAATCCAAATACTCTCTCCATTTTTGCAGTGTTGCTGGATTTCATTAGTGTAAACCATAGGAGTTTCCGGTTTTTCCTTAAAATCATTTATATTTTCTGCTATATCATTCATAACAAGCATTAATGACTCTAGCGTCATTGTCTCTTCTAATTTTTCATTCATTGCTTCTTCCACCGTAAATCCTCTTAAATAAAAAACTGAAGGACTTATATAAGTAAACCTATTTGTTTGCAAATTCAAAATCCAAATCACATCAGTTGCAAACTCTGCTAGCAATCGGTATTTCCTCTCACTTTCTCTCAATGCTTCTTCAATCACTTTTAGGTTAGTTATATCATTTTCTGTATCAATATAACTAGAGTATTCTTTTTTCGTGAACATATCCATTAAGCATATTACAAAATAGTGCTTTTGTGGAGAGCAAACCTTTCCTTTAAACCAACATTTATGATACTCTGAGAACTGTTCAAATTCCTTTTCCAAACCAATTAGAGCAACCTCACCACAAAACTTAATCCAATCAAATTCAGAAGTTTTGATCCCTGGAATAACTTCCAAAGCCCTTCGCCCCAAAATATTTTCAGCCCTAAGACCTGTAAATTTTTCGAAAGAAGCATTGATTTCAATAAATTCAAAATCACAAGGAATGCCATCTTCGTTACAAGTAATCTTATTATATGCATATCCTGTTGGCGACACCTGTATCATTTGTTTGTAAAAATTACTATCCATTTGGTATATCCTCCAATATTCCCTTATGCAAACTACCTATTAATAATGAATTACTTTTTATTTAAAATATTATTTTCAGTATATCACTTTCAATTTGATTTTATAACTATAAATTTAAATTCTTTGTTGATGTTTCTATTTTACCATGAACCTATAGAAAGGTTATTAATATTATTCTACTATAAATTTCTTATCCTAGCATCATTCACCAAATTGTTTTTATAATCTGTATATTTTTTTAATATCTCTTTGTCACTTTTAAAAAATTCAAATAAAATTTGCATATTTTTCACCGTATCACCAGTAATAATATGCTCTATCAACTCTGCCTCAATTAAGGCATCCTCCCTGCCTCCTATAAAATATAAAAAGTTTTCTATTATATTATGTCTGTTTAAGAGAACCTTCCCTAATTTTTCACCTTCATCAGTTAAAGTCACAATTCCATATTTTTTATAATTTATAAGGCCCAGCTCTCCAAGTTTTTTCGCCATCTTCGAAGCTGAAGAATCCTTAACGTTTAACATTTGTGCAAGTACATTTATTCGAATATAATCCTCATTTAGACTATTCCTATATATCATCTCAAGGTAATCTTCTAATGCAGGGGTAAGTAAATTTTTATTGAATCTTTGCAATTCATATCCACGAACAGTATGAAATCTATCATCCATTTAATCACCACCATGTTTTTATTATATTTCATATTATTTATATATATATTAGTAACACTTAAAAAGTATTTATCATATTTTAGGGTAGGGAAATTTTTTTTCTCTAAAGCAAGTTTTATTAATATAATTTAAAATGTGCGATAATAAAATTTTTTTTAAATTATAAGGAGGTTTATTTCCAATGAATACTTATTACACAACACTTAGTTCCTTACCACTTGGCAAAAGTTGCAAAGTAAAAAAACTCATTTCAGACGGTTCATTAAAAAGACGATTACTGGACCTAGGTTTAATCCACGATACAGTTGTAGAATCTTTGCAAAAAAGCCCATCTGGCGATCCTGTCGCTTATCTTATTCGAGGTGCAGTAATTGCTCTTCGTAGTGAAGTCGCCTCCATGATATTAGTAGAGGTACTTTAGGCTAGTATTCATGACACTATTTATTAAATGAATCTATTTATAAAATATATCTATGTGCAGCATTTTTTTAGGAGGTTATGTTTATGGGTCTAAGCAATGCTTCAACTGGAGCATGCGTGCTAGAAAAAGAGCTCCAAATTAATAGAATAACCCCAAATGATAAAATAATAGCCTTAGGTGGCAATCCTAATGTTGGAAAGAGCACTGTTTTCAATAATTTAACTGGTTTAAATCAACACACTGGTAACTGGCCAGGTAAGACTGTAGCAAATGCCCAGGGAAGTTATTCTTACAAAAACACCAATTTTATTTTAGTAGATATTCCAGGTACCTATTCATTAATGTCAAATTCCGTTGACGAAGAGGTTGCTAGAGATTTTATATGTTTTGGCAATCCAGATACAACGGTAGTTGTAGTAGATGCCACCTGTTTGGAAAGAAACCTAAACCTTGTTCTACAAACCCTTGAGATTACTTCCAAAGTTGTTGTATGTGTTAACCTAATGGATGAAGCGAAAAGAAAAGGAATATCAATAAATTTACAGGAACTCTCAAAACTACTTGGAGTTCCTGTAGTAGGAACAAGTGCTGTTAAGGCGAAGAGCTTAAATGAATTAATGAATGCAGTTCTAGACGTTGCATCTAGTAAAAACCCTGCTAGTATTATAAATATTGTATATGAAGAGTTGATAGAAAATGCCATATCTAAAATTGAAAATGCAATCAAATCACAACTCCAAAATAAACTTAATCCTAGATGGGTGGCACTAAAACTTATAGATGGGGATACAACACTTATGTCTTCTATTAACAAGTATCTTAATTTCAACTTAACGCGGGAAGATGAAATTATGAATCAGGTTTGCAAAGTAAGAACTTTACTTGATTCACAGGGCATTGATTCTGATACATTCCGTGATAAAATTGTTTCACAGTTAGTTCGGACTGCTGAAAACATAAGTAATACCGTAGTTTCTATTGAAAATAAGAACTATAATAATATTGATAGAAAAATAGATAAATATCTCACCTCTAAGAAATTTGGTATTCCAATTATGATTCTTCTCTTAAGTGTAGTTTTTTGGCTAACAATAACTGGTGCTAACATTCCTTCTAAAATAATTGCCAGTGGTCTGTTTTGGTTTGAAGATAGACTTACAGATTTTTTTACTTGGCTCGGTACCCCCAGCTGGGTCCATGGATTGTTGGTTTTAGGGATGTATCGAACTCTTGCCTGGGTAGTATCTGTTATGCTACCTCCAATGGCTATATTCTTCCCTCTATTCACATTGCTTGAGGACTTAGGTTACCTACCTAGAGTAGCTTTTAACCTTGATAATTATTTCAAGAAAGCCTGCGCTTGTGGAAAACAGGCATTAACAATGTGCATGGGATTTGGTTGCAATGCTGCTGGTATAATAGGCTGTAGAATAATTGATTCGCCAAGGGAGAGGTTAATTGCAATTATCACCAATAACTTTGTACCTTGCAATGGAAGATTCCCTACTCTTATAGCAATTATCACAATGTTCTTTGCTGGAATTATAGTAGGCCCTTTTCAGTCTGTAATATCTACACTAATTCTCACCAGTGTAATTGTTCTAGGGGTTGTAATGACATTAACAATATCTAAAATTTTATCAAAGACAATATTGAAAGGTATTCCCTCAAATTTCACTTTAGAGCTACCACCTTACAGAAAACCACTGGTAGGTAAAGTTATTGTAAGATCTATATTTGATAGGACTCTATTTGTACTTGGTCGCGCTGTTGTAGTAGCCGCACCAGCAGGTGTTATTATATGGACAATGGCTAATATTCATATAGGCAATACAAGTATTCTAACTTATTGTGCTAATTTCTTTGATCCCTTTGCGAGACTTATTGGCCTGGATGGTTATATTTTAATGGCATTTATTTTAGGTTTCCCTGCCAATGAAATTGTTGTGCCTATAATAATAATGAGCTATATGTCTACAGGTAGCATTTTAGAGCTTGATAGTTTAGGTAAGTTAAAAGATCTTCTAATTTCAAATGGCTGGACATGGCTAACCGCTATATGTGTCATGTTGTTTTCACTTATGCATTGGCCTTGTGCTACCACATGCTTAACTATAAAAAAAGAAACTCAAAGCATAAAGTGGACTCTTATTTCATTCCTTATTCCCACTATCACAGGTATTGTTATTTGCTTTATAGTTGCAAGTACTGTACGTTTACTAAGCCTCATATAGTATATATTTCTTGAAAATGAAACCAATAAAAAAAGTACGTATGACTTTTTTTTGGAAAAAGCATACGTACTTTCTTGAATGTATTCGAAATTTTAAAAAGTGAAAAATAGTTAAATGTCCTTATAAGGCCGTGTAAATAATTTTGTGTATTCTCTTTCTCTTGGCAAAAAATCGATTTATTTAGTTTGTTAAAAAATGTAAATTAAAGTCGACAAACGCTTTTGATTTGTCATCCTTATATGGTATATTATTCCCACTTTTAGTCAATAATATGCATGCTTAATAACAGGATAGGGCAATGCTGAGGAGCAACCCGAGCGGTTATTGAT
>CAYXOL010000069.1:0-24772 GCA_964467165.1 uncultured Clostridium sp.
TAGTTTCTTGTAGTTTAGAATCATGTATTCTTATACTTCCTCCACCTAATTCTTCACCATTTAGCACCATGTCATAAGCTTTAGCACGAACTCTACCTGGCTCTGACTCTAAATACTGTAAGTCTTCATCCATTGGCATTGTAAACGGATGATGAGCCGCTACATATCTATTTTCTTCTTCGTTATAATCTACCAGTGGGAATTCTGTAACCCATACGAAATTAAATTCTTTACTATCTTTTAAGATTTCTAGCTCTTTAGCTAATTGTAATCTTAAAGCACCTAGTGTTTGCAGAACTATGCTATCTTTATCAGCAACAATAAGTACTAAATCTCCGGTCTTTGCTTCTACTTTATCTAATATTGCTTGCATTTGATCATCATTTAGGAACTTAGCTATAGGGGATTTAATCTCATCCTCTTTACACGCAATATAAGCAAGGCCCTTAGCTTTGTAAGTTTTAACAAACTCGCCTAATTTATCTAATTTTTTTCTGCCCATATCAGCAGAGGCAGTAACTTTTATAGCTCTTACTGAGCCACCAATCTCCAGTGCATTTTTAAATACTACAAATTCGCAATCCCTTGCCTCTTCACTAATATCAACTATTTCCATTCCAAATCTTAAATCTGGTTTATCTGAACCATATTTATCCATAGCCTCTTTATAGGTTATTCTCTTTATAGGAAGCACGACGTCTTCATTTACTACTTCTTTAAATACTTTTTTAATTAGTGCTTCATTTACAGCTATAACATCATCTTGCTCAACAAAGGACATCTCTATATCTACTTGCGTAAATTCAGGTTGTCTATTTGCTCTTAAATCTTCATCTCTAAAACATCTTGCAATTTGGAAGTACTTATCATATCCAGACACCATTAGCAATTGTTTAAACAGTTGTGGTGATTGTGGAAGTGCGTAAAAGTTTCCAGGATAATTTCTACTTGGAACTAAATAATCCCTAGCTCCTTCTGGAGTACTTTTTGTAAGCATAGGAGTTTCTATTTCTAGAAAACCATTTTCATCTAAAAAGTCACGAATTACCTTAGCTGTTTTATGGCGCGTCATAAGAATTTTTTGCATATCTGGTCTTCTTAAATCTAAATATCTATATTTTAGACGTATACTCTCTGCGGCATCTAAATCTTCTTTTATATATATAGGTGGAGTTTCTGATTCAGACAATATCTTTATACTTTCACCTTTAAGCTCTACAAGTCCTGTTGGCATATTGCTATTAGGAGATTGTCTTTTAATGATTTCACCAGTTACAGCAATGCAGTACTCTGGTTTTACTAAATCAGCCTTTTCAAAAGCCTCTTTGTTTATTTCTTCTCCAAATACTACCTGCAGTAGGCCCGTTCTATCTCTTAAGTCCACAAAAACAAGCCCTCCTAGGTTTCGTTTTGTTTGAACCCATCCCATTACTGTTACTTTATTTGATACATGTGATTCTCGAAGATCACCACACATATTGGTTCTCTTTAAACCATTTAACGCTTCTGCCATTTTTGTTCCCTTCCTCTCTTGAATAAAAGCATATATCCTTTAGTATTTATGCTTTTATTATATTAATAATTTCTTGTAAATTTTCTAATTTAACTTCAAACTGCTGACCATCTGACATTCTTTTTATTTTAGAAATGCCTGTTTTTATTTCATCCTCACCTAAAATAATTGTATAGGAGGCTTCAATCTTATTTGCATATTTCATTTGGGCCTTTACGCTTTTCTCCATATGATCACATTCACATTTAATTCCTTTTTCTCTAAGGCAGTTCACAATCTTAATTGCTTGATATTTAGCTTCACTATTCATTGATCCAATATAAAGCTCCATGTACTTTTCACTGGGAAGTTGTATATTATTTTCTTCTAGAGCCATTAGCAGTCTTTCAATTCCCATACCAAAACCCATAGCTGGAACATCAAGGCCACCTATTTGTTTAATTAAATTATCATATCTTCCCCCACCACAGAGTGCAAGACCATTTCTGTCAAGCACTTCAAATACGGTTTTGGTGTAATAATCAAGACCCCTTACAATAAGTGGATCCACCTCAAAAGGAATATCCATAACGGCGAGATAATTTTTTAAACTTTCAAAGTGGTCAGAACATTCCAGACAAATGTAATCTGAAATAATAGGGGCACCACTAACTATTCCTTTGCAACTGCTAACTTTACAATCTAAAATCCTTAGTGGATTTTTTTCAAATCTGCTTTTGCAAGTTTCACAAAGTACTTCATATTTATTTTCTAAAAAATTCTTTAATGCTTCATTATATTTTTTTCTGCAATTAGGACATCCCATACTGTTGATTTTTAATTGGACACCTTTTATTCCAAGCTCTTTATATACTCTCATAACAAGGCTAATCACTTCAGCATCAATGGAAGCTTCTTTAGATCCACAAACTTCAACCCCAAACTGATGATGCTCTCTAAATCTTCCCTTTTGCATCTTTTCATATCTAAAACAAGGAGTAAAATAATATAACTTTGTAGGTTGCACCTCATTGAATAGACCATTTTCTATAAATGCTCTTACAGCAGGAGCTGTTCCCTCTGGTTTTAATGTAATACTTCTGCCACCTTTATCTTCAAACGTGTACATTTCTTTTTGGACTACATCTGTAGTTTCTCCAACGCCTCTTTTAAATAATTCAGTATTCTCAAACATAGGTGTTCTAATCTCACGGCAACCATACACGCTGCATAATTTTCTAAATAAATTTTCTACATACTGCCATTTATAAATATTATCAGGTAATATATCTTTAGTACCCTTAGGTGCTTGAATATCCATTTTATGCCTCCCTTTATTTAGTTGAAGGGTTTAAGCTAAATCATCTTCAACTATATAATGTATCTAGCAATGCAATTTTCTTTTGGATCATCTCATCTATTCTTTTTATATACTCTTTAACATCCTTAGTATTTGCAAATCTTTCATGCCTGTTTTCCTCTAAAAAAACAACTTTGCAAACTGCATCTGCACCAAGTGCAATAATTGTCTGTTTTTCCTCAATCATTTGGATATTATATATTCCCTCTTTACCGGGTATTTTATACCCTACATTTTCCATATTACCCACCATATTTTTTTGCCTATACATATAATAGGGCTGCATATTAAGCTTTTTAGATAATTCCACCGTTTGCTCATACATTTGATTTATCTCTTCCTGATCAGGAATTTCAAACCTATAATTATTAAGCATCTTTTCATGGAGTTTTGAAGCTCTTTTTATTGACAGGCCATGAATTGTAATACTGTCAGGTTTAATTTTAAATATTTCATGGCAGGTTTTTATTAGATGTGAAATCTTTTCCCCTGGAAGACCTACTATTAAATCCATATTTATATTATCAAAACCTAACTTCCTTGCCATATCGAATTTTTCGATAACGCTATCTACGGAATGGTTTCTACCAATTAATTTCAAGGTATCGTCATTCATTGTCTGAGGATTAATGCTTATTCTATGTACTCCATACTTTTTCATAGTAGTTAGCTTATTAATATTTATACTGTCCGGTCTACCACATTCTACTGTGAATTCACGTACATTATTATGCTGCGTAAAAGCTTCATAAATACACTTCATTATAAATTCAAATTGCTCATCATTTACAGAAGTGGGGGTACCACCTCCAAAATATACACATTCTATATTAAGTTTCTTTTCTTTAATATAATTACTTATCTCTTTGATTTCATGAGATAGCGCTTCAAGATAAGGCTGCACAATGTCCTTACACTTTTCTATAGGACTTGCTGCAAAAGAGCAATATAGACACCGAGTAGGACAAAATGGCATTCCAATATAAACACTTATATTATTCTTGTGGTTATTAACAATATTTTTCTCGAATTTTGCCACATCAATGCAAAGTTGTGCTTTATCTTCTCTAGCAACATGTTTTTCTTTAAACTGAGCAATGATAGCTTCTTCAGACCAGCCTTCTTGTAATAGTTCAAGGGCTTTTTTAGATGGTCTAATTCCTATTAAGGTACCCCAAGGAAGTTGATTTTCTGTACTCTTTGAAAAATATAAAAAAACAGCTTTTTTTACCTCGTCCTTAAGTTTATAGGTATTATCAACTTTATATTGGAAAATTTCATTATCCTTTTGAATCTCTACTACATCTTCACTTACCTCAATATTAAAATCATAATTTTCTTGTACAAATTTAATATCTGGGAATAAAAAAAATAAATTTATCATTTGATATACGTCATAATTAAATTCTGCATTGTTTAATTTTACCTTAATCATTTTAACTCCTTACTAACCATAGTTTACAAAATCTCTATCCTTATATTAGACTATTTAACTCTGTAAAAAAGGATTTCCTGATTTTTCATTATTTATTGTACTACTAGTTCCATGACCGGGATACACAATAGTATCTCCTGGAAGAGATAAAAGCTTTAATTTAATACTCATAATTATAGTATTAAAATCTCCACCTGTAAAATCCGTTCTTCCGATGGAACCTGCAAAAAGAGTATCTCCTGTGAAGACGCAGTTTTCAACCTTAAAGCACATGCCTCCAGGCGTATGACCTGGTGTATCTAAGCAAGTAAACTCTAAGTTAGAAATTCTTATTACATCAAATTGATTTAGTAATTTATCAGCACCACCTTCAATAAGAGGACCAAATAAATACTCTCCCTTTGTTATTAAATCATCATCTGCTTTGCTCATACAAACCGTTGCGTTTGTAATGGCTTTTAATCCAGCCACCCCAGTAGTATGATCTAGATGCCCATGAGTTAAAAGTATATATATAACTTTTGCACCCATAGACTCTATAGCAGCAGCAATATTATCCACATCTCCACCTGGGTCTAACACTACAGCTTCTTTTGTAGTCTCATCCATCACTATATAACAATTTGATCCATAAATCCCCGTAACAAGCGTTCTAATTTCCATTTTACTCCTCCTAAAAATCCTTTTTACTCTCTAAAATCAAGGTTACAGGTCCATCATTTTGTATGAAAACTTGCATGTCTGCACCAAAATCTCCAGTTTTAACTTCACCTAATATTTCCTTGCATTGTTTAACAAATTCCAAATATAATATTCTGGCCGCGTCTCCACCAAGGGCTCTCATAAAGTTTGGTCTCCTGCCCTTTCTACAATCTCCGTATAGTGTAAATTGCGAAATTACAAGCAGTTCTCCGCCTACGTCTATAAGTGATTTTGTCATTTTTTCGTCTTCTTCAAAAATCCTAAGATTTAATATCTTCTCCACAAGGAATTTTATATCTTCCTCACCATCATCTTGGCAAATTCCTAGGAGCACATTTAATCCAAACCCAATTTCACCAATTATTTCACCATTTACTTCAACCTTTGATGACTTTACTCTTTGTACTACTGCTCTCACAAATATCCATCTCCTAAATAAAAAAATATCCCTTAGTTTTTTATTCTGTACACTTCTATTACACCAGATAATTTAGTAATCTTCTTTTGTAGTTCTTTCAAATGCTCAGTATCAGAAACTCTTAACTTTATGCTTATTAAAGCCACATTATTTTTTAATGTTTTTGCATTTATTGAGTATAACTGAGTTTTTGTTACAGTTATTACTTCCATTATGTCTGATAATAACCCATACCTATCATCTGCTTTAATTTCAATCTCAGTAATATAACCTTTTCCCTCGGAAGCACCCCAACTTACCTCTACTACTTTATTAATTTCATTTTTCATTAAGGCTTCAACATTTTTACAGTCCTTTCGGTGAACGGAAACTCCACGCCCCTTAGTTATATAGCCTATTATGGCATCTCCTGGAACTGGATTACAACACTTGGCAAATCTTACAAGTACATTCCCCTCACCTTTGACTATCAGCCCAGAAAAATCCATTTTCTTTTTATCTTCTTTAGATGCAGTTTTAGTTATCTTTTGCTCAATATCCTCTATTGTCAGATTTTCTGTTTTATTTTTATTTTCAAAAACCTCTCTCAATCTATTGACTACAGTTGAAGGCATAATATCCCCTACTCCAACATAAGCAAATAAATCATCTAAAGTTTTAAAATTATATTTCCTATATATTTTTTCAATAGCCTCACCCTTGGCAATTTCTCCAAAATTATGTCCTTGCCTTTTTGATTCTCTTTCTAATACTTCTTTACCTTTTTCAATACTCTCTTCTCTTTTAGCTTTTTTAAACCATGCTTTAATTTTGCTTTTAGAATGATTACTTTTTGTGATATTAAGCCAATCAATATTGGGTCCCTTAGGTACAGGTGAGGTAACAATTTCAACTATTTCTCCTGTTTTTAGGTGATATTCCAAGGGCACCATTCTCCCGTTTACCTTTGCGCCCATACACCTATGGCCTATATCCGTATGAATTGTGTATGCAAAATCAATCGGTGTTGCATCAAGAGGTAAATTAATAACCTCTCCCTTTGGTGTGAATACAAAGACCTCATCTGAAAACAAATCAATTTTAAACCCTTCCATAAACTCTTCTGCGTCAAAGGTTTCCCCTTGCCATTCAAGGATATCCTTTAACCAAGACAATTTAGAGTCGAATTTTTGTCCCTCATTAGCACTATCACTAGCACTATCAATATCATCATCGTCACTGCCATCAATACCTTCTTTATATTTCCAATGAGCTGCTATTCCATATTCGGCGGTTTTATGCATCTCATAGGTCCTAATCTGAATTTCAAATGGTTTTCCTTGAGGTCCAATTACTGTTGAATGCAAGGATTGATACATATTGGGTTTTGGCATGGCAATATAATCTTTAAATCTGCCCGGAATTGGTTTATAAACCGTATGAACTATGCCAAGTGCTGCGTAACAATTTCCAATATCATTAACTAAAATTCGAACTGCAGTCAAATCAAAGACTTGATCTATAGTTTTGTTTTTGGCCACCATTTTTCTATAAATGCTATAAAAATGTTTTGGCCTTCCATCAATATCTGCATCTATTCCTACAATATTTAAGTTAAATTTTAATTCTGTTATTATATTACTGATATTTTCTTCTCGTTCAACTCTTTTTTCTGCGATTTTCCGTACTAAATTATAATATTCATTTGGGTTTAGATATCTAAGCGATAAGTCCTCCAGCTCCCATTTAATTTTAGACATACCAAGTCTGTGGGCTAGAGGAGCATAAATATCAAGTGTTTCTTTCGCCTTTTGTTTTTGCTTTGCAACAGGCATATATTTTAGCGTACGCATATTATGAAGTCTATCCGCAAGTTTAATAAGGATAACTCTAATATCCTTTGCCATAGCCAGTAACATCTTACGAATATTATCAGCTTGTTCTTCTTCTTTAGTCTTGTATTTTATAAGTCCAAGCTTTGTTACGCCCTCAACTAAATCTGCTACCTCTATATTAAATTCTCTACTTATATCTTCATAACTATATACGGTGTCTTCAATTACATCATGAAGCAAGCCAGCAACAATTGTGCTAGTATCAAGCCCCATTTCCGCCAATATACAGGCAACTTCTACAGGGTGCACAATATAAGGCTCTCCCGATTCCCTCTTTTGCTCTTTATGTGCAGCATAAGAAAAATTAAAGGCCTTAACAATAAGATCTTTATCTAGAATATTACAATTATTTTCAATCTTATATAACAATTTTTCCAACATGCTTATACACTCCTAAAATCAAAGGCTGGTTTTATTAACCAGCCAATACTTTTTACTAATATTATATAGCATTATGTAGAATTATGCAATTTGAATCTTATAATTTTCTACATAAACATAAATGAGAATTAAATATCGTATTTTACAAGAGACATTATATCATAACCTTTTAATTTTCCTTTTCCATTAAGCTCTGTCAATTCAATTACAAAATTTAAACAAACAACCTCTCCACCCATTTGCTCAATAAGTTTTGTTACTGCCGCAACTGTTCCTCCAGTAGCAAGTAAATCATCTACTATAGCTACCTTTTGTCCAGGTTTTATGGCATCTTTATGAATTTCAAGTTTATCTGAGCCATATTCTAAGTCATACTCAATTTCCATGGTGTCATAAGGTAATTTACCGGGTTTTCTTACAGGTACAAAACCTGCCCCCAAGGCATAGGCTACTGGAACACCAAATAAAAATCCCCTTGCTTCTGGTCCTACTATAACATCTATTTTTTTATCTGCTAAATATGTTACCATTTCATCTATAGTATACTTAAGGGCAGTATGGTCTTCTAATAAAGTAGTTATGTCCTTAAAGCTAATACCTTTTTTCGGAAAATCTTCTATTATTCTAATATTTTTTTTTAAATCCATGATAATTCCCCCCTGAAAATAAAATTAAAATATACAAATGCATTTGCATTTGATATTTTTTTGTAAATATTACTCATTATATATTATAATGAGTTATTTATGCAACACAAAGATTACGTATCACCCTACCTATGTATGAAACTATTTTTTAATTCTTTATCTAAGTACTTGGATATCTGCAATGCTCTATTGCTATCTGAGGTAATAAATAGCTCAACCACAATTTTAGCATTATCCATTCTTCCAACTGGGTTAATGGTGGGCATTACTGTCAATGCTAATTTTGATACTGTATCTTCATTAATATTTACAATGTTATGAGTTTTTAATAGTGCACAAATACCATAATTATTTGTGCTTTTTAATTTTTTCATACCCTCCTCAGCAAATATTCTATTTTCACTCTCTAGCTTTGTTTTACTAGAAATAGTACCTATCATAACCAAATCCATATATTTGTTTATTGATTTCATCTTGTAATAAGATGATATTGCTTGTACAGTCTTAAACGCTACTCCTGATGCACATAGCCCCTTGAAAGGATAACAACATCCCTTTTGTTTTGGATTGACAACGATAGCATCTGGAGGGTTATTAAGAGGCTCATGAAAATCTGTAATTATAACGTCTATCCCCATTTTTTTACATAGTTCTATTTCACTGAAAGAATTGATACCACAACCCAAGGTTATTATAAGTGCTGGCCCTAAATATTTTATATGGTTAGTAATATCACTTTCTAATAAATCATGGTTCTCACTGGGCTTACTTGGAATAAAATACTCAACATCAGCATTTAGAAACTTAAGAACCAACATTAGTAAGGAAATTGCAGTAATACTATCTACATCATAAAACCCGTAAAGGACAATTTTTTCTCTCTCATTTATAGCTTTGACAATTCTATATAATGCATCCCCCATTCCTTTTAATAAAAATGGATTATACATATTGTAATCTATAAAGTCAGTATTATTCTTTTGCATGCTTTTAAGATAATCCACCATAAAAACTCCTCAAAGTTAATAGAAAACCTAGAAATCAAAAATCTTCTATTAAATAAAATTAAAAAAGACAAAGAAGTAATTAATACATCATACTTCTTCGTCTTTAATTTTTAACTATTTGAGCCAAACTTTAACTTTTGTATTTGACTTTACGCTCTTGCTTTTGACTTGATTGCTCGTTTTTTAAGCAATACCCAGACTGGGCTCGCTATAAAAATTGAAGAATAACATCCAATCAATATACCAATTATTAATGGGAAACTAAGTTCTCTAATAGATGGTACAAATACATATACTGCAACTATAGTAAATAATGTTGTAGCAACTGTATTTATTGATCTTGCCATAGTTTGTGTAACACTGGTATTAGTAATCTCATCTAATGATGCTTTTCTCATACCCTTTTGATTTTCTCTTATTCTATCAAATACAACAATAGTATCATTAATAGAGTAACCAATTATAGTGAGAATCGCCGCTATAAAGGTTGCATTTACTGGTATTTGGAATACTGCATATACTCCAAGAGTTATTAAGACATCATGTAATAATGCAGTTATTGCTGCAATTCCAAATTTAAACTCAAATCTTATGGCAATATACCCTAACATACAAATTACTGCAATGATTAAGCCAGTTACTGCTTTTGACTTTAACTCGCTACCAATAGATGCACCAATTGTATCTTGTGACATTAATTCACTAGATTTAAACTGTGTCTTAATTTCTTTTACCATAGTTGCAGTTTCTTCGGCAGAAAGAGCATCACTTTTTATAGTTATATCCAAATCTTTACCGCCATCTGCGGTTTTAGATAAATAAGAACCTTTTACATATTTATCTATTATTTTATCTACATCTGTTTTTACAAATGTTTGATTCATTTTTATACTAAGTATTGTACCACCTTTAAAATCTATACCTAAGTTTAACCCTTTTGTTACCATGAATCCCATTCCTATTACAATTATGAATAGAGACATAGCAAACCATAATTTAGTTTTTTCAACTATCTTTAGCATATGCTTACCCCCTTTTCACGCCAAAATGAGATGTCTTGCTTAAAAGTCCCATTTGGACAGCTAATTTTAATAAGAATTTAGTGCTAGTAAGTGCTGTAAATACACTTATAAATATACCAACCATTAGGGTTAGTGCAAAACCTTTAACTGCACCTGTACCTACGGTATAAAGAACTAATGCAGCAATTACGGTTGTAATATTTGAATCTAGGATTGATGACAATGCTCTATGAAACCCTGCATCTACAGAAGATTTTATTGATTTTCCTGTTTTAAGCTCTTCTTTTATTCTTTCGAATATTAAAACATTAGCATCAACAGCCATACCAACTGTAAGGAGGAATCCTGCTATACCTGCTAGTGTCAAAGTGGCATTAATTGCCGAGAATGCGCCAAGAACCAAAACAACGTATAATACTAGTGATATATCTGCGATAATTCCGGGTGCTCTATAATATAAAAGCATAAATATCAATATAAATAATATTCCTATAGCTCCAGCTTTTATACTTAAAGGCAATGCATTTTTGCCTAGTGTTGCTCCAACTGTTTTAACAGAAATAGCTTTTAATGTTACTGGCAATGCTCCAGATTTAATAATTTGAGCTTGCCTTGTAGCTTCTGCCAAATCTTTACTTCCTGTAATAACAGCCTTACCATCTGTAATAACTGCTTGAACTGTAGGACTCGTTAACTCCTCACCATCCATATAAATAGTAATTGGCTTTCCTAAAAATTTTTGCGTTGCTTCAGCAAATTTTTTCTTGCCTGCTTCATTAAGTTCAAGTCCTATAGTAGATTTATTATCTTGACCTACGTATGCGGATGCATCTTTTACATCTTTACCAGTAAGAATTGTAACTTTATCCGGACCTACAAATGTAAGTTCCCCTGATTTTGCAACAGTATCAAGAACTACTTTTGAATCGAACATACCTGGTATTTCAATTCGGATTCTGTTATTACCTTCTTTGGCAACTAGTGTTTCACTAACTCCCATTTTGTTTACCCTCATTGAAATAAGTTCAATTGCCCTGTCTAAGGTCTTTGAATCAACGCTTCCACCTTGAACTTCTTCTAAGACAGAAATCCCACCTTGCAGGTCTAATCCTTTATTTATTGTCTCAGTAAAGGGTTTAAACCTATAACTTCCAATTGTAACTCCTTTAAACCCTGAATATGCCAATATTCCAACAACTAAAACACTGGCCAAAAACATAAACATGCTTTTTTTCTTTTTCATCTTTTTCCCCCTCTGTTGCTTAATCACAAATACAATTATATTATGATTAACAAAATTAGTCAATATTAGGTAAATTCATTATTTTTCCATGGTTTTTGCTTTTAATGCAATAGCACATTCTATCCTTTTCTTTTGCATTTTGCAACCAATTTCATAAGGAATATGCATATCTCCATTAAAATTAAAATTATTTGCTTGGCATCCCCCACTACAATAAAATTTGGCCCAACAATCATTACAAATAGGTTTGTTGTAAATATGTGCTTCTTTAAAATCTAATTGAATTTTTTCATTTTGAATTCCGTTATATATATCTCCCATAAGAAAATCTTTATTTCCAACAAACTGATGACAAGGATATATTTCTCCATCCGGAGTAACAGCTATGTATTCATGCCCTGCTCCACATCCTGATATTCTCTTATAAACACAAGGTCCACCTTTAAGGTCTATATTGAAATGATAAAATTTAAACTCATTTCCATCTTTATGCCTTTGGAGCATATCCTTGTATAATTTATCATATTGCTCAAAAATAACTGGTAAATCCTCTTCTCTAAGTGATAAAACATGTTCCTTAGGAAGCACAACAGGTTCAATGGATATTTCTTTAAAACCTAGATCTGCCATATGTTTTACGTCCTCAAAAAAATCAGTATTTTCTCTAGTGAATGTTCCTCTTACATAATAAGCTTTTGACTTATCCCTCATATCTACCATTTTTTTTATGTTAGGAAGTATCCTATTGTAAGAACCCGTTCCATCTGCCCTTACTCTTACTTTATCATTTACAGATTTTCTACCATCTATACTAAGTACTATATTACCCATATTTTCATCCATATATTTCATGATTTCGTCATTGAGTAAAGTAGCATTGGTTGTCATAGTAAATCTTATAGATTTATTATGAAGTTTTTCTTGAACTTTAGCATGTTCTACTATTTCTTTTATAGTATCAAAAGCCATAAGTGGCTCACCACCAAATAAATCCACTTCGATATTTTTTCTTGGACCGGATTTTTCTATAACGAAATCTATTGCTTTCATTCCAACTTCTGCAGACATTACACTTCGAGCGCCATGATATTCGCCCTCATCAGCAAAACAGTATTTACATCTTAAATTACAATCATGTATTACATTTAGGCATAGTGCCTTGATGTAAGACTCCTTCTTTCCACTTTCCATAGCAATGCCCCTATACAAATCTTTTGTGTAGAGCAATTCTTCATCGATTAAGTTTTCTATTTCACCATAGGCTTCTTCAATATCTTCCACCCTATATTTATCTTTAAAAATTTCTAATAATTCTTTTTTTTCCTTAAGGTCATTATCACCCAAAAGATCATAAACTATTTCATCAATTACATGTAGTGCTCCGGAATTTACATCAATTACATAATACTCGCTGTCTTGTATATATTTATGAATTAGTGACAAGTTATTTTCCTCCTAACAAATTTAAGGCAGTAACCCTAAGTGTTACTGCCACATTAGTAATATTAGTTCTCACAAGCTAAGTTAGCTACTGTACAAGAAGTTTTGCATGCTGATTGGCATGAATTAGCACATTCCTTGCATCCTGGTTTTTTTAAACTTTCTTTGATGCTTGTTTTATTTATAGTTTTTATATGTTTCATTTCAATTCCTCCATTCGTAAAGTTTCGGTATGATTATATCATACTAATTCGGCTAAATAAAGCATTTCTATAGATTTATTCCAAGCATTCCAGCAAGTGTACCTATACCTAGTGCTAAGATTGTTCTTACTATTTCTCTTATACCAATAGAAGTGCTTCCACCTCCAACAACTTTAACTAGATATAAAAGTACCATATAAATAGCTGCCACCATAATTCCCATAAGCCATCCTTTTTCTCCAGCTTTCTTTGCAGCATATATTGCTCCATAAAGCACACTAACCAATGTAATTATAATGTAAAAAACAGATGTCATCTTCATGCTAGCTGGTAAATAGCTTGTTATTATAGAATAAATCACCAATACAATTAATGTTAAAATTGCAGCTCTAAATACACCCTCTGCAGCACAAGAATATTTTACTTTGTTTTCCATGTATATCCCCCCTCTTTTGGATTTCAATAAAATAAATTAGTTGAAATCTATTTTATTAATTATGTTTAGAAAAGGGGTTTTATTACTTAATTCTTTACTTTTTCTCTAGTGTCACTTCAGAACTACTAGAATTTCTAACTGAACCTATTCCTGTTCTTGCCAATTTAATTTTAGTTCTATCTGGACCACTTTCTAATATAACAAACTCTTCTTGAATATTGACGATTTTTCCAATTATACCGCCTTTAGTCATTACTTCATCATTTACTTTTAAATTATTTAAAAGTGCGGCATATTTTTTCTTTCTTTTGTTCTCTGGTATAAATACTACTAAATAAAATACTACTAGCATTAATATTATAGGTAATAAAGATACTATTTGATTCATTTATATTCCCCTCCTTTCAATAATTTTTTTAAATTATAATAAAATAATCACCCTGTAAACTTTAATTTTTAAGAATTAATTACTATAAATAATAACTTTACTTATTATTATTTTTATAGGGTAATCATGTTATAGCAATTAATTATGGATTTTCATTCCACTGTGCTAATTTTTCAGTTTTAAATTCTTCAAAACAATCATTATCAATTGCAGATCTAATATCTTCCATTAGTTTATTATAAAAATATAGATTATGAAGGACACAAAGCCTCATGGCCAGCATCTCTTTCGCCTTAAATAAATGTCTTATATAAGCTCTTGTATAGTGCATACATGCTGGACATTGACAACCTTCATCTATGGGACCACCATCTAATTCAAATTTTGCATTCATTATATTTATCTTACCAGTAGCCGTAAATACATGACCATGCCTTCCATTTCTTGCTGGCAAAACGCAATCAAAAAAATCTACTCCTCTTGATACAGCTTCTAAAATATTGCTTGGATACCCTACTCCCATAAGATATATAGGCTTATCTTGAGGCAAATATGGGACAACTGCATCAATTATCCTGTACATGTCTTCATGCGACTCTCCCACAGCAAGACCTCCAATAGCGTAGCCATCCAGGTTCATTTTAGAAATAGCTTTAGCATGTTCTACTCTAATATCTGCATATGTTCCCCCTTGATTTATTCCAAATAACATTTGTTTGTTATTTATAGTATTCTCCAGAGAATTCAGCCTATCCATTTCAATTTTACATCTCTCAAGCCATCTTGTAGTTCTTGCTACTGAATCCACCACGTATTCTATGGTAGAGGGGTTAGGTATACACTCATCAAAAGCCATGGCGATGGTAGAGCCTAAATTGCTTTGTATTTGCATACTTTCTTCTGGACCCATAAAAATTTTCTTTCCATCAATGTGTGAATTAAAGTAAACGCCTTCTTCTTTAATCTTTCTCATGGCTGCTAGAGAAAACACTTGAAATCCACCTGAATCTGTAAGAATAGGTCTATCCCAATTCATAAATTTATGAAGTCCACCCATTTGCCTTACAACTTTATCTGTTGGTCTTAAATGCAAATGATAGGTATTAGATAATTCAACTTGACAGTTAATTTCTTTTAAATCCATGCTAGAAACCGCACCCTTAATAGCTCCTTGCGTTCCTACATTCATAAAAACAGGTGTTTGAATAGTGCCATGTGGGGTTGTAAACTCTCCACGTCTTACTTTACCACTTTTCTTAAGTAATTTATACATTTTTACCCTTCTTTCCTTACAATAATTAAAAATTTTTTCTTAATTATTCACTAATATAAAAACATTGCATCTCCAAAACTGAAGAATCTATATTGTTCTTTTACCGCTGTCTCATAAGCACTCATAACTAAATTTCGGCCTGCAAAAGCGCTAACTAGCATTATTAGTGTAGATTCGGGTAAATGAAAATTGGTTATTAGTGCATCAACAATTTTGAATTTATAGCCTGGATAGATAAATATATCTGTCCAACCTGATTTTTCTTCTACCCTACCATGATCATTTGCTATACTTTCTAAAGTTCTATTAGAAGTAGTGCCTACAGCAATTATTCTGCCGCCATTTTCTTTTGTCACATTAATTACATCCGCTGTTTGTTTATTTAACACATAGTACTCCGAATGCATTTCATGTTCTTCCACTATTTCAGCTTTTACAGGCCTAAAAGTACCTAATCCTATATGAAGTGTTACAAATGCGATCTTAACACCCTTAGCTTTAATTAGGGAGAGTAGTTCCTCTGTGAAATGTAGCCCTGCAGTAGGTGCTGCTGCTGATCCTACCTCTTTTGAAAACACAGTTTGGTATCTTTCTTTTTCTTCTAACTTTTCAGTTATATATGGTGGTAAAGGCATTTCTCCAAGTTTATCTAAGACCTCTTCAAAAATTCCTTCAAATTCAAATTCTACTATTCTACTACCACCCTCAGAAATACTGATAACCCTCGCCTTCAACTCTCCATTACCAAAAATAAACCTAGTTCCAATCCTTGCTTTTTTCCCAGGTTTTACTAAGGTTTCCCAGTGATTGGCATCTATTCTCTTAAGAAGAAGAAATTCCATTTTACCGCCTGTATCTTCTTTCACACCAAGCAATCTTGCTGGCAAAACCCTAGTGTCATTAAGCACTAAACAATCTCCAGGGTTTAAATAATCTATTATATCTTTGAATACTTTATGATGCACTTCACCATTAGTTTTATTAACTACCATAAGCCTTGACTCATCTCTATTTTGGAGTGGGTGTTGCGCTATAAGCTCCTTTGGTAAGTCAAAATTAAAATCTTTTACTTTCAAAAAAATTACATCCTCTCTTTATGCAAATATAGTTTATATTTCATGGTCATTATCAAAAATTGTGAATTGTTTAAGATTTTTATGCAGCTTTGAATTTTTCTTAGTTCTATTTAAATGTTCGTAGGCTTTATCTGAAGCTACTCTTCCCCTTGGAGTTCTTATTATAAATCCCTTTTGAATTAAATAAGGTTCGTAGACATCCTCAAGTGTTCCTATTTCTTCACCTATAAAATAAGATAATGTCTCTATGCCTACTGGACCGCCATTAAAATTATCGATAATAGCTGTAAGCATTTTAATATCTATTCTATCAAAACCCTCGCTATCTATTTCGAGAAGTTCTGACGCCAAAGTAGCTATTTTCAAATCAATAATTCCATTGCCTCTAACATCACAATAGTCGCGAACCCTCTTAAGTAGACGGTTAGCGATTCTAGGAGTTCCCCTTGAACGTCTTGCAATTTCAACAGCAGCTTCCTGCGTTATTTCTACGTTTAAAATAGCAGAAGATCTAACTACTATTTCTTTTAACTCATCCTCAGTATAATATTCCATTGCACTTAGTACACCAAATCTATCACGAAGAGGAGCAGTTAAAAGCCCTATTCTAGTAGTTGCGCCAATTAGTGTAAACTTTGGCAAATCCAGTCGTATAGATTTAGCTGAAGCTCCTTTTCCAATTACAATATCTAGCGCATAATCCTCCATAGCAGGATATAATATTTCTTCTACATTTCTACTCAGCCTATGTATTTCATCAATAAAAAGTACATCATAATCACTAAGGGAGGTTAAAATAGATGCTAAATCCCCGGCTCTTTCAATAGCAGGTCCTGAGGTTACTTTTAAGTTTCCCTTCATTTCCTTTGCAATAATATTAGCAAGGGTTGTCTTTCCAAGACCAGGAGGGCCATACAAAAGAACATGATCCAGGGCTTCTTCTCTGCTTTGAGCTGCTTTAATGAATATATTTAGTTTTTCTTTTATCTTGGGTTGACCAATATACTCTCTAAGCCTTTGTGGTCTTAGTGAATACTCGGCCTCCAGATCTTCTTCAATGATAGAAGAAGTAATAATTCTTTCCTCAATATCATCCATAGTATACTCCCATCTTAGTTCATTAAGTATTTCAAACAATCTTTAATCATATTTTCAAGAGATAGTTTCTTATCACTAGCTTTTAATGCCTTCTCAGCCTCTTTTTCAGAATATCCAAGTGACATAAGAGCTCCTAATACCTCCATAAGTTTTCTATCCTCCACTAAATCGCCACCTGAGTTCTGTGATAAATTATTAACTTCAGACTGCTCCATATGAATTTTTTCTCTAAGTTCAAGAATTACTCTTTGGGCAATTTTCTTTCCTATTCCAGGTGCTCTTTGCAAGGTTTTTTCGTCACCAGATACAATAGCATATCTTAGGCTTTGTACACTACAAATAGAAAGTAGTGATAACCCAGCTTTTGCACCAACCCCATTTACACCAATTACAAGACTAAACATCTCTATCTCATCCTTTGTTAGAAATCCATATAATCCAATAAAATCTTCTCTAACAATTTGCTTTATGTATATTAACACCTGCTCCTCAGTTTTGGGCATCTTTGCCATAGTACTTCCGGAGGTATATATTTTGTACCCCATACCATTATTATCTATTACAATATAATCTTTATTAATACCTATAAAAATTCCTTTTATATATTCGTACATAATATTCCTCCTAGCGTTACCTTTAAGATATAAAAATTAAAAGTTATTATACCCCTCAGAAAATAGCGACTATATAATACTTTACCACCTAACAACTATTAATTCAATAATTAACAAAGGAAATGTTTATAAATAAGTAAAATAACCTTAAGAATTTTCTTCTTAAGGTTAAAATGCTTTTTTATTTAAAATATAATTAAGTAGATATTTCTAAGATTTTAATAAACCCCTAGCATAATCAAAAGCTTTTTCTGGAGTTTTAAATTCACCATTTTCATATTCTTCATCCACTTCCACAGCTTGCTTACTATCACTATCTTTGCTATATTTTCTACCGTGAATCAGATCATCTACGAGTCCATCTTTTTCCTTTAAATCCTCTGTTTTTATATATTGTAATTCTCCACTGTCTTTTGCGTCAAAATCATATTTCCTTTGCTTGCCATCATCTGCATATACATTGGAATTAAATATTTTATAAGCTGTTATATCTCCCTTATTATCTGTTTTATAAATTGTTACAAGGTTATTATATACGCCTAAAAAATATTTATTAGCACTATAACTGTACCTATCACTATTATTAACAAGAATTATTTCATCCTCACTCATACTAGAAATTGTATAGCCTTGTTTGTTAAACAATTCCTCAAGCTCTGATTGTGTTTTACTATTTAATAAAGTGGAGCCATTATAATGCTTTTCTAATACCATATTTCGCACTTCTCTATCTTTATATTTAATTTTAAAAACAAATTTGGTGTCTTCATTTACCTTAGGCAAAGTAGTAGTAAATGATGTTTGCATTAAATCCTCATTGTTTCCTTTGTTCGCAAGTTTTAAATATGGGATTTTACTAGAAGCTTGAAATACCAAATTATTGTTACTAATATATTTACTAAGTGAGTAGCTAGAAATAACAAAAGCAATTGCTAGGGTTGTTATTATAATATATAAAAATTTTCTGTTTTTCATATCACCCCTCCTTATTTGGAATTATGTCCACATAGAGGGATATTATTCATTTTTTTTACTTATTTATCTAAACCTTTTCCAGAGTCAGTAACATTGTCTAACTCTAATGGATAAGGCTGAAAAAAGCTTTGATTTATGAGATTTTTTTCTTCAAAACGTATGGCATTTGATTTTATAACATAAAGAGGCACACTAAAGGGTATTTTGCTTTGTCTATATTGTTCTATTGTATCTAAAATAAATTCTTTTTCTCTATGCGTTAATTTATCCGAGAAATATCCCATAGATCTTGTTAGTACATTTATATTAGAAGTATACCTTGGTAGTTTATTTAGAACTAAACTAAGATTTTCTTCATACTGATGGTAAACCTGCTGCAAACTTAATTCACCATGTCTTCCTAAAATGTTTCCCAGTACTTTTAAATATTTTTGATTATAGGACATAAGCAGAAGTTTGTTAGTAGCATGGAATTCCATTAAATCTTCAATTAGCATAGACTCTTTTATCACTCTAAAATTCTTAACAATATATAATTTTGTTAAAAAATGTTGCCTTATATTATAATTTTTAACACGTCCATCATCTTCAATTGCTAAATTAGGAAATTTTTCAATTACAAGCGTTCCAAATAAGCCACTTCCTTTAACGGAGGCAGAACCTTTTTCTATGCCTTTATAAATTTTCACCTCTTTTATGCCACAAGAAGGAGATTTACTTTTTAGTATAAAACCATCCACCTTTGCTAATTCTTCAAGGAATTTTTCTCCAAATCTGTTCATTTCACTGCTTAATTCCCTTTCACTATTATGTTGTATAAGGTGCACAGGCGCATCTTCATTTTCTTTAACCACCCTTATAGCTTCCCTAGGTATTTCAAGTCCTATTTGAACCTCTGGGCATACAGTTATAAAATCAACAAATCCCTTTAGGTTTTCTACTAAATTACAACCGTCCAGTTGACCATTGTATCTACAAGCTTCAAATCCTAAGCATCTGCTCACTACAACCACGGGTTTTACATTTTTTATTCTTTCTTCATAAGATTTCTTCATAATTAAACACCTCTCCAGATTAAAATTAGTTTTAAAGATTTTATTTTATAAAGCTATTTTACCTTATTCAATATCGCTTTTAATACTCCTCTTTTTTATCATGCACCACAATGGATTTTTCAATTCTTTTTCTATTGGATTCAAACACAAAAAACCGCCATAATTAAAAGTTTTAATTATGGCGGCTTTTTTTAAATTCACTTATAATTTATCTCTGCTTAAGCATTGTCAACTGCATTTTCCGCAAGCCCTACTTTAGTTTCATTTTCAAGTTTTCCTATGCTTTCCGATAAAACTCTACATATTAACTCTAAATGACTATCTTTAAAATCAAGTCTTTTAGAACTTAGAATACAAAGTTGCCATTGCAATGTCTCTAATAAAAACATATTATATATGACTGTAGGAACATTTTTTTTCACATACTCTAATCTTTTAAGAGCCTCATCATCATGGATTTCGTAAGCTTTTGTAATAACATGCTTATATTCTTTATAACTTGCTTCATCAAAAAACATAACATCACCTTCCTTTAATAAAATTTATGTTTTAAAAATGAATATTATTACATGAAATTCTTAATTTTAGCAGGTATTATGTTATACTTTTAGAAGAATTAACATGCTATATATCTTGAAAGGAGTATATTATGCCTATTTATAGATTATCAAATGATTTAATATTCCCCGACCCATCTCTTGCAGATGCGGATGGCCTTTTAGCTATAGATGGAGATCTATCTCCCCAGAGATTACTCCTCGCCTACTCTAATGGAATATTTCCATGGTTTTCTGAGGAAGAGCCCATACTTTGGTGGTCACCGGATCCAAGATTTGTACTTTATCCAAAAGATATTAAAATTTCTCATTCTATGAAAAAAACACTTAAGAAGAATATCTATAGAGTTTCCTTTGATACCTGCTTTAGAGATGTTATATCCAATTGTTCTAATATGAGAAAAGAGGAGGGCACATGGATTACAAATGAAATGATTGACGCCTATTGCAAGCTACATGAGCTTGGTCTAGCACACTCCGCAGAGGCCTGGTATGAAAATAAACTAGTCGGGGGATTATACGGCGTAAGTTTGGGAAAATGTTTTTTTGGTGAATCCATGTTTTCAACTATGAATAATGCCTCTAAGACAGCCTTTATTACTCTTAGCAAGGTATTAGAGGAAAAGGGCTTTCTTGTAATTGACTGCCAAGTTCATACAAATCATTTGGAAAGTTTAGGCGCAACTTATATTTCTAGAGATGATTTTTTACAAGTGGTGCAACACGGGATTTTAATAGAACCTCTAAAATTGTGCTTTTAGTTACATAATGCAATATATTATTCAATAATTATATTGACCTTTTGACTCTTTTGTCTAATAATGTATATGTATATGTATAAAAATATCATGTTTTACACTTAGGGGGATACGAATGCCAAAATGGAAATTACTAAAATCAAAAGCTACTAAACCACCTATAGAAACCAACTTAACAAATGATAAAATACAACATCTACCATTTCAAAATAAACTTGCAGTCTTAAAACACAATCAAAAATGTATTGTAACTAAATTAAGTAACAAAATTGATGAAACCGGTTTTGCCACAGAAAATCTAATTGGAATTACCAACAATATTAATCAGTATGTTGAAGTACAGATGTCCTCCATTGATAAATTAATAAATGAAATCACTAATTATTCTGCATTAGCTGAGGAAGTGCTAGCAAGTACAGAGAATTCTAAGCAAATTGCAGAACAAACTATGGGAATAGCAGAGGAAGGACGCATGGCTGTAGATAATTCTATTAAGGCTATGAGTGAAATAGAATCTTCTGTTTATGATGCAAAGACCGTTGTTATGGATCTTAACACAAAGTCTGCAGATATTAACGAAATGCTTGATGTTATTAAGGATATCGCTAATCATACAAATCTGCTCTCTTTAAATGCTTCTATTGAAGCAGCAAGAGCTGGTGAAGCTGGTAGAGGTTTTACCGTAGTCGCTCAAGAAGTTAAAAAATTAGCAGAACGAAGTGTAGAATCTGCTGGATTTATTTCTAAAACAATAAATGAAATAAATACTAGTATAGCACATACAATTGCTGCAATGGATAAGACAACCGCCAAGGTAAAAGAAGGAAGTGACATAGCTCAAACTACTATGTTGGTTTTCCAAAATATTATTAATGCAGTACAAACCAGCACTGATGTAACAGCAGAAATAAATCTGGCACTAGCAAGTCAAACTGAAAATTTAGAAAATGTTATTAGTTCCACAGAAGAAATGAGCCACACCTCTGAGACATTATTATCAGTTGTGGAATCAGCTTCACTAAATACTCAATATACAAAGACTTCTCTTAATATCCTATGGGAGGTTTCAGAGGATTTAAAATATATATCTGACAATTTACTAAGGGAAGTTGTTGCAACTGCAAAAGCAGAATCCATTTTAACAACCTGTTTACACGGTGTACCCCTTGGATTTGATCCTGCAATGGCCATTGATCAAGAAAGCGGGCAAGTAATTGTAAATGCTCACGCAGCATTACTTGCTATTGGTTCTACAGGAGAAATTTCCCCAGGTATAGCAAAAAGCTGGTATGTAGAAGAAGATCATCTAACTTGGGTTTTTAATCTACGAAAAGGAGCAAAATTTCATAATGGGCGTGAACTAACAGCCACTGATATTAAATATTCCTATGAAAGAATTTTAAGCCCATCATTGAAATCACCAAATAGCTGGTTTCTTGAAAACCTAGAGGGGGCTACTGAATATTTACAAGGGCGTGCTAAAGAAGTTATTGGAATAAAAATTTTAGATAAATATAGAGTTTCTCTAAAACTTACAGTTCCCTACACTGGCTTTTTATTGAATCTTGGTCAATATTGTTGTTCTATTTTAGCAAAAGAAGAAATTTCAAAGGGTAAAATTGTAGGTTGTGGCCCCTTTATTTTAGATGAGATAAAATCTAATGGCTGTACTCTTACAGCCTTTAAAGATTATTTTGGTGGTGCTCCATACGCAGATAAAATCAACATTGAGTTTAATCCTGTAAATGCAGCAGAAAAATTTTTAAGTAAAGATTATAATTTTATCACTATAGATAATAAAACACTTATGGAAAGTATAAAAAGTGGTGAATCTGCCTCTATTAAATTAAAGGATGTTATGGGAACTTATTATGCTGGCTTTAATTTAAAAAGTAAATCCCCACTTCTTCAAGATGAAGAAATAAGAAGGTCATTAAATCATGCTATTGACAGAAAAAAAATTATCGAAGAAATTTTAGGCGGCATGGCTATAGAATCAAAGGGTCCATTCCCACCTAGCATAATAGACAATAAATATTTACCATCTCTTGATTACAATCCCAATATGGTGAAAGATTTAATAGCTAAAAAAAGATTAGGCTCTTCATTAAAACTCAAATTATTAATAAGAGATGGAAGCCCAGATACTGTGTTCAATAAAATTGCACACTATGTCCTTGAAGACTTAAAAAAAGTAGGAATTGAATGTAATATTGAAAAGGTTCCCTCTGACAAGTATTTTGGTAGCATAGCTAATAGTGATTTATTTATAAGTAGATGGATTGCAGATACAGGCGACCCTGACAATTTTCTGCAACCTAATTTTAATCAAACAAATTATACGGATTTTACAGGTTATAACAATGAAGACGTATTAGAAATGATGAACAGCGCTAAAGAAATAATAAATCCACTTAAGCGTAATAAAGTGTATGAAGATATTCAAAAGAAAATCGTCCAGGAAAGCCCATGGATCTTTTTATATCATCCTCAAGTAGCCGTAGCTGCAAATGATGGTGTACTAGGTGCAAGGCTAAATCCTCTAGGAATTGTAAGATTCGAGGATATTGTTGTAGAATAATAAATATAAAGAAAAAGAAATGGGGCTGTCTCAAAATAGAAAGTAATTTCTATTTTGAGACAGCTCTTTTTTTTCTAAATAATAAAGGCTTACTCTACAAAAGGTAGAAATTCAGCAGTTCCACCTCAGATTCTTTTTAAGGTGTTAGTTTATGCGTATATGAATGATATTTACTCAAGCAGAAAAATTGAACAGGCTTGTAAAAGAGATATAAATTTCATCTGGATCCTTCAAGGCCGTCAGGCCCCTGATCATAATACAATTGCAAGATTTAGGACTAAACGGCTTGCCCATGTTATAGATGATTTGTTTAATCAACTAGTTATAAAACTCGGAGAGTTTGGAGAAATAGAATATAAAAATATATTTATAGATGGAACCAAAATTGAAGCAAATGCTAATAAATATACTTTTGTGTGGAAGAAATCCACCAATAAATTTGAAGTTAAATTACAAGAAAAAGTGACAAAAACAATTCAAGAAATAAATTCTGAGTTTAACACAGAATTTATAATTGTACCAGAAACAAAAATTGAAGTTAGTTACTTACAAGAGATTTTAAAAGTTCTTAACGAAACAAAAGAAAAGGAAAATATAGAATTTGAGAGTTGTGATGATTGTCAACATAAGTCAAAGTGTACAAAGGCTGCCGGCAATACAAAAATGCAAGTATCAAAACTATTTGTTGAAAAAAGACATAAATCCTTAACCAACATAACAAGTGCCGAAGGAATTTT
>CAYXOL010000070.1:0-23941 GCA_964467165.1 uncultured Clostridium sp.
TTGGTGGGAATGCCCTTCAAGCAAATCCAAAAGATACTACAGCAGAAGCACAACTGGTAACTGCAAGAGAAACTTCAGAGGCTATTGTAGATTTAATTGAAGAGGGTCATGAGGTAATAGTTGCCCATGGTAATGGACCTCAAGTAGGTCAACTTGTAGCTACATATGAAGCAGCAACATTAATTAATGAAAATAACCCAATAATGCCTTTTCCTGAATGTGGTGCTATGAGTCAAGGCTATATAGGGTATCATCTGCAACAAAGTATTAAGGCTGAAATGGGAAAAAGAGGGATAAACAAGGGAGTTGCAACAGTAGTTACTCAAGTAATAGTAGATCCTAATGATCCAGGATTTAAGAATCCAACTAAACCAGTAGGCTCTTTCTTTACAGAGCAGCAGGCTGAGAAACTAATGACTGAAAAAGGGTACATAATGAAGGAAGATTCAAATAGAGGCTGGAGACGAGTAGTTGCGTCACCTCTTCCAATGGCTATAGTTGAAGAACCTATTATTAAAACATTAGTTGAAGCTGGACATGTTGTTATAACTGTTGGTGGAGGCGGTATACCTGTAATTGATAAGGGAAATGGAACCCTTGAAGGGGTACCAGCAGTAATAGATAAGGATTTTGCTTCTGGTAAAATAGCAGAACTTCTAAATGCTGATGCATTGGTTGTACTTACAGCAGTTGAACAAGTTGCTATTAACTTTGGAAAGCCCGATCAAAAGAATCTTTCAAGAATAACCGTAGAAGAGGCTAAGACATACATTGAAGAAGGACATTTTGCTCCTGGCTCTATGCTTCCAAAAATAAAAGCGGCGCTTACTTTCGTTGAAGCAAAAGAAGGTAGAAAAGCAATTATAACATCCCTTGAGAAAGCTAGGGAAGCCATAGATGGAACAGCAGGAACTGTAATAATAAACTGATTAAATTAAAATGTAAGTCATAAGAAGAAAATTCTTATGACTTACATTTTTTAAATTGCTACTATTTCCATTCAACTGTTTCTACACCGTAGCTTTCAATAAGAAGGCGGAGTCGCAGAATTTCCTGGATTGATGGACTTTTGAAGTCAGCTGATGGTTGTAGCATCCCCAAAGATTCATATTTATAACTGGCAAGGCTATGATAAGGCAGAAGTTCCATAATAGCATTAGGTAGATTTTCATGAACAAAGTTTGCAGTTGCGATAATGTTTTCATCATCAGCATTAACTCCTATAATAGTCGGCACACGTACAACAATAGGAATGCAAAGTTCTTTAAGTCTCTTTATATTTTTAAGAATCAATTGGTTGCTAACACCTGTAAAATGCTTATGCTTTATATCATCCATGATTTTAATGTCTACAAATAGCATATCAAGAGAATATAAAATATCAGATACCTTATCATAGTCAAAATATGCGGAGGTTTCAAGTGCAATGTTAATTCCAAGATCCTCTAAACGGTGTACCAGTTCTCGAAGAAACGCCTCCTGCATTGTGGCTTCTCCACCAGAGAAGGTGACCCCTCCACCTGAATAGCGAAAAAACACAATTTGCCGTTTAATTTCTTCGATTATTTTGTCTGCTAGTTTGTATTCAACTAATTTTATTTTTGCATGGTTAGGACATACATCAGCACAGATGCCACAGGAAGTACAAGACACGCGAACATCCCTAATACCCAAGTGCAAGGGACAGCTGGCGGTACAAACACCGCAGGAGGTACATTTGCTTTCCAAATATCCAATTTTAGGCTCTGAAGTAAGTCCCTCAGGGTTGGCGCACCACTGACAGTGAAGTGGACAGCCAGCAAGAAAAATGGTAGAGCGTATGCCATTGCCATCATTTACGGAAAGATGCTGTGTTTGGATAACGTAGCCACCTATCTCATTCATATCTTATTCCTTTCTTTAAAGAGAATTACACATGTAAATATAATTTGCATGTGTAATTTCTTTTGTTATATTAATAGTTATTATGTGCAGTACGAGCAATAATTGCATCTTGCATATTACGTGACAGGTTTACAAACTGTGTGCTGTATCCAGCAACACGAACTAATAAATCTTTATAATTATCGGGTTGTGCCTGTGCCTTCAATAGAGTTTTGGTAGACACAGTGTTAAACTGAACATGAAATCCTCCAAGTGAGAAGTAGGAGCGAATCATTGCACCTAGGTTACTTTGTCCACGTTTTGTAGCTACTAAATCTTCACTTAATCTAAGGTTGAGTAGTGTTCCACCTGAATGTACATCATGGTTAACCTTAGCAGCAGAACGCATAGCTGCAAGAGGTGTTGTAGTATCTGTGCCAACAAATGGCGATACTCCCTCAGTTAAAGGTTGTTTAGCATTACGTCCGCAGGGGGTTGCACCAATTATTTTACCAGCGGGTAAGTAGTTGGATATACCCATAAACGCAGAGTTAAATGAAGAACCAAATACATCCTTGTAGCTGTGTATGTCATAGTAATAGTAATTTGAAATTTTAATTGCAATAGAATCAACGTAATTATTGTCGTTACCGTATTTAGGAACAGCTAGTGCTTGCTTATGAAGAACTTCATAGCCTTCCCAGTTGGCATCAAGAGCTTTACATAGGGTTTCCATAGTTGTAACCTTATTTTCAAATACTAGATTTTTAATAACAGCTAAAGAGTTAGCACATACAGCAAGGCCAATACCTGTTAGAACTGGACCAACATTATATTTAGCTCCACCCTTGCTTAAATCTTTACCAATAATCATACAATTTTCATTACATGCAGACAAGAATGGACGAGGAACCATCTGCATATGAAGACGCTGTGCAGCTAATGTACCTATTACAGAGTGCTTTATAAGATAGGATAGCTGATTTAGAAATTCCCTCTCAACTTGCTCATAGCTCTCAAACTTAGATGGTGCAAGTGAAGGTAGGCCAAGCTTCTCACCTGTTAGACGGCTGTACCCCATATTTGTTGCATATTCGAGAGCGGCACCAAAGTTTACATTAACAGCAGCAGTCCATTGTCCAGTTTTACGAAAGTGAGGGACAACACAACCACAGTTAGACCAGTCACGGGCATCCTCAGGTTGGTATCCTGCATTAAGAAGCATTTCGTAACCTGCTTGATCATTGTGGATTGCAGGAAATCCCATGCTTTTGCTTACAAGATGTGTCACGGCTCCAAGAAATTCTTCTGGGCAGTCAGAATGTATACGAACACTGAGGCCTGGTTGGTGAGTCATAACACTCTCAGTGGCATAAAGACACATATAAGAAATATCATTGGTAGCATCAAGACCTTCACGGGTTCTGCCTCCAATTGTTAAATTCTGAAACTGATTGTAACCGGCAAAGTAATCAGCGGTATTAGCAGATATTGTCCATACCCACTCCGAGAACTTAAGCCAAAGACATTCAATAAGTTCTTGAGCGACCTTTGGAGTGATTTTACCAATATCTAAGTCTTTCTTGTAGTAAGGGTACATATATTGGTCAAAACGGCCTGGATTTAAAGCAAGTGGGTTTTCGGAAAGTATACCACCTATTTGTGTGAACCATACAAATTGAATAGCCTCATAAAAGCTTGTTGGTGGATTTTCAGGGACGTTCATACAAACATCAGCTATCTTTAATAACTCTGTTTTGCGAGTGTCATTAGACTCTATTTTTGCCATATCAAGAGCCGTTTGTGCATACCTTTTAGCAAGGGTTATGATTGCTTTGGATGCAATTACAATTGAGGTGTAGAACTCAATTTTTTCCATATTCTCAGCTGAGGTTGGCTGGAGTTTTGACAGGTGTTCTTCAGCCTCTTTCATGATGCCGCCAAACCCTTTAACAAACAGAACGTCTTCATAGTCAGGGGTACTTTCACCAACAGCTTGTCGCCATTTGGAGTCATTGTCAATAATCCCAGTATCTATTAGTATTTTAGCGGTTTCAGGAGGAACCTGTGATAAAAATGACTCCTCTAAGGATTTGTTCTCCCAGTAGGGAAAGATCTCATTGCGTACAAATTCACACTGCTTATGGGTGATTATATATGGGTCCTGAGAACGGTTTGCAAAGTTATCCATCTCTTTGTTTACCCATTTCCATGAGAACTCAGGAGTTAGGATACCACATTTACGAAACTCACCTATTGCACCTACAATAAGCTCACCATCAAAAATTGTAACAGGTAGCTGTGTACAAGTATCAAGAAGAGCCTTAGCCCTTCGTATTGCAACGGGTTGGCCTTCTGTAGCTTTGTGGGACTGTGTCCAAATATTAGCACGTTCATAAGAAATAGTAGGTTTTGAATTAATATAATTGAGGCGTGCCGCTTCTGTTCTATCACTAATACTCATAATATTCCCTCCAATATAATTGATAAATTTATTTAATTGCAATGTGGTTATTATAATAGATTACATTGCAAAAGCGTGCAATGCTTTTTTCAGCATTGCTATAACAATGCTCCTGATTTCCTTGAAAACGTAGTGAACTTCCTGCAGGGAGGTTATATTCCTCAGTTCCTACCTTAAGAGTTAGGACTCCTTCATATACTGTTACAAATTCTTCTGTACCCTCCTCATGTGGAGTAGAACTTGAATGAGAACCTGCATCAATTTCAATAGAAAGTATTTCAAAGCCTGTGTTCTTATCAAAGGGGAAAACTGGATAGATACGAAAATGTCCATGGTCACTTTTTAAGGGGCTTAAATCATTGTTATTAATTAGGACAGTACCAGAATCAAAACTCTCCATAAAAGTAGTGAAGGAGATATGAAGGCCAGTGGCTATTTTCCAAAGTGTGGCTACAGTTGGACTAGACTCACCACGTTCAATTTGACTAAGCATACTTTTGCTAACACCTGTGAGGTTTGAAATTTTATCAAGGCTTAGTTTTCGGTCTTTTCTTAATTTTTTTAGGTTTTCTGAAATTGTGATATGTAGTTTATCCATATAATCCTCCTATCACTAGTGTGTGCGTTATAACGGATATTTAGGACTATTGTACTCTTCCCATTATGGAAAGTCAATCTATAAACGGTTTCGGGCACTATTTATTTAATTGATTTGGCAAATATATTTTTCATGGATATATACAGCATGATTTTGATTATTTAGGGTACATTGGCTGTAAAGATTGGAAATTATAAAAATTTACACCTTGTTACCCACTTGCTAAGTTCCATCTAGATTGTGGAGCAAATAGCCAGGCTGCTTTATAAAGGTGTTGTACAATTAGATGGCTTGTAAACTAACACCTTATGCTATATTATTATATTAAGTGTATCTTATTAAACCTTATTAAATTAGTTGGGGAGTAATCCTTGAGATTATACCTCAACTTGAGTATATAATTGGTACTCAGGCGCGGCCATGGGAACTTCCCTATGAGGAGGCTAAGAATCGTTTTAGTAGAGTTATACAAAATTTTATAAATGTTTTTGCCTCAAGGGAGCATCAATTAGTAATATTTTTAGATGATTTACAATGGGCGAACGGGAATGCGATAAAAATCAAGCTAAAATAACGGGTAAAAACAAATTCGTTTTAACTAAGAGAGAATAAATATTAATAAATAGCGGGGGAGATTAATTATGTTTAATCCAGATTTTTCAGATGCAGTAAGAGTAATAGATACCTCAACAAGCAGTAATAATACCATATTTGAGGTAGTTGAGTATAAAAAACCTAGAAGTGGGGGTGTTTTTAACTCTGCTGCGGTAAGTACTATCTCTACACAATATGGTGGGGAAAAACTTCGACAAGTGAGAATTAATATTAACGGTGGTGGGGTACTAGTACAACCTGGGGAACTTCAATTTATGAAGGGACCAATCCAAATAGAGATTCAGAAAAATGCACCTTCTGCCTCTAAGGGATTTTTTAAAAACGTGGGCACAGGAGAAGCATCATTTACCTCAAAGTATTATGGTAAATATGGTGAAATTTATTTAGACCCATCCTATAAGTACTTTTACATTCTAGAATTATCTAATGAAGAGCTTATTTTAGACGATGGAATGTTTTATTGTTGCGAGGACAGCATTGAACTTTCTGTACATACAAACAAAAACATTGCTACAGGTTTGGTAAGTGGAGATGGCTTTAGACAACCGAAACTAAGTGGAAGCGGGATTGCTATTTTAGAAAGTGATGTTCCTTTTGATGAAGTGCTTATTTATGAACTGAATAATGAAACATTAAAAATTGATGGTAACTTTTCAATTGTCATAAGAGGTAAAATAGAAACAAAAATAGAAAAATCCAAGCGCGAAGGATATTTACAAACCTTTGAAGGAACCGGAGAAGTTTGGATTGCACCTACCAGAAAAAATAGACCAATGAATGTATAACTAATCTTTATAATTGGTAGTTAAAAAGTAATAGCCATTCTGTAATAATCATGTATAATTATTAATAAGAGGTGGTTAGAATATGGAAAAAATAAGCTATGACTCACTATTAATTATTTCCGTTTTTGCATTTATTACACCACTAGTTATTAATTCTATTAAAAAGATTAAAATTCCTTTCGTTGTAGGAGAAATCTTGGTTGGAATAGTAATAGGGAAAAGTTTCTTAAACTTAGTACATGATGATATTTGGATAAGTTTTATATCTGAACTTGGACTTGCATATTTGATGTTTTTAAGTGGCTTAGAGATAGATGTTGATAAGATAAAAGTAGGTTCTGAAAAGAAAAAAATTATTCGTCGCATTTTAATGTGTATGGGTATGTTTGTAATTTCACTTATAGTATCATATATATCTTCATATATTATGTATAAGGCTGGTCTCATTAAAAATGTACTTTTTTTCACAGTTCTACTTGCGGCGGCTGCACCAGGTCTGCTTGTACCATTTTTAAAAGAAAGAGGGATACTGAATACCGATTATGGTCAAACCATACTTATATTTTCATTGATAAGTGAGTTTGTATGTCTAATTTCATTAAGTATAATTTCTTCAGCTACCACTGATGGAATAAGTTATAAAAGTTTTTTATTTCTTATTTTATTTTTGGCATCAGTATTAATTTATAAAATTATAAAACAATTTTCACAAATATTAGACTTATCTGCAAGTGCTTTTAGCAGACTACATATTGGTGTTCGGGCTGCTTTTGCATTAATGCTAGTGCTTGTTACAATTTCACATAAAATCGATACAGAGGTTGTGTTAGGTTCGTTTTTGGCAGGAGTTATCTTTACATTCATATTAGATAAGGAAAAGGAAGACTTAAAATATGAACTAGATATCATAGGATATGGATTTCTAATTCCAATATTTTTTATAATGGTTGGAGTTAATATGGATCTTTCAAGTATTTTTCAGCGACCTAAATCGCTTTTGTATATTCCAATATTTTTGTTTGTGATTTTTATAGTTAAATTAATTCCTTGCCTCCTTATGACCTTTACATTTGGGTACAATAAAGCTATTTCTAGTGGGATTATACTATCATCTCAGCTAAGCGTATTAATAGTTGGTGCACAAATGGCTTTTAAACTAGGATTATTGGATGCTTCAATTTATTCAGCTTTTGTACTTATTGTTTTAATATCCTGTATATTATTTCCTATTGGCTTTGATAAAATATTTAGTTATGAGAATATAGATAAAACAGAGAATTCAATAGCAAATAAAATATCTATTATGGAGATAGTACCTTTAAATCCTGTAATTTATAATAAAACTTTAAAAGAATTAAGATTCTCCTCGGACTTTAGAATATTTGAAATAATTAGGGATGGAGTTGAAATTCTCCCGGATGGTGAAACAAAAATATTAAAGGGAGATAGGTTAATAATAGCAGGATTAACTTCTAATATGGATGAAACACGTAGAGTATTAAATGGATAAATTGTATAACTATTTTAAAAGTCATATACCAAATTTATGGTATATGACTTTTAATAATTGAAAACTCATTTGAAAGCTACATTTACAAAACCTTCTAATTTTCAAGAATAACAGATTCTTTTTCATTAAAATCAAATCGAATTATATCACCTATATTAAAAGGGTAATATATCATATGTTTTGTAAAGTCTTCTGAGATAAGCGACTGTCCATTCCATTCAAAAGTAATTCTCTGAATGCTCCCTAAGTATTCAATCCATTTAACATGCCCGGATAAACTTCCTTTGGGGGATAAAATTATTGATTCAGGACGATACATTTTGATGGAACTTTCAACTTCGAAAAAATTACATACGCCCATAAAATCAGCAACAAATTTGTTTTTGGGATGTTCATAGACCTCACTGGGAGTGCCTATTTGTTGAACTTCTCCATCTTTCATAATAACAATTCGATCGGCAATAGCCATTGCCTCTTCTTGATCGTGAGTGACATATACACTGGTAATGCGGAGTTCTTTTTGAATGCTTCTAATTTCTTTTCTCATAAATACTCTTAACTTTTTATCAAGATTACTAAGAGGTTCATCAAATAGCAGTACATCAGGCTCAACAACTAAAGCTCTGGCTAGTGCAACACGCTGTTGCTGACCTCCGCTAAGTTCTTGTACCTTTCTTTTTTTAAAAGCAGACAACTGTACTTTATCCATTATTTTCAAAACTTTTTCCTGGCGTTGTGCCTTGTTAAATTTTCTCGCCTTAAGTCCATACTCAATATTTTCTTCTACGGTCAGATGCGGAAACAAAGCATAATTTTGAAATACCATAACTGTGTTTCTCTTTTGAATAGACCAAGTACTTATTTCATTTTCATTGAGATATATTTCTCCATGTTCAAGAGGAATTAATCCGGCAATTAGTTTTAGTAATGTAGTTTTACCACATCCAGATGGGCCAAGTAAAGATATAAGTTCGCCATCTTTGATTTTTAAAGAAACATTATTTACAGCCTTTTGATTATCATAATAATGAGTAATCTCTTTTAATTGAATTTTTATTTGAACCACCTCTTAATAAGTAATTTTAACAACATTTTGGAAGCTTCAAGTCTGCCATCTTCTATAAGTGGTAGTTGCTCAGCCCAGAAAAGTTACTTTGGTGGCAGTCTAAATTTGCTTCCAAAGTTGTTAATCTGCAGCTCCGCAGGAGATGATTTAAATTTCTATAAACTTAAAAACCTATATATACTGCAGTGGCATCATCATGAGTTTTTAAACGCGTAAGTGATATCATTGATTGATCTTCACACTCATAGCATCTCAGTTCTTCAATAAGACTTTTAACGCCTTTTGTTCTAATCAAATCCATTAATTCATTACGAGAATAGTATTTATCTAGAATGCTGATTCCATCACTTGATACTAAACAACTAGACCAATATTCAAGAGGATATCTTTGATAAATTCCCTTGGCAATTGCTCGTTTATCGTGACTTAAAATATAATATCCATCATCAGTATTCATCTTCATACGATTTTTCTTTAAAAGTGACCATTCCTCTTCTGTAAATCCTTTGAATACACATTCCTTTAATCGATTCTTGTTTTTTAGCATTAGTTCAATTATTTGTTCATCAAGAGGTTTGATTTTTTCATCTGTTAGTACTTTTGTTGGCTCTTCTTTTCTTTTTAAAGAAATTTCTACATCTCCTAGCACAAAGCATTCTAGGAAGTCCTTATTTGTTCTGACAACTCCAACACTTGCAGATACTTGTTGAAGCTTCGACAAGTTTTCAACTGGAATATACTCAGAAAAATCTTCGTTAATCTTCTTAATACCTTGCTCTAGCAAGTTTAAAAGCGGGATTTCTAAATCATCTAAATGTACTAGTAAATATTTTTGCCACCACTTAACCATCCAAACTACATCATTTGAAGAGGGGGTGAAATTACAAGAACTTAGAGAAGATGCACCATCTATTACAAAAACACTTGTGGCAGTCACACCAAAACAATCCTCATTTTCAATTTTTACAGAATGAGTATAACTATCTATGTTCATTTCAAAACTCCTTATCATCTAGGGTATATAATTAACTTTAAAAACTGTTTATTCCATTAAAATTTGTAATTTCTTTATTAGGCTTGCACCTACAAAAGTAACTAGTAACACTAAACTTCCGTATGCCATGGCAAGACCAATATCATATTCAAAAATGCCATTAACCATGGCAATTGAGATTGGCTTATTTGAAACTGTATAAAGGAATGCTGAAATTGTATATTCTCCTAAGCACCTAATAAACACTAATATAAGTCCCGCCCAAATGCCTGGTGAAATCAGAGGCAACACTACTCTAAAAAAGGTTTGGGTGTCCGCTACACCTAAATTTTTTGAAGCATCAATATATTCATTATTTAGCCGCTCATAGGAAAGCGTTGTAGAACGTACAGCTAAGGGCAGCGCACTGACAAAAAAAGCAAGAGGCAATATAATCCATTTTCCTACTAAAGAATTACTGAATCCATTTATCATATTAATGGCAATTGCACTTGAAGGCATGGCAAAGGGTAGCATTACCAAAAAACCAACAATGGGTTTTGTTTTTGAAGTTGTTTTTGTAATTATATATGCGGCTGGTACTGCTACGATTACTGTAGAAATGCTTGCCAATAGAGCCATTTTTAGACTGCTTGCAAAAGGAGCAAAACTACGAGCTTTTGAAAAAATCTTTATATAATTATATAACCCAAGTTCTTTAGGATATATGTCAATCATCCATGTTCCAGGTTTTACAAAAGACAGTAGTATAATGGAAAACACCGGTAATAGAATCATTCCTACTAAAAAAATAGCTAGAATAAACATAAATCCTCTGAAAATACCGCTCTTAAACTTAGCTGGTGCTATAGGAGTTCCCCGAGTAGCTGTCACTATTGCAGTTTTTCTTTCATAATAGCGAGCAATGCCTAAATAAGTCATTGCAACTATGGAAAGAATCACCACTTGAGCTGCAGCGAGGCCTAAATATCTATTGGCCTTGGCCAATAATATTTGTGTAGTCATTACTTTAAAGCTTCCACCAATAATACTTGGCGCTGAAAAAGAACCAATACCAGTCATAAAAGTAAGTATACTTGACCCAATTAAAGCTGGGATTATAAAGGGAATAATAATTGTATAAAACACTTTCCATGAAGATGCGCCTAAGTTTTTGCTTGCTTCAATAACTGAGCGATCCAGTTGTTTTATCGCTACAGATACATTCATATAAAAATAAACATATTGAGTATACGCATGGACTAGTAGTATTCCCTTTAAGCCTGAAAAATGATAAAGAGGCTTATCTAATTTAAATATCATTTCCAAAGTTTTGGTCACTAAACCACTTTCACCATATAGCTGAACAAAAGCAATAACTATAATTAGACCTGGCATTACAAGTGGTAGTAGCAAGATTTTATCTAATACACTCTTAAAAGGTGTATCAAAATAGTGAACAAAAAATGCTAAGAAAGTTCCTATAACACCGCAAACAATTACGGTTAAGACACCTAAAAGGAGTGTATTCTTAATAGCTATGAAAGCCCCTTCAGTGACAAATAAATACTTATAGTTTGCAAAAGAAACACCTATGTCAGTTTGAAAGCTGACCATAAGTGTTTTAAGTGCAGGGTATAATATAAATATCCCTAAAATTGATAGTACACTACTTTTAATTAGGGTTTTCATTTATTTAGGATCTTTTTTTGTGTCTTTAATTTCTGTATCCCATTTTTGTAACCACTCAGATTCCTTTGTAGCAAGAGATGTCCAATTAACATCCATTACCTTGAATGTAACTTCACCCATCCACTTTGGAGAAGTTGCAACAGCCTCAGGATTAGTTGGTATACGGTTAAATTTATTTGCTAGCATACTTTGGATTTTAGCACTACCTGCAAACTCTACAAAAGCTTTGGCCGCTTCTGGATGAGGTGAATTTTTAATAACAGCAATACCATCTGTAATTACTGGAGATCCACTTTTAGCATCAATTACTTCAAGAGGAAGGTTATTTTTAGTCTTATTATCAATTATAGAATTTAGAGGTGCAAAGCTGATACCAACTTCTTTTCTACCTAATGCTTGCATCATTAATGACTCACTACCATAGTACTGCTTTGTATTTTGATCAAGCGCCTTCATAAATTTCCAGCCTTCTTCTAATGTAGCTTTTTCCTCATATTGTTGAAGTAGCGCTGAATACATAGCTCTTGCTGAAGAAGATAAACCATTTCTAAATACAAATTGATTTGCATATTTTACATTAGCTAAGTCCTTCCAATCAGTTGGAACATCTTTAGCAGCGATAACATCCTTGTTATAGAACATCATTATTGGAGTTTTAATAGTACCAAACCAATAATTTTCACTATCTTTAAACAATGGATCTAATTTTGAAGCCCAAGTTGGCTTAAATGGTTCAAAAGCATCTTCTTTTTTCAAATCCATAAATATTGAAGAAGCACCACCGAACATAACATCTGATTGCGGATTAGCTTTTTCAGCACGGACTCTATCAGCTAATTCACCTTTCAAGTTAATAAATTCAACTTTAATTCCGGATTCTTTTTCAAATTCGCTAGCTACTAATTCTAGCATGTCTTCAGCATGAGTAGAATAAACAACTACCTTAGTATCTTTCTCCTTAGCACTTGAACACGCCACAAGAGAAAATGCCATTACAAATATAAGTAATACACTGGTCAATTTATTTAATTTCATTAATGTTCTCCCCCTTAAAAAAAATTACACAATAAAATAGATTATAGCATATGATATTAATTAGTTCTATTGCTATAGAAAAATCCTATAGTTAAAGCTGGATGTATAGAATTTTTCTATATCCAAATTTTTACTTGCCAAAACCACAGCATACAAGTAAGATGATGTTGTATGACTATTGTCATCAATTGATACACAGGATCGCAAGAATACAAAAGATAAAAATTAATTTCAATGAAAGGACAAGGTGTTTAAACCTAGAGTATCATGACTTATTCAGATTTAATTAGGTTTAGAAAACCAGGTAAGAGGTATGTCAGATATCACCAAACAAGCTTTGGCACAATCATTAAAAAGTTTAATGAATACTACTCCACTAGCTAAAATCACAGTTAATGATATTGTTAAAGTGTGTAAAGTAAATCGTCGTACATTTTATTATCACTTTCAAGATATTTATTCGCTTTTAGAGTGGATTTTTAAAAATGAGGTTGCAAATGTAATGGAAGGAAATAAAACCTATAAGACTTGGCAAGAGGGGTTTTTAAGAATATTTTATTATCTAGGCGAAAACCGAAAAATTGTGCTAAATACTTATAATTCCATTGGGCGAGATCAATTAGAAACTCACTTATACAGCGCAGTGTACAACCTGGTATTAAATGTTGTAGATGAAATTACCTTTGGCAAAGAAGTGTCTGAAAAAGGAAAGGAATTTGTAGTGGATTTTTATAAGGTTGCACTTGTTGGTTTATTGCTTGAATGGATAAGAAAAAATATGATAGAAAATCCAGAGGAAATTATTGATAATCTTAGCAAGATAATAAGTGGAGATACCTATAAAGCACTATTAGAAATCAAAACGCCTTAATAGTATTACATATATAAAAGCTATGAAATTAAGTTTTTAAACTCATATTTCATAGCCTTTTATTTTTTGGATTTAAATTAAGCCTTCTAAACTTGTATTGCACAATAATTTTTTGATGATTGGTTCACCTGGTAAGGGTCTTCCACTATTTAGTGCTTTAACTGCATTAGCAACAACACGTATATCGTATTGGCTAGGATATATTTCAGGTGGATTTTTTTCAAGTCGGAGTAAAGCATATACAGCCATAATAGCAGAACGAACTGAATATTCAACAGTAAATACACAATCATCTTTAATTTCTGAAAATTGACCTAGAAATGCAAGATTTGTGCTGCCATTAGGTACAACTTGCGGTCTATCTCCTTTAACACGAGGCATAAATTGACTTGTAATGTAAGGCATGATGGAAGGTATTACAATACATGTTTCAATGTATTCATGCATATCTTTTTCATCAATTCCTAAATGATATAAAAGCTCTTGTAATAATTCGCGGCCATTACAGTCGCTCATTTTCTTTTTAATGAAATCACCTTCATTGTTAGGAAATAGTGCATATGCCCATAGAACTATAACATCATCTGGTTGATTATTAAATTGAGGTTGTCTATTAACAGTAACACTTAACAACCAGTTTGAGTCTTTAACTGTTATTATTCCGCCGGTTACAGTTTTATGTGGAGCAAACTCTCTTTCAGCAAAGTTCTCCATAAGCTTTCTCATTTTAGGACCTTTAGCAGTTATTGTATATGATTCCCATGTAGTTTTAGAAGTATCCCCACAGAATACTTCTGGTTTTCCAAATGCGCCATGTTTTTCGGCTATTTTTTTCCATAGACTCCAGCATCCACCTTCGCTTCTATCCAGTATTGGAGCTTTATCCATATTTCCAAGTGTAGCATTTTCAGTCATAGATCCATTAGTAAAGAATACTAAATCATTTTCTGTAGTTTTAATAAGTTCTTTTTTATCATTACGGGTTAAATGAATTGCTGTAACTGTTTTTTTATCTGCAGTTATATCAATATCTAAATCAGTTACTTGTGTATTTAAGTTAAATACTACGCCTTGAGACTCTAATAATTTTTTTAGCGGAAGAATCATTGAATCGTATTGATTATATTTAGTGAAAACCAATCCTTCCATTTTGTTCATTCCTGGCATTAGATGCATAAAACGATGCATATAACGTTTCATTTCTATAAGAGAGTGCCAATTTTCAAATGCAAACATACTTCTCCAATATAACCAAAAATCAGTTTCCAAGAAGGTGGCATCGAAAAATTGTTCAACAGTAGCAGATCCTAGAGAATCTTCCGTTGCAAGAAATAATTTAGTAAGTTGTTTGACATGATTTTCTGCTAGTCCAAGAGTTGAAAAATCAAGTTTTTCTCCCCGGTTAGCAATCATGCGACAATTAGAGTAGTTAGGATCAGCATTATTTAATTCTCTAAATTCATCTAAAACAGTTCGTCCAGGTTCTTCCAATGATGGCACTTTCCCAAATAAATCCCACATACATTCATAATGCTCTTCCATTTCACGTCCGCCAAGGGCAACATATCCATCTTTTGCATTTCCAGCACCATCCATAGAACCACCTAGAATATTTTTTTGTTCTAAAATAGTAATATTTTTACCAGCCATATGACCATCACAAATTAAGTATTCAGCAGCTGCCAGTGAACCGATACCTCCACCAATTAAATATGCTTTTTTATTTTCAATTCCTTCAGGTTTTAATGTTTTAATTTTTTCATAATTTACCACAATTAATCTATCTCCTTTTAATTTTAAAATTTTAGTTTAATTATAAAAATTAGATACTAAGTTTTTTTCATTAGCATAAAAATTTTGTATTGGATTGTCTATAACAATAATATGATTTTTATAAAGGCGCGTAAATAATCAAAAGTGGTGGATTGTGCAAATTTGTAACAAAAGCTTTGATTTGTGAAAGTTATATAAGGGGGTGTTTTTGCTTTTATGCGTATTGTTTAAGATATAATTGCAAAAGATAATAAATAAATACAAAAGTAAAAGGTGTGTGAAAAATGAATAAATTAGAAAAATTAATAGAGCAAGGATTTAAGGTTAAAATTCAATCAAGTTCTAAATTTTGTTTAACCTTAGATGATGAAACCCCAAGAATGAGCTTTAATTCGGATAGCATAGAGGAAGCTATTGATGCAGCTTATGACTTTGTAAAAGAACAGCAAAAAGTAGCAGCTAACATAGAAATGAAAAAACAAGTAACTGAAATTATAATTGATGTAGACCAAACACAAGAAATAAAAATTGATGAAGATATACTTAATAGAGAATCCACCACCACCACTACTATTAGAGTCTATTCAGATGTTTGTGAAAGATTTAAAGATTTTGCACAAACATATCAAGAGTATAAAAGCATGGATTTAATTAGTATGGCACTTATAGAATATATTGAAAAATACAAAGAAAAATAAATAACTTATTTTTTTTGACAATATAAATATAGTTTTTCTATGAAAATCCATATATAAAAATTTTAAACTTTAGAGATATACAATTTTTATAAACTATAGTTTATAGCGAAATGGGTAAACTATATAGTGCACACTATGTATATAGTGTAGTTTTTAAATTTGAAGGGAGATTACTTATGAATAAAGATGATTCAGAAAAAAGTACGAATACTATTGAAATTACAATCCCTAATGGAGTTATTTCAGTGGCTAACAAAGATTCAGAGTCTTCAGGAAATGGTATGTCTAATATGAATAGCAAGGATAATGAGGCTATATCAAAAAAAGAACAAAAGAGTAATCAATTAGATGCAAGTGATTCTAAGGATACTACTAAAAAGAGACAAATAATAATTAATATATCAGAAAAGTAGTGTTTACAGACAAGATTACGTTACAGCAAACCTTTATCACCCGCACAATAGAGTATTGAATATAAAATTAAAAAGTCTATGCTGTACTAAAGTCAGCATAGGCCTTTTGAGTTTATACAAATATAAAAATTTGGTGCTTTATTACATATATAACTATATAATAAGAGATAGTAACACTATAAATTAAAAAGAATATTTCAGCGGGTATTTCTACATAACAGGGGGCTTTGCATGGATAATAATTCTTTACAAACAAATTACTTGAAAAAATTTATTGAAAATTCAGACAGCCTTCATAAAATGCTGTTTTTAAACAGCCCAGATGCAGTTATGATCTTAAATTTCAACGGATTAATAATTGATTTAAATGATAAAACCACTAAACTTACGGGATACTTATATGAAGAATTAATAGATAAGTCCTTTTGGACGCTAATAAACAAAGATGATGTAGGAAAAGTAATAATTGGAGTTAAAAAAATCCTTATGGGAGAAATTATAGAGCTCAGTTTTAAAATTATAGATAAAAACCTAGAGAGTAGACCAGTAAATATGACATGCCTGCCCATTACTAAGGAAAATAATATTTCTGGGGTATATGCAATTGCTCGGGACCTTACAGAAGAGAAACAGTTACAAGATCAGTTATATCATGTCAGGCATTATGATGGGTTAACTAATTTGATGAATAGAAATACTTTTGAGGTTAAGTTAAAAGAGATATTACAGCTATGTGAGATGACTAATGATACTTTTACAATTATACTTGTAGATATAAATAGATTTAAATTTATTAATGATTCTTTAGGTTTTAAAATTGGAGATTTAATTTTAAAAGAAGTTGCTAATAGATTATTAGATTTTTGTAGTGAAAGCACAATGGTGTCAAGGCTATCCGCAGATAAATTCCTGATTTTATTTAGGGATATTAAAGATAGAGTAGCTGCTGTACAAATAATTAATGAGGTGAAAAAATTATTCGATAAATCATTTAATATTATTGATTTTGAAATATATATTACCACAAGTATAGGCATAAGTATTTACCCTAGAGATGGAAGTGATGTAACTACTTTAATGAAAAAAGTAGACATGGCTGTAAATAGCGCTAAAAATCAAGGTGGAAATTCATCTGGTTTTTATGATTGTAAAGAAGATAGTGCTAACTATAATAGATTTATATTAACAAGCAATCTTAAACTAGCAATAGAAAGGAATGAATTTGTAATAGAATACCAACCTAAAATAGATCCAAGAAAGTATAAAATCATTGGGGCTGAGGCTTTAATACGATGGAATCATATATCAAGGGGTATGTTATATCCAAAAGATTTTTTAAGTCTCGTAGAAGAAATAGGACTTATGGTTCCACTGGGGAAATGGATATTGGAGCATGTTTGCGCTCAAATAAAGTTATGGGATAAAGAAGGAATAAACTCCTTAAGAATATCCGTAAATTTCTCGGAGAATCAGCTGCTGCAGGAAGGTTTCTGTAATATGTTAGCTAGTATACTAGAGAAAAATGGAGTTGATGGTAGATTTTTAGAAATAGAGGTTACCAAAGGTGATGTAAAAGATAATGAAGAACAAATGATTTCTGTTCTTAAAAATATTAAAGAGCTAGGGGTTCATATATCTATGGATGACTTTGGCAATGGGTACTCATCATTAAGTAAGTTAAGAAATTATAATGTGGACACGTTAAAATTATCACCAGCTTTTATAAATGATATATCTACAAATCAAGAATCATTAAAAATAGTAACAGCTGTGATTAATTTAGCCCATAGTTTGAAAATGGAAGTCACTGCAGGTGGGGTAGAAAAACAAGAGCAACTTTCAATTTTGACTAAACTTAATTGTGATGGGGTTCAAGGATATTTATTTAGTGAACCTGTTTTAAATGAAAAATTGAGAAGTTTACTTAGAATTGGGAAATGTTATCCCAAAGACGAAGAGGATACAAATGGTGATAACCGTCGAGACTTTTTTAGAATTACCTTTAAAAAACCTCTTGGTGCAGATATGAGTATTTTTAAGATGGGTGAGAAAAAGGTTTCATTAGGTTATACGGAAGTAATGGTATTTGACATTGGTGCTGGTGGGCTAAGATTTATGTCAGATATAAAGCTACCAGTAAAATCAGATATAATCCTTGTATTTGAGACTGAAATTTTAGATGAAGGGCTTAACCTTTATGGGAAGGTTGTTTGGATGAAACATTTTGAAGCTAAAATATTTGAATATGGCATAGAATTTGTTTTTGATGAGAAACATAGAAAATCAATGATACAGCTATTAAATCAATTACAATGTAATATAAAAAACAGAAGAGGAGTAGATAATTATAGATTAGTTAAGAGAGTTTATATTAAACAAGGTAGATACTAAATTAGAATATTATACTGTATATCTTGATTCACAAAGAGGGTAAAATATGATAAACTAATATGATAACAAAACTTACAAGGAAGAAGAGGGTGTATAAAAATGGAATTTATCAATGGTCTATTTAATAAAAAAACTCAAAAGGTTATAAATGATTATGAAAATAAATTTCCTGAGGATATACAATATATTGATTCATATATAGACATAATGAAACTAGCCTTAGTGAAGAATAATATAACAACTGTTGAATTATTTTATTCATTTGATGGCAGAGAATTATTTGATAAGATCAAGAATGAAAATTCATCTGAGAATATTTTAGTTTTTTACAAAGGGAATATTGATAAGCGAATTGCAAAAGATGGATATATTAATATATATCATTCAAAAAGGGGTAATTATTCTTTAGTTGTTTTTCAACATCAATTTATTTATGAAGAATTATTTGGAGTTGAATTGTGGAATGATGGAAGTTCAACGCCTCAGAAAATACATACATTTAACTGTTATATATCAGAAAAAATTAATTATTTTGCAGCCATGAATTGTAACGTTATGGGTATAGGTATAGGAAATATCTGCAAGAAACAGTTTGAGAATTTGATGGAAGATTATCATGATCAGGTTAAAATACCTAAAAATAAGACAACCAAAGGTAAAGTTGCAATATATTCAGGCATTGCATCTACAATCGGGGCTGGGTTGTTTATAGGTTTAAAAATATGGTCAAAAAAAGATAAAAAATAATATCTAATAGACAGATTTTAACTGCCTACTAGATATTTATAATATTATAGGTAAGTGACCTCTAATGGATTTCTATCCACTAACTTTTTATAGGTATACTTAGGATATCCAACCATAACAGTACCTGTTATGGTTTTTCCATCTGGAATATTAAATAATTTAAGTAGTGGTGAATCCTTAAGGGATGCACAATACTCAAAATACCCAGCCCAACAAGTTCCAAGTCCTAGTGAAGGCGCAAATAATTCTAAATAAGTCAAAGAAGAAATAGAATTACCCCTCGCCCCTGAAAAGTCTTTGTCCGCAGTAGTCATGATTAAGTTTGGGGCACCACGTAAAATTGGGTCAACTCCGGTTTCTCTGTAAACGCTAGTTAATCCTTTGAATGCGTTATCTGGAGCTTTTTCAAGCATTTCAATTATAAGCTCAACGGCTTTTTTAACTAATGCAGTGTCCTCAACTACCACATATGATATACCTTGACTATTACTTCCAGTAGGTGCAAGCCTTGCAATATCAACTAATTTTGTTAATTCTTCTCGTGATACAGATTTGTCTTTATAATTTCTTATAGAACGACGTGATCTTAGAAAATGCTCTGCCTGCCCTGCATTTAATGTAGGAAATTCTTTACCATCGACTTGATTTGAAAGTGGTGTTAATTTGTTATCCATAGCTCCAGTAGGGCATATAGCTACGCAATGTCCGCAAGCAATGCAATTGGTATTGGCCACTTCTTCTGGGATATTGTCTCCCATCTTTAGAACAAATGCTGGACATGATTTAATACATTGTCCACATTTAATACATGCTTTTTCATTTACTGTTATAAGATCCATTATTTTAATCCCCTTGCTAAAATTTATTATTGTTAAACTACTTTATCCATATATGATTCTAACACACTGTATTTAAAATGTAAGTACGCACTTTTTTATCACATAGAATCAAAAATGATACTAAGCATAATATTTTTAAATATCCTATTGAACATGTGTTTATAATGTTAAAAAATACTTTGTCACATTTAAAAAATTCTTCTGTTGAATTTAAGATAGATGAATTTGTTTTAAGTGCTAGTAGTTTTAGAAATCAGGTTACTAAAGGACAAGTTTGAGGTATAATATATTAGTAAAGGAAAAAAACTATATTGTATATATTCATTATAGGTATTAATTTGTAGGGAAGCAATCTGTTTTTTAAATGTATAAGTGGAGGTGGATTTATGGAAACTGAGGTAGCAAAGTCAAGAATAAAGCAAAGAGTAAAGCAAAGAGTAAAGCGTAAAAAAATTATTTCAGGTATTATAATTTCTGTTTGTGCCTTACTTATTATATACTTTGGCATGGCAATATATTTCATGAATCATTTTTATTTTGGGTCTAAAGTAAATAGTGTTAATATTTCAGGTAAATCTGTGGAGGATGTTACTAAACAAATGGCATCGGAAATTCAAAAATATCAGTTAAATATAAAGGCGCGAGGCGGTATAAATGAACAAATCACAGGGGAAGAAATTGATTTAAAGTATGATGTGGATGGTGGATTTAAGGAGCTTAAAGATAAACAGAATCCTTATAAATGGATTTCAGAAATTTTTAACGTAAAAAATTCTAAAATGCTAGTAGGAATCAAGTATGATGAAAATTTATTGAAAGAAAAAGTGGATAAACTTTCTTTTTTTGATATTAGTAAGGTAATTGAACCTAAAAACGCTAGTTATAAGTATACAGATAATGCTTATGCGATAGTAAACGAAGTCAATGGAAACAAGGGTAATAAAGATGTATTATACAATAGTGTAGTAGATGCAGTGAGCAAGGGCGAAACAATAATAGATTTAGAGTCAATTAATTTCTATGTTAAACCAGAATATACGGCTAAATCTCCAAAGGTCATTGCCGCAAGGGATAAGCTTAACAAATATGTGTCTTCAAATATTACTTACACTTTTGGGCCTAATATAGAAAATTTAGATGGTTCTACAATAAATAAGTGGCTTACAGTTGATGGGAATAATGAAGTCATTTTTAATGAAAAACAAGTTGAAATTTATATGGACGGACTCGCTAGGGAATACAATACAGTTGCTAAGACAAGGAATTTTGTCTCCTCATCAGGAAAGGTAATTAATATTGGTGGTGGTACTTATGGCTGGTCTATTAATAAGGTTAAAGAAGCCAAAGATTTGATTTCCATGCTTAAGGAAGGGAAATCCATAGCAAAAGAACCTGCATATTATCAAACAGCAGTAAATCATGGCAAGAATGATATTGGAAACACCTATGTAGAAATAGATCTTACAAAGCAACACTTATGGTTTTATAAAGATGGAAAGCTGATAACCCAGGGAGATGTTGTCACAGGTAATGATGGATCGGATAAGACAAGAACACCTGCTGGCATTTATAAGATCAATTATAAAGAAACAAATGCAACCCTTGTAGGCGAAGGTTACGCTTCTCCTGTTAACTTTTGGATGCCTTTTAATGGAGGGGTAGGAATTCATGATGCAAGCTGGCGAGAAAAGTTTGGGGGAGAACTGTATAAGACAGGGGGATCCCATGGATGTGTAAATTCACCATACGATGTAGCAAAAACTATTTTTGAAAATATAGAGCCAGGTACTCCAGTGGTTTGCTATCATTAGAAGATAAATTTCTTCTGGACTATAATAAATAAAACAAAAACAGCTAGAAGATGTCTTCTAGCTGTTTTTATTGATTAAGATTTCGCGCTGCCTAGATTAAGAAGCAATATCTTCACTTTTTAAAGCTTTCCATAAAGATACACATGCAAGTAGCATTACAAAAATAAATGGGAAAGCTGCTGCTACTGAAATAGTTTGAAGTGCCTTTAGGCCTCCAGCAAGTAACAAACTAGCTGCTAGTAATGCTTGGACCACTCCCCATGTTATTTTCTTTTTATTCGATGGGTTTAAATCTCCACCAGATGTAAGCATACCTAAAACGAAGGTAGCTGAGTTAGCCGATGTTATGAAGAAGGTTCCCAGCAAAAACACTGCAATAAATGATAATATTGATCCAAGTTTATATTTAGCCATAATAACAAAGAATGCTGTTTCAGGAGCAGATGCAATTTGCTTTAGTGCATCCATACTTACAACTCCTGTAACTCCTAAGTTTATTCCTGCTGCTCCAAATACAGAGAACCATATAAATGATGCTATGGATGGAGCAACAACTACCCCTAAGATGAATTCTCTTATAGTTCTACCCTTAGATATTCTTGCTATGAATGTTCCTACAAATGGTGCCCATGCAATCCACCATGCCCAGTAGAATATTCTCCATCCATTTAGCCAAGAATTATCTCCAAATGCACTAATAGATAAACTGTCTTTTAAGATATCATTCAAGTATAAACCCATAGTACCCGTTAATGTATTTATTATTTTTAGTGTTGGTCCTACTAAAAATGCAAGAATTAGTAAAGCACCTGCCAAATATAAATTAACATCTGAAATTATTTTTATACCTTTGTCAATTCCACTAACTGCTGTCCATATATAAATTATGGAAATTATTAATATTATTAATATCTGCACAATTTGAGTTTCTGGAATATTAAATAGATATTTAAGTCCACTGTTTATTTGCATAGTTCCAAGTCCAAGTGATGTGGCTACACCTGCAACTGTTGCAAATACAGCAAAAACATCTATGGTTTTTCCTATGGGTCCTTTTACCCCTTTTTCGCCTATAAGTGGTTCAAATATACTGCTTATAAGACCAGGTTTGTTTTTTCTAAATTGAAAATATGCTAGTGAAAGACCTATGATTGCATAATTTGCCCAAGGATGGAAGCCCCAATGCATAAATGAAGCTTTCATGGCAAATTTAGCCGCTTCCTCAGTTCCTGGAGTTATACCTGGTGGTGCAATAAAATGCGATATTGGCTCTGCTACTCCCCAAAATACAAGTCCTATACCCATACCTGCACCAAACAACATTGCAAACCAAGATTTAGTACTATATTCCGGTCTAGAATCATCGGATCCAAGCCTTATCTTTCCATACTTACTAAACGCTATTGTTAAAGAAAATACAACAAATACAACCATAGATACAAGATATGCCCATCCGAAATTTTCTGTTAAAAACTTAAGTAACCCGTTAGAAAAATTAGAAAAATTATCTTTTGCAAATATTGCCCAAATAACTATAATAAAGGTTATAGCTAGAGATATATAATAGACGTCTTGTCTTTTCCCGCTTTTAATACTTTTACTGGTATCCTTATTCATACTTTTCCCCCTTTTAATATTGTTAAGTATATAACAAACATTTTTAAATAATAAGCCTCGCTTTGTTATAATGAGGCTTATATGGTTAAAATCTATATTTTAACCTTGAATACTGTTTGTTCTTCAATATCAGTAGAAAGAGCATCTAAGGCTACACCCACTCTATAATAACGTAATTTC
>CAYXOL010000071.1:0-23695 GCA_964467165.1 uncultured Clostridium sp.
GTGCTTTGCACATGCCACTTGCCACGTGGGTGGCACTTTTTTAAAGGAAATGTCCATACGTATGGCGAATAATAACAGTAATAAACATAAATATCTAGGGGGTGTTATTTATGAAGCTAAAATTTAGAACAAAATTATTGTTATTCTTTGCAGCAATAATATTGATTACAGCAATACCTGTTGCTGTAATATCCAATAATTATATATATAATTTTCTAAAAGAAGAATTGAACACAGATGCTAGAAAACAAATGGTGCAAGTAGACAATACTATATCTAATATGTTTAAACAATTAGAAGAGAACAATAGGTTTTTAGCATCTTCTGTGGGTGTTAAAAAGGTTGATGGAACTATATTGGCATTATTTAACATGTCAAAAGATAAATCACTTAAAAAATACTCCAAGGAAATACCGGGCCTTGAAAGTGAAATTTATAATGTGTTTGAAAGCTATGGACTAACTCATCAAAATGCCTCTTATGTATACCTTGGAACCAAGTGGGGAGGATATATTCAGTGGCCAGACGGATTAACCATTAATAAATATGACCCTAGGGTAAGACCGTGGTATAAATCAGCTATAGATAAACCAAATGATGTAATAATTTCAGATCCATATACCGCTGATGATGAAAGCAATTCATTAATAATAAGTGCCTCTTCAGCTATTAAGGATACAGATAGGAATATTGTAGGGGTAATGGGTATTGATATAGGTCTTGACAAAATATCCAAGATAATAGAAAGTGTTAAGATGGGCCATGATGGATATGCATTTCTTTATACAAAGAATGGAACTCTACTTGCTCATCCTAATAGCAACTTAAACTCTGAAAATATCAAGTTACTTAATAAAAATGGCTATAAAGATCCTAAAACTGGTGAATATCTAAGATATACTATTAGAGAGTATAATAAGCTGTTAACTGAAAATAACTCTGAGTTTGAAACCGTAATAGAGGGGGAACCAGTGCTAGTTAATGTATATACTTCCTCTTATACAGGTTGGAAGATAGCTTCAGTAGTAAAAAAAAGCGAACTTACGGAATGGATAGATAATATAGAATATTTTATTTTTTTTGTAACCTTAAGTGTATTTATTATAAGTATGTTTTTCACTCTTATTTTTACAAAGAGGGTAACTAAACCAATTATAGAATTAACAGCGTTAATGCATGAAGCTGAAAATGGCAACCTAACAGTTAGAGCTACTAATATTGAGACTAAAGATGAATTTGGAGAGCTAGGAATTGGATTTAATGTGATGATTAAGAAAATAAGTGCTAGCTATGAGGAACTGGGAGAGGTGTATGAAGAGTTAAGAGCAACAGAGGAAGAACTTAGGGCGCAATATGATGAACTTCAATATAAGGATGAAGCATTAACCATTAGTGATGAAAGGTATCAACTTGTAATTGAAGGATCTAATGACTCCATTTGGGAATTTGATTTCAAATCACAGGTATTTTTTGCTTCTAAAAAATTATTTGAAATTACAGGATATAAACTTAATAAAGAATTTAATTTAAATATCTTTTTTAAGAAATTTGTTCATCCAGAAGATTTAGACTTTGCTCTAAAGGATTATGAAGATCATATTAACAATAAAACTCCTATTTATAAATCTGAGTTTAGAATGAAAATTAGTGATGGTACGCATATATGGGTAGCAACTCGAGGTAAAGCTTTGAGAGATCTAAACGGCATTGCAGTTAAGCTTGCAGGGTCTATTACAGATATTACAGAGAGAAAAAAATCAGAGGATAAAATAAAATTTATGGCCTATTATGATGAGCTCACTAAACTACCAAATAGAACTCTTTTCATGGTTAAGCTACAGGATGAATTGGAAATAGCAAAACAAAGAAAATCAGAAGGAGCCGTATTTTTTATTGATTTAGATGATTTTAAAAATGTAAACGACACTATGGGGCATAATTATGGGGACAAATTATTAACATATTTAGCAAAACACTTAAAAACCATAATAAATAGAGATGATACACTTTGCAGACTAGGTGGAGATGAATTTATACTACTTCATCCTTATTATGAAAGCTCCGAAGTAGAAATTTATGCAAAAAGATTGCTGGGTTTATTTGAAAACTTTTTTAAAATTGATGACAAACAAATATATATTACCGCAAGTATAGGAGTAGCAATATTTCCAAAGGATGGTATTGATATAAATACTATTATGAAACATTCAGATTCAGCTATGTACAAAGCAAAAGAATTAGGTAAGAATAGATTTGTCAGATTTGATGAAGAAATGTACTTGAAACTAGAACGAAAAACCTGCATTGATAGAATACTCAGGAGCGCTATTGAAAAGAATGAACTAAGTATACATTATCAACCTCAGTATGATGCACAAACCAGTGAGATATTTGGTTTTGAAGCACTACTTAGGCTAAATAGTGTGGAACTAGGTTTTGTATCACCTATAGAATTTATTCCAGTAGCGGAAGAAACGGGATATATAAGCAAGTTGGACAGATGGGTGCTAAATGAAGCCTGCAAGCAAAGTGTAAAATGGCTTAAGGAGGGATATAAATTCAAGAGTATTAGTGTGAATGTTTCTTCGGTTGATATTCATCAAATAGACTTTTTACAAACTGTTAAAAGTATAATTAATACTACGGGGATCAATACCAGTATCCTAGAACTTGAAATAACTGAAACTGTACTTATGGAATCCCTTGATTCTAATATAAAGATATTAGAGGAACTTATGGATATGGGTATTAGAATTGCACTAGATGATTTTGGAACTGGATATTCCTCACTTAATTATTTAATGAAGATTCCAATATCTACGTTAAAGATCGATAAATCTTTTATAGATAATATAGTTTCAAATAATCAAAATAAATCCATAATTAAAAATATAATTCAAATGGCACATAGCATGAATTTAAAAGTTGTAGCAGAGGGTGTAGAAACCAAGGATCAGTTAGGGATACTTAAAGAAAATCAATGTGAGTATATACAAGGGTATTACTTTAGTATGCCGCTGCCAGTGGAAGGCGCTGAAAAATTATTAGCTTTAAACAAAATGTGATATAGGCTATAACAATTTTTTGATGGAACGTTGTTAATACTACAGCACGGCAGGTGATGATTTATTATAATTATTTATTTAGTATATCCCATAATAAGAATAATTTGTTTGAATTATTCTTATTATGGGATATACTATTAATAAGTTAATACGACTAAACTAAAAGGTTAAAGGGTTTCATATTAAAAAACTTATTCGTTGGAGGAATGTATATGAAAGCAAAACAGTATTCCGAATTTAAATATCCAATACTTGAAATAAATTTGGATCATGTATATGAAAATATAAAATCCATGGTTGATTTATGTAGTTCTCATGGGATAAGCATTGCAGGAGTGGTTAAGGGGTTTAACGCAATACCAGAGGTTGCGATGCAGTTTGAAAGTTCAGGATGTAGCTATTTAGCAACTTCAAGAATGGATCAGATAATTAAATTAAAGCAGTATGGTATAGAGAAACCCTTTATGATGATTAGAATTCCAATGTTCAGTGAAATAAAAGAATTGGTTCAGTTTGCAACCGTCAGCCTAAATTCCGAACTGGAAACCTTGGATATGATTCAGAAAGAATGTGAATTGCAAGGCAAAAACCATAAGGTAATTCTAATGCTTGATCTTGGTGATTTAAGAGAAGGCGTATTTGAAGAGGAAGAATTCATAAAATTGGCAGAATATGTGGAAAATAATCTTAAAAATGTTGAGCTATATGGAGTAGGTACTAATTTGGGTTGTTATGGGTCAATAAGGCCTTCAGAAGAAAATTTAGGAAAACTTTGTGAACTTGCTGAAATAATAGAAAGTAAAATAAACAGAAGATTAGAAATGATTTCAGGAGGCGCTACAAGCTCAATACCATTATTAATAGATGGAAAGATGCCTAAAAGAGTAAACAATTTGAGGGTAGGTGAGGCAATACTATTAGCAGAGGATTTAGAAGAGTTTTGGGGATATGATATGAAACATATGCATAAGGATACCTTTGTTCTAAAAGCGCAGGTTGTGGAAATAAAAACTAAACCAACCTATCCTATTGGAGAGGTATTTATCGATGCTTTTGGAAATAGACCAATCTATGAGGATAATGGAATAAGAAGAAGGGCGCTACTTGCAGTTGGAAAGCAGGACTTTGGGTCGCACGATAGTCTAATTCCACAAAAACAAGGTGTTAAAATTGTGGGAAGTAGTTCGGATCATTTAATTATAGATATTGAAGATTGTGCTGATGAAATTAAATTAGGCGATGTACTTAGTTTTAGAATGTACTATCCACCTATGATGTATTTAAGTGGATATTCGGGCATAACAAAGGTTTTTATATAAGCATGTCAAAGAAATAAAAACTGTAGAAATGAGAAAAACAATCAAAGGGGAAATTATATTCACTTATATCCTATAAAAATTAAGAAGGAATATTTAGGATTTTGTAGAATTGTATAGAATATTATGTTGTTTTAAAGTAAGTGTAGTAAATTTTTATAAAAATAGGTTAAAGACATTAAGGGGTGAAGGATATAAAATGGAAAAAGATAAAAAAATAGCAGTTTTGATTGATGCGGACAATGTATCTGATAAATATATAAAGTATATTATTGATGAAATATCAAATCATGGAACACCTACATATAAAAGAATTTATGGAGATTGGACTAAACCTCAATTAGCTTCCTGGAAAAATGTATTGCTTAATTATTCTATTAGTCCAATACAACAATATAGCTATACAACAGGCAAAAATTCAACAGATGCAGCACTTATAATAGATGCTATGGATATACTTTATTCAAAGAACGTTGATGGTTTTTGTATTGTTTCTAGTGATAGTGACTTTACAAAACTTGCAGCCCGCTTAAGAGAAGCTGGTATGTATGTTATTGGAATGGGCGAAAAGAAAACTCCTACACCTTTTATTTCAGCTTGTGAGAAGTTTAAATACCTTGAAGTATTAGCTTCCATGTCATCCAAAAATACCGAAGTTATTACTGTTAAAGGAGTACAAATACCAGAGGAATCAAAGCTTGGTATGACAAGTACAGATAAATTAGTAGAGGCTATTAAAACTATTATAACTGAGATTTCAGATGAAGACGGCTGGGCGTTCTTAGGCGAATTAGGTAGCACTCTTAATAAGAGGTATCCAGATTTTGACACGAGAAACTATGGGTATACAAAACTTACTCCCTTTGTTGCTTCTTTAAATCAATTTGAGATTAGATCAACAAAAACTAGCAATCCAAGTATAAGTCTTAAATATATAAGAAATAAAGAGTAAAATATAAAAGAGGCTATATATCAAATACTAAATTTGATGTATAGCCTCTTTTATCTATAAATGCCAATTAGCCTTTTGAAAGCTAATATTGTAAATCCTGCCGCAGGCTTACCCTATACTAAAAGTCTCGCTGATCTTTGCTTTTGATAATAACATAATACACTCATCATCCCTTGTAGTTGAATTACTCACACTTTATTGATAAAGAATGCCATTTTTAAATGAAAATGACAATAGATTGATAATTAAAATTATTACTTAGTTCTTTTTCTATATTCATTAGGAGAAGCGCCCACATATTTCTTGAAGGTGGTAGAAAAATGACTTTGACTATTAAAACCACATTTAAAAGAAACTATTTCTAAAGGGCTAGGGGAATTATCCAAAAAATCTTTTGCTACATTTATTCTGCATATATTTATATATTGGCAAAATTTAAAACCAGTATTCTCTTTAAAAAGATAACATAGATAATTACTGCTTATATGAATGTGGGCTGCAACTTTTTCTAAACTTATTTTGTTTTCAATATTTGAGTGAATATAAGTTAGTGCATTTCTTATAATTTCGTTTTCAGATATTGCGTTATGATTTTTAATGACTTCTATATAGCTTTTAATAATTTCTTTTCCCAGTGTAATTAAATCCTCCTTTGAATGACAACTATCAATACAATTGTGATTCTTATAGCATAATTCCTCCAAGGGTATATGGCTGTTGATACAGAAATAGGTGTATATAAAGAGGTTCATTGAATAAAGTAGCTTTTTTATTTCTTTTAAGTTATTGGATAAAGATAAAAGCATTTCTAACTTTTTTAGGTATAGGGCATTGGCATTCTCTAAGTTATTATTTCTAATATTTGTGGCCAGTTCAGTATGATTTAGTAAAGTTTTCATAATATCTCCTTAATATTTTTAAAAAATATAGTAATAATTTTAAAATAAACTTAACTTAATGGTATTATAATATAAATAATAACGATAATCAATATCAACACATAAATGTAAAGATTAAATGAATTAGACATTTAATTTATCAGTTAATTTGAAGGGTGGGTTTTATGAGTATTTTAGTTGTAGGAGGGGATAAATTAGGAAGCATTTTTCAGAAATTAACAGAGAATGGATTTTCAGAAATACAACATATAAGCGGAAGAAAACCTGGAGATAAAAAAATTAAAATATCCTATGAAACGGATTTAGTATTAGTTTTAGTAGATTTTATAAATCATTCATTAATGAATGTTATTAAAAAAGAATCTAAGAAATATGGTGTGCAAATAACTTTTTCTAAACGTTCATGGATACAGATAGAAAACAATATTCACAATTATATTAAGGGGATATAAATGTTTAGAGAAGTTTTACCTAAATTTAGAGAGAGTGAAATATATCATGATATTGAAAGTGCGGAAGTTATTTTCAGTAAGTATGATGAAATAAAATATGCTATTATACAATTAATGATGAGAGGGATGAAACCCACAGAACTATTAAAGGAAAATACATTAAATTTGGTGATCATATAAGCTCTTGATTTCTCAAAAGCTTTTTTTGATTTCAAATAAATAAATTACCTAAAATGTTGGGTACATAATTAATTAATATATGTTAATTCATGTGAAAAAAAATATATTTGTGATACACTGAGTGTATGAAATTAATGACAATTTTAACCTGATAAACAAATGCAAAATGATAAAAAGTTAAAACAACTTATAGTTAAAAATTTCTGGGTTGAAGATGATATTGTAGGTCAGAGTAAGTTCTATGAGAACATATATGATTGTATTACACGATTTTCTGAATTTAATAATTGCGAAGAAATCAAATTAGAGTGTAAAATAGGATAAACATAACATATTATTGGTTTAAAATAAGAGGGGGTAATTCTAAATGAATAAAAAAATGCCAGTATTATTTATTGGGCATGGTAGTCCAATGAATGCAATTTTGGACAATGCTTATACGGAAGCTATTAGTAAATCAATAGAAAATATACCAAAGCCAGAAGCAATTTTAGTGATTTCTGCGCACTGGGAGACGGAGGGTACTTACATTACAGCCAGTGATGCACCTAAACAGATTTATGACTTTTATGGGTTTCCAGAAGAACTATATAATATCAAATATAATCCAAGTGGTGCTAAAAGATATGCACAAATGGTGGCAGAGGAACTTGCAGATTCTAATGTTATGCTCACGCAGGAATGGGGTCTAGACCATGGTGCTTGGTCGGTACTGTCACATATGTATCCAAAGGCCGATATTCCAGTATTTCAAATGAGTCTAAACAAGTTAGGGGATGAGAACTATCATTATAACCTTGGTAGAAAACTATCTGCGCTTCGGGAAAAAGGGATTTTAATAATAGGAAGCGGGGACATAGTCCATAACTTAAGAATTATGAATTATGATATGGACGCAGCACCTTTTGACTGGGCATCTGAATTTGATGATTATATTTCAGCAGCTATTGTAAGTAGAATGCATGATAATATTATATTCTATGAAAAATTGGGTAAAACTGCAAAATTATCTGTACCTACTAAGGAACATTATTTACCTTTACTTTATATAGCGGGATTGCAAAAAGAAACAGATGAAGTTAAGTTTATATTTAAGGGGATACAACATAGTTCCATGTCTATGACCAGTATACAAATTGGATAAAGAAAAGGCTGCGAAGATATAACTTCGCAGCCTTTATTATTAAAGTAAAGGGGGACTTCGCTTTAATCTAGTACTCTATTAATAAATAATAACATAAAATTGTTACGGCATTATTAAGAATATGTGTAGTATTTGTTAAATATTTGACATCATGAAAGATATTTAATACTTATAATTACAGCTCCGCAGGACAGGGTTAATGCCTTAATATAATAGTAAAATGACGGTTTCTAAAAAAAAAATACTCAAATTCAATTTATAATTTTGATTTATGGACAATTATATACTATAATATATAAAACTAGCTAAAAAGTAATGAATATTCTTAATAATCTCTATATTGTTTGGGAATATGTAAATGCGATTAGGTGCATTAATATTATTCATAATAAAAATCATAAGAAGGAGTGTTAACATATGAAATATATTGTAGTGCTAGGAGATGGGATGGCAGATTATCCTGTAGAAGAATTAAATAACAAAACACCGATTCAATATGCAAGTACTCCCACAATTGATTATATGGCAAAGCATGGGATTATAGGCATGGTTAAAACTGTACCAGAGGGGATGCCTGCAGGAAGTGATACAGCAAACATGGCGGTGTTTGGATACAATCCGGCTGTTTATTATAGTGGACGTTCACCATTTGAAGCAGCAAGTATGAGAGTACCTATGTTGGATACAGATATTACCTTTAGATGTAATTTGGTAACAGTATCAGAAGGCGAGCCCTACGAGGAAAAAATTATGCTAGATCATAGTGCCGGTGAAATAACCACGGAAGAGGCCAGGGAATTAATAAGTGAATTAAGTGAGTATTTAAGCGCTGATGGCATTAAGTTCTATCCAGGTATTAGCTATAGACATCTTATGATATGGGACTGTGGTCCTTATCAATGGACGCTTACACCTCCTCATGACATTCTAGGTAAAAAAGTAAAAGACTATATGCCTAAGGGTCTAAATAGTGAGGTAATTGAAGAAATGACAAAGAAAAGCAGTCAATTTTTATCGCAGCACCCTATAAATAAAAAAAGAGTTGCAAAAGGATTAAACCCAGCCAACTCCATATGGATTTGGGGTGAAGGAAAGAAGCCGCTTTTATCGGATTTTTACGAGAAATATAAACTAAAAGGTTCAGTAATTTCTGCAGTTGATTTAGTAAAAGGGATAGGATTATGTGCTGGTCTAGATATTATTGATGTAGAAGGGGCCACTGGTAATATTGATACTAATTATATAGGAAAAGCAAGAGCCGCACTTGCAGAGCTTGCAAAGGGCAATGATTTTGTTTATGTTCATGTTGAGGCTCCAGATGAATGTGGTCATAGGCACGAAATTGAAAATAAATATAAAGCCATAGAATATATAGATAATCAAATAGTAAAAGTTATTAAAGATGAAATGGAGAGAATAGGTGAAGATTATAAAATGATGATACTTCCAGATCATCCAACTCCACTAGCTCTAAGAACACATACAAGTGACCCCGTTCCATTTTTAATATACCAAAGCAATGATAAGGTGGACAACCCCAGTGGATCCTATGATGAATTCGCTGCAAAAGAAACGGGTCTTTATTTTCCAGAAGGATATAAGTTAATGGATTATTTTTTAAAAGGTGTTAAGTAGGGGGAGAGAATATTATGAAACAAATATATTATAAGAGTACTCGTGGAAATGGAAAAGAGGTGTCCTCAGCTGAAGCTATTGTAAGTGGTTTATGCAATGATGGTGGACTTTTTGTACCCACATCAATACCAAAGTTAAATGTGCAGCTTAAAGAGTTGGTACATATGAATTATAAACAGTTAGCATTAACTATAATGAAGGAATTTTTAACAGATTATGAGGAAGATGAGTTAAAGGCGTGTATACATAAGGCCTATGATGAAAAATTTGATACCACTATGATTGCACCCTTGGTAAAACAGGGTGGGACATATTTCTTAGAGCTATACCATGGACCGACTTTAGCATTTAAAGATATGGCACTATCAATACTCCCCTATTTACTAAAAACAGCAGTAAAAAAATTAAAGAATGATAAAGAAATGGTTATACTTACTGCTACCTCTGGGGATACAGGAAAAGCTGCCTTAGAAGGCTTTGCAAATGTTCAGGGCACAAAGATTATAGTGTTTTTCCCAGAAGAAGGCGTAAGTGAGATTCAAAAGAGACAAATGGTAACGCAAACCGGGGATAATACATTTGTTATAGGCATTAAGGGAAACTTTGATGATGCACAAAATGGAGTTAAACAAATGCTCACGGATGCCAACCTTCTTAAAGCATTAGAAGAAAAAAACAGTATGTTTTCATCAGCTAATTCAATAAACATGGGAAGACTAATTCCTCAAGTTGTATATTATTTTTATGCGTATACTCAACTTTGCAATAGCGGGGATATCGAAATCGGAGAAGAGATAAATTTCTCTGTACCTACTGGCAATTTTGGAAATATATTGGCAGGATATTACGCAAAGAAAATGGGATTACCTATTAAAAAGTTGATTTGTGCTTCAAATGAAAATAAGGTGTTGTTTGATTTTATAAATACTGGTACTTACGATAAAGTAAGGGATTTTGTAATTACTATGTCTCCTTCCATGGATATATTGATTTCAAGTAATCTTGAAAGATTGTTATATGCTATTAGTGGGGAAGATTCAAAGGTAATAAAAAACCTTATGGAAGAGCTTTCGAAAAATGGTAAATATGAAATTAATGCTGCAATGAAAAAAGAGCTAGGAGACTTTTATGGAGGCTATGCAACTGAAAAGGAAACTTCTAATGCAATTACGCAGGTTTACAAAAGAACTAATTATGTAATTGATACACACACTGCTGTTTCTTATGTGGTTTATCAAAAATATTTGCAGGAGACAAACGATGCTACAAAGACTGTTATTGTTTCTACTGCAAGCCCATACAAATTTACCCAGGATGTTATGAAATCCATAGATGAAAAATATATAGGGTTAGATGATTTCGAATTAATAAGACAGCTGAGCAAAATCACAAAATTAGATATTCCAGCAGGTATAGTGGATTTAGATATGAGACCTGTGCTTCATAAAACTAAATGCGAAAAGAATGAAATGCAAATGCAAATAGAGAAAATTCTTGGTATATAAAATTATAAAAGAGTAAGGGGCAGAAATTATGGAAGTTATAGTCGCAAAATTTGGTGGAAGTTCGCTATGTGATAGTGAGCAATTTAAAAAAGTAAAAGATATTGTTTTATCTGATGAAAGACGCTGTTATGTTGTACCATCAGCTCCGGGAAAGCGAAGTAAAGGTGATTATAAAATCACAGATCTTTTATATTTATGTCATGAACATGTGGAAAAATCATTGCCCTTTGATGAATTATTTAAGTTGATTCAGGAAAGATATACTATTTTGTGTAGTGAATTAAATCTTTCCATAGATATTTTAAAATATTTAAGGGAACTTAAGGAAAAGATAATTAATGGAGCATCCCAGGATTACGTAGCAAGTAGAGGAGAATATTTCAATGGGATAATACTCGCTGAATATTTGGGGTATGAATTTATTGATGCTGCAGAAATTATTGTCTTTAGGAAAAGTGGCAGGCTAGACGAGTCAGCTACATATGATGCTGTAAATAAGAGATTGTCACAGGTTAAAAAAGCAGTAATACCTGGGTTTTATGGTGCTTGCACAGATGGCAGGGTAAAAACTTTTTCAAGAGGTGGCTCAGATATTACAGGAGCATTAATTGCTAAGGGTGTAGGTGCGCTAGTTTATGAAAACTGGACAGATGTATCAGGATTTTTAATGGCAGACCCAAGTATTGTAAGTAATCCAAAACACATTGAAGAGGTAACATATAAGGAACTTAGAGAACTTTCATATATGGGGGCAAATGTTTTTCATGAAGAGGCTATTTTTCCTGTGAAGAATAATGGTATTCCAATAAATATAAGGAATACTAATAAGCCAATGGAAAAAGGAACCACTATTTTAAACCATAAATTAAAGATCAAAGTGGGAGCTATAACAGGGATAGCAGGGAAAAAAGATTTTACTGTAATAGCAATTGAAAAAACACTTATGAATAAGCATGTTGGCTATCTGCGGAGGATTCTCTCAATTCTTGAAAATAACAATGTAGCCTTTGAACATATACCATCTGGGATAGATTCAGTTTCATTGGTTATTGGGGATGCAGAGCTGGACAATAAGCTGGACATAATACTCGAAGAAATTGAAAGCCAATGTGAACCAGACTCCTTAGTAGCATATCCTAATATGGCCTTAATAGCGGTAGTTGGAGAAGGTATGATAAGAACTAAGGGCATATCTGCTGCATTATTCAGTGCCTTATCAAAAGATGATATAAATATAAGAATGATAAATCAAGGATCTAGTGAACTCAGTATCTTTGTTGGTGTAGAAAATGAGGACTTTGAAAATGCAATTAGGGCTGTTTATAAAGCTTTTGAAAATTAATAATTACTTAAACTGCGAGGGAGAAGATCAATATGGAAAAAGTAAAGATAGCAATTTTGGGTTTTGGAAATGTTGGAACAGGTGTTTGGAAAATACTAAGGGAAAATAAAAAAGAAATAATGAAACGTTCAAATTATGAAATTGAGGTATCGAAAATACTAGTAAATGACATAAATAAAAAAAGAGATATAAATGTGCCTAATGGAACATTAACAGATAACATTGATGATATTATTAATGATGAAAGTATTAAAATCGTCATTGAACTCATCGGAGGACCAGGTGAAGCTAAGGATTACATGATACGTGCTATGAAAGCTAAAAAACATATTGTAACGGCTAATAAACTGGTTATTGCAAATTGGGGTGAAGAACTATTCAAAATAGCTGAAGAGGAAAAGGTACTATTTTACTATGAGGCAAGTGTGGCAGGTGGAATTCCCATAATACGGGAAATTAATGAGAGCCTTACAGCCAATAAGATTCAGCAGATAATTGGAATTATTAATGGAACAACTAATTATATATTGAGTAAAATGACTAATGATGGAGTTAGCTTTGCAGAGGCACTAATAGAGGCACAAGAAAAGGGATATGCGGAAGCGGACCCCACCTCGGATGTGGAAGCCTATGATGCTGTGTATAAACTTGCTATAATGGCATCATTATCCTTTGGAACGAAAGTTAATCATGATTCTATTTATAGAGAGGGAATAAGTAATATTAGCTCCTTGGATATAGAATATGCTAAAAAATTTGGTTATACAATAAAGCTACTAGCAATAGCAAAAGAAGAAAATAACAAATTAGAACTAAGGGTACATCCAACCCTAGTACCCTCAAATCATCCAATGGCAAACGTAAATGATGTATTTAATGCTATTATGATAAAAGGAAATGCCGTGGGAGAGCTAATGTTATATGGAAGAGGAGCAGGAGATCTACCAACTGGAAGTGCAGTTGTAGGAGATATAATATCTATACTCCGAAACAATGTTAGACCGTCCGACTTAAGTGAGGTTAGCGCAGAAGTTGATTTTAAAGAAATAAAAGAATCAGAAGAAAATGAATCGGAATTTTATATAAGACTTAATGTTAAAGATAGAGCAGGAGTTTTAGGGGATACAGCTGCAATATTCGGGAAAAATAATGTTAGCATTATATCCATGACTCAGGATGTAAGTCGAGAAGATGATGTACCACTAGCATTTATTACTCATAAAAGCTTAGAAAGGGATATAAAAAATTCTTTGGAAAAAATAAAACGATTGGAAAATGTGAATAGGGTAGAAAGTATAATAAGGATAGAATCCTTTAATTAATAAACAAATATTGAATTTTAAAGAAGGAATGGTATATTTTTGGAAGGGTTATTCGGGCAGACAAATATTTTTATTTTTAAGTGAAACTTTTTCTCCAATATTTACGTCTAATGTATATAGTATACACAAGGGAGGATTATTTTTATGATGTTTGCTCGAATTCTTTGCACTATAGGGTTGATTTTAGGCTTTTTTATGATTATCTGTCCTGTGAGAGTTTTCAAAATGCAAAATACTATTAGAAGTATTTTCATGATTGATGAATTAGTGGTTGGCGATTTTAAGATTGCTATTTACAGAGCAGGAGGTATATTTGAGGTTTTAATTTTCACACTCTTATTAACACAAACATTCACAATATAATTCTAGCATTTATAAAAATATTATAATAGGCATGCCCCTTGGCAGGTCTATATTTTTTGTCTGTTATCTAGTTGACGTAAAAATGTGTTACTTTTCAATTATTATTATTATTATTATTATTATTATTATTATTATTATTATTTAATTATTATTGTATTATGGTTATTCATTTGGAATAGAATATTTCAAGTGAATAATTTATTTCAATATATTAATTAATATTTCTCAGGAGATGATTTGTTTTGAGTTCTAATATTATTTTATTGTTGATTCTTGGTGCTGCCGTATTTGGTAAGGCTAATTCAGTTGCTATTGCTACATGTCTCTTACTTATGCTAAAACTCTTAGGACTAGACAGATATATATATCCCTTTATAGAAAAAAGCGGAGTCACAGGAGGTCTTATATTTCTTATTGCCGCCATAATGATACCTATTGCAAATGGTAGTATTACAACAGATAATATAAAAAACGTATTTACATCCTGGGTAGGCATAATAGCGCTAGTTCTTTCATTTCTAACAACATACTTAAGTGGACAAGGATTGAACTATCTTACGGTTCAGGGACATAGCGATATTATGCCTGCCATGATAATAGGTGCAGTTGCTGCTGCAGCTTTTTTAGGAGGGGTGCCTGTAGGACCACTTATTACATCGGGAATGGTAGCAATATTTGCAAAGATAATTCACAAATAATAATTCTATGATGAGGGGTAGGAGAAATGCGGTTAAATATGATGAAAAGAGTAGGAATATGCTTTTGTGATAAAGGCAGATTCATATTCTTTTCATCATATTTTATTATTATATATAATTAAGCATAAACATCAATTATATTATCAGTAGAATTTGAATTTTCCTTATTTGTGGTTGAACTATTAGAAACATCTTTTGATGGTTGACCTTTTTCACTAGGGGATTGGCCTGTTTTGCTAGCTTGTATTGATTGAATTTGTGCTTGGATTTGTTGTATTTTAGCTTGTATTACTTGTATTTTAGTAGTTTTTGTTTTTTCATCATCTTTACTTGAACTAACTTCCTTTAATTGTGAATTAAGAGTTGATAGCTGGGATTTAAGCTGGCTTACATCACTGCTACTATTAGTCGTTGTTGCTGCTTTTGCAGTGGTAGTCGTTGTATTTGATGTTGATGAAGCTAATGAAATACTCATATTTTCTCTCCTTTTTGTTTATTAATTTATTGTTAATGTATCGGTTGCATTGCAACTTCAATAGCAGTTTGTATAGTATCTGCTTGAGTTTGAGTTATGGTGCCTGCTGATACTAAACTATCTAGAGGGGTTGTTACTGAATCATTTGATTGTTCTGAGTTTGCTCTATTAACCTTCATAGATTCTTGTAAGGCCTTAAGTATAGCGTCTGCTTGAGTCTGAGTTATTGTTCCCGCTGATACTAAACTATCTAGAGGGGTTGTTACTGAATCATTTGATTGCTTTGAATTTGCTCTATTAACCTTCATAGATTCTTGTAAGGCCTTAAGTATAGCATCTGCTTGAGTTTGAGTTATTGTGCCTGATGATACTAAACTATCTAGTGGGTTGCTTACTGAATTATTTGATTCACTTGAATTTGATCTGGCAGTTTTCATAGATTCTTGTAAGGCCTTTATTACCGCATCCTCTTGAGTCTGAGTAATTGTTCCTACAGTTACTAGGGAATCTAAAGCTGTTGTGCCTGGGTCTTTTGGGTGAGATTTATCTGATTTAATTGAGGACTCAAAGGCAGTTTTTATTGCTGTTTCTTGATCCTCTGTTATTGTACCTGCTGATACTAAGGTATCTAAGGGATTTACAGGTCTATTATTATAGATTCCAGAAGATTGAATAGCCGTACCTACAGCTTGAAAAGCACTTTGAATTGCAATTGCTTGATCTTGAGTGAGTGTTCCAGCACTTACTAAATCATCAAGTGGGTTAGTTCGGTTTGCTTTCACTTGTGATGTGTTATCAAGAGCCAAAAGTGCCTGTTCACTAATTTTTACTGAATCAGCCTCTATTTCTTTTTTTCGTTGTTCAGCTTTAGTTATTTCTAAAGCCTTGGCAATTTTTTCGTTTTTTTGAGTATATAAATCAATTGTGTTTTGGGTACTGCTTATTGTATTCATATTATTCTCTCCTTTTCATGAAATCATTTGTATTTCCATTACAAAGTTTAATATTTTAAGCCTTTATTTTCCAGTGTTTTCCTGTAATTACAATTACAATTATAAATATAAATTGTGTCAAGAATATCAAATAAATATGTGAACATTATGTGATAATAAAAAGCAAGGCTGCAAAGTCTTTGTATGTTTCACAACCTTCATTGAGTAAACAGATTGCTGTTTTAGAAAGTGAAATAGGCATTCAACTCTTTTATAGAAGAAAACGGGATGTTCGTTTAAGTCCAGTGGGTGTAGTGTTTTTTTAGGAATTGAATGGTATATCTGAACTAATCGAAAGCGCTGTAGAAAAGTCAAGAAACCAAGTTTTGATTTGTAAAAGAAGAGGATGGCTCTAAGTAAGAGTCATCCATTTTTTTAATATTAAAAAAGTATAAACAATTAATACATAAATGCATCAAGTGGATACAGTTATGTATTGCCACATGAAGCATTATATTTCATGAATTTCAAAAATACTAATACAGGAATGTATTGAAACCCGTATCTATTTTTAAGCTTTATGTGATAAATAAGAATAAGATTCACATTGATTAAACAATATGAATGTGAATTTTCAATACCTTAGGGCAGTACTACAGTGAACTGAAATGTTTATATAAATAATTGGCATACAAGTTGCTATAATTTAATTTGAAGAGAACATGCAATGTTGATGACATTAGAGCACAGATTAAAGTAAAGGAGTCTAGCATGGATAAAATAAAAACTTTAGACCAGATAATGTTACACATTAAGGATGGAATGACAATTATGATCGGGGGGTTCATGGGAGTAGGAACGCCTGAAATGATAATTGATGCAATAGTTGATAGTGGCATAAAGGACTTAACTATTATAGCAAATGATACATCCTTTCCAAACATAGGCATAGGAAGATTGGTTGTCAATAAACAGGTGAAAAAAGTTATTGCTTCTCATATTGGACTGAACCCAGAAACTGGACGTCAGATGAATAGCGGTGAGCTTATAGTTGAGTTAGTACCACAGGGAACATTGGCGGAACAGATCAGATGTGGGGGTGCAGGTATAGGTGGCTTTTTAACTCAAACCGGTCTCGGAACTACCGTTGAAGAAGGAAAACAAAAGATAGATATAAATGGCGCGCAATATCTTCTAGAATTACCACTAAGAGCGGATTTGGCACTTATAGGTGGCTCAATTGTAGACAAACAGGGAAATGTTTTTTACCATGCATCAACTAGAAATTTTAACCCTTTAATGGCTACAGCAGCGGATGTAGTTATAGTTGGAGCAGAAAAAATTGTAGAAGTTGGAGAACTTGATCCACATCAAGTTATGACACCTAGCATATTTGTAGATTATATTTTTGGAGGTGAAAAATAATGGATAGCAAAGAGTTTATTGCTAGGAGAATTGCTAAAGAGCTAAAAGATGGAGATGTGGTAAATTTAGGAATTGGTCTTCCAACCCTGGTAGCAAATTATATACCAGAAGGTGTTAACGTAATGCTGCAGTCGGAGAATGGATTTATAGGACTAGGACAAGTTCCAGAAGAAGGCAAGGCAGATAAAGATGTAGTTAATGCAGGCGGTCAGCTGGTTACAATAAAAAAGGGAGGAGCTTATTTTGATAGTGCTACATCCTTTGGCATAATTCGTGGAGGACATGTTCATGCTACTGTTTTAGGTGCTCTAGAAGTAGATTCTAAAGGTAATCTTGCAAATCACATGATTCCAGGAAAGATGGTTCCAGGCATGGGTGGAGCTATGGATTTAGTCAGTGGGGCTAAAAAGGTTATCATAGCAATGATTCATACGGCTAAAGGTAAACCGAAAATATTGAAGAACTGTAGACTTCCGCTTACAGCCGTGGGAAAAGTTACCCTTATAGTTACCGAGATGGCAGTAATTGAAGTAACAGCAAATGGTCTTATTTTAAAAGAAATTGCACCGGGGGTATCTGTTGAAGACGTACTAAATGGTACAGAAGCAGAACTTATAATCCATGATGAACTAAAAATTATGCAAGTATAACATAAATAAAGAAGGAAAGAAGGAATTAATATGGAAAACAAAGTAATATTAACCGTAGCAACAACTGGGGCATGGCCTCAAAAGGAAGATACACAATATATACCACTTCAGCCTGAGGAGATTGCAAATGAAATATATGAATGCTATAAAGCAGGGGCTTCTGTTGCACATATTCACGTTAGAGATGACGAAAATAAAGCATCTATGAGTTTTGAAAAATTCGAGGAAACAGTAAGACTTGTTAGAGAGCGTTGTGATATTGTAATTAACTTAACAACTTCTGGTGGACTTGGGTTATTAGATGAGATAAGAATGAAGCCTTTTATGGAATTAAAACCAGAGTTAGCTTCATTTGATTGTGGATCAATGAACTGGATGAATTCAACTGTATTTGAAAACAATCCAAAGTTTCTAGAAAAATTGGGGAAAGCTATGCAAGAAAACAATGTAAAACCAGAAATAGAAGTATTTGATGCAGGAATGGTTTATAATGCGCTTTATTACTTGAAAAAAGGTATTTTAAAGGCTCCACTTCACTTTCAATTTGTACTAGGAGTTCCTGGTGGTATGACTGCTACAGTAGAAAATTTGATGTTTCTTAAAAGTTTGATTCCAGCAGATTCAACTTGGGGTGCGCTTGGGATTGGTAAACAACATTTGCCAATTATGTATGCAGCATTGGCATTAGGTGGAAATGTGCGTGTTGGAATGGAAGATAATATTTATTATAGATCGGGACAATTGGCTAAATCTAATGTTGAATTTATTGAAAGAACAAAGAGAATTGCAGCAGAACTGGATAAGCAAATAGCAACTCCAGCTGAGGCAAGAGCTATACTAGGTCTTAAAAATTGTTAAGCTAAAAGAATTTTGAAGTAAGTAAAGGTGATAATAGTAAGGTGGGGCAAGCCCTACCTTTTCTTTTGGATAAGTGAATAGATCATTTGAGGAGGGAATAATTTTGAGCATAGATAATATAAAAAATATCACAGTGTTTGGGCCAGGAATGATGGGCAGTGGAATAGCACAAGTATTTGCAGGATGCGAGGATTTAAAGGTAACAATTTTTATAAGAGAGAAAATTGAATATGAGTGCATTGATAAAATAAAGGCTAATCTTTCAGTATTAAAAGAAAAAGGAATTATTAGACAAGCAGAAATAGATAATCTTTTGGGTAGAATTACACTAACTGAAGATATGGAAGCAGCGGCTAAGGATGCTGACTTCATAATCGAATGTATACCGGAGAATATGCAGTTAAAACAAAATTTGTTTGCAAGGCTTGAATCAATTTGTAGACCGGACACAATATTTGCTACAAATACATCAGTAATGAGTATTACTGAAATATCTGAAAAAGCAAAAAATAAATCCAGAATAGTAGGCTGTCATTTTTGGAATCCTCCATATTTAATTCCTCTCGTTGAAGTGGTTAAGTCAGATTATACAACGGAGAAGGTTATGGATAAAACTATAGAGCTACTAAAGAAAGCAAACAAACATCCAATTAGAGTAAGTAAAGACGTGCCAGGATTTGTTGCAAATAGATTACAACATGCACTTTGGAGGGAAGCTATATCAATTGTAGAGAATGGTATAGCAGATGCTGCAACGGTTGATGAAGCTGTTAAATTTGGTTTTGGATTACGTCTACCAATTCTTGGACCTATGGAAAATGCAGACATGGTTGGCACGGACTTAACACTATCGATACACAGCTATATCTTAAAGCATCTTGAAAATTCTACCGAGCCATCTCCTCTTTTAAAAGAGAAAGTTGAGAGTGGTAATTTAGGGTTTAAGAGTGGTAAGGGTTTTCAAGAATGGAGTTCACAGCAGGTTAAAGAATCATCTGATGGTCTAAGAGAGTATTTGATAAAGGTTTTATATAACAAATAATTATATTTAATTAATAAGGTAAAAGAGAAATTTAATAGAAAAACTGTAGGAATTGAAATTTATGGTTCAATTCCTACAGTTTTTTAACGTTCTCTTAAAAATATTGCTAAACAATATAATTTCTGTTATCATTTGTATATTAAATTTTATATCTTATATGTTGCAATAAGTATAATTTGAGGGGATGATCATTGGAAATGGCGATTATTGTAAAGCGGTCTCTTGTAGACCAAATATATGAACAACTAAGAGAAGAAATAATAAATCAAGAAATTACCTGGGGTGAAAAACTTAATGTAAATGAACTTCAAGAAAGATTTGGTATAAGCTGTACACCAATAAGAGAGGCTATTAACAGGCTTCAAAAGGAAGGTCTGGTGGAGTATAAAAACAATGTAGGGGCCAAAGTAATTGAAATTGGAGAAAAAGATATTATAGAAATTCAAGAAGTAGTAATGACTATGGACAGCGCGGCTATAAGATATGCTATGGAAACAGGTAAAACTTTTGAAATTACAGAGGAGCTTTTAGAGCAAATTAAATGTTATCAGGAAGCGAAGGATGAAATAGCTCGTGCGCATGCTATAGAAGCATTTACTGATGTCTTCTATAAGTATGCTGGAAATACAAGACTTATAGATATTTCTCATTTAATTAAAGGTCAGCAAAGCATGCTTAGGAGCACTTACGGTAAAAAAAGAAAAAAAGCATCTGGTATGGAAGATCATATTAAAATATATAAGGCTGTACTAGCTGGAGATGTTAATGCAGCTATTGATGCAATGGAGGATAACTATAAAAAAGGAACTAAATTACTATTAGAGGTTATTTGTAATATTAATTAAGTCATAAAATCAGTTAGCAAAATAAAGCAATTATTGGATAAATAAAATCCTTTAGTTGATTTTGTTATTCCGATATATTTTTTAGGGGTACGGCAACCATTCATGTAAAAATTTACTTTAAATAATAGTGACATATGATATATACTGATATACTTTACTTGTAAGTTAATTCTCAATCGTAAAAAAATGAAGTAAATTTATTTATATAATAATATAAAAAGACCTATTGACACTCCCTTTAGAGGATACTGTAATCTTAATTTACAAGGAAAGGAGATGTGGATATGTTTCGAATAGGCGAATTTTCCAAACTTACGAAAACTACAGTAAAAGCATTAAGGTATTATGATGAAATTGATTTATTAAAGCCTGAATTTGTGGATGAGGAAACAAACTATCGTTTTTATACAACGAAGCAATTAGTACAACTTCACAAAATTCAGTCTTTTCGCCAAATTGGTCTATCAATTGATGAAATCAAGCTGATTATATCTGGACACTGCATAGAATTAATTTTGGAAAAACGAAAAAGTGAAATTGAAGATACTATCGCTGAAAGTAATGCACAGCTCTCTCGAATTGAATTTATATTACAAGGGAAAGAGGATGAGTTAATTATGAATTATCAAGCGATTTTAAAAGAATTACCAGAGTGTATCGTCTATTCAAAGAGAATGACAGTGCCAAGTTATGACTCATATTTTGAGCTCATACCGGCAATTGGAGAAGAGATTACTGCGGCAAATCCTGAATTAAAATGTACTGTTCCTGCGTATTGCTTCATCAAGTATCTTGACAATGAATACAAAGATAAAGATATTAACATTGAATTCTGCGAAGCGGTAGAAAAAATGGGTAAAGAAACTGGCGATATTAAATTTAATAAGATTGAAAGTGTATCTGCAGTTTCCGTTATGCACAAGGGAGCATATGCTGGACTTGCAAAGGCATATGCATTTGCTTTTAAGTGGAGTGAAGATAATGGATATGTAATTGTTGACAGTCCACGAGAAAACTATATCGATGGTATTTGGAATAAAGAAAACGAAGATGAATGGCTTACCGAGTTACAAATACCTTTGATAAAAAAATAATCTGAATTTGCATTTATGTCGCAACATTATTGTATTGTTTATCAACAAGGGTAGAAATACCCTTGTTTTATTTTTATCTCTACTGGGTGTTGTGCTTATTATTTTGCAGCTTAGCTATAGACGTAGTATTATCACAGCTGTTATTCTTCTTTTACTGTCCATGACGGACATTCCAATATTTGGATTCTTAATAACGCTTTATGATTTGAGACAAATAAAAAATACTAATATCTTTATAACTATTATTTATTTTTTTGTATTAAATATAATTTCATATAGCTGTTACCTGATTAACAATAAATTAAAGGGAGGTAGCTATGAATATAGCTTTTATGAAAATTACATATTTTTAGTAACTAGGTTAGGTGGACAAAGGGTATTTAAAAGTAAGCTCTTTGTTAAAGCTATTTTTGAAGCATTTTGTTTAATTCTATCTACTTACATATTTACTATGCTATTTCTTTACTTGTTTTATTCGTAGGTACCATGATGAGTTCAAGAAATAATTTACTACTTTTGCCATTTCCAGTATAATATATAATATATAATTCTAAAGGGGTGAAAAATGGATATTGATAAATATGATAAACAACGAAAAATTTTAAATATAATTAATTTTATAGTTTTTTTAACTTACGTGATTTTTATCGAAGCTTATTTAAAAAAACCTGATTTTAATCCTATGATTCGTGATTTTTCTCGTATAGCAGCGAAGGTATATTTAATATTTATGTCAGTTAATTTCTTACGAATATTAAAGCTAAATAACAAAATAGCAGAAAAAAAATTCACTTCAATAACAATGGCAATTGTAGCGTTAGCTTCTATTTTATCGCTTTTTATAAAATAAAAATCTCAAAATATTTCCTGCTACTTGGATACTTTAGTTACTAAAAAAACTTATTTAGGAAAGTTTAGATTTAGAATTTGAGCAGTGTTATAATTATTAGAAACAAAGGAATTGAAAATATGTACTAAAATGTAAGAATATAGCTACACTCTTATTTTAATTTAGAGTGTAGCTATAATTTTCATGTAAATATAGATTTAGTAGATCAAATCAAAAGATACCTCTGTGTATGGTCCAGAGCTTGAATTTCCATTTGATGAAACCCATTGCTTTACTGATGTTGTCATTTTAAGCGAAGTAGCGAATCCTTTTGATAGGTTCAAAAGAGCAGTATTTTTCAGATAATTAGTATCTATAGCATTTTCAATATTTGTTTGTAACTGTGCAGTTGACCAAGCTACTCCGGCAGCTGCACAAGCTGCGGCTATAATAGGAAATGCTGCTGCTACCAAATATTTTGTAGAGCATACTCCGACAATTGCCGTACCCATTTTGCGTTTATCAAAAAAAATGTTGCAAGATGCAAGATATATGATGTATAATGATAATATAGCAGATAAACATGGTTTTTATCAAAACTTATAACTAGAGTATACAAGGAGCATTCCTGTTATGAATTAAAATGAGGTTTGAAAAAAAGAGCACCTACTG
>CAYXOL010000072.1:0-22802 GCA_964467165.1 uncultured Clostridium sp.
TTTTAAAACATTAATCTTGGGTGTGGATGGGAAGATAGTGGATATTTATTAGAGGGGTAAGGTTCCTGGAGTAATATGAAAAATATAAAAAAGAATCGTCATTTCGGTGGCGGTTCTTTTTTATATTTTATTTAAATGCAATTAACAATCAATATTAGATGATTTGAATTATTAAAAAAAATTTATATTTTGTTTATGCTTTGTTTATAAAAAATATATAGTTGCATTTTACAATTAGAATATTGGTGTAAAAATATAGATATAATGAACATGAATGGAAGGTGAAATGTATTGAAACCAAATTTATTAACAAAGTTTAAAGGTTTAAGATTTAAACATTTACTGGCAAAGCTTAAAGAGGGAATTTCAAAAATAACTGTTAAAAAGGTAATTAAGGTTGTTATTGTTATGGGGGTTTTATTTGCAATATTCAAAAGTAGTTTAGTCCAGAATAAGTTTTTTGCTCCAAAGATTGTAATAGAGCAGGATACTGCTATTGCTAAAAAAGGGGATCTAAAAGTGTTAGTACCAGCTTCTGGTCCCATATACTTTACAAACAGTAGTAAGATTTATTCGAAAATCGGTGCTACAGTTACAAAGGCTAATTACAAAGAAGGGGATAGTGTAAAGGCTGGGGATATAATATATGAATTAGACAACACTGAGGCACAGACTTCATTGAATACAGATGCAAATAGTTTTAAACAAATTCAAATATCAGCAAGTACCAGTTATGATGCAGTAAAACATCTAACAATTAATGCACCCTTTGCAGGCGTTGTTACTGATATTTTAGTAAAAGAAGGGGATACAGTTCCAAGTGGAGCTACAATTTTTACTATAGCTGATATTACAAAGCTTAAAGTGATGTTAACCTATAATGCTTCAGCTGCAGGCAAAATAGAAGTAGGACAATCTGCAAAGGTGTATTTAACTTCTTTAATGCAATCAGTAAATGGACGTGTAACTTATATAAGCAATCAAGCAACTTCAACTAATGCAGGTGGAAAGTTATACACAGTGGAAATTCAAATTAATAATCCAGGTGCTTTGCTTTCAGGAATGAATGCAAGTGCGGATATTTTAGCTCCAAATGGTGCGATATCAAGTACTGGCGTAGCAGAACTTAATTACATAAAAAGGCAACTGGTTACTAGCTTAACTGGTGGAACAGTTGAAAGTATCGCAGTTAAACAAAACCAAAAGGTTAACCAAGGACAAATGCTTGTAAAAATGAGCAATGATGAGGTTACTCGTGCTAAAAAAAACTCAGACTTACAATTAGAAAATGCTCAGACCCAGATGACTTTAAAGGGAAAACAACTTGACGACTATATAATAATCGCCCCTATTAGTGGAATAATTACAAAAATGACTAATAAAGTTGGAGATACGGTTAAACCAGGAGATGAGATTTCGGATATTTCAGATCCAACAAAAATGCAGTTTGATATAGCTGTGGATGAACTAGACATAGATAAAATTAAGGTTGGACAGAAGTCGCATATTACTGTAGATGCACTACCCTATACTACAAAAACTCCTGTTAATGGAGAGGTAGCAAAAATTGCAGTAACTGGTGTGGCAGAAAAGGGAGTAACAACTTTTATAGTAACTGTTAAAATTAATGATAATTTAGATAAGCTTAAGGGCGGAATGAATGCAAATGGGGAAATAGAAGTGGTAAATAAAGTAAATATTTTAAAATTACCTATAGAAGCAATAACTATGACTAATGGAAAAAGCTATGTATACATTAAAGGAGTGGCATCTGGGTCTAAATCAGGTGCAGTACCAGCAGTTGCGGCAAAAGATGGACAAGCTGCTGTTAATGAAATGCAAGGTTATTATAAGGGCTGTGTACAAGTTGAAGTACAAGTTGGATTATACAATGCTACCTCTATTGAAATTACTAGTGGGTTAAAGGAAGGAGATGTGATTGTTTTACCAGAAGTGCAGGCCGGAGATGCTGCTATGGGCGGCGGGCAATCTGGAGGTGGAATGTAATGATTCAAATATCTGATATGTGCAAAGTTTACACAATGGGACAAAATAAAGTAACTGCATTAAATAGAATAAATTTACATATAAGATTGCAGGAGTTTGTTGCCATTGTTGGGCCTTCGGGCTCAGGTAAATCTACTCTTATGAATATGCTTGGATGCTTAGATGTCCCAACTTCAGGTGGTTACAAACTAGATGGTCAAGAAGTGAGTAAGTTAAAGGGTGATAAGCTAGCTGAAATAAGAAATTTTAAAATCGGATTTATATTTCAAAAATTTAATTTACTTCAAAAACTTTCCGCCCTTGAAAATGTTGAACTTCCACTTATTTATCAAGGAGTACACAATAGAGAAGCTAAAAGACGTGCAATGGAAGCACTAGACACTGTTAGCCTTAAAGAAAGAATGCACCATAGACCTAGTGAACTTTCAGGAGGTCAGCAGCAAAGAGTAGCTATTGCTAGAGCACTAGTTACAAGACCACCAGTATTGCTTGCAGATGAGCCAACTGGGGCTTTAGACAGTAAAACTGGAATAGAAGTAATGAATATGCTGAAAGAACTTAATTCAAATGGAAATACAATAATTCTAATAACTCATGATAATGAGCTTGCATTAAAGGCAAAGCGTATTATAAGAATTTCAGATGGAGAAATCATTGAGGACAAAGAGGTGGTACGATGAAGTTTATTCAAGCTTATAAAATGGCTATAAAGAGTATAGTCTCAAATAAGGTAAGAACCTTTCTTACTATGCTAGGAGTTATAATTGGTGTATCCTCAGTAATTATTGCTATTGGCATTGGACAAGGAGGTGCTGCTAAGATGAAAGAGGAAATTGGTGCAATTGCTAAAAATTCGCTAACGATATACATATCGGGAAGAGGAAGTAATAGAAATGTTTCTTATGAAGATTTAACTAGGTTTCAACGTGAAAATAGCACTATAATTTCTAGGATTACTCCTGAACTTACAAGTGATGCTAAAGTGAAAGTAGGAAATTTGAACCGTGATACTACAATTTTAGGTACAAGTCCTGAGTATAAAGATATTAACAGTATTACAGTACAAGAGGGTAGATTTTTGAATCAATTGGATATAAATTATAATCAAAAAATAGCAGTTATAGGAACTGCTGTTGCTAATGAAATCTTTAAAGGACAAAGCGCAATAGGTAAGACTATGAAAATAACTGGACAGCAGTTTAAGGTTGTTGGTGTGCTTACAGAAAAGGATAAGGGTGCGGATAAATCTAAAGATGATAGAGTTATTATACCTATAGGCGTTGCATTAAAACTTAATAAAGTAGCAGTAATTGGAACTTTTACTGCTGAGGCAACAAGTTCTGAGGCTGTAGACAAATCCTATAAACTGTTAACTACATTTTTGACTAGCATTTATAAGGACAAAGATGCATTTTATATTCAAAATATGGGAGAAATGATGGCCGAATTTAATAAGGTCATGGCGCTTATTACCTCAGTGCTTGCTGGTACAGCAGGTATATCCCTGGTAGTAGGTGGTGTAGGGATAATGAACATAATGCTAGTTTCAGTAACAGAAAGAACAAGAGAGATAGGTATTAGAAAGGCAATTGGAGCAAAAAAAGGCAATATACTTACACAATTTTTAATTGAAGCATTAGTGGTTACTGGCCTTGGAGGACTTATTGGTATAGCTATTGGTGTAGGCACCATACATTTTGTTGTAGGTGGCCTTGGATTCGTGCCGGAAGTATATTCAATCCCTTGGATTTCATTTTCATTTGGTATTTCACTTTTAATTGGAGTGGTTTTTGGAATGTATCCAGCAAACAAAGCTGCAAAATTAAATCCAATAGATGCTTTAGCATATGAATAATGGGCGAGGCAAGAACACTGGCGTATATGGAGAAAAATATTCTTATAAAAAGGATGGTGTAAAAAAATGAATTTAAAAAAAGCAGGTTTAAGTTTAATGTTAACAAGTGTAATGATAATTTCTAATGTAAGTTCCTCTTTAGTTTTTGCAACCTCGAACCCTTTAAGTTACTCAGGTTCAATTGAAAAAATGCAGCAATTGAAGGTTATAGATAAGCCTACCAGTGGTGAGGAAGGGATGCTAACTAGAGGACAACTTGTAAAAGCTATAGCAATAGCCGATGGATTAACGTCTACTTCTTCAAATTTAAGTGGTACAACGATTTTTCCAGATGTACCTGACAGCAGTGAGTTAAGTGGATATGTTAATGGTGTGGTAGGCGTAGGTTTAATGTTTGGAACAACAGACGGGAATTTTCATGCTGAAAAATTCGTTACAATGGCAGAGATAGATACTATTATGGTGAGGCTCCTTGGATATACGGATGAAGATCCAGAACTGGCAAAGTTATCATGGCCTAATAATTATATTCAACAGGCTTATAAATTAGGACTAACTACTGACATAGCTGCGAAAAAAAATGATAAGTTAACATATAAAGTAGCGGCAGTTTTGTTTGATAGGCTTTTTGGTACCTTGATTAAGGGCTCTCAAACTGAGTATTTTTCTAATAAATATTTTAGCGATGAATATTTAAATACTGACATTACAGGTACATTAAAAGAAGTTACCGTGGTTGGAAACTCAAAAACCTCAGATGATCTTTTTGATAATCAAGTTTATCTTGTAGGTCAAGGGTTAGCTAGTTTAACAAAATATACAGTTAATAGTAATGCTGGGGATATCGAACTTGGAGTAAAATATAAACTTTATATTGATGGAGTCAATATTACTAAAGTAAGTGTAAAAGAAAATTCTACAGAGAATTATGCAGTAACTGCCGTAGCAAGTCCATTAATAGCTTACACGGATGACAATGGTTTAGCTAAAACTATGACACTCCCAAAAGCTTCTTTATATTATTATCATGGAGTATATGTAGATTATGAAGTTGCAGCCAAAGCTGTGAGAGCTTACTCTTCAATTATTCTAACAAAAAAGAGTGATAATTCAGGCTATGATTATGCAGTTATTGTGGATGCTAATTTTGGTGCACCACAGGTTTATAAAAATGATAATACTAAACTTCTAGATCAGCTTAAGAATACAAAATATGCTTACATTTATAGAGGCGCAAATATTCAGGAAGCTGAATTAACAACTTATGATGTGGTTTATTTTGTATCAGATATTTGGAATAAAAATACCTTCATTTATGTAAATGATAAGGTTGCGATTGGAACCATAACAGCTTTTACACCAGATATGCTTAATCCAACAGGGTTAACAATTAATGATGTAAACTATACCTTTAGTAAGTATTTCAATAAAGCTAAACTTACTAACTATGATGGCGATATTGGAAACTTTTTAACAAATGTTAATGTTAATGATTTTAAAACTTTAGTTTTGGGTGTTGATGGGAAGATAGTTGATATTTATTAGATGGGTCTGGCCCTTGGAAGAATAATACAATTAAAAGTGAGGTAGGTAAAAAAGAGATTACTCAAAAGGGTAGTCTCTTTACTACTTTAATGTTATTCTCCTGTTAAACCACTTTTATGAAATTGTTCTACAAAATTTTTAGTTTTTTTATTTATTTTTTCTTTTAGGAAAAGTCCAAGAAGTAGAGAAATAACAAAATATATAGTTAATATTAATATATGCTTAATTAACACCACAGGTATAATTCCTGCTGTTGCTTCCCTCATTCCTCCTATGGCATAAGTAAATGGCATCATAGGATTTATGTATTGAAAGAACGAGCCTAATAATTCTATTGGAAATGTTCCACCGGATCCAGAAACTTGTAGTACCATTGCTACCATAGTGAGAGCTTTACCTCCATTGCCTAAAACAGATACTAATGTATATACAATAGTAATAAATACAATGCTTACATACACCCCAAACAGTGTAAGTATGATAGGTGAGACTGCATAAGTCTTCAGAATAAATAAGTTACCAGCTATAGTTACTAAAGCTTGCAAAATTGCAATACTTACAAAGGTAAAATATCTTCCCAAAAATTTTTCGTTTGTAGTTAAAGGTGTGCCATCCTTAAAGTCTTTAATATGAACTGATAACACTGAAACTAGTATAAATGCACCTACCCAAATAGCAAGTACAGTATAAAATGGGGTCATAGCTGAACCATAATTAGGTATTGGATAGACTCTATTTTGTATTAATTCTATTGGGTTTGATAAGAAGTCACTTTCTTTTTTACCATCTTTTTTTAACATCTTGATAAGTTCATTAAGTTTTTCATCATCAGTAAGGTTTTTTAATTTTTTTGCATTTGAATGTAGATCTTGTTGGAGCTTGGGAAACTTGTCATTTATCTCCTTTAAACTGCTTACACTGGAATCAACTTGAGTATTGGTTTGATCAAGTAGGCTATTAAACAAGGGCATATTGCCTTTTATATTCTGTAACCTACTTATTGCATTATTCGATAGCGCACTTGCATTTTTCATTGCATCATCAATTGTTGGACCAGTTTCGTTGTCGAAAGTATCCATTGTGTTATTCATTAACCCTGAAGTCTTATTGGCAGCTTGCACAGCAGCATTTATATCACTAGTTAAAACTTCATTACCTTTATCTAGAGTATCAATCATTGAATTAATATGGGTTTGCTGGTTTGTCATTTTATTTTTAGTAATTGAAAGATTATTAATAAAAGATAAAATAATACTGCTGTTTAAGGAATTATTTATTGATTTATTCAAATTTAATACATTGTCAATTTTTTGTATGCCATCCCCGTAGTTGTCCCGAGTTTTAACTAAGGCCGCCCTAATTAAAGAATTATTTGAAGGCTTGGAGTCTTCCAATTGAATTAAAGAGGAGTTAGCAGTATCCGCTGTATTTTTTATAAGGGCAAGGTCTGCCTTCATAATTAGAGATATAGTTTGCAGTGGAATTTTTACATTTTCTGTATGTTCAGTGCTTGTTTTAGTAATATCTAAAGTATTGTCAATGGCATTAGATATTACAGGAATATCTTTTTGGATATTTTTCATGAATTTTTGAAACATTAAAGATTCTTTATAAACATTATCTATAGATTTTCCGATTTTAGGCATATTATCATCTACACTAATAACTACATCTATAAGATTTTCCAGTTGTGGTTTGTTTTTCTCGAGATCACGTCCAAGTTGGTTAAGATAAGAAAACATTGTTTCACTAGCTGTTCCAATAAAGGCTTGCGTGATTTCGTGCTGCAGAGAATTTGCGCCACTTGTGGTGATTTTTGGAGCTATAGCATTTATTTTTTCATTAACTGTATAAATTAATTTTGCTTTTGTTGGATCCTTATAAGTTCCAATAGAAAGGAGATTTTGCGAAAACTCCTTAGGAATAGTGAAACTGGCATAGTACTTACCGTATTTTACACCCTCCTGCGCCTCGGTCTCACTTACAAAGGTCCAACCAATAGATTGGTTGGTTTTTAATTTTTTTATCACATCATTTCCAATATTAACTTTAACATCTTTTGACTGCGAACCTTTATCCAAATTAACAACGGCAACCAAAAGTCCTTTAGTATTTGAATATGGATCCCAACCAGCTTGAATATTAAACCATGCATAAAGTGCTGGTAAGCAAGATACTCCTAATATTATAATTAGTGTTACATAGTTTGATAATATACTTTTTATATCTCTTTTATAAATTTTAGAAACATTTTTTAGATTTATTTTACGACTTTTAAAAATATTCTTCATAAACATCCACAACCTTATTTATATATTTTTCAATTAACATTGAATGATATTACTCTGATAAGCCACTTTCATTAAACTGTTTTATAAAGTTGGCAGATACTTTATTCATTCTTTCCTGTAATAAAAGTCCAAGAAAGAAAGTAACAACTAAATATATGGCTAATGTTTTCACATTACGAACTAACACTTCTGGTATAATTCCTGCTACGGCTTCTCTCATTCCTCCTATAGCATAAGTAAATGGTAACATAGGGTTTATATATTGAGAGAATGTGCCTAATAATTCTACTGGAAATGTTCCTCCTGAGGCAGAAATTTGTAGTACCATCACTACCACAAGCAAAGCTTTACCTATATTGCCTAAAAGACATACGAATGAATATATAATTGTAATAAATACAATACTTACATACACACCAAATAGAGTGAGTATAATAGGGGATACTGCGTAAGTCTTAAGTAAAAACAAGTTACCAGCTATAGTTACTAAAGCTTGCATAATTGCAATAGTGACAAATGTAAAATATCTTCCCAAATATTTTTCCCTTTTATTTATAGGTATGCCATCTTTAAAGTTTTTAACATCAACTGATAACAATGAAAGCATTATAAGTGAACCTACCCAAATAGCAATTATAGTATAGAATGGTGACATAGCTGAACCGTAATTAGGGATTGGATACATTCTATTTTGTTTTAAAACTACGGGGTTTGATAAGAAGTCACTTTCCTTTTTACCATCCTTTTTTAACATCTGAATAATTTCATTAAGTTTTTTATCATCAGTAAGGTCTCTTAATTTTTCTGCATTTGAATGTATATCTTGTGCCGCCATAGGAAATTTATCTCTTAATTCATTTAAACTCTTTATGCTTGAGGCAATTTTAGTATTGGTTTGACCAAGTTTGGTATTAACCGAGGGCATATTAACTTGCATATTTTGTAACATTTGCACTGTATTATTTGATAACTGACTTATGTTTTTCATTGCATTATCAATTTTAGGATAAATTGTAGTGTCAATATTAGCCATTGAACTATTCATTAACTTTGAAGTTCTATTGGCGCCTTGTATTGCAGCACCCATATCACTAGCTAAAACCTGATTACCACGCTCTAGAGTATTAATCATATAACTAACATCGTTTTGTTGGTTTGTCATTTCATTTCTAACATTTGAAAGATTATATATTAAAGTCCCAATAACATTACTGTCTAAAAAATTATTCAATGATTTATTTAAACTTATAACATTGTCAATTTTCTGTATTCCGTCCCTATACTGGTCACGAGTCTTAAGTAAAACCTCTTTAGTTAAAGCATTATTTAATGGGCGCAAATTTTGAACTTCAGTTAAAGAAGATTCAGCAGTATCTGCTATATCCTTTATATGGGAAAGATTTGCTTGCACAACTGGAGATACAGCTTTCAGTGAATTTTTTGACTTTTCTATATAGCTATTGTTTGTTTTAGTAAGGTCCAAAGCTGTGCCGATTGAATCAGATATAACAGGGATATCCACCTGAATATTTCGCATATATTTTTGAAAGATTACAGATTGTCCATAAACATTATTTAGGGACTTTTCAATTTTGGGCATCTTATCATCTAGGTTAATCACCATGTCAATAAGATTTTTTAGTTGTGGTTTGTTACTTTCTAGCTCAACGCCAATTTGAGTAAGGAAAGAAAAGATTGTTCCACTAGCTGTTTCAATGAAGGTTTTCGTAATTTCTTCCTGTAGAGCAGTTGCACCTTTTCTAGTGATTTTTGGGGCTATAGCATTTCTTTTTTCATTAACACTATAAATCAGTTTTGCTTTTGTTGGATCATCGCTAGTTGCAACAGAAAGGAGATCCTTTGAAAAGTCTTTAGGAATAGTTAAGCTGGCATAGTATTTACCATATTTTATACCTTTTTCAGCCTCGCTCCCACTTACAAAAGTCCAACCAATAGATTGATTAGTTTTCAAATTTTTTATCACATCATTTCCAATATTAACTTTAACGCTTCTTAATTCTGAACCACTATCTAGATTAACCACTGCAACTAAAAGTCCTTTAGTATTTAAATATGGATCCCACCCAGCTTGAATATTAAACCACGCATAAAGTGCTGGTAATAAGGTTAGTCCTATTATCATGGTTAGTGTTGCATAGTTTGTTAATATATTTTTAATATCTCTTTTATAAATTCTAAAAACACTTTTCATATTTATTTTATGACTGATCAAAAGGTTTTTCATATGTGTTTTAAGACTTATTAAAACATTCTTCATATATATTTTAGAGCTTTTTAAAACTTTTTTCACAGATATTTTATACCTTCTTAAAATATTCTTCATAAACATTCACAACCTTACGTATATATTTTTTATAAACAACTACTATAGCAGTATCTTCTAACATTTTTGAAAACTAATTTTAATTCTATGATAAGCCTTCATTATCAGTACATATTAGCACCTTTAGACTTAAATGTATATCTTAGAAAGTCAAGGATTGACATCTTAAGGAAATTATATTAAAGTTTAACTGGATTATTAATTAATTATATGTTAAATTTAACCTTTACAAGTTAGGAAATACATCAGAGAAAGATTTTGTTTGTAATTTAGGTGGCAATGAAAACCATCACTAAAGGATTGATATATAGGGATTTACAAATTCACTAAATATATTTAAGGGGGGGAAACTGTGAAACTAAGTGGTTTAAAAATTAATAGAAAAATAGTCATTGGTAGTATTGTTGTAATTTTAATAGTTAGTTTAGCTGGAATGAAAATTACCCATGATAGGAAAATTAAAGCAGCAAATAAAAAGGGCACAATAACAGAAAAAGTTGTGCCTTTTGAAGTAGTTACTGGCTCAGGAACTATAAAATCATCTAACAAATTTGAGGTAACCCCAGCAGTAAACGGTAAAGTTAAAAAGGTTTATTTTAAAGAAGGAGACAAAGTGAAAACAAAGGATTTAATGTTTGAAATCGATAGTGCAGGAGCGCAGGCAAATGTAAATAAACTTGTGAATGCTTTGGAACAAGCTAATTTAGAGCTAAATAATAATTTAGTTCAAATAGGGAAATTAACACTAACAGCTCCAATTAGTGGACAGATATCAAATATACTAGTAAAAAAAGGAGATATAATTTTAAAGGGCACTCCTGTAGTCACTATAGCTGACAGAGCTAAATTAAAATTAACGGTGCCTTTTAATAGTGAGCAAATTAAAAATATTACAATTGGACTCAAAGCAACTGTGTATTTAAACGCTACAAGCCAGTCTGTAACGGGAACAGTATCATATATAAACCCTAACTCACATTCTACAGACCAAAGTGGTAAATTATTTAATGTAGAAATTTTAATAGACAACCCTGGAGCAATAAAAGACGGACAGAAAGCTACTGCGGAGGTTAATGGAGCTAGTGGACCTATCTCAAGTCCGGAAAATGGATTGTTATACTATGCTAGTAGTCAGGTTTTACAATGTGATGCTGAAGGTAAGGTTGGTAGTATAGACTTGAAGGAAGATGAATTTGTAAATGCGGGCACTATACTTATGACTCTTAGAAATGAAGATGTTGTAGCTGCAAAGGATGCGTCAGAATTAAAAATAAAGGATCTTCAAGTACAGCTTGATTATGCAAAAAAACAACTTGAAGACTATAAAATATATTCACTTATGGATGGAACAATATCAAAGCAGGATATAAAGGTTGGAGAAACACCAAAAAGCGGAGAGCCAATTTCTTACGTATCTGACTTAGAGCATATGGAACTTGTGGTATCTATAGATGATATTGATATTACAAAAATTAAATTAGGACAAAAGGCAACTGTTGTGGTTGATGCACTTCCTATGACATCCACCAAGCCTTTAGAACTTGTGGTTACTAAGATTTCGGTGGAAGGAACTACGGTAAATGGTACAACCACTTATCCTGTAACTTTTGCAATTAATAATGTAGCAGAGGTGAAAAGTGGGATGAATGCAAATGTAGAGATAAAGATTAACAAATAATAAAGGGGGCTTATGAAATAATGGATGTGGTTATTGAAGCTATAGGATTGTGTAAGAGCTTTAACCTAGGGGATATAGAAGTAGAAGTACTTAATAATATAGATTTAAATATACATAAAGGTGATTTTGTTTCTATTATGGGACCTTCTGGCTCAGGAAAGAGTACACTATTATATCTCCTTGGCGGCCTTGATAAACCTACTTCTGGGAGTATAAAAATAAATGGAAGGGAACTATCAACTATGAAAGATAAAGAACAGAGTATAATGCGAAGGCGGGATGTGGGCTTTGTATTTCAGTTTTACAATCTAATTCCTAATCTAAATGTAGAAGAAAATATCATGCTTCCAATATTGTTGGATGGAAAAAGAATGAAAGACTATAAGGACAGGCTAGATGAAATATTAAATATAGTTGACCTTTCTAACAGGAGAAAACACACTCCAAGGGAGCTTTCTGGTGGACAGCAGCAGAGGGTTGCAATAGCAAGAGCATTAATTAATGAACCGGATGTTATTTTTGCTGATGAACCTATAGGAAACTTAGATAGTAAATCGGGAACAGACGTAATGGAACTTTTACAAAAAATAAACATACAAAATAACAAGACTATTGTGCAGGTAACTCATTCAAAAGAAGCGGCAGAATATAGCAAAAAAATAATATATGTTAAGGATGGAAAGATACTGGAAAATATAATATGACAGCGACCCAGGAGATGATTTAACTATAACTGGAGGGCGGTAAAATGAAAATCATTATTAAATTTCTTTTAAACAACATAAAAGAAAAGAAGTTTAGGACCTTTCTCATAATATTTTCCATCATGATGTCAGCTGCTTTATATTTTGCTTCTAGTGCTATGTCAACTACTATAGTAGGGATGGTTTCAGATTTAGTGAAAAGCTATGTAGGAAGTGCAGAAATCACAGTATCAGCAAATGAAAAATCTCCCTCAAGCTTTTTGTATGTCAATAAGGCTGATTCTATTAAAGGAGATATGGATTATATTATAGGAGCAATTCAGCTTACAGGTTCTTTTAAGAATCCGAATGATAAGGATGTAAATATAAACATAAACTTGAATGGATATGACTTAAAAGAACTTCAAATATTAAGTCCCTTAGTATTTGAAAATGAGGTTAAACCAGAAAATTTTGCTGGTAAAAAAATTATTATTAGTAAAAATACTTCAGAGAAATATAAACTTAAATTGGGGGAGTTTATAAATATAGATATAAAAGATGGGCGGTCCAAATTTAAAATTGTAGGAATAGCAGAAATTGCAGGGCTTTTTTTGTCAGAAAAACAGAGCACTATGGGGATAGTTCCAAAGGACGTTTTGTATAATATGGGGGAGGGACGAGGTAAGGTTTCGATTTTGTATATTAAAACTAAAAATCCTCTACAAAAGCAAAATACTATTGATAAGTTGTCAAAGATTTATAAAGATTATGATGTACGAGAACCAATATCTGATAAAGATTTAAAGGACGCTTCTAATGGGATAGTAGTTCCTTTGAAAATGATGGGAATGGTTGTTTTGGCTATTAGTATGTTCATAATTTACTCTGCTTTTAAGGTAATAACGGCAGAAAGAATACCCACAGTTGGTACCTTTAGAAGCATAGGTGCTACAAAAAAAATGATGAATTTAGTACTTTTAGGTGAGAGCATAATATATGGTGTTATTGGTGGAATAGCAGGGATAGGTGCAGGCTTTGGAGTATTGTATTTAATGGCAACTATATTTGCTAAGATGTTTGGGGGAATAAAGACTACTATTAAATATACTACTGATCAAATGATAGGGGCCTTTATTTTGGCAGTTACATTATCACTTATAAGTTCTATATTGCCAATTATAAGGGTATCTAAAATATCTGTAAAAGATATTGTATTAAATAATGTTACAAAAAATACGAAAAATAAACACTGGAAACTGATTTTTGGTATATTAGTTATTTTATTTGCTACCATAGCACCCAGAATTGTACCCAAAAAATCAGCTGGTTTAATTGATTCGTTAGCTATGCTACTTGTATTTGTAGCAACAGTTTATTTGGTACCCTATATAACTGTTGTTTTTGTAATGGTTCTTGAAAAACTGTATGGCTATATTTTTGGAAATGAAGGAGTTATTGCAGCTAAAAATTTAAAAGGTAACAAGAATGTTCTTAATAATATTGCCCTTTTGGCTATAGGAATGTCTGCTTTACTAATGATAAGTACAATTAGTAGTAGTATGGCCATGGAGGTTCCTAGGGTTTATAAACAAATGAACTTTCAAATGATTGTTAGGGGTGGAGACTTAAATGGTGAATTTCAAAATAAGATTAAAAATCTAAAGGGAGTAGAAGGTGTTTATGGGATTTTTGAAACTTCTCAAGTAAAAGTTAATAATACTAAAGAAACTATTGGTGAAGTTGATGGGGTTAACAACAGTAAATTTTTAGAGTATTATGATATGAAATTCTTAGGGGATCAAAAAGCAATAATTACTGAGCTTTCTATGGGTAGAAATATGATTATAACAAAATCTTTAGGGGATAGGCTAAATTTAGCAAAAGGAAGTAAGCTTACTTTAGAACTAAACAAAGTGAAAAGAGAGTATACAGTAGTGGGAGTTGTTGATTATCAGATGAATAATGGAAATATGGCATTTATATCAGATAAATATTTTAAACAGGATATGAATGTACAAAATTATTCTCAGTTTTGTGTTAAAACAAATATAGTGGCTAGTAGTGTAAAAAAAGTCATAGATAAAAAGTATTCCAAAAGTGGAGTTTACACAGAGACTATTGAGGCTATGACTATTGCTAATGTTGAAGCTAATGCTTTGTATATGACATTACTAAACGGCTTTGCAATTATGGCAATGGTAATCGGAAGCTTTGGCATAATTAATAATTTTATGATTAGTTTTATGGACAGAAAACGATCTATAGCTATGTTTCGTTCCCTGGGAATGACTAAAAGACAAAACATAAAAATACTTTTTATTGAATCCTTTACAGGAGGAGCTATCGGAGGAGTTGTGGGAATTTTTTCAAGTATTCTATTAGTTTCAATTACTCAATATTTAATGGATGCTACTTTAAATGTCTTAATACCAATGCATTATTCTGCAAAAACCTTTTCTGTAGCATTTATATTAGGTATACTTGTTATAATTATAGCTTCCATAGGACCTGCTTCAAAATCTTCAAAACTAAATATTATAGAAGCTATAAAATATGAATAAAGGGTGATGAGCAAGTAGTGAGCGATGCAATTGTTATAAAAAATTTAGTGAAGTCTTATCAAATGGGGGAAACAAAAATTATAGCTGTAGATGATGTAAGTTTTTCTATTAAAGCGGGATCCTTAGTTGTGTTACTTGGAGCAAGTGGAGCTGGAAAATCTACAGTTTTAAATATTTTAGGCGGAATGGATACAGCGACGTCTGGAAGTGTTAGTGTTTATGGACAAGAAATAACAAAATACAATGATTATAAGCTCACATTATATAGAAGAGATAGTATTGGTTTTGTTTTTCAGTTCTATAACCTTATGCCAAATCTAAATGTTTTGGAAAATGTCGAACTAGCAAGCCATATATGTAAGAATCCAATTGATGCAAGAGAAAGCCTAAGACTAGTTGGATTATCAGATAGAGAACGCAATTTTCCTTCCCAAATTTCAGGTGGAGAACAGCAAAGGGTGGCAATTGCTAGGGCGCTTGCCAAAAATCCGGAGGTGTTATTATGTGATGAACCCACTGGAGCGCTTGATTATGTAACTGGTAAAAGTGTACTTTCACTTCTACACAAAATATGCCGTGAGAACAATAAAATTGTAATAATTGTAACACACAACTCTGCAATTGCACCTATAGGAGATGTAGTTATAAAAATGAAAAGTGGACAGGTAGTTAGTATTGTCGAGAATTCTTCACCTATACCTGTTGAAAGGATTGAGTGGTGATGTATATATGTTAATTCGTAATTTTTTTAGAGATATATACTCTACGCTACCAAGGCTCATTGCTGTGATAATAATTGCAGCTCTTGGGGTGATGATTTATGTTGGTATGAGTGGATATGCCTACAACCTTGGGAAAACAGCTGACAGTTATTATAAAAGCCAAAATGTTGCTGACTATTGGATATATGGAAGTCAGCTTACTAAATTAGATGAAAAGGAAATAATGAAGTTAAACTCTGTAAAAAGTGTACAGTCAGAAATTAGTATATCAACAGAAGATTATGAAGATGAAAATATTAGCATTAGTCTTATTGGGATTTCAGGAAATTTTAATATTAACAAGCCATATATTATCTCGGGAAAAATGTTTCAGGGCAGTCGAGAATGTATGTTAGATGCGTCTTATGCAAAGGTTCACAATATTAATGTTAATGATAAGATTAAATTAAGAATTAAAGAGACGGATACAAAGTTAACATTCACCGTTGCGGCTCTGATAGATAGTCCAGAATATATATACAATGTGGATGGGATGGAACTTATACCTAACAGTAACAAATATGGTTTTGCATATGTAAAAGAAGATGCACTAGAGGATATAAAGAGCAGTATTTCCTATAATAAAATGAGTTTGAAACTTGTAGAGCCTCTAGATGAAAATCAATTTAAAAAAGATATTGAAAAAATATTAGGAACAAAATTAAATCAAACTCTAAGTTTTAAGGATAATCAAAAGGCATCAATTATATTAAGTGAAGTTAAAAATACAAAAGCACTTACAAATTCCTTTCCTATGATTTTTTTCGTTATTGCAGCATTTATTATGTTTACTACTATGTCAAGAGTTGTAGAAAGTAGTAGAATGATGATAGGTACATTAAAGGCTTTCGGATATAGCAAATTATCTATTTTTACCTATTTTTTCTCTTATGCCTTCATAGTAGTTATTCTAGGTAATATTCTTGGAGTCCTGCCCTCTAGTTTTATAACAACAGGACTTGTAAATTTGTCTAGATCACAGATGACCTTGCCAGAATATCCAATTAGCTTTGACGTTTTATCAATTTTCAAATCACTGCTCATTACAACTTTTATTTGTGCCGGCACAGCTGCCTTTGTTTGTGCCCGTGAGATAAGATATTCACCAGCAGAGTGTATGAGGCCAAAGTCACCAAAGATTGGACGGATAAATTTATTGGAGAGAATAAAATTTATATGGTCCAGGATGAACTTTGAGCAGAAAACTATTGCAAGAAATATATTTAGAAATAAAGTAAGACTAGTTATGTGTGTCCTAGGCGTAGCAAGTTGTATGGCAATTATAATAACTGCATTTGGATTTCGGGATACCACTTCTAAATTAATGGTTAACATGTTTTCCAATATGTATAAATATGATATACAGGTGTCACTTAAAAATAATACATCTATATTTGAAGTTGATAGGATTAAAAAACTTTCCAGTGTAGATAAGGCTGAAAATGTAATGAATGGAGTCATAAAAGTATCCAAGGCAGGTATTAGTGAAAGTACACCACTTAGCGTAATGGAAGATACAATATGGCTGATGGTACCTTCCATGGAACCCATGGAGAACATGGTTATGCCTGAAGATGGAATTATAGCATCAACAGGTCTCTCAAAAAAGTTAAGTATTCATAAGGGAGACATTATTGACATTGTAGTGGCTGGAAAAAGGGATATAAAAAAAGTACAAGTAGTAGACGTAAAAGACAATATTACAGGTTGTTATGTAAGCAGATCCTTTTGGAGAAAGTTGGGAGAGGAGTATACACCTACTTCTATGTACATAAAGACTAGTGATTTTGCTGGTTTTTTAGAAGCTACAAAAAACTATGACTTCATTCATTCTGTAAAAGAGAAAAATGAACTTGTAGAATCTATAAATAGTCAGATGGCTTCAATGAACACAATTGCTTTTATACTTGTTATATTTGGGGGAGTGTTAGCTCTAGTAGTTTTGTATAATTTGGGTATTTTAAATTTCTATGAACGAATGAGAGAGCTGGCAACTCTAAAGGTCTTAGGGTTTAAGAATAATGAAATAAAGACCTTGGTTTTAAGAGAAAATACGATTTTTACTATTATTGGAATTATAATTGGAATGCCCATGGGTATAAAATTAACAACATTTATAATGACCTCTAGTGAACAAGCAGATATGAGCTTTGCTCCATATATTAGAGTAGTTACTTTCTTATATGCCGCAGGGTTAACCTTTATGTTTTCGATTTTTGTTAATTTTCTTTTGGGCAAGAAGCTAAAACAAATAGATATGCTTGGAGCTTTAAAAAGTGTAGAATAGTCTTATTATTAATATTATCTAAATTTGTGAAAATCAAAGGGGGAATGAAATAAGATGAAAATTTTTTTTGCTAAGAAATATGTTAAATATATAGCGGTAATTCTTATAATAGGGTTGGTTGCGTTGGGTGTATATAAGTCACCAATAGTTCAAAATAGACTTACATCAAAGACTATTGTAGAAAAAACTGAAATAGTAAAAAAAGGTGATATAAAGTATTTGGTTTCAGGTATAGGACATGTTTATTATGACAAAACAGCATCCCTATCTTCAAAAATCAGCGGTAAAGTTACAAATGTTTACTTTAAAGAGGGGGATAGGGTTAAAACAGGGGACTTGATTTGTGATTTCGATGATTCAGCTACTAAATTAAGTGTGAATCAAAGTAGGAATGCCTTAGTGCAAAATCAGCTATTAAATCAGGCAAATTCAATTCTTGTAAATAAGCTTAGTATTAAGACACCTTTCTCAGGTCAAATTAGCAATATTTTAGTAAAACAAGGGGATACGGTTCAGAAGGGCGGAGAGTTATTCACCATAGCTGATACTTCAAAATTAAAGTTAGCTATTGAATTTAATGCTGCAGATATAAATAAGATTTCCTTAAATCAATCAGTTGAGGTAAATATAACCTCACTTATGCAATCAGTACCTGGGGTAGTTACATATATAAGTGATAAATCAGTATCTACAAGCGCTGGCGGCAAGTTGTATACTGTAGAAATAACAATAAATAATCCAGGTGCAGTATCAGAGGGGATGGATGCTGGTGCATCTATACAGACTTCAAGTGGAAGTATATCAAGTACAAATACAGCGGCTTTAGAATATGTACATAAGACTACGGTTATAAGTGAAACCGGTGGAACAGTGAATTATATTTCTATAAAGAAAAATCAGCAAATTAACTCAGGTACAGAAGTTATTAAAATTAAAAATGATGATGTTACAATTAATAAAGAAATTGCTGCTTCTAAGATAAAAGATTCCCAAATGCAAATAGAAACTTCAGAAAATCAGCTTGTAGACTATAAAATATATGCACCTATAGATGGAATAATTGCTAAACTTAGTATTCACAAAGGGGATAGTGTAAACTTGGCACAGGAAATTACTACAATTAAGGAAACAAATATAATACAAGTGGATGTAGATATAGATGAACTGGAAATTGCTAGAGTTGCTATAGGACAAAAGGTACGACTTACTGTAGATGCTATTGCGGAAACAATAGCAAACCCTATTGAGGGTGAAGTTGTAAAAATAGCTCTTGATGGAGTTTCTAAAAATGGAGTAACAAACTTTACTGTAACTGTTTTAGTCAAGGGACCACAGGAAATGCTTATGGGTGGTATGAATTTGACCGCGGACATTGAAGCAAAAAGTACAACTAATGTTTTGTATGTCAGTAAAAAAGCAATAACTACAGCTGCTGGTAAATCTTTAGTAAGGGTTAAACAATCTAATGCAGATGCAATAGAAAAAGAAGTTGTAATTGGTGTAAATAATGGCTCTATTGTAGAAATTAAAAGTGGACTAAGGGAAGGCGATATAATAGTTTTGCCATAAGGTATAAGAGTTATGGTGAACAAGATAATTTTAGCCGCGTAAAATTATCTTGTTGATTCACTGATTTATATGTATAATACATATAATGGAATGATTTGAACAATATCCATTAAAGAGAATTAGAGGCTTATATGTAATGAAAATAAATTGATAATGAAAAAGTATTGGAGATGAAAGAGTGAGTAAAAGAATATCAAAAACATTATTAATACTGGCAATATCATTAGTAATAGCCGTAGGTAGACTATACGTAACTTTTGGCGTAACGGTACCAATTTTAGATTCATTAGAAACCTATAGGCTTGTTACTACCTTTCAAATCACTAATACTAAAAATGGTGATAGCGGTGATTTTCTAAATACAAAGGCTACTATAATGCTAGGAAGTGATTTAGACTCTCCGTATATGAAAAATGTGAGTAATTTTAAGGCCTCGGAAGGCACAATAACTAAAGATGCCAATGGGTTCTACACTTTAACTGATATTATAAGCAGTATAGAGCCAAATAGTTCACATAGTATAACTATCGAAAGAACCTTCACTACAGGGAGCATTGACTATAATATAGACAAGTCTACAATTACATCTGATTATACTAAATTATCTGATTATGCGAAGTATTTAAAAGCGGATGTTAGTATAGAAGTAGATGACACAAGAATACAATCAAAAGCTAAATCTTTAACCGAGAATATAGTAAACACTTATGATAAGGCGTTTGCAATATTTAAGTTTGTTAATACAAGTATAAATTATAACATAGATTCACAATACGCCAATAAAGGTGCATTAAGTGCATTGACTTATAACCAAGGTGTATGTGAAGACTATTCTAAGCTATTTGTTGCTTTGTGTAGAGCCAGTGGTATACCAGCTAGAACTGTAAGTGGTTATAGAAATTGGGATTTTGGTAATAACTCTATTGTTGATTTAACAAATGTACGCCATATGTGGGCGGAATTTTACTTGCCTAATTATGGATGGGTCATAGCAGAACCCACGGTAGTGTTTTCAGCAGAAACTAAAGTGTCAGATAAGACCTTAATGAATTATTTTGGCAAGGCTCTTAATGTAGCAGAACATATTGCTACGGGCTATAAAACAGGTGACTACACTGATGGTGCGACCTTTTCATCAAATTATGATCGTACAAAGACAAGCACCCCTATTATGAGCACAACTTACAATGCAACTTTGTATGTAATGAACAGTGAAGAAATAATGAGGGCTTCCATAGGGGTTCTTAAGGCAGAATATAGTATAGTGCAAGCTGATGTAGATTCAGCCGCAATATTAGTAAGTAAATTGCCAAATAGTTCAGAAAAATCGGATTTAAGTATTAGATTAAATGCATTACAACAAAAAATTGACACAGCCACAATTGCTAATAATGCAATATTTATTGCTACTACTGCTGTGTCCAAAGCAGAAAGCAGTAGCATGCAAACTGATGTAGATGTAGCTGGAATTTTAGTAAAGGCACTACCCAGTGGTATGGCTAAATTTAGTTTAAATATTAGGATCGATAAAGTACAAAACAGCATTGCAGTAGAGTCTGAAAAAATGGATAAAGCTAATAAATATGTAGATATTGCATATCTATTGCCAACGGAAGGTAATTATAACAAAGCTTTAGCTGCTGTAAGTGATTTGAAAAGTAGTGTTATTAAAAATACATTACAAACTAAATTAGGCTCTATTTTAGAGACTATTCAATATAATAAAGCACGTAGTAAATTTCCAACAGTATTAGATAGTCCATTTTTTGCAACTGAAAATACTAAAAAGACATGGGATATTAAATTAAACCAATTAATTGATGAAAAAACTGTTACTACTGATAATATCTCCATGAAAAATTCTAAGGGACAATTGGTGGATTTTAAAGTTACTTGTAATGAAAAAGTAATAACTATAACGCCAATCAGTAAATTTGAGATTGGTGAGCAATACGTGGTTTATATTAGCGATAAAGTTCTAAGTAAAAGTGGTAAAGGCATTGAAAATGGATATTATTTTACATTTGAGGTTAAATAGTATAATCTTTAGCCTAAATATGTTAAAATATGAAATATAGGTATATAGGAAGAGATATTGCTCAAAAGGCTAATATCTCTTTTTTTAAAGGATGAAGATAAAAAATTCTATGGATAATTAAAATGAAAAATATTATTTAATTTGAAGGTATATGATATAATAAACTATAATTTGTGAAGATTAATATTAGGATTGAACCTATTAGGAGGAATTTACTATGAAAGAAAATGATACTGTAATAATATCAGAAAAAGAATCGGTAAATATAGAACTGCATCTTAATGAATATGATCAAGGAGTTATGTCTGATTATCAAAAGGAATTTTTAAGTGAAGAGTTAGCAGAGCTCCCACCATTAAAAGGTGGTGAAGTAGCCATTAATGGTATATATACATTTGATATGGGAGAAAAAATCGAAGTCAGCGTTTATTTAAGAAACGGATTGGAAAATGAAATTAATTTTGACAAAGTTCCGCTAGTAATCATAAACGCAAAAGGAGATGTGCTGGCAAGGCAAATTATGTACATGCGAGATTTTGGAATATTACCTCCTTTTTCTGCAAGGCCCTATAAAGTTTTTTTTGATAAGGCAAATGTATTTGTTGATACAATTCCAATGGATGATTGGAAAATACAATTCGAAAAATCTATTAGTCCTGTAAGTACTGTAAAGATTGAACTTGAAGATGTACCGAAAAATATGGATCATAATTTAAAAAGTACCTTTATTAAATTCTTAGGCAAGTTACCTTTAACAAAAGCTGGAGATGTTAATATTGAGGTGTTTAAAACAGAAAAATGCAAGGATAATTCTATTTCTATAGTTGTACTAATCCGTAATGGTTGCGATAAAATTATAAATTTAGAAAAGTTACCCATACTAGTAGAAGATTTGCAAGGTGAAATAGTGGCTAAGGGAATATTTGAAACTCAAAATGTAAATGTGAATCCACATAAAGCCAAAATTTATGAGCTTATTATAACCGATGATTATATTGTTAATAAGGATTATGATATAAATACTTGTAAAGTATACTTTAAAGCCTAGTAATCTGCTTGGCTTTGTAAAAAAACACAATAAAGGAGGAGAGACAGTGCTAAAACTATCTCTCCTCTTTTAATTAAAACTTATATTCCGCTGAATGACTTTGAAAACTAATTATTTACTTAAAAGAAATTA
>CAYXOL010000073.1:0-22759 GCA_964467165.1 uncultured Clostridium sp.
ATGTTTTATTTTCCATTTTGTGTATTCTTAGCTTGATGACATTGCCCACGTGGCACGTGGCAAGTTAAATCTTTAATGCAGAGCTGGTGTCATCTGCTAAAAATACTTTTCTATTTCCTTAACATCTTTCAGGTCAAATAGTTCAAGCCCTATTATCTCTATAGTTTCATCCGGTAATTCCATTATTTTATTTTTATATTCGCTTGGAATTTTATTGAATCTCTTTGTCAATTGTTTTAATAAAAGCTGTGCTTTTCCCTCTTTCCTACCCTTTTCCATACCCTTTTCCATACCTTTTTCCATACCTTTAGCAATACCATCCTCTAATATCATCTTTCCTATTTCTGTCATATTAAAAACCTCCTTAAATTTTTTCTTACTTTGCGCATCTCCGAATTTTTCTAATAATGCATACAACATTGTAAGACACTTTAATTTACTATCACTTGTATTTATCTTATCTGCAAGTTCTATACTTCTTATAGTTCTTTCTTTTCTGGTTAGTTTCCCCTTCATTAATGGTATAAAAGTTAAACCTAATATCTCTTCATTTGTAAGTTCTTCATTATTATAAATTTTATTTTTTAAATGATTATATTTTTCATCTCCATCTAAATTGTTCATGTAATAGGCTTCAACATTATATTTGATACTTCCTGCATCTATATAACTTTCAACCTTTTTAATGTCCGAAGAATATACTACTACTGTCCTTATTTTTCTATTCCCATTATAATGTAAAGATGCATCATAAAACAAAAATCTTCTTATATCCTCTTTCCTATTTGTTGTTTGGAATTCGAAATGAAGATAATTACCATCTTCCGTATGAAAAGTATAATCCATAAAGTTTGTATTTATTTTTATATCTTTTAGCTCCGTTTGTGCTGGTGCTATTATTTTAGTATTTATTCCAAAAAAATTAACTGCATTTTGTTGAAAAAAATCCATAGCACTTTTAAGAACCGAATCCTCAATCTTCTCATAATCCATATCTGTTTCTCCTTTATTATATCATAATATTACCTGTTTATAGTATTAGTATAATTTCGGATCGTATGCGAACATTTGTTCTTTTTTTTAGCAACAACAAAATAAACTCCACATATAAAAAAATACAAAGTTTATTTCTAAAAGGCCTAAGCCCTCACTCAATTTTGTAATTTATCTCCTTCTACCTCCTTAAGATTAATAAATTCATTATACTCCGTGCTTTGAGTACGAAACGCCAAAGGTAAAAATTTGCCTTGTAAAAGTTCAAAAATAAAAAAGCTATGAAAATGTGTATTACATTTTCATAGTTTCTTGAACATTTCTAATTTTCTTATAAAACCACTTTAACCTTATCCTTCTATGTAAACGGAAAGTTATGACCATCATCTAAAAAGTATTGTAGATAGGCTGTAATTTCTTCATTTTCTCTGTAAACTTCTAAAATCTGTATCAAGTTCTTCCTTGCATCTTTTAAAATATAATTATTAAGATTTAAAAGTTCAATAGTGTATGACGCTCTTTTGTTTCTTATATCCTCTACATCGTTATATATTGGAATAATTTCTCCACTAGCTAGGTTATAGGTAAGAAAATCTTTTGGATTTTCAATTACTGGATTAATAAATTCCTCAGAATATTTTATTATTCAGATCTGCATTAACACAATCTATGCTTTCATAAGGTATGAAGCTTTTCTTTAGTTCTTTTAAAATATTGATATATTCTTCTGGAAATCCTTCTTCCCTCATTCCAGTTTCAACTTTGCTCACATATTCCTCTGAGGCTTTGACTCCGCTTCTCTCTTTATTAACTACAGTATAAACAATTGCTTCCACCACTTCTCCACCTAAATCCACACCTACAGTTTCACGCTTATAAGCACCTGCACTAACTCCTTCTCTTCTATCAATTGCTCTAAGTGCCCTGTCACTAACCTGTATAACCAGCCCAAGAACATAGTCATGATTTCTTGAAGTTACAACATCAAGTACCCCGCCATTCCATTTAGCGGATTTCTTTGTAAATGCTAACTTGTATTCTTCAAGCTTTCCTATTCCAAGCACAACATAGAACAAAATTATTGGTGAAGTAATAGATAAGGTATGTGATGAAATAAATAGTATTTTTTCTGTTATGGAAATAGATGTTACGCTAATAGGTTTGTCAGAAGACGAAGATACAAAGCCAGTTTTCATCTTCTTTCAAAGTCTTTTCAATTTCCATCCTATTCCTCAAACTCCCATAAGCTATTTCGTGATTATATTTATATGGTATCATGTGCGAAAGGTGAAAATTTGCCTTTTGATATAAAAAATAACAAAACTATAATTATTAGCATCTTTGCTTGCGAAGATTTTTACATTTTCTTCAGGTGTTTTGTAATTACGGTTCTATAACCTCTGCATGGGCTAGGACTAGAAATTCATATGTATTCTTTAGAATTATTTCGAACTTGCCTTAAATTCCGAAAAGTTCGAAATTTTATATATTATTATGCAATTCCAATCACTTGGTCATACCATTGATTTTCTATATTAGACATATTGGCCAAAATACCTATAAGGTATTAATACAGCACTAATATTTATAATTTCCACAAATGTAACTATAATCATTTAAACTTAGGGAAATCAAATCCCAATTCACAATATCTATTGGATATGCGAATATATGTTCTTATATTGGAAATAATATTATTATATCGTATGATTTCAGTCAAAAATTTGATATACTTGAGGAGTGATAAAATAATTGAAAAAATAAAATATATATATAAATATAATGAGTTATACTTCTGATATATAATATTATACTAATAACAGGCGGTGAAATAAATGGATAAAGAAATATTAGAAATATTAAAGAGGTTAGAAATTAGGCAAAATGAAACATATCAAATAGTTAACGCTCTTGAGCACTCAGCAGAGATAAATAAGGCCGAACACGACAATATGACCAATGATATTTCTCATATCAAGGGCAATGTTGAGGCAATTAGGAAAGATATAAGCAACGTTGAAATTATAACAAGTAGTAATTGGAATGACATAGCAAAATTGAAATCCGTTAAATAACCAGGGTGAATCCCTGGTTATTTGATTTTTAAAAATAATTTTCAAGATATACTGCTGCCACCCACGTGGAAAGTTGCAAATGCAATGGATAGGCACTAAGCGCCTATCCATCATTTCATCTATACCAGTAACCTATATCTCAAACTTATTTAACCCACAAACCAATATTATTATGCAATTCCAATCACTTGGTCAATCATGTTCAGAAGATACTCTGGAAAATCATCCGTATCATTATCAATAGATATGAGTCGTCTCTTCATTATTTCCCCAACCTGAGCAGCCTTGTCTAGGCTACCATACTTATAAAGCAGTTCTAATTCATCTACTCTTTCAATCAATGCCTCTACACAAGCACTTTCTCTCTTGTAGCTTAAAAAATCACGCTCCAAAAACCATCCCAAGGTTCTCTCAAAATGCTCTATAATAACATCAGGATTAATAACTACCTGCGCTAGCACCATATCTTTTCCAAGAACCTCGTCGGACAGATCTCTTATCTGAAAATCCATATTAAAACCCTCAAATGCTGTGAGTGCCCTTCCAAAATCATGCACAGGAATATTCTTCCCATCTATAACCAGATAAATGGTATTTTCTTCCTCATCATTTTCAATCCTACATGTTCCAACGCTATTAAGACTATATCCCTCATTACTAATGCGAATTGCATTATTTACAAAATAGCTATCTGACATATGTGTAAGCGTTTTATATCCTAGCCCAGTCAATATCTTCTCATGCAATTTTCGGATTGCATCTGCCTGATTTTCTTCTGGCTTTGTGAGTACTTCAAACTGATATGCGCCCTCCATTTCTTCTGCTTTCCATACAGAAAAACCTGGAATAATCATATTTGAAATTTCAAATTCATGCACAATTCCATCCACATCATAGACCGATATATTCTTTGAAAAATCACTTGTTTTATTACATTTCATGACTCTAACTCCTTTTAGACGCTTTTATCCCCACCACATATTATAGAATGATTCAATATTTAACTTATGATTTATCCCACATGATATTTATACTTTTAACACAAGCTTCAACAAAGGAATTAAATGTAGTTTCATCATATAATTTTAAATATTCTTCATCAAATTCTTTAAAGCTCGGAGAGATCATTTCATCATCTTTAGGTAGGTACTCCCAATAAGTCCACCAACCATCTACACGTGGTTCAAGTTTTGGTGAGAGTGCTTTTATTTCTTCATTGTCTAATTGTTGTCCGCCTGCTTTATTATTGAGTGGTGTACAAAATCCCGCAAAAATACGATAATCAATCTCAATTCTAAACCATAAATCCACACCAGGCTTTTGTGTTGATTTGCAGTAATAACTAATTCCCGGATAAGATGACCCTTTTCTTTCATAATAACTTTTAACCATTCTAAAATTATCAAACTCATAATCAAATTGATTACTTAATTTTTCTTTATCTATAGCATCTTCAATTGCCTTTAGTACTTTTTTTATCATTTCATTTTTGCAGTGTTTCAGACTTTTTTCTATCTCAATGGCACTTTTCATATTTTCCTTTGATGCAGAAAGTGTATTTATAATTTCCATTTCTTTCCCTTCTTCCAATTGATTAGTTAATTTACGTATAGTTGCAATTAACTGCAACAGCACTTCTCTTATAGGTGCAATTTTTATAGTTTCTCGCTCTTCTAAGCATTTATTAAGCCAGCTTATAATTTCATTCTCAAAGGATATTTGACTTACCCCTTGATAGCCTATAATTATTTGACTTGAATCATAAATTGGAGTTAAATCCTTTGCACTTTCTGAGGATGGCGCGTGCCCATTTAATGTTAAATAAAACAAATTAAAATTATTTTTATGATTACAATAGTCGTAGCATTGTCCTTGCTGATCTCCAGCATATATTTTAACTTCTATAGGAATAAATCTACTTTCTGTCTCAATGACTAGATCAATTCTTCTATCGTTTGATACTACATATTCCCGAAATACTCTTACTGTTTTATATTCCTGTTCTGTAAACTCCAATTTCAAAACATATTTTACAAAAAGTCTTAGATAGGAATCTCCTTGATAATGGCTTCCTTTAGGATTAACAAGTTCATGAATTACTCTGCAAATTTTTACTTCATCTGATTCAATATTAGCAATATCAAATATATTAAAGTATCCTCCGGTCTTTTGATAAATTAAATCATACTTATTTGATATGGCTGAAATCTGTGCTAATAGAGACTCTATATTCATAATATACCCTCCTCTGGTGCCACCCACGTGGCAAGTGGCATGTTCTAAATGAATTGCAATATTCCAATAACTCTTTGTTGTTATTTGAAAAGTTTCTTTAAGCTTGGTTTTCTTAATCCAAATTTCATTATACTTCCTCCTAAAATTCTATTAATTCCATTCTACCACATTAACATTGCTAAATTAGGGGAATACTGTCATATTCCAAATTAAAATGATGTTATCTGCTCACAAGTATATGCTTTTCCATTTTTCTATGGCTATATTTATATGGTATCATTGGGCAAAGTTAAAAATTTGCCTTAGAAATAAAAAAGCTATTAAAATATTTATTACATTTTAATAGCTTTTATTCTTAGACACCATGATCATATCATCATAATTTAGAGCTTCCATTGCCAGTTCTACTATTGTTTTGTATTCATAATCATGTATATTTTCAAAAATCAGTGCTAAAAATTTCTAAAATCAGAATGATTAACGGGTTTCGTTTTGAGGTGCAAACAGAGCTAAATAGAATAAAAAAAATTGATTTTGCACCTCTAAAGTGAACCCGTTGGTCTCTAAGCTGCTATCTTTTCTTCTGATTTTGACAGGATTTGTTTGTTCTTTTTTACAAATAATCTCATACCTAATTTCACTACTTCATTTACTACTATTATAAGTGAAGATAAAATAATTATCTTCAGCCACATACCAGCACTTAAAGATACTGCATTAAAGAATTTTGCGAACACTTCTGTTACAAATATTTGCGCTACTGCCGTCACCGTAATTATCTTTAAAAATATAGTGTTTTTTATAAGACTGGGGAATATGCTATCTGCACCAAATTCTCTACAGTTAAAGGCATTAAATAATGCACTAAAAGCAAATAATGCAAATAATACCGTCTGCATTTGGTTTGGTCCCGTAACTCCCTCTTTTGGGAATCCTGCTCCTAATATGTCAAATTTCATCTGAATCATAATAACTAAAGTTATATATACCGCATTGGTAATCATACTTTTCATCATTTGTTTAGTTATAATACTGGCATTTCTATTTGTAGGTTTTCTGTTTAAAACAGCGTCTCTTACTGGTTCTAGTCCAAGTGATAGTGCTGGTGGTCCATCCATTATAATATTTACCCATAAGAGTTGTATTGTAGTGAATGGCATTTGAAAGTCGAATACCACTGATAAAATAGCTGTTAAAAATGCAATTATGTTTACAGTTATCTGGAATTGTATAAATCTTTGGAAGTTTTCATAAATACCTCTTCCCCACTTAATTCCCTTAACAATAGTTCCAAAACTATCATCTGTTAAAATTATATCCGCTGCATTTTTACTAACCTCTGTTCCAGCTATACCCATAGCTATACCTACATCCGCTTTAGTAAGGGCTGGAGCATCATTTATTCCATCTCCAGTTACTGCAACTACTTCTCCATTACTTTGAAGTGCAATAACTATTCTCATTTTTGTATCAGGTTTCGAACGTGCTACTATTGAAATAGTAGTTATTTCCTCTTTAAGTTCCTCATCTGATAATGTATCTATATACGTAGCTTCTACTGCTCTATTCTTGCCTTCTAGCAAGCCTAATTCTTCACCTATAGCAATAGCTGTATTAATGTTATCACCTGTAAGCATTTTTGTAGCAACTCCTGCATGCCCTGCAGTTTCTATAGCTTCTTTAACGTCAAGTCTTAGTGGATCTCTTATTCCTACAAAACCTGTAAACACTAAGTCATCTTCTAAAGTTCCTTGCTCGGTTGCCATAGCTACCTCACCATTTATATTGCCATATGCAAAACCAAGTACACGCATTGATTTTTTCTGGAGTATTTCGATTTCATCTAATATTTCTTTCCTTCTAGCTGCATTTAGTTCTACTTCATTGCAACTAATATGTTCATATTTGCATAACTCTAGAATAATTTCTGGTGCTCCCTTTGTGAGTATTGTAGACCCTTGCTCTTCTTCTATAACAGTACTCATTCTCTTGCTCTTTGAACTAAATGGGATCTGATGAGCTATGTTTGCATTTTCTCTTTCTTGTACATAATCATAATCTTCATTGTATAAAAGAAGCGCGCATTCTGTTGCACTACCTAAATATTTAACTTCTGAATCATCCTTTTCAATATCTGCTGTTGAATTTACAAGGCAGTTATCTATAAAGTAGTTATTACTTTGGGTGAGTTCATCTCTTTCTCTGTATTTACCGTTTAAATAAACTTTTTCTACAGTCATTCTGTTCTGAGTAAGTGTACCAGTTTTATCTGAACATATAACACTTACAGATCCTATTGTCTCACAAGCTTCCTTTTTAGTAACAAGTGCATTTATTTTAGCCATTTTCTGCATAGTAATTGCAAGTGTCATATTTATCATTGTTGGAAGTCCTTCTGGTACAGCTGCAACAATTAAGGCCACACATACAACAAAAGCAGTTTTTATGGGTTCAACAGATTGTAAAAACGCAAATATTCCGGAAGTGTCTGGTGATATAGTCTTTGCTAAGACCAATTTTATAATCATAACTATAAATAATACAGCCGCTATAGCACTTGAAACCTTTGAAATCTTACCACCCAAATCTCCAAGTTTTGCTTGAAGTGGTGTTGGCAAATCACTATCCTCAAGATTTTTAGCTATTTCACCCATTTGAGAGCTGTCTCCTGTTGCAGTAACTACAAAACTAGCTCTACCATAAGCAACAAGTGTGCCTCCGAAAACCATATTCAGTTGTTTTGCTGGAATAGGGTCTTGTACAATATTTTTATCTTTAGATTTTATATTTTCCATTTCTATTATAGCTTGGTCATCTTTACTTACATCCTCTGATTCTCCGGTAAGCATGTCTTCTCTAACCATTAAATCTATGCTGCTTACAAGTCTTCCATCTGCTGGTACCATATCCCCAGTCTCAATTAATACTATATCGCCCGGTACCAAATCATTTTTATTAACTTGAATAATTTTCCCATCTCGTGTTACTTTTACCTCTATGTTTTCTGTCATTTTTGAAAGTGCGTCTGCTGCCTTTTGTGATTTTCCTTCTGTAAAGATTCCTATGCCAATTCCTATTGCTACGGCACATACTATGCCAATAGCATCCTGGCCTTCCCCTACTAGCGCACTAATTACGGCTGCCACTAAAAGTATTATCATCATAGGCTCCATTATTGCTTCCTTAATGCTATCCCACATAGATCCTCGTTTTTGTTTAGTAAATTCATTAGGACCATATTTCTCTAGTCTTTGTTTAACCTGAGAACTGGATAATCCTTTGCTACTGTCAACCTCAAAATTGTTTAAAACTTCTAAGCTTTGTTTATTAAAATATTTAATATTGTCCACCCCTTTATTTTTTTAACTTTATACCTTGATTAAAATTTTAATATAATTATTCCTCCTTTACACAAATTTATATATAAAAAACAAATACCCTTAACACACTGAAACACCAACGGTTTCATTGTGCTAAAAGTCTCACTTTAGCGAATGCTATGATAAAGCCAGGTTTTTAAAACCGTTTATGTTGACTTTATCGCCCTTACGGGTAGTTACTCCCTCTTAGCTTGAAAAAAAGTTTAAAAAAATAAAAGACTTTTAACACAACGATCCATTAATAGATCATTGTGTTAAAAGTCTCACTTGACTGGAACTCGCCACGATAAAGCCAGACCTTAAGGTCGGGTATGTTGACTTTATCACCTATAAATAGGTAGTTACTCCCTTTTAACATTCTTAATAGTTATTTAATTAATAATGTTATAGTATCATAAAATTTATGACTATGCAATAGGAGACTAAGATAAACCTTATTTTCATATTCTTTTTAGTTTAAACATCCTTTTGTCATATCCTACTATAGTTTAATATGCTAAGATTCACTAATAGCCATATCTTTTAATCTAACATAATTAACTAATATAATTCTCAAAATAGAAAGTTACATAATTATGGGATATGTTTAAATTATATTTTAGAGTAAACTGGAAAAAGGTGAACAACTTGATATGTTAAGTTTGGTTGTATGGGGAAGTCTTGTACCCCCAATCCCTACTTTAATCCTAGCATTATTAATTGATTCTCCACAAACTCTTATTAATTCAATGTCTAATTTAGATATGATGTCCATATTTGCAGTTCTTTATTTAGCTTTTGGATCAACACTATTTGGATATGGATTTTGGAGTATTTTAATATCTAAATATCCAATTAATAAGATTTCACCATTATCATTATTAGTTCCAATAACTGGACTACTTACAGCTAGCATTGTTTTGCTTGAAAAGCTCTCTAAACTACAATGGCTAGGGGTTTGTGTTATAATAATTGGGTTGATGGTTACAAATTTAGATGTTAAACAGATTATAAATATGATTAATAAAAATAAAACAAATGCATCACATACATGGCTATCGCAAGCGAATTCACAATACTTGCATTGCTTCCTGTATAGTTCAATATTAAAATCTAAACTAAACTGCATTCTCTTCATTATAATTTAATTTCCTATTCTCCGTTTTCCAGTCCCATATTTCTATTTTGTTATTTGGTTTAATAATTATTAAATCATACTTTGCTTGGATCCTAATATTATCTTTTCTCATTCTAATTTCATATTCCGGCAAATATATGTTTTCATCTAAAATTACACAATACTGCCAGTATTATTTTCTGGACCATTTCAGGTCTTAATTCTGATGACATATCTATAAAGGCTGGCACATCATCATTTATTTTATCTGACCTATAAGAAATGTTCGCCCTGTTATCTATTACACTAGCAAGCTTAACAAAATCATCATTGCAGCAAAAATGATTATCTAAGGTAATCTCGTGATATTGAATGTTTAATTTACTCTTAAAGTAATCAGTATTAGCTCCATAATAACGGTGCAAACCACCACTGGGATTATAAAAGAGGTATGCCATATTTATATGGTATCATTCGCCAAAGGTAAAAATTTGCCTTGTAAAAACATATTTTCAACTCAATTTCCTGCTAACAATGCCTGTTCTAATTCACCTTGTATTTCAAATTTTATTAAATCTACTAAAGTATTGGTGACTGTCACTTGTCGAACCTTGGTGACTGTCACTTGTCGAACCTTTTATTTTTATATTCGCTTAGAATTTATAGTTCAAAAACATATAAATTCTATCTTCCTATCAATATCAGTCCATTCTCCATAAAATTAATAAATTCATTATAAACTGTGCTTTAAGTTTCATGTTTTTTCTTTTTAAGTTTATATCCTTTTATCAAATTAATGTAGCAGCATTTTCCAATCTAAAACAAATATCTTTACCATACACATTTGTATTAATATATTTTTTAATGACGAATATATGTTCTCATTTTGGTCATAATATTATTATTACATATATTATTTCACTATAAAACTTGATAGATTTAAGAGTCTACTGACCTGATAGCAGCGAATATCTTTAATTGAAAAAAATTGAAGATATAAAAAAATGCTTATAGAATCATTTACAATTACACCCTTACTAGTTGTTTAAGTAACTATTTATGGATATAATTATAGTAAATACTTTTCAGAGAAATGAGGGGACAATGTGGGTGATATTAAGTTAAGTGATTGTACATTAAGCTTAAGTAAATTTGACACAATTATATCTGTTTGTACATTTGGTAGTTACAATGAATTATGTTTTGATAAAAGCAGAAGTGATATAGATATTATGATTTTATTAAATAGAGAACTTCCATGGGAAGAGGAAATGGAAATCGAGGATTTTTTGCAAACTATTCTTCCTGATTACTTTAATCACAAGGATATACATTACACCTTCGTTAGTGATTTCATCTATCCATTTAGTGAAATATTTATAGAAAGTAAAGATAAAATAATTATATTAGAAGAAGCTTATTTAGATTATATACTTGGATATTCTTGTTTTAAGAGAGATAGAGAGTATTTAGAAACAATTAAAGAGCTGAATTTGAAATCTATGGAGGAATATAAACATGGTTTATTATAAATATAAAAAAGAAAAATTAGAAGAAAAATTTTCTGAAAGCAAAGTTTTTTTAGTGAGAATTAGAGAATGTTTAAAAAGAAGCCCCAATAGCGAGGATGAAATTATTGACGAAGCAATGATTTCTTATTTTAACTCCTTTTGTGAACTTATAATTGATATGTGTGAAACGTATTTAGTTTCTACAGATAATTTTATTCCAAATAACTCCGGACCAGAAATAGTAGACTTATCAAGTACTTTTGGCTTTATTTCTGCAAAGGATTCTAAAAAATTACAAAGTATTATTAAATTAAGAAACAGATATACGCATGACTATTATCAAAGAAAATTAGCAAGAAACAGAATTTTAGAAATATGTAAAACTGAAATGAAATCTTTAGATATGTTTTTGGATGTATCTACTGAAAAAATAACCCTGATATTAAAATAAATAAAGCAAACCGTAGCTTTTGGTTACAGCTTGCTAATTATCAGACAATCCACTTGCTACTGACTTCTTTAGGATTAAGCAGTTCATAAATTACACTGCAAATTTCCTCATAGTTAGCGTAGAACATAAAAGTTAAGTTTGAGCTATCCTTTGACTTCGCTTCAATATCTTTTAAACTATATAACTCTAAAAACACCCCTCCCTATACTTACAACACCTACACTGTTCGCTTTCAGCCTTCTCATAACCCTCTAGCCTCACTTCAGTGTTCATTTTATAAAATCCTTCATCCATATTCCTCATAAGCTCTGTTACCTTACCCTCATCATATTCAATAGAAACCACTTCGCCTGTTTGCAGCAGGTATAGTTTTAGAATTATCTCATCAACCTGTAGTAATGCTTTTACGGCTTTTCCATATATCATTAATTGATCAGAGTATACTTTTTTAAAATGCTCTGCGCTATAGGTGTCACTTATTTTATTAGTTTTATAGTCAATGATTACAGCAACTCTTGTATCGCCTTTTTTATATAACTTTAGTCTGTCAATAAAACCATTTATCATCATTTTCTTATCCTCTAGTGGTGCTAGAAGATAGGATACTTCGCTACTGCTTTTTATAAGTTCTCCATAATTACCTTCCCTATTTTCCTTCTCTTCTATTGATAAATAATTATTAACGTAGGCTTTTATTTCATTTTTTAAAGCTTCTACCTCACATTTATAATTAACACTGATATCTTGTTCCTGTTTTGTATTATTATCCTGAACTAATTTCTCCGGGCCTTCTAAATAAGCATTATCTAAAATTTCTTGAATATAAGTTTCATACTCCTCATTACCATGTTTATTTATATGATCTAAAATCTCATGAACAAACACACCTTTATCTGCTGCATTTATTTTATTACTCACTTTTAAATTATCTTCCTTATTTTTTTCAATTTTCAGTTCATTGTTTTCAAGGTCTTCTGTTATACCTATTTCACTTTCTAAATCTACTACTTTTTCTTGTAATTTAACTCCCAGTATTTTTGTATAATCCTCGTATCTTCCCCCTAAAATATTTTCATAATAATATTTTCTAGGGCAGCTACTATAGCCCATGTATTTTGAAGCGCTGGCATAATTTCTGGGCTTTATTTGTGGTTTATATAAAATTCTCTTTCTTACCTCTGCCTGGTCTAATATTTCCTCTTCTATTATATTGCTCTCCTGCACCTGAATTTGCGTAAGGCTCTCAGCATCCATAAATGCAATTGTATCTAGCTCTGCGCCACCCTGGAAGGCTGAATATTTTATCATCTTTTCATAAGTATTTAAATTTCCTACTATATTATCCTCGCTTAATTCAAAGCTTGCATCATACTCCTCTTCTTTACCGGTAAGTACAATGTACTGCTTGGCTCTGGTCATAGCCACGTATAGGATTCTTATTTCTTCATGAATTTCCCTTGTTAATTTTTCATTTAGGGCATTGTTAAATTCACTATTTTCTTCACCATTCATGTTATATCTTGAAAGTATGGACTCTTTATAATGAAAGAAGCCTACTTTGCTATTTTGACTTTTACTTAAACTTATAACGTTTCTTTCAATACTGGGCACAATGATGGACTCAAATTCAAGTCCTTTTGAAGCATGTATGGTCATTATCTTTACAGCCTCGGAATCTTCCGTATCAAGGGCCGCCTCTGCTTCATCATTATTGTTTTCATTAAGGTACTCAATGTATTCTACGAATTTTTGGTTTGTAAAAAACTCTTCATTATCGTACTGCTCTGCAAGTTTCAAGAGCTTTTCTACATTTCTATATCTCTGCGCTCCATTAATCTTGGCAAGATATATTTCTTTAATTCCAAGGCCCTCTACTATACACTCTAATGTTTTTACAACACTCATTTTTGTAGCTGTTGCTTCCAATTCTTTCAAATACTCGTAAGTCTTAATAAGACTACTCCTTTGATCCTTATCCAAAATCTCTGGAGATACCCTGCTCATAGCCTCAACATAAGAAATATCCCCCAGCTCTAGTTCCACTTGTCTTACTTTTAAGAGTACATCGTCTGGAAGTTGAAACAGTGGACTCTTAAGTACTGATAATAGCTTTATTAATTGCTGGTCTGATTGTTTTTCATTAAACCCGTTAACGGCCAGCTCATATAAATCTAATACCGTCTTTGTTTCGCTCTTTTCATAGAACCCAGTTCCACCGATTATACAGTAGGGGATTTTATATTTGCATAGCTGCTCTTCAATATCTGGAACTACTCCTCGGCTACGTACTAGAATACATATATCTTTAAATTTCAGTCCCTTATCTTTCAAAAGCTTTATGGATTTTATAGCTGCCTGGGCTCCTTTAGAGGGCTTTTCAATAACCAATCCAGAACTTTCTTTTATTTTATTTAGAACTTCCACAAATTCAACAATTTCTCTTTTTTCCTTAATTATTGCCTTTGCCTTTTTTATTAAATCCGCATCGCCACATTTTTCATCACTATAGGTAACAATATTTATTCTCTTTTCTATTTTACTTGCTTTTATAGTTCCTATTGCAACTTCTAATTCCAGCTTGTTTTGATTTTCATCTTTATGCCTTAGTGGTTGATAATTTTCTATAAGGTGCTGAAATATTTCATTTATACCCTTTATAATCTCAGGCTCACTTCTATAGCATATATTAAGAGACTTCAGTCCGCTTTTTCCTATATCCTCAGAAACCCTTTTAAATATTGTGGAATCCGTTCCCCTAAAACCATAAATAGCCTGCTTAAAATCTCCAACTACAAAGAGTTTCCCTGGAATTAATTTCCCCTCCTCATCTGCTGTAAGCTTGTATAATATTTTTCTTTGAAGATCGTTAGTATCCTGAAATTCGTCTACTAAAAAATTCTTGTATCTAGCTTTATAATTATCACATATTAGCTTATTCTCTAATATTTCAAAAGCCTTCTTTTGCAAGTCTCCAAAATCTAACACATCTTTTGAGAGCTTGTACTGATAATAACTTTCATCTAATTCTTGAATTATTTTTAATATAAAGCTAGATAACTTATTCCCTTTTGTCTTGTCCAAAATTACCTGGATGCTGTCACTAGTTTCAGCTATATCTTCTCTAAGCTTTAGTATGTCCTTGTATAATTGTTCGCCTAAATAATCCTTGTCAAATAAATGATTAAGGAAATTAACTTCTTGGCTATTGTTTTCATCTAAAAACATGGTTGCAACTATTTGATTAAGTTTATCTTGCAGGAACACCTTCTTTTGGATTTGATTTATTAATCCAAAGTTAAAATCTATACCCAAATATGCAGCATTTTCTCTAACAATTGTTGCTGCGAAGCTATGGATAGTATTTATATTTGCTCTATTTAAATTATCTAGCTGCTGCTGCCACAAGGGCCTATTTTGCTTACCTTCCATTGAAATCTTATCAAGAATTCCACTTCGAATTCTACTTTTCATCTCTAATGCAGCTTTCTGCGTAAAGGTTATAGCTACAATTTCATCTATAGACGTACCACTATCTAGAAGCGTTAAATATCTGCTAGTTAAGACTTTTGTTTTGCCAGAGCCTGCTCCTGCTGATAGGGATATATTTTTCTGGATATCCATAGCCTCACTTTGCTCAATATTTAATCCAAAGAATTCAGCAAAACTAAATTTTTCTTTAATGTACATCTGTGGCACCTCCTTTGCTTGCTGTATTTTGTAATAATGTCTTATTCTTGTTATATTTACATACATTTTTGAAGCTACAACTGTATCCACTAAAACTCTTTTCATCAAAAGTATTACAATTAGATGTGTAATTAAATTTACCCTCACTTATATCCCGGGCTGCATCTATTACTAAATCCCTCACATACTGCGTAAGTATATTAAACATTTCACTATTTACATCAAAGGTTTTTCTACCAAAGTCTATAGCGGACTTGTACTCAGTTCTGTACAAACCTTCTTTGACTAGGCCAGTCTTATTCTGATCTTCTACACTTAAATAAATAAGACCCATACAATCCAATTCTCTATTTTCAAATAACTTACTAAATTTGTTCTTCAATAAGTACTCCACCATATAATAGTAGATTACAAGTTGGCAATCCTCTCTTCCTAGTATGGATGTAATATCTGCTACTTTGCGCTTCTTATAATCATATACCATGTATTTACCTGTAGCTTTCCACTGATTATCCTCATATTCAAATTCCAGATCAACCCTATCCACCACGCAGGAAATAGGAACTCCAAAAACATCCTTTTCTTTAATTTTTTCTTCTATTAAAAAAGGTACAAGAATATTTTTAGTATCCTTCAAATACTTTTTCATCCTTTTCACATCTAGCTCTAAAAAACTCTTCAATGTATCTCTATACCCTTCCAAAATATTTTCTAGAAGGTCATCATCTATGTCTAGCACTCTAAGATTTCCTATTTCATCCTGAAAATTCTTATTAAACTTATCCTCATTAAAAAATAAATCTATTTTGCCTGCATTAAAAAAATAAAGTTTCTCTATTGTAGTATTTTCATAATATCTTTTCAAAACCTCATGATAAAAGGTTCCTATTTCAAGATTATTAAATCCATCCTCTTCCACTTTCACATCCATAACACCAAAAATCTGTTGCATAAAATATTGATAAGGGCACCTTAGGTATGCACCTACTGCTGAGGGCTTAACGTATTCATGGGTGCCTCTAGGATAATCACTACCAATCCAGCCCTCATAATTATTAAAGTCCTCTTCCTTCTCCCTATGATATTCAACAAAGCACTTTGTAAAATACTCCTTTATATCTACTTCAAATTCCGAAACTAAGGATAATCTCTTTTCTATATCCATGCCAGTAAAGCCTTTATAGTACTTTTCAAATATATCCTTTAGAACCATTGTTTTTAGTTCTACTTCGCTCATAACCTGATTTGAATTTGTATTAAATCTATCCCTCATGGTTAAAGTTTTTCCCTCTTTAATTCCTGTTAAAAACTTAATTTCATCCACAAAAGAGGATGCAATGGCAAACCCACCCTCTTCACTGGCCCCTCTATAAGACAAGGTTATACTCTCTTTTGCAGCAGCTATGCTGAGATTGAATCTTATCTTTTCCCGTGCTAACTCATAATTATAATTTCTATAATTAATGCCTTGTGTGTAAAGCTTATCCACTTCCATATCAGTGAATAAACCAGCATTGCGAGTAACCCCTGGCACTTCTCCTTCATTTAACCCAAGTATATATACCTGCTTATAAAATACTCCCTTAGCAAGGTCAGTATTTAAAATTTTAACACCATCTCTACTCATATTTTCAATGGTTATTGTTGAGTTTATGGCAGAATCCTTTAAATAATCTACAAATACACTCATCTCCATGTTATTTTCAAGCATGTGACAGATATCAAAATTATTTCTTAAATTCTTTACAAGTCTTTTTAAGCCTTCATAACCCTTTAATAGCATCTTATCCTCAAAACATAAATTACAATTCAAACCCTTTAAAAATATTGGTTTAATTATTTCATGATATTCTAAAAACTTTTCCTCTACTATGTTAAGCCAATCAGCTGCTGATTTCATATTTTCCTCTTCATTTGCTTCTTCATTTTCTTCGAAGCTCACAATGATTTTTCTAACCTCTAAGGAATCGGTAAGAGGGATTTTATAGATCATCTCAACTGGAATTTTAAACTCTTTAAATATCTTAATAATAATTGAGGAGTAAAGAGCGCTTTTATTCGCAAACACAGCAATCTCGGCAGCCTTATCCCCCTTCATCAAAGATTTTTTAATTTCTCTAGCGGTTTCTCTAACCTCTGCTTCTATACAGGGATACTTATTTATTTTTATACATTTAAATTCTTCCTCAGGAATCAGCTTTTCCCCTGAGTAAAGCATTCTTGCTATTTGCTTTATGTTTTCATTACTTTCATACTCTTCTTCTATATTCTCTAGTACATGAAAGTCCATACTCTGAACTTTATTAACTATCTCACCTTTTATAAAGGGCTCAATAAGATTATTTCTAAAGGAGCTGTTAACATATATATCTATATCCTTATTCTTTGCTATTTCATTTATAAGTGACATATTTACCACATCTATATTAATAAAACCATCGATTATAATTGCATCAAAATCATCAAAGGCCTTACTGGTTTTCACAAATTCAACGGCCTTTAGTGATATATCATTTATATCGTAGACATTATTTTCATTTAAACTTTTATTATAACCACTATAAATTACATAAAGATCCTCTAGTTTGCTCTTTAAAATTTCATTTTGTTCACTATTTATTATATTTTCCAGATCATCTTCAGTTACAGCTTGTCTCTTTAATGCCTTTATAAAGGCTCTTGTTTCTTCACCAAAACCCTTTTTTGTGCATATTTTTTTGTAATATGTAAGACTATCTATAGATTTTTCACATATATCCTTTATTAAAACCTGTTCAAACTCTTCATATATAACTTTATTACTGCTTATATGAGGCTCTACAATAATTTCTTCAAGTTCATCAAAGGTAATAATATACGAATTAATGATTCCTTGATTTTTTTCTATTAGTGAATATCTAACGTCTGTGATAGCTTCTCTAGACGCTAATATATAAATAAAGTTTTTACCGCATTTCTGAAGGCCTGCGCAGTATTCCAGCAAGGTTTCTCTTCTTTTGGTAAATAGTTTTTCAAAATAAATTATTTTGTTCATGGGGAGCACCTCCTATGGGCGGATATACTTTTATTGGAATAATTTACTTTATTATATCATATGGTGCCACCCACGTGGCAAGTGGCATGTTGGGAGAAAAAAATAAAGCAAGCGGTAACTTTTGGTTTACGGCTTGCTGATATTATAGAATTCATTTTACTTCTGGAAAAATTTCATTTCAAGTTCATTTTTACATTGTAAACACCAAAACAATATTGAATATATTGGCTTCTATTTCTATTGAGAAAATTCCCTTTCCAAATTTATTATATTGTTCAATTATTTTACTATTGTTAGCCTACTATAATAGTTTTAACTTAAGTCAACAAAAATCTATGGTCAGCGTCATAGTAAATGTAATTAGCTCAATCTATCCAACTAACTATCGTCTGAATAATACCACAACAGAAGGGAAAATTTTGTCTAACCATGTATAATTAAACTTATTTGTAATATTTTTATGTAATTATAGCATGCTTTTTTATATTTATCATTTAACTGCGCTATACCCCTACACTTTCGACCTCTTACTAACATACATCCCCTCATCTGCCCTTCTTATTAACTCCCCAGCCGATATTTTATTATTCGAGTTATATTCAGAAAAGCCATAGCTTAACCCCATTTTACAATTACTCTCATCCTTTTCCTGCAACTCCTGAATTTTCACACCTACTCGTAAGCAAATACTCTTTGCAACTTCTAATGTTGTGTTTGGAAAAATAATCACGAATTCATCACCACCTATTCTAAATACAGTATCAGTTTTTCTAATATTTTCTCTGAGAATACCACCAATTTCCGTAAGAAACTTATCCCCCTGATTGTGACCACAAGTATCATTTATTTTTTTAAAATCATCAATATCAGCAAAACATATTATAAAATTTTGTCCTTGTCTTGCTGCTTCCTCAATGGTTGTCCCTAAAACTTCCAAACCTGCTCTTCTGTTTAATACTCCAGTGACACAATCCATACATGCTTGATACTCCAATTTAGCTTTCATGCTTATAAGTTCTTGTATAAGCTTATCCTTTTCCTCTATTATTTCTATAAGCCTCTCTTTTCCTACTTCTTTGTATTTCATATTCATTCACTCCTATATTGAACATTTTCTAAAACAACAAATTAATGATGAGAAGAAAATTTTTAAGTAGTTTTATGTAATTAATAATTTTATTTGATAATATAATTGTACAATCTGCTAGCCATAAAAATTTTCCTTCCCTATATATTTTTTAACTGCCTTAAAGATAGACAAAAATAAACTCCCCATCAAAAGATGCGGAGCTCTCAGTGCTATTGCTGATTTTTATATCTACCCATATAAATAAAGCGAATAAAAAATCAATATTTTTATATAAATAACTCTTGTAAACTAATTAAAAAATCTTCAAATATTTGCGATTTCACAATGTCATCTTTGGAATATATCTTAGGTTCGGAATATGTCCTATTTTGTTGCAGCGTAAATATTTCAACTGTCTTACTTCTAGGTGATATTATCCAATATTCTTTTACACCAAATCTCATATATAAATCCATCTTTTCTATATAATCTCTTGAAGTTGTAGATGGTGATAACACTTCAACAACAAGCGTTGGCACACCTACATAATTTTTTTCATTAAGACCACTTTTATCACATATAACTATTAAATCCGGTTGAACCTTATTCTTTTCTCTTTCATTTTCAAATATAACATCAAAAGGAGCAACAAAATGCCTACAATCTTTACCTTTAAAATAAATTCCAAACTCAGTAGAAAGGTTTGTGACAACAATTTGATGAGCTACTGATGGAGCTGCCTGCATATACACTATTCCATTTATATACTCTAAGCTTTCATTTCCACTATCCATTTTCTCGAACTCTTCATAACTAATTAAATTTTCCCTTGGAATCACTATATCAACTCCCAATATTTATTTACTCTATTATATCATAAACTTTATTCATATTGCTTATACACTATAATTCCTTCCCTATAAACTACTGTTTTATACCATCTGTATCTGTACCAAATCCCATAATCCATATCTTATTCTACATTATTTCTAAAATTTGTTAGCTTTCACAACTAAGCATCCTAAGCCTTTTCAAAATTCTCAAAAAAGCCTTATCCTCAACAGCAGATGCCCATAAGCCATGACAAAAGCGTTCCTGACGAATGTAGCCTGTAAGGATAGCTTTTAATAGTTCTAAATCAGCACTGTCTATGCTTTGACATAAAGCTTATTTACAAGACTTTCAATGTAATCACGCTTAGCTATAACAGAAAGCCATTCTTTAGGAATACTATCATAACCATAACATAACCCAGCTAGCCCCCCTGCAACTGCAGCAACAGTATCCGTATCCTCACCAAGATTCACAGCCAAAAGAACACAGTCCTTGTAGTTTTCTGTATTGAGCAAGCACCAAATAGCCGCTTCAAGTGTATCGACCACATATCCGCTACTTTTGATATCTTTAACAGGTGTTTTAGAAAAGGTCTTACTATTAAGCCTTTTATAATAAATTAGTTCATCTGCAAACTCATCATATCTTTTGTAATATTCTATTGCATTATAAATACCCTTTTCAACTGCATTAGAAATATCCCTATCTCCCATTAGCATATTAGCAACAGATATATAAATCCCACAGGCAATTAGGCTACGTTTATGTGCATGAGTAAGTGCTGATACATTGTGAATTATGTTCATAGCTTCCTCATTTTCAGTGATTTCTGCTCCATAAATAGACCTTAGATAAAACAAAATAGGCAGAATTCTCATAAGGGATCCATTGCCATTATCATTATCATTTAAACCACCGCAATCCAGAGGGGCTATCCCTCTTTCAAACCTCATCAATGCACTTCTTGTGGCATTACCTATATCAAAGACCTCTTCATTAGCAGTGTAGTTTCCATCATCAAACCACTTAATAAAATTTGTCATTATATCATTGTAATCAAGTCCATTAGAAAGGCTATCTATAAGGCATAATGACATGCTTGTATCATCAGACCACGTCCCAGCTTTCTGATTATGAGTACCATAAGATCGCATACCAATTACTGGCTTTTCTTTAAGAATTTCTCTGCTATCAAATTCAACTGGTACACCTAAAGCATCCGCAACACATGAACCCATTATACTATTTAATATATCATTTTCCATTCCCTTACTCCTTTCATATACCATAAACCTTATTCATCTTCCTCACACTCTCAATAATCTCTTCCCTAAACACTATCGGTTCTATAACTTCTGCATCCGCACCAAAACCCATAATCCACAGCTTTATTCCAAATGTACCATTACAAACAAACTCATAAATAAAATAGTCCTCATTTTCTTTAAGTAAACTTCCCTCAAGTAAGCTCTTTTCAGTTACTATCTTATAGCAGTGATTATTAAATTTAACCTTTACCCTTGTTTCATCTCCCCCATACATATACCAAGTTCTTTTAAGGTAATCATACACATTAAACTTACTGTCTCTTTTTCCCTCCTCCTCTAGAATGGTTACATTTGAAATTCTATCTATTCTAAAATGTATCAAGCAGTCTTTTTTCTCTAAATATCCAATAATATAGTATTTGCCAAGCTCACAAGCAAAGCTGTAAGGTATTATTGTGTGAGTTTTATGATTTCCCACAGCTGAATTATAACTAAAGCTTACCTTTTTCTCTTCAGATATGGCTTTTCTTAAATTTTTAACATTCAACTCAATATATTGATGATCAACATTAGAAGTTTTCTCAAAGTGAAGCATGTCCATCAATTTTTTAGCTTCATTTTTAGGAAGAAGCCCTAGTAGGCTGTTTTTTATTACTGATATCTTTGTTTCCATAAAAGTTTGAGATTGCACCAGAGAAGCTAGTATTAGATTTACATCATCCGCTGTAACAGGTTGGACATATTTATTGCCCTCAAGAATTCCATCTCCATTTACATCTATATCATCATTTACTCTATAACTTTTCTCAGATTTATCATAGATAATATCCGTTTCCCATGCTTCGTTTAATTCTTTTACATAATTATGAATGTTATCCGGTGATGTTTCAAATATATTTGCAATTTCTTGTGGCGTTCTTGCTATTCCAGTTTTAATTAATCTAAAGGTTTCTATAAGCCTTCTACTTTTCCCATAATCACTATAAGGTAACATAATATCAAGTCCTTTCCAATATGTCTATTTCAGTTTATTATATCAGAAAAGCAGAAAAGTGCCACCCACGTGGCAAGAAGGGCACTGAAAAAACACCTGTTTTTTCAGTCATCCTTAAACCTTGAATGGAAA
>CAYXOL010000074.1:0-22442 GCA_964467165.1 uncultured Clostridium sp.
TTAATGGGAGTAGATAGGTGCTGGTGTGCCTGCCAGTCTTCAAAACTGTGTTGTCGTGCTAATACCACGATGGGTGTGTTCGATTCACACATATTCCCGCCAATAAATTCGACATATTGCGGCCTAGATACATAATTTTATGTATTCTGGGCCGCTTTTTATTTTCAGCAAAATAAATTATAATATAACTAAAAAACAAATAGTTTACCAAATAAATAATATATACGTAATAATATGATAAAAGGTTGGTGAAATTTGATAAAAGACAATTTTAATTTAAATAAGCTTATAGATTTAAAAAAATGGATAAAGTTACAAGACGATCTTGCAATAGTTACAAAGGTAGCTATAATAATTGTTGATTATAAGGGTAATCCAGTTACCGCCCATAGTGGATGTTATAGATTTTGCAGAGCGGTAAGAGCAAATGCAGAGCTTGTTAAGTATTGTCAAAAGTGCGATTCAAGGGGAGGGCTTGAGGCCGTTCGTTTAAATGAGCCGTATATATATTTATGCCATTATAATATAATTGATATAGCTATTCCCATAATGATTGATGGTAAATATATTGGAGCTGTTATGGCAGGTCAAGTAAAATTGTCAGATACTAAGGATGAAGGAATACTGGAGCAAATAGTAGACACATCTAAGGACCCTAGAGTCCAAAAGGCTTTAGAAGATTTTAAAGAGTATTATGATGAATTGCCTATTTTGTCTTATGAGCAGGTAAAGAAAATCGCAAATATGTTGTCTTCTTTGTGCAACTACCTAGTAGAAGAGGCACTTGAAAAAAACTTGATATCAGAGATGTATCAAAACAGCGTAAAAAATGAAGCTGAGATAAATTCAAATACATTAACAGGGTTCACAATAAAAAATATTGAACATGCAAAAAAAGAAATGTCTAACGCTATAATAAATGCTTACATTGAAGAAAACACTGCAAGTGATGGCAGCCAGATTACAGTAAGCAGTATTTTAAAACCAGCAGTAGAATATATATATAAACATAAAAGTGAAAATATTAAATTAGAGAATATGGCTAAAATCTGCCATATTAGTCCAAGCTATTTTAGTAGGTTATTTACAAAGGAAACTGGAGAAAATTTTTCAACCTTTGTAGCCAAATTAAATGTTGACTGGGCAAAAAAATTATTAGAAGAAACAGATATGCATATTAATGAAATTAGTGGGGAACTTGGATTTAGTGAAGCAGGGTATTTCATAAAAACATTTAAAAAGTATGAAGGGGTAACACCATTCATTTATAGGAAGTATTGTAGGAAAAACTAAGTAGAAATACAATAAATCGGTTTAATGACATAAAAATACGATGAAAAATCGTAATTTTATGTCATACAAGTACAATGTGTTTTTATGTAAACGGTATTATAATAAAAGTAACTGAAATTTAAAAAAATTTAGAATTAAAAGGAGAAATTATTATGAGAAAAGCTTTTATTTGTCCAACTAAATATGTTCAAGGTGAAGATGAATTATTAAATTTAGGTTACTTTGTTAAGAGTTTTGGAAAATCAGCGCTGCTAATAGCACATAAAGATGATGTTGCACGTGTTAAAGATAAATTAGATAAAACTTGTGAAAAATTTGGAATCACTTTTGTGGAAAGTGGATTTAGGGGCGAATGTTCTAGAGAAGAAGTAGCAAGATTACAAGGAATTGCAAAAGCCAAGGGATGTGATTGTACAATTGGGCTTGGTGGTGGTAAGGCAATAGATACAGCTAAGTGTGTTGCAGAGGGAGATGCATTAATTATAGTTCCGACTATAGCGGCTACAGATGCACCAACAAGCCATTCAGCGGTACTTTATACACCAGAAGGAGCATTTGATGATTACGCTTACTTTAAACAAAGCCCCAGCGTGATTTTAATAGATACTACAGTAATTGCAATGGCGCCAACTCGTTTCTTAGTTTCAGGAATGGGAGATGCATTATCAACGTACTTTGAAGCAAGAGCAACTTCAAATTCATATTCTAACGTAAATGCAGGGCTGCCTTGTGGATATAGAGAAGGAGTATGTGGTGAGGCTAAGGGAACTAACACGGCACTAGCACTTGCAAAGTTATGTTATGAAACTCTTATTAAGGATGGAGCAAAGGCAAAAGTAGCTTCAGATTGTAATGTAGTTACAGCAGCATTAGAAAATATAATAGAAGCAAATATTCTTTTATCAGGTCTTGGTTTTGAAAGTGCTGGACTCGGTGGAGCTCATGCAATTCATGATGGATTAACTATATTAGAAGGAACTCATAAATATTTTCATGGAGAAAAAGTTGCATTTGGTACAATTTCACAATTAGTATTAGAAAATGCACCAGCAGAGGAATTAAATCAGGTGTTAGATTTCTGTTTAGAAATTGGACTTCCAGTTTGCTTATCAGATATCGGAGTAGACAGTATTTCAAAGGATGAGCTTATGGAAGTTGCGAAGAAGTCATGTATTAAAGAAGAATCAATTCATTCTATGCCTTTCCCAATAACTGCCGAGGCGGTAGCTGCAGCAATTATTGCAGCAGATAAGATAGGTAAGGATTACAAGCTAAAGAGAGGTGTGTAGTTAATGAAAAAGCTAATCAATAGACCGGAAACTGTAGTAATGGAGATGTGTAATGGTATAGCTATGGCACATCCAGAATTAGAGTTTATAAGAAAATATAAAATTATGAAGAAGAAAAATATCAACCTAAATAAGGTCAGTTTAATAAGCGGGGGTGGAAGTGGACACGAGCCAGCTCATGCAGGATTTATAGGAAAAGGAATGTTAGATGCAGCAGTTTGCGGAGACATATTTGCGTCACCATCTCAAATTCAAGTTTACCAAGCAATAAAAGCAACTGCCAGTGGTAAGGGAACACTATTAATTATAAAAAATTATAGTGGAGACATGATGAATTTTAAGAATGCAGCTTATCTGGCAAGCGAAGATGGAATTAAAGTTGATTATGTTAAGGTGGACGATGATATTGCAGTAGAAGATAGTTTATATACTGTAGGACGTCGTGGAGTTGCTGGAACTGTCTTTGTACATAAGATAGCAGGGGCAGCAGCAGAAATGGGATTATCATTAGTAGAGGTTAAGGAGATGGCGCAAAAGGCTATTTCAAATGTTAGAAGTTTAGGATTTGCATTTTCATCCTGTACAGTACCAGCGAAGGGGACTCCGACTTTTGAAATAGCAGAAGATGAAATGGAATTTGGAGTAGGAATTCATGGTGAGCCTGGAATTAAGAGAGAAAAAATGGCTACGGCTGATGAATTAGCCGAAAGAATTGTAAATTCTATTTTAAAGGATATGAACATTGATGGCACCAATAACGAAGAAGTTGCATTGTTAATAAATGGATTTGGGGCAACTCCACTACAAGAATTATATTTATTTAATAACTGCGTTACTGGTAAGCTAGCAAAGAGAAATGTTAAAATATGCAGAACTTTTGTAGGAAATTATATGACAAGTATAGATATGGAAGGTGCTTCTGTATCTATAATGAAATTAGATGCACGACTTAAGGAATTATTATCAAAAGAAAGTGACACTCCAGCATTTAAAGTTTCAGGTCCAGTAGAAGCCGTTGAATATGTTGCTTTAGAAGTTTCGGAAGATACAGAAAATGAAATATCCTTTGAGGTTGAAACTAGCGAAAGCTTTGCAACTATTAATAATGAGAAAGTAACCCTAGATAATATGGTATACATTGTTGATAAGATGAGCCAAGTTATTATTGAAAATGAAGTAACCTTTTGTGAATTAGATTCTCATGCTGGAGACGGGGATTTTGGAATGAGTATAGCTAAAGGATTCAAGCAGTTAAAAAGAGAATGGAAACAGATTCTTTCAGAAGAACATACCACAATTGGAGAATTCCTAAATGCATGTTCATTAGTAATAGTAGAATATTGTGGGGGAGCCTCAGGTCCAATATGGGGATCAGCATTTAGAGCTGCTGGAAAGCAAGTGAAAACCAAGACTGAGCTTTCGGTTTTAGAATTTGGAGAAATGATGAAAGCTGCAGTTGCAGGAATTCAAGCTACAGGAGAACGTTCTTTCGGAAGAGGCGCTGTAGTTGGAGATAAGACATTAATAGATGCGTTAGTACCCTGTGCCGATGCTTGGATAGACTGCGGAGGTGCAAAGATTAATTTCAAAGAAGCCTTCGAAAGAGCAGCTAAAGCAGCTGTTAAAGGTTCTGAAAACACTGTAGATATTGTAGCTCGTATGGGACGTGCTGGAACGGTTGGAGATAGAAGCATTGGATATCCAGATGCAGGAGCACATGGCCTTGGAATAATATTCACAGAAATTTCAAAGGTAATAAAGTAGTATTACACATAACACTAAAAGTTAAAAACATATATTGCGGCCCAGATACAAAGTTTTAGGTGTTCTGGGCTGCTTTTTTCATCTCTCTGATTTTTATGTAATAAAATGTAATTGCTAATGCATAGAAATTAGAGTAAGATTTAAATAGAGAATAAATTCCATTTATGCAATGATAAGTTGAATTTATTTTGGCTGATTAATTACATTTCTTTTTTAGGGAGTGAGTATTTGTGAAAAGGGAATATTTGGAGTTAAAAACATGTCGTACTGAAAAAGCTGAATTTATAATTGGAAAAGAATATATTGTACTGGATACAACAAATAAGTATACATATGAATATGATTTTAAAATATTGCCCTGCTATAGAGTTATTAATGAAAAAGGTGCAGTGGAGATAGTTGTGCCTGATCATATTTTTTATCCAACCAATAGGCTATTGCAATCCATAAAAGATGTAGTATATTTAGGTGTTTTAAATATAGATAGTTTAGCCGAAGGTGAAGTATATTCTGTTTTTAATTCCAGTGAAGAAAATGGAGAACCAGTGTATAGCATATTTGATGAGGAGAATAAACTGAAAACCTATCCTGTAGCTTTGTTTGTGCCTGCGGTAGAATATCTTAAAATGACTAGTGAAGAAATTATTGATTTAAAAAAAGTAAAAAGAGAAGAAATATTACAAGGGCAGGAGCTTCGAAAAAAACAACTTCAAAAGGAAATAGATCAGCAATTAGAATTAGAAAATGCGAAAAAAAGAGAAGAGCAAAAATCTCTAGATCAGCGAATTAGGTTACAAAATATAGAGGACTCCAATACTCTTGAAATAGAAAAATTCAAAGAATTTATAAAAGTGTTAACACCGAATATAGTAGAGAATAATAGTGTCCAATTGAACAATGAAACTATGAAAATTACCAGTAAAATCAATAAACTTTCAATGATTTTTATTGGTGGATGTGCTATAACAGTAGTTGGTTCAGTATTTAATAGGCTGTTATTAAGCTCAATAATTAATACCATATATTTAATTTTAGGTGTGTTAACCAATTTTTATTTGAAAAACAACTTGGCAGAAAGTTTAATTAAAGATATTCCTGCAATTAAAAAACTGGATAAGGAAACCTTAGGTTTAATGATTTCTCTCAGTGATGATATATTGTTGAAATTAAAAAAAATAGAATTGAATTTATTGATTTTAGAAAGTGCAGCGACTGTAGGCCATGGAACGGTTTTATTAATAAGAGAATCAGTATCATTTTGCTTGGAAAGTTATAAGACCAAGGATAATAATTTACTAAAAGATATAAATGTATTTTTGGATAAGACGCTAGAGTACATATATAGCTTGATAGATGGGAACAATTTAGAAGAACTGTATATAGAAAAGCAGATTTATGAAAATGTGTCATCCATTATAAATAAAAACACTGATATTTTCCAACTTATGATTTCCGATAATAAAAAAATTAAAGAGATATTAAAGAAAGACAATAGTGATATACAGTAAATAATATAAAAAAAGAGCCCTAAGCTCTTTTTTAATTATCTTCTATATTATCTTCTATATTATCATTTGTTTCAATAATATTTATTCCTGTAGGTTCAATTTTATAATTTCCTCGGACAGCTTGTTTGGTTATAAGCTTCTTTTTCATAAGTGATTCAAGTGAAGCTTTAAACACTCTAATATTACCTTTTCCATTGCCTAAATTGATAGCTAGTTTTATTTTTGCTAAGCTTTGTGGGGATGCTGCTTTATTTTCATAAAGATAGTTTAATATGCTATCTTCAATTTCTTTCGTATTATCTTTCATAGGGGCCTCCTTTATTTATTCATTTAACAACAATATTCATTTATCAATAGTACTTAATTATACTACATCCTTCATGTAATAAAAAGATATAGTTTAAAAACAAGGGTTTTAAAATTAGGTATGGGAGATAAACAAAGATAGTACTAGCTATTTAAGGCATATATAGAAAAATTACTCAAATACATTAATAAATGCCTATATTATCTCCAAAATGGATTTAGACATTACTATTTAAAGGGAATATAATCAAAGGATAGCTATTTTTAATTTAAAAGAAAAAAATTTTGCATTTTTAAAAAATATTGGGGGTGATGCTTTGGAATTTGTGATGAACAAAATAATGAGTATAGACAAGGATGCTGAAATATATAGAGAAGGCATTGATAAAATACTAAAAGAAAAACAAGATGAACTTGAAAAAAAAATAGTAGATATGAAAAGTAGCTTTGCTGAAGAAGCTAAAAATATTAAGAGTACCATTAGTAATAAAAAAATAGTTGAAGCTGAAAATATTGCTAAAACTATAACAAAGGAAAAGGAGGAAGGATTAAACAGTATTAATAACAAATATCAAATCAATAAAGAGCAAATAGTAGAGGACGTATTTAATAAAATAATAAAGTCTCTATAGGAGTGGAATTATATGGGAAGCGTTGTTAAGTTTAGTGCGGTAAATACTAAAGTAAAAGCTTTAATGGGAAAAATGGTGAGCGGCGATGAGTATTCCCAATTATTAAATTGTAAAGACTTAAAAAGCACTCTTACGGTATTGAAAGAGGAAACTAGATACGGTGAAATCTTACAGGAATACAATTTAGAAAAACTCCATAGGGGTGATATGGAAATTATTTTACACAAGCACTATATGACTACTTTTAGTAAATTTATAAATTATTTTGACGGAGAATATAGGAAACTTATAAAAGCTTTTTTTATAAGATGGGAAATAGAAGATTTAAAGGTAATTATAAGAGGAAAATATTTAGGACGTAGTAAAGAGGAAATAGAAAACAGGCTAATTGCCAGAAGTCATTTAAATACAATAAATTATGACTATTTATTAGCCTTGAAAAATGTAGAAGAGGTAATACAGGGATTAAAAGGCAGTATATACTATAAGAGTTTAAAAAATTTGGCAAAAGAAACAAGTAAAAAAGGGTTGTTTAAAATTGAAACTGAACTTGATTTTGTTTATTTTACGTCAATACGTAGGGAACTTAAGCACTTAGACAAGGAAAATAAAGAAGTGGTGCAAAGTATGTTAGGAATTGAAGGAGATCTCTTAAATTTAGGATGGATATACAGAGGAAAAAATTTTTACGATTTACCCCCTGAAGAATTGTTTAATTATACTATATATAATGGTTATAAACTCTCTAAGGAAAACATTAGAAAGCTCTGCTACGTAAATAATATTGCAGAATTTCATAATTTAATAGAAAAAACACCTTATGCCTCAATATATGAAAAGGATGATTTCAATTTAATTGAAAAGCGAGAACGGGAATTTCAAAAGAAATATTTCAAAAGAATTCTTAGAGAAAATAAGACTAATATTGGGATGGTAATTAGCTATCTTATTGTTTATAGAATTGAAATAAGCGATATAATTTCTATAATAGAACAAAAGAGATATGATATGGAGATAGATAAAGGTATTAATTATGTTTCTGTCACATTATAAATTATTATCTAATATATAGGAAAGTAGGAGGTGATTTTGTGGCTATAGAAAAAATGAATATGCTTAATTTAGTAGGGGGAATTGCAGATTTTGATAAATTAACTAAGATGTTGGCAATAGAAGGTTGTATACAGCCAGTAAGTGCTTTGCAAGAAATAAATTCCTCAGACTTTTTACTAAAAACCTCTGAGGATAATATAGAGGCTTTAATGGATGTAAATTATATAAGACCTTATTTGTATGATAAAGAATATAATATAAGTCTAAAACATATTGAAAAACTTAAGCAGGCTCGAAATGCCTTTGGCATCACTTGTGAGTACGCAGGTGAGATGATTTATGATTTTGATACCATAGAAAAACAGTTATCAGAAGTCTATGGCAAATATAAGGTTTTAAACAAGGAATTAGAGGATTTAAAAGAAAAACAGCAATATCTAAAAAGTACTTATGAAGCTTTAGGTTTTTTAAAGAACGTAATTCTTCCAATGGAAGATCTTACTGCTATGAAGAATTTTAAAATGGACTTATACAAAGTACCAGAGCAAAATATGGTGAAATTAAAGGCCAATTACGAAAATATACCCGCAGTAATTCAATCTGTCTATAAGGAGAAGGAATTTGTTATATTTTTAGCCTTTACACCAATTCTTTTGCTTGTGGAGACTGAGAAAATTTTCAAATCTGCAAATTGTGAAAGGATTTTAATGCCTGATCATTACACTGGGGTTCCAAGGGATGTGTCTTTGATAGTTCAAGGGGAAATAAATCAGGTAAAGCAGTCTACAGGAAAAATTCAAAAGCAAATAAATGATTTTCTAAATGAAAATTATAAAACTATAAAAAATTTAGAAAACAGTTATGAACTGGAAGAAAAGTCTAAAGAAATAAAGAAAAGTGCAGCCTGTACAAATGAATTTTTTTATCTTTCGGGTTGGATACCAGAAAGTTTTATGATGAGACTTAATAAGGTACTTTCTAGTTTTGGTGAAAGAATATTAATTATTAAAAAAGATCCACATGAAATAACTAATAAAGCTACAATTACACCAACAATGCTGAAAAACAATTATTTATTCAAACCCTTTGAGAGTATGGTTGGAATGTATGGTGTTCCAAGCTATGATGAAATCGATCCCACTACATTTTTGGCAATAACGTATACCCTAATGTTTGGTGCTATGTTTGGAGATGCAGGGCAAGGATTAGTACTACTCTTAGCTGGATTTTTACTAAAGAATAAATTTGGTAGAAATAGTTTAGGTGGAGTCTTTGAAAGACTTGGTTTAAGCTCTATAGTATTTGGATTTTTATATGGAAGTGTATTTGGTTCTGAAAGAGTAATTTCAGCACTGCTAATTAGACCTATGGAACATATTAATGATATATTAATTACTGCCATAATATTTGGATGTGGGTTCTTGATTTTAGGGTTTATTTTAGGAATTACTAACAGTTTAAGGCGAAAAGATATAGAACGTGGACTTTTTGGAAAAGAAGGAATTGCAGGGTTTTTGTTTTATGTTGGAGCTTTAACACTAATAGTATCTGTGATTTATAAAACTCCATTATTATCTACTACTATCTGGATAATATATTTTTTGTTCTTTTTATTATTGATATTGTTAAAGCAACCACTAGCAAATATGATTTTAGGTAAAAAAATATTATTTGAGGCTGGAGCTAAGGATTATTTTATAGAATCAGGTTTTGAGGTGGTAGAAACACTTTTATCCATGTTTACTAATACACTTTCATTTATAAGAATAGGAGCATTTGCCTTAAATCACGTTGGACTCTTTGTTGCATTTTCTGCTATGGCTGCTATGACTAATAATGGATTTGCTTCAATAGCAATTTTGATACTTGGAAATGTAATAATTATATGCCTTGAGGGACTTATAGTATTTATTCAAGGATTAAGATTAGAATACTATGAATTATTTAGTAAGTACTATGAAGGTGGAGGGGTAAGTTTTCAGCCTGTGAAGGTTAAATTGAAATAATATTCATTGTTAAAGTTAACCAGTGTGGAAGTTAGTACGATTTATATTAAAGGGAGGAATAACGATTATGACTATATTATTAATGTTAACATTTTGTGTTGTTATAGCTACTATTACTTATGGAGTTGTTCAGCAAAGTAAGATAGATCTTTTAGGAAAACAAAAAATTAAAAAAGCGCTTAAAATAAACTTAGGTGTGTTTATTCCAGTTATGATGGGCGCTTTAATAGTAAATATTCCAAGTGTAGCACATGGTGCAGTAATAGCTGCGGCAAACCCTGCAGCGGGTCTTGGTTATTTAGCGGCTGGTCTTTCTACAGGGCTTGCAACCATTGGAGCAGGCTATGCTGTAGGTGCAGTTGGGTCTTCTGCCTTAGGGGCGGTATCAGAAGATCCTAAAATATTGGGTAAAACTCTTATTTTTGTTGGTCTTGGGGAAGGTATTGCAATATACGGACTTATTATTTCTATATTGATACTTGCCAAATTATAATTTTAGGAGAGAGACTTATGAGAAGTTATTTAATAAGTGATAATATTGACACCTTTGTAGGCATGAAAATGGTAGGAATAGAGTCTATTGTTTTACATGAAAAAGAAGAAATAATTAAAAAACTTGAACAGTTAAAAAATGATCAGTCCATAGGAATAATAATAATAACAGAGAAAATCGCTATTTTAGTACCCGAGGAGGTTAGCATTATAAAACTGTCCAAGGAAAGACCTCTTTTGGTGGAAATACCAGATAGGCATGGATGGAGCAAGGGTAGTGACGCTATATTAAGATATGTTAAAGAGGCTATAGGCATTAAGATATAATGATTATACTAAGAACATAAGAATTTGCAGGAGGTTTGGTTATGACCACCATTGAAGATAAGATAAGTTTGTTTTCTAAAATAATATATGACAAAGTAAATGAAGAAAAGGAAGAAAGATTAGAAGCCTTCAGATTAGATTCACAAAAGAGGATAGATGCGGAAAAAGAAAATATAGATGAACTACGGCGGAATCTTCAAAGAGAAGTGGAAAAAAAATCAAATGTTAAAGCAAATAGAATAGTGGCAAAGGAGAGGCTAGGCAAGCAAAGAGAAATATTATTCCTTAAAGATAAGCTGATACAAGAGACACTAGGGGAAGTACGTGAAAAGCTTGTAGAATTTGTAAGTTCTGCGGAGTACAAACCATATTTTTTTAAAATGCTAAAAAATACTTTAAAGGAAATAAACAAAGGAAGTTACTTTATTATAATATTAAAGAGGGATTATGAAAGGTTTCAAATTGAAATAGGAGATATACTAAGTGGTTATATTGATGGGAAGATTGAAATAGAAATTTCAGAAGAGGATTTTATTGGAGGACACATACTAAAAGATGTTGAAGGGAAGTTTAAAATAGATAATAGTATATATTCTAAATTAGAAGAAAGTGAAGAAATAATTGGTATTAGAGTTATGGAAATGTTGGCTTAAAAAGTAACTCATAAATCTCATCTGTCCACTGTTTATAAAGGAGAGTGAAGTATGGAAGGAAATATAATAGGGGTTAATGGTCCGGTTATAAAAGCTGAACATATGCGAGGCTTTAAAATGAGAGAAATGGTTATGGTGGGATTTAAAAAGCTTATCGGTGAAATTATAATATTGGAAGATGATTATGCAACTATTCAGGTTTATGAAGAGACTAGTGGGCTTAAAATAGGTGAAACCGTAATTTCTACTGGAAGTCCACTTTCTCTAAAACTGGGTCCGGGAATACTTGGAAATATATTTGATGGAATTGAAAGGCCACTAGAAAAAATAAATGAGATGTCTTATGGATTTTTACCAGAGGGTATTGGTTTAATTTCTCTTGATGAAGAAAAACTTTGGAATGTAGAAATTAACGTATCTCCTGGAGATGAATTAAAAGAAGGGCATATATATGCAAGTATTCAAGAAACTGAATCTATTATGCACAAGCTAATGGTTCCACCAGGAGTGTCAGGAACTGTAATAGAGGTCAGTGAAAATGGAAACTACAATATAGAAACTACAGTTGTTAAATTAAAACAGGATGAAAAAATCTATGAACTTAAACTCTACCAATCTTGGCCAGTAAGAAGGCCGAGACCAGTAAAAGATAAAAAAACTATTTTTAAACCACTTATTACAGGGCAAAGAATAATAGATATATTCTTTCCACTGGCAAAAGGTGGAACTTGCGCCATTCCTGGAGGTTTCGGTACTGGAAAAACTATAACTCAACACCAGCTTGCAAAGTGGTCAGATGCGGATATTATAGTGTACATAGGTTGCGGAGAAAGAGGAAATGAAATGACAGAAGTTTTAGAAGACTTTCCAAAACTTATAGATCCTAAAACAAATCTACCACTTATGAATAGAACTGTACTTATAGCAAATACATCAAATATGCCAGTAGCTGCAAGGGAAGCAAGCATTTATACAGGAATTACAATAGCCGAATATTTTAGAGATATGGGGTATCATGTGGCTATAATGGCGGACTCCACTTCAAGATGGGCAGAAGCATTGCGTGAAATTTCTGGAAGGCTAGAGGAAATGCCTGCGGAAGAAGGATACCCAGCTTATCTTCCATCGAGAATTGCAGAATTTTATGAAAGAGCTGGCTACGTAGAAAACTTAAATGGCAGCGAAGGTTCCGTTACAGTAATTGGAGCTGTGTCACCTGCAGGTGGCGACTTCTCAGAACCCGTTACTCAAAACACTAAAAGATTCGTATCTGTGTTTTTAGGACTTGATAAAAAATTAGCTTATGCAAGACATTATCCTGCAATAAATTGGCTCGCCAGTTATAGTGGATACTTATCACTGTTAAAGGAGTGGTATGAGGAGAATGTGGCGGAGGACATAATGGATTTAAGGGCAAAGATGCTTAAGCTTTTATATGAAGAAGATAAGCTTCTAGAAATAGTTAAGCTAGTTGGGGAAGATGTTCTTCCAGACTCACAAAGGCTTATTATAGAGGTGGCTAAATGCCTTAAGATTGCATTTCTTCAACAAAATGCCTACAATGCCGTAGATACCTTTGCACCACTAGATAAACAATATAAGATGCTTAAAATTATAGAATCATTTTATGATTATGGAGTTAAGGCGGTAAAGGCTTCCATACCAATTTCTGTTATAATAAATAAAGAACTAATGGAGAAGCTTTATAAAATGAAATATAATGTTCCCAATGATGAACTCACCATAATAGATGACTTAGAAAGCGAACTCGCAAATTATTTCCATGGACTTATAGAAAAATATGAGTAGGATAAAAAATTATCTGCCTACAGAGAGTATCAAGGGGGTATAGCAGTATGAAAAAAGAATATTTAATTTTGAACAAAATTCAAGGGCCTTTAATTATACTTTCTAACGTGGAAGACATAGCCTATGATGAGATAGTTGATATATTGGTTGATGGAAAGTATAACAAAAAAGGAAAGGTTGTTCAAATTTATAAAGACAAGGCTATAATACAAGTTTTTGAATCAACAACTGGAATGTCTGTAGAAAATACTTCAGTGCATTTTAGAGGTGAATCTTTTAAAATAGCCCTTACAAAGGATATCTTAGGGAGAGAATTTAATGGAATAGGTGATCCAAAAGATAATGGTGGAGAAATTTATTCGTCAAAAAAATATGACGTAAATGGAAGACCAATCAACCCCGTAGCGAGAAGATATCCAAGAGATTATATTCAGACAGGAATATCATCTATTGACTGTCTTGCCACATTAATACGGGGGCAAAAGCTTCCTATATTTTCTGGTAATGGTATGTCTCATAATGAGCTGGCAGCGCAAATTGTAAGGCAAGCAAAAATTTCTGATGCCACATCTGAAAAGTTTTGTATAGTTTTTGGAGCTATGGGTATAAAGTATGATGATGCTAATTTCTTTAAGAAAAGCTTTGAAGAAGCGGGAGTACTTGAAAAGGTAGTTATGTTTACAAATTTGGCAGATGACCCAATAGTAGAGAGAATAATAACTCCAAGATGTGCACTAACTGCAGCGGAATACCTAGCTTTTGAAGAAGATATGCATGTACTTGTAATACTTACGGATATGACTAATTATTGTGAAGCACTTAGAGAACTTTCTTCTTTAAAAGAAGAAGTTCCAAGTAGAAAAGGATATCCGGGATATTTATATTCAGATCTAGCCTCCTTGTATGAAAGAGCCGGTATGATGAAAGGGAAGATTGGTAGTATAACACAAATACCAATACTTACTATGCCTAATGATGATATAACGCATCCTGTGCCAGATCTTACAGGTTTTATAACGGAGGGACAAATTGTTCTAAGTAGAGGAATTCAACAAAGAGATATATATCCACCTGTAAACATACTTCCTTCTCTTTCTAGACTTATGAAAGATGGCATTGGTGAAGGATTTACTCGCGAAGACCATGGAGATGTTTCAAATCAAATATTTGCAGCTTACTCTAGGGTACAGGATGTAATAGCTCTAGCTCAAGTTATAGGAGAAGATGAACTCTCAGAAATAGATAAGGTATATATGGACTTTGGTAGAGCATTTGAAGAAAAGTTTTTAAAACAGGAATATGATGAAAATAGAGACATGGAAGAAACTTTGGATTTAGCGTGGCAGATTCTTGGCATATTGCCTAGGAATGAGCTAGATAGGGTTTCACCTAAAATTTTAGAAAAATATTATAAAACAGTGGTGAAATAACATGGAAAACTTTGCACCAACTAAATCTACCTTAATGGCCGCTAAAAGTTCCTTGGAGTTTTCTGAGAAAGGCTTTGAACTATTAGATAAAAAAAGAAATGTGTTAATAAGAGAAATGATGTCTTATGTAACGAAGGCGCATGAACTTCAGGACCAGGTAAATAAGACTTTTTCAAAGGCATACGAAGCATTAGAATCTGCAAATATAAATTCTGGAATAACAGATATAGAAGATATAGCAATGACCGTAGAAGAGGTTAAGGACTATGAAATGTTATTCAAAAGTGTTATGGGGGTAGAAGTTCCCAAAATTATTTTTGAGAGAAAAGAGATACAACCAAAGTATGGATTTTACAGAAGTAATGCATCTATTGATGAGGCAATGAAACAGTTTAATAATGTAAAATATTTAACCTACGAGTTAGCGCAGGTTGAGAATGCTGTGTACAGATTAGCCGTGGAAGTAAAGAAAACTCAAAAGAGAGCCAATGCACTTCAAAATATTCAGATTCCTAAATTTGAGAGAATAGTAAAATTTGTTACGGAAGTTTTAGAAGAAAAAGAAAGAGAAGATTTTTTTAGACTCAAGGTAGTTAAAAAGAAACATAGAAAAGAAGACTAGTAAAAGTTAATTTCAATAAATGAATATTCAAATTATTTTAAATGTGTTATAATGAATTTAGAAAAGGAGGATAAATTAGCAAGATTAGAAAGAAATTTATGGAGAATAAATTAAATATTTAAGTGTTTAAAAGTTTTAAGTTAAATTACTGTTTAGTTTTAAATAATATATGCGAAATATATAATTAAGAACAACATTTTAAATAAATAATAAGAGGTGGAATATGGAAGAATACAGAGGCTATGTAATAGAAGTTATGGAAAACAATGAGAAAGAATACCCATTTAAGGCAATAGCAAGAAAAGAAGAAGAAGAGATAAAGCATAAAGGACATAGCAAACTACAGGCCATTGATCTTGTTAAAGGAACTATAAATCTAGCATTGGCTCGAGTTACTAAATAATAAAGAGTTAGTATTTTTACAAATATTTTGAAGAAAAGTGTTGCAAAACAATACGATATATGTTATTCTAAGTGTGTTGAGATTGTAAAATCATCAGCGTCAAGATTTAATATGATTTAAACATTACCTTTCTAGGCATATAAAGTAAATCAGCTCTTAAATCTTAATATAATTAAAAAGGAGAAATGTTTAAATGGCAGATAAAACTATAACATGCAAAGATTGTTCACAAGATTTCGTATTCACTGAGGGTGAACAGGAATTTTACAAAGAAAAAGGATTTGAAAATGAACCACAAAGATGTCCTGATTGTAGAAGAGCTAAAAAACAACAAAACAATAGAGGATTTCAAAGATAATTTTATCTAATAAAAAATACCTGTAGGAATTAATTCCTACAGGTTTTTATTTTGCAAAAAAACATTGTATAATTTTCATGAAACCATGATATAGTATATTATAGAAGTGTGGAAGATATTAAATAATAAGCGAAGTAGGCTTTAGAAAAGGAGTGACGCTGTATGAAAAGTATAAAACTCAGTAAAGCAAGTTTTGGTAAAATTACCTTGCATAATGTTGATTTGGATGGAATCGCTTTGCATAAGGCCAGTGTAGGCAATGTAAATAGTGCGAAAATTTCACCTAAAGAACACGTTCATGGAGGAACTTATCAGGGAGAAAGAGACAATGGCATGAAAAGTGGTGAGGGAACTTTTATTTATGCAGATGGAAGTAAGTATGTAGGTCTTTGGAAGAATAATAAAATGCAAGGGCTTGGAACTCTTACTTTTTCAGGAGGAGAACAATACGTAGGACAATGGAGTAATGATGAAAAACACGGAAGTGGAATATATACTTGGCCAGATGGTGAAAAATATATAGGACAATGGGAGAATGGTGAAAAAACAGGTGAAGGTATTTGCTGTTTTCCAGATGGAGATAGTTATATAGGTGGCTTAAAAGATGGACTTAGACACGGTGAAGGAATTCATACTTGGTCTACGGGAGAAAAATACATAGGACAGTGGCAAAATGATGAAAGAGAAGGGCATGGAATGTACATATATGCTGATGGAGAAATTGTCACTGGAATATCTAAAAATAATAAATTGGTAAAATAATCTGGTTGTTATAAGATGCACTATAATTGAGAGACTTTCACTATTTGTGCTAAAGTCTCCTATTTATTCAACGAAAATTAGAATGTATAAAAATACAAAGGGATAGGTTGGTAAATATGAAACAATGGTATGGAAATACAATGGCAAAAGTAGTGGAGGTTTTAGAATCAGATATTGTACAAGGGCTAACTGAAAATAAAATCAATCACATGAGGGAAATTTATGGCGAAAATATTATATTAAAGCCCAAAATAGAGAGCCTTTTAACTCTGATTATACAAGAAGCAAGGCAATTATGGATGGTTGCATCATTTATTTTTATAGCTATGCTATTTGTTAATAAGTCAAATATCATAGGATATATTGTAACTTTAATAATGATAGTAAGTGTTATATTGTTAATTAATGGGGATTATAAGGAAGAAAAAAGTTTAATGGCCATTGATAATTTAAATACAGCATTTTCTTATGTATTACGAAATGGAAAGAGATGCAAAATAGCTTGTGAGGAAATAGTAGTAGGGGATATATTTTTTTTAGAAAGTGGTAATTATGTAGCAGCTGATATAAGAATAGTAGAATGTGAAAATCTTAAGGCACGTCAAGTTGCTGTAACTGGTGAAAAATATGAGGTGGAAAAGTACTCTATGAAAATAGAGGAAGAGGTAATAAACCTTTCTCAAATAAAGAATATGCTTTTTAAATCCTCTATTATTACTGAGGGATCTGGGATAGGAATAGTTATTGCTACGGGAATGAATACCCAAATCGGTAAAATTGCAAGTGCATTACTGGAACATAAAAATGATAATAGGGTTTTTACTAGAAGGCTAAATAAAATTGCAAATAATGCAACAAAAGTTACTATAATAGCGGGTGTAATAGCTTTGATGTTTACCTTGCATAATAAATTTTCAGTTTATGAAATTATAAATACTCTTATATATGTTTTTATGACATTTTATACTCCGATCTATATAATAATATTATTTTTATATTTTAACATTATATTTTGCAAATTTAAGAAGAAAAATATTTACATAAAGAATATTTCGGCTATATACGCTTTGGTAAACATCACTACAATATTTACAAAGAAAATTGGTTGTATTTCAGAGAATACTCTTATTTTAAAACAAGTGTATTGTGATAATATAAGCGTTGATGTTGAAAAACAAAGTTTAGCAATGGATGATACTCAGGAAAGAATAATCAGTATAGCATTACTTTGTAATGATGCTAAACTTTCCTCTACAGGGCAGGATTATACGGGTAATGACAATTCAATTGAAAATTTGGGTGAATATGCAATCCTTGAATTTTGTAATGAGCAGCACCTAGAAAAAAGTCTATTGGAAAAGAATCAACAAAGAGTTATTAAAATACCCTATGATTCTGATAGGCTTATAAAAACTGTTGTAAATAAGGTTGAGGATAGATATAGAGCTAATATATCAGGCAGTCTTGATAGTCTTTTAAATAAATGTACTCATATTTTAATTAATGGTTTAGAAAAAGAAATTAAAGAAAGTGATATTAAAGCAATTATAAATATGCATATAAGAATGTCTAATAATGCGTATAATGTTATAGCCTTTGGGTATAGAAATTTTAATTATGAGCCAAGCGTTGATGAAAATATTGAAAGTAATTTAGTTTTTGTAGGTCTAATGGGCTTTGAAAATCCTATAAAAAGTACTTCCTATACGGCAGTAGAAAATTGTGTGGACACAAACATTAGGCTTATTATTGATGATGAGGATAATAAGCTGGCGTGTTTAGCTTTTGGGAAATTAATAGGTCTTACAGATAAGAAGGAAGCGATTTTATCAGGTATAGAAATTGATTATATGGACAAAGAAGAATTTGAAAAAAATATTGAAGGAGTTAGTATTTTTTCGAAAATTTCTTCGAAACATAAAAATGAAATTGTGAAGTTCTTAAACAACAAAGGTAATTCTATAGCAGCAGTAGGAGATAGATTAACGGATTTGGAATATCTTAATAATTGCCGTATATCCATTTCAACAGGTACTGAATGTAGTAATGTAATAAGAAAACTTTCAAGCTTATTCTTACAGCAAAATGATTTGAGTGAAATAATTAATTTAGTTCTCCATAGTAAAAAAAATATTAATAATATAAGTGAATTTGCTTTATTTCTTAGAATTGTAGGCCTTAGTGAAATGTTTATGATAATAATGCTTTTAGCTACTGGCAGGCAAGTAGCATTTACAGTTAGTGAAATGGTATGGTTGAATTTCATAGTAATACCTTGCCTTGGAATTTGCTCTGTATTATTAAAGAAATATATAAATCAACATATGAAAAACAAGCAAAAATATCCTGATTAATTTGAATATTCATTGGATAGAATAAAATTATGGAGGTGTGAAAATGCTTGAAAATATATTTGAAACCAAGATAATAGGAAGTAACACGATTTTTTTAGATATACCAGAAGGGGAGTATTATATTAATTATAATAATTTATCTGAAAAAGCAGCCCAGGAAATTACTTATAATTATTTTAAAATAAGAAATAAGACTGGAATACCTCATGTAAAACACATTCATGTAATTCCTAATATCCACAATGTTGAGATCATGGTAGAGATAGAAAAGGATGGAACAAATTAATATGTTCTTTTTAATAAATAAATTTTCAAGTACTACAGTTTATTATGGCTAGACCTTTAGTTTATTATGCAGTTTCTATTTTCATGGGATGTTTTACTCTTTTTATTCTAATTAATAATCCTATTTTAGGTGCAGTTATAGCTGCATCTTTTTTAGCTATTATGTATTTTACTATAGATAAAAATTTTTTTTATTTAATACTTTGCTTCTTTATTACTTCAGCTGTAAATTATTATTTTTATTTTAATATTAATTTACCCCAAAATTACAATTGTAAAGTGAGAATTTCAGATAAAAGCAGTTATTATTGTTATGCAAAAATCAACAACAAGAAAATTATTTTGGAGGGCAATGTTTTTGGATTAACCCAAGGAAGAAATGTTTGGATAAAGGGTAATTTTGAAAAAAAACCAGTGTACGAAAGAGGCGTAGTTGGAACATATGTAGTTCATGATTATAAAATATGTAATGAGGATTTAATATCAAAGATTCAAAGCTTTAGAAGGGACCTATACGAGAAGTTTTCTGTAATACTTGGAAAAGAAAAAACAGCACTGGTTATGGCTGTATGTTTTGGAGACAGTGACTACATTGAAAAAGCTCAAAAGGAAGATTTTAAAAAATTAGGAATAAGTCATGTTATAAGCGTATCGGGATTACATATGTCTGTTGTGTATAAAGCCTTAGAAATTATTATTGGCTATAAAATTGCTCTTTTATTTTCTTTTGTATACATGATATTTACGGGAGGGAAGGCGTCTACAATAAGAGCATTTATTATGATTTTTATATTGAAAATATCAAGTAAAGTTTATAAAAAGTACGATAGTCTTTCCTCTATTAGTTTAGCTGCAATTATATTATTGATATTTAGACCTTTTTATATTCTTGACATTGGTTTTATGCTATCGTTTCTTTGTGTTCTTGGGATTATATTGTTTAATAAAAAAATAAAAAAGCTGCTTTATAAATTGCCAAAGACCTTAAATGAATCCTTTAGTTTAAGCATAAGTTCTCAAATATTTTCATTACCATATGTAGTATTTGCATTGAAAACTTTTAGTTTTGGGTTTGTTTTTAGCAACTTATTGTTATTACCCTTTTATACATTGGTTGTTGTCTTAGGCAATATAGGGATGATCCTTAGCGGTGTTTATTGGTTGTTCAATTTAATGAATTACGGGCTCTATACGGTATTAACAATTATAGACTATATTCAAAAAATCCTAGGCATAATGTTGCCGGGCATAATTTACTTTTCTTATATAGAAAGCTTAGTTGTATTTGGGCTATATTTATGCTATCTTGGAATTAAAAGTGGGCATGGCCAATTTAAGTATGTTCCTTTATGTATTATTTTTGTTTTTGCATATGAAAATTATAAAGTTTTTCCAGAGATTAGCTATATAAATGTAAATAAGAATGATATAGTTTTAGTACAATACAAAAGTCATACAGTAGCAGTGACTACAGGTAATATAAATGTTAAAGATTTAAAAGTTCCTATAAAAATAGATAGTGTAATTCAAGGTTACCTTGGGAATTCAACACTGCAAGTTTCCAGTAGATGTGTTATTTCAATAAGTAGCTACGGTAATAAATTACAAGCACAAGTATGCTTTTTAGAAAAATCAAGTATAAAACTGAAAAAAGATGGAAGCTATACACCGCAAGGTACAATAATAAATAAATATATGATTATAGGAAATAAAGTTATAAAATTTTTATAGAAGTTGGAGGAAGTATATTGATTAATTTTACAGATTTAGAGAAAAAATTAAAGAAAAATGAAATAGATAATTGTTATATATTTTGCGGGTCCGATGAAAAATTAATAAAACATCATGTTAAATTTATAACTGATAGTGTATTAAAAAGTGAATTTATGGATTTGAATTATTCGAAATTTGATGGTAATAAAGCTGATTTTGAAACAATTATTGAGGCTTGTGAAACCATGCCTTTTATGAGTGATAAAAAAGTGGTAGTAGTATATAGAGCAACATTTTTGGATGATAGTTCTGGAGGGAAAGCTTCCGGGGATTTGAAAAATGAGAATATTAAGTTGTTAAATGAATATTTAAGTAATCCCGCTCCACATTGCGTTTTAATTATATACTATGTTTTTTCAAGTGACAGAGAGAAACCAAGTAATAAAATAAAGAAATTAGATAAAAAGGCCTGTGTTATAAAAGTGGACAAATTAAAAGGAGAAGTTCTTCAAAAAAAATGTAGGGATCTATTTGAAGCTGCAGGGAGTAAAATAGGAAAGGCAGAGCTTGCACTGTTTTGTAACCAAGTAGACAATAATATGGATATTGTAGCTAATGAAATAGAAAAATTAATTTCTTATGCAGAGGGAAGAGAAATTACAAAGGAAGATGTTTTTGCTATGATGCCTCAAAAGAGTGAGAATGATATTTTTAATCTGGTAGATTATTTGTCCCAGAAAAATATTAAGAGGGCTCTAGATATTTTAAATGAGCTAATATATAAGGGGGAGAAGATTCCGCTTATACTGTATATGATAGCCAGGCAATATAATATACTATTTAATATTAAATTAGGTATTGATAGTGGTAAATCAAAAGATACTTTGGCAGGTGAGCTAAGGCTCCATCCGTACATTTGTGAAAAAATGATATCTCAGAGCACGAAGTTTACAATAAATAGGCTAAAAAGAAATATAGAACTATGCGTTGATACGGAAAAAATACTAAAAAGTACATCTACTGACGATAAGATAAATATGGAAGTCTTTATGATAAAGACTGTTATGTAACAAAAAAAATAAAAACCGGTGCACATCACCGGTTATTTATTATGCAGTTAAACTTAAAGCGTTTAACCTAGCTGCGAGTCTTGATTTTTTTCTTGCTGCTTTATTGATGTGAAGTATGCCTTTTGTTACAGCCATATCTAAAGCTTTAACCACGTTTGCATATGTAACTTTAGATTCTTCAACATTACCAGTAGCGATAGCTGTTTCGAATTTTTTTATCTTAGTTTTTAAAGCAGACTTAATCATTGTATTTCTTAATGTCTTAACTTCAGTAACTTTAATTCTCTTTTTTGCTGATTGAATATTTGCCATT
>CAYXOL010000075.1:0-22394 GCA_964467165.1 uncultured Clostridium sp.
GAGCATTCGGTTCATACCCGAAGGGTCGTAGGTTCAAGTCCTATTTCCGCTACCACAACTCAAAAGGAAACTTTTGAGTTGTTTTTTATTTTACGAGAAAACATAAAACTTGGGATGATTTAATAAATACACAGATAAAACATATAAGTATAATTTCCTCCAATATATAATGGCATGAAGTGACAAGCTTCATTTAATATTATAAAACCTACTATATAAATATGGTAGGTTTTTTTATATTATAGAAGATTGTAAAATTAAATTGTAAAAAATATACAAATAAATGTCTCTTAAAAAATACATACGCATCTCATCTTATGACAATTATTTCCATTAGAATTTGTTATAATGAAATTCTAATTAACAAAGGTGGGTGATTTGTAAAATGCAGTACGGTATCGATATATTTCCATACCAAAGACTTAGAAAGATAAAAGAGGAAGCACGAAAGAAAAATGCATTAAATATTAATTTAATTATTAAAGGGATTTTTTATTTTATAGTAAGCTTATTAATAAGTAGGGTGCTTCTTATTAATAATACTGCGCCATTTGGTATAGCTTTCTTAATAGCTACAGTATTTATTAAAAACCATAAAATTTCAATAATTACAGCCAGTGGTACATTTTTAGGGTATATTACATTGTATCAGGACTTAAAGGGTTTGCCCTCATACTTAGTGTTAGTGGTTACAATTACAGCTATGAGTAGTATTTTAAATAAGATACATGTGAAAACCAGAGCTTTAATCTTTATGTTTGCAATTATTATATTTGAACTCTTTATCTATAATTTTTTTATTCTCAGATTAACTGGCGTAATGTCTTTTTTAAATTCTATATTTCTAGTTTTATGCATCTTCCCCTTATATTTTATTCTGGATTATAGTCTTTTATGCTTTAGGGAAATTAAAACAAAGCATATATTTTCAAATGAAGAAATAATAAGTATGTCTATCATAAGCTCACTAATTATAGCAGGTACCTGGGGAGTGAGTATATTTAATATATCGGTTACAAATGTTTTAGGACTAGCCTTTGTTATAATAATAGCTTATATTAATGGAAGTGGAGCAGGTGCAGCAGCTGGAGTTGCTATGGGTATTATAGTTGGGATGTCCTCTGCAAACATGATTATATTTATAGGGATGTACGGTATTTGTGGATTAATTACAGGCGTGTTTAAAGAAACTGGGAAGTGGCTAAGTGCGGCAGCCTACCTTGTGGCTTTTTCAATAGTGAAAATATATTGTATTACAGGGTCTGAGTTTATAATATTTGAAGCAATGCTGGCAGGTACGTTCTTTTTGCTAATACCACTAAAAGTATACCAGGAGTTGAGTACAGAGTTTAATTCAGATAAGAAAAGAGAATATATTGAGCAAGGCTATATAAATAAAATTAAAGATACATTTGTAGGAAGATTAAATAATTTTTCCGATGTACTTTCTAATATGTCAGATATATTAAATAATCTAGTGGATAATGAGAAGTTGGCAATGAAGGGTAAAAGTAGTGCCTTAGTTGAAAATCTTGCGGATCGTGTATGCAGTAATTGCAATATGAACTCTATGTGTTGGAAAAGAGAATTGCATTATACATATGCAGCCTTTGAAGAATTGATTGAAAATTTTGAAAGTAAGAATGAACTTGTGCCAGAAGAAATTGAAAGAAAATGTATAAAGAGGAATGCGTTACTTAAAAATACAGAAGACATTGTTAATAAGCATATTATAAATGAAATGTGGCGGACAAGACTTAGTGAAGGTAGAGAACTTTTAGCAAATCAGATTAGTAATATGGCAGATTCTGTTTCAGAAATCGTTGAAGACTTTAACTCTGAGATTTTAATAGATACTGCAATGGAAAAACTTATCTGTAGAGCTTTAGATAGGAATAGAATTAAGTATAATGATATTATGTGCTTAAATGATAAAATGGGGAGAATGACCATTAAATTTTCACTACAGGCTTGTAGTGGAAGGCAAATGTGCGTTAAGGAATTATTGCCTATTATTAATGGAGTCACTGGTAAGTATATGTGCGTTAGTGACGAGGGCTGCAGCATTAATCCGAAGACTAATACTTGCAAGGTAAAAATAGAAGAAACACCTAAGTTTCATGTGGTATCTAATGTGGCTAGGCAGTGTAAGGATGGGGAGAAATTTAATGGAGACAGCTATACTTTTGGAAAGCTTTTGGACGGTAGTTATATGTCAATTATCAGTGATGGTATGGGTTCGGGTCCGGAGGCAGGTAGAGAAAGTGAAGCTGCTGTTGAATTAATAGAGAAATTCACATCTGCAGGTTTTAATAAAATTACAGCCATTAATACTGTAAACTCAATAATGACACTTAGATTTTCCCAAGAAGAAAAATTTTCAACCATAGATTTAAGTAGCATAGACTTATACACTGGAGAAATTGATTTTATGAAAGTTGGTGCTGTTGCATCTTTTCTAAAATCTGGTGATAATCTGCAAATTATAAAATCAAAGTCGCTTCCTATTGGTGTTCTGGACAAGGCGGATATAGACATACAACAAAAGAAATTAAAAAATGGAGATATTATAGTTATGCTTAGTGATGGAGTATTAGATTATAACGATGAAAATGTAGGTAGAGTGGATTGGATAGTTGACTATTTGGGTAAAAATAAGTGTAATGATCCAAAGGACTTAGCAGACGGACTTTTGGGGGAAGCTAAAAAATTAAGTGGCAATAGAGTAAAGGACGATATGACGGTTCTTGTTTCAAAGATATATAGTTTATATTAAGGGTAGATAGAAATGCAAAGGTAAAAATGAAGAATGTATTTATGGGATAAAAACCTTTTTTACATTCTTTTATTTTACTTTTTTTTGTGAAATTTGAAAAATGAAAAAATATATATTATTATATTATATAGTAATATGATATAGTAATAAGGGGTTAGAATATATAAACTTAATAGAAGAATGAAATTTTTAAAAAAATAGGAAGTGAAAATTTTGCTGGATAAGGTTATGAATTTTATAAATGAAAATTCTATGTTTAATAAGGGCGATAAGGTTATAGTTGCACTTTCTGGTGGACCCGACTCCACATGTTTGTTGTACATTTTAAATGAACTTAAGGAGGAACTTGGAGTTACACTTTTTGGTGCGCATTTAAACCATTGCCTTAGGGGACAGGAAGCTGACAAAGATGAGGAGTATGCAAGAAAAACTTGTGAGGACTTGAATATAGAGTTCTATAGCAAAAAAGTGGATGTACATAGAATATCCCAGGAAAAGAATCTATCTTGCGAAATGGCAGGCAGAGAAGTGAGATATGATTTTTTTGAAGAGCTTATGAGTAAAATTAATGGGAGTAAAATTGCATTAGCGCATAATGCCAATGATCAAGCTGAAACAGTATTAATGAGGATAATGAGAGGTACAGGTATTGAAGGTATGGTAGGTATCAAGCCTATTCGAGATAAAATATATGTGCGGCCTATTCTTCACCTTGGTAGAATCGAAATAGAAAAATATTGCGAGAAAAAAAATATTCATCCAAGAATAGATAAAACAAATTTAGAAACAATTTACGCTAGAAATAAAGTTAGGCTAGAGTTAATTCCGTATATTCAAGAAAATTTTAATAGCGACATAATTAATACAGTAAATCGATTATCTGATATCCTTAAAAAGGATAATGATTATTTAGAAAGCATTTCTTATGCAGAATATAAAAAGCAATGTGTCATAGGTGAGCAAATGGTTACTATAAATAAAAGTGCATTTTTGCAACATGAAGCAATTATAAGCAGGATTATACGAAGTGCCCTTCTAGCTGTGAATCATAATTTATATAACTTTGAGAAAATCCACATATGTAACATTATAGAACTTCAAAAGAATGACACCGGTAAAACAACCATGCTGCCACAGGATATAATAGCTGAAAACTGTTACGGAAATATAAATATATATATACATAAAAAAAATATGGAAGTTAATAATAAAGAATACAATCTATTGGTTAGTGAGAAAAATTTCATTCAATCCTTAAATAAGGTGATAAAAATTGATGTTATACCTAGGGTGGAATTTACAGAAGATAAAGGAAATGATTATCTTGTATATTTTGACTATGACAAGGCTTTGGAGCCAATAACATTAAGATATAGGAAACAAGGTGATAAGTTCATACCACTAGGCATGAGCGGTAATAAGAAATTAAAGGATTTATTTATGGATTTAAAAGTGCCCAAAGAAAAAAGGAATGAAATCCCTTTAATATGTTTTGGTAATGATATAGCATGGGTAGTGGGATATAGAATTAGTGAAAAATTTAAGGTATCAAAGTATACTAAAAATATATTGCGAATTAAAATTGAAAGCGAGGAATAAAAATGAACAATGATATTAAAGAAGTTTTATATAATCAAGATGAATTAAGAGCTAAAATTAGACAAATGGGTGCGGAAATAAGTAATGATTATTCTGGAAGAGAGCTTATACTTATTGGTATTTTAAAGGGATCAGTTATATTTATGGCAGATTTAGTAAAAGAAATAACAATTCCTTGTAAAATGGATTTTATGGCGGTTTCAAGTTATGGTGATTCCACTAAAACCTCAGGAGTTGTAAAGATATTAAAGGATTTAGACTTTGAAATAGAAGGTAAAGATGTTTTAATAGTAGAGGATATTATAGACTCTGGGGTGACACTTAAATATCTAATGAAATATCTATCTGCAAGGAAGCCTTGTAGTTTAGAAATTATATGCTTACTAAATAAGCCAGACAGAAGAACTGTGGATATAGATGTTAAATATCTGGGATATAATGTGCCCGATCATTTTCTTGTAGGCTATGGTTTAGATTTTGCAGAGAAATATAGAAACTTACCATACATAGGTATACTAAAAGATGAAATTTATAAGTAAATCAGTACAGAATATATATTAACCAATAATTAATATATATTTTATTGTCATGTGATTTTTAATGTGATAAAATTTTAAAGTAACTAAAAAGAGAGGGGGTTTTTTAATGAAGAAAATTTCTAATGCTTCTGTAGTATGGCTAGGGGTGTTTGTACTAGTGATTTTTGCATCATTAGCCTTATTTGAAACGAATAAAGAAGTTAACACAATTAGAGTTGATAAATTCCAAGAATATTGGGTTAAAAAAGAAATAAAAAGTGTTCAAGTAAGAGAAGATAAAACTGTGGTTGGCGAATTAAAGGACGGAACAAAATATGAAACAATAGTTCCATTACAACGATTGTTGCAAGTGATGGATAAAGATCCAAATCCAACTGTTCAAGAAACATATATAAAACCAGCTACTATGCCAATGTGGTTACAAATAGTGCCAACACTTCTTATAATTTTAATGCTTGTAGCATTTTGGTTTATGTATATGCAACAGTCACAAGGTGGCGGCGGTGGCGGCGGTAATAGAGGCGTAATGAATTTTGGAAAAAGTAAAGCAAAAATAGCATCACCGGATAAGAAGAAAGTTACATTTGATGATGTAGCCGGAGAAGATGAGGAAAAGGAAGAATTGGCAGAAGTTGTGGATTTCTTAAAGCAACCTAAAAGATATCTAGAAGCTGGTGCAAGGATTCCTAAAGGTATTCTTCTTGTAGGGCCACCAGGTACAGGTAAAACTTTACTTGCTAGGGCCGTATCAGGAGAAGCAGGCGTGCCTTTTTATAGTATATCAGGATCTGAATTTGTGGAGATGTTTGTAGGTGTTGGAGCTTCAAGAGTAAGAGATTTATTTGATCAAGCGAAAAAAAGCGCTCCTTGTATAATATTTATTGATGAAATTGATGCAGTAGGTAGACAAAGGGGAGCAGGCCTTGGTGGAGGTCATGATGAAAGAGAACAAACTCTAAATCAGTTATTAGTTGAAATGGATGGGTTTGGTGTAAATGAAGGAATAATTATGATAGCCGCTACAAATAGACCAGATATATTAGATCCTGCCCTTTTAAGACCAGGTAGGTTTGATAGGCATATATTGGTAGGTGCACCTGATGTTAAAGGAAGAGAAGAAATTTTAAGGGTACATTCTAAGGGTAAACATTTAGCAGATGAAGTAAGTCTTCAAGTATTAGCAAAAAGAACACCAGGATTTACTGGTGCAGACCTTGAGAATTTAATGAATGAAGCTGCGCTGCTTACAGTAAGAAGCAAGAAAACAGTTATAGAGATGAAGGAACTAGATGAAGCTGTAACTAGAGTTATTGCAGGACCAGAAAAGAAGAGCAAGGTTATCAGCGAGAAAGATAGAAAATTAACCGCTTATCATGAAGCGGGTCATGCAGTAGTAATGAAATATTCCCCACTTTCAGATCCAATTCATCAAATAAGTATTATACCAAGAGGTATGGCAGGTGGATACACAATGCACCTCCCAGAAGAAGATACAGCATATACTTCAAAACTAAAACTTAAAGATGAAATGGTTGGACTTTTAGGTGGTAGAGTTGCAGAAAAATTAATTCTTCAAGATATTAGTACTGGTGCTAAGAATGACATTGATAGAGCATCAGCTATTGCAAGAAAAATGATTATGGAATATGGTATGAGCGATATTCTCGGACCAATATCTTTTGGTAATGATCATAATGAGGTATTCCTTGGAAGAGATCTAGGGAAGAGTAGAAACTTTAGTGAGCAGATAGCCTTTAAAATAGATTCAGAAGTTAAAGCACTTATTGACGAAGCGTATGCAAAGGCTTCATCAATCCTTAGTGAAAATATTAATAAACTTCATGCAGTAGCTCAAGAACTGCTTATACATGAAAAACTAGAAGGGGCAGACTTTGAGGAAATAATTGCAAGAACAGATACAGATGGCATTAATCTATTGAAGGTTTAAAAAAAATAAAAGGCATACAGTAAATTAGCTGTATGTCTTTTGAATTTGCTTTAATTTTCTGAATATTTTACTGCATTTTTATTTGAACTTCTGATATAATGTAATCAAATGCAAACATAACTAATATTGTGAACCACAGATTATAATTTAATTTATGTATAAGGGGTGAAGTATATGAAAAGTGATATAGAAATTGCACAAAGTGCTAAGATGCTACCTATACTTAAGGTAGCAGAAAAAATGGGATTAACTGAGGATGATATTGATTTATATGGAAAATATAAATCAAAGATTTCTCTAGAAGTACTAAAAAGAAATGAAAACAAAAAAAATGGCAAGCTAATATTAGTTACAGCCATAAATCCAACTCCAGCGGGTGAGGGCAAATCTACGGTTACAATAGGTCTTGGACAAGCGCTATGCATGCAAGGTAAAAATGCAGTGATAGCACTTCGAGAACCGTCTCTTGGACCAGTATTTGGCGTTAAAGGTGGTGCTGCTGGTGGTGGCTATGCTCAAGTGGTTCCAATGGAGGATATAAATTTACATTTTACTGGAGATATGCACGCCATAACGGCGGCTAATAATTTACTTTCAGCTGCTATAGATAATCATATTCATCAAGGTAATGATTTAAGAATTGATAGCAGAAGAATTATATTTAGAAGAGTCATGGACATGAATGATAGGGCGCTTCGGGATATTGTTGTTGGACTTGGTGGTAAGCCTAATGGATTTGTACGTGAGGATGGCTTTATGATAACCGTCGCCTCAGAAATAATGGCCATATTATGTTTATCTGAAAATCTTATGGACTTAAAAGAGAGAATGGGGAAAATTCTAATCGCTTATGATATGCAAAGTAATCCAATTTATTGCAGAGACTTAAAAGTAAATGGTGCAATGGCTCTACTTATGAAGGATGCTATAAAACCAAATTTAGTTCAAACTCTTGATAATACACCTGCCATAATACATGGGGGACCTTTTGCAAATATTGCTCATGGTTGTAATAGTTTACTGGCTACTAAAATGGCTTTAAAACTCGGAGACTATGTTGTAACAGAAGCGGGATTTGGAGCAGATTTAGGTGCTGAAAAGTTCTTTGATATAAAATGCAGATATGGCAATTTAAATCCAGATTGTGTGGTTCTTGTGGCTACAATAAGAGCGCTTAAACATCATGGTGGAGTAAAGAAAGATAAGTTAAATGAGCCTAGTGTAGAAGCTCTATCAAGAGGAATAGAAAATCTAGAAAAACAAATAGAAAATATTAAGAAATATGGAGTTCCAGTAGTGGTGGCAATAAATAAGTTTATGGCTGATGCTGAGGAAGAGATTCAATATATAAGCGAATTTTGTGGCAAAATGGGTGTTAAAGTAGCACTAACCGAGGTATGGGAAAAAGGTGCAGAGGGTGGACAAGAATTAGCTAATAAAGTTTTAGCTACTATAGAAAACGAAAAAAGTAATTTTAAGGTTTTGTATGACCATAACTTGACTATAAAAGAAAAAATAAATATTATTGCCACGGAAATATATGGAGCAGATGGCGTAGAATATGGTTCTTCCGCAAATAAGCAAATTGCCGAAATAGAAAAACTTGAATTAGATAAGATTCCTATTTGTGTTGCTAAAACTCAAAATTCACTATCGGATAATCCAAGTTTACTAGGCAGACCAAGAAACTTCATCATAAATGTAAAAGAAGTTAAGATTTCTAATGGAGCAGGGTTTATTGTAGTTTTAACGGGAAGTATAATGACAATGCCAGGACTTCCTAAGGTGCCAGCGGCTGATAAAATGGATATTTCTGAAGATGGTACTATATCCGGCTTATTCTAATTTAAATATAAATATAAATAAGGTTGTTATAGATGTCATCTATAGCAACCTTATTTTTTTAATAAACAGAAAAATGACTTATAACTTGCAGAATTAAATATACAAAATTCATTTGATGTGATATCATCATTATGGGCGAGAGTTTTATTATTTATAAATAGGAGGTATGAATGTGGATAAGGTAGATAATTTAATAGAAATCGTAAAGAAATCTCACCAAGGTGGCGGAGATTCGAAAATAGAAATGCAACATAACTTACACAAAATGACTGCAAGAGAAAGAATAGAATCTATTTTGGATAAAGGCTCATTTATTGAGATAGGCGCTTTAGTTGCAAATAATGGTGCTGGGGTAATAACTGGGCACGGAACTGTTTATGGAAAATTAATTTATATATATAGTCAAGATTACACAGTGGATGGCGGAGCAATGAACACTGCAAATAGCAATAAAATCTGCAAGGTTATGGATATGGCAATTAAAATGGGGGCTCCATTAATTCAAATTTTTGACTCAGTGGGGGCTAAATTATCAGAAGGGTTAGATATTTTATCTAGCTATGGCGATATTTTAAAGTTAAATGCAAGACTTTCTGGTGTTGTACCACAAATAGCAATAATTGCAGGGCCTTGCCTTGGAATTGCGGCACTTAGTGCAACAATGAGTGATTTTACAATAATGGTGAATGATTCTTCTGAGCTAGGTATAAGCTCAACTAAAAACCTTGTTGAAGAAGAATATAAACATGTAGAATCAAAAATGTATTCAAGTGCTAGTAATTGTAGTGAGAATGGAAGTATTCAGATTGTTGCAGAAAATGATGCATCAGCATTTTTAATAGTGAAAAAAATTCTTGAGTATATTCCTTCTAACAACATGGAATCGGCACCAAGGGGCAAGGAAAGTTCTAGTTTAAACCTTTTAAATATGAACTTAAATGAAATGGTTAAAAACAAAATGGTTAATTCCTATGAGGTAATGAAGGCCGTGGCTGATGAGGATAGTCTTATAGAATTAAACAATAACTGGGAGACTAGTATTATAACATGCCTTGCTAAAATAAATGGCCTTACTACTGGCATAATTACTAATTCAGAAAAACAACATGTAAAATTAGGCATTAGAATTTCAGAGAAAATTAGTAGGTTTGTTAAAATGTGTGATTGCTATAATATTCCCATATTAAGCATTGTAGATACTGATGGATTTGTAGTTAGCTTGGAGGAAGAATGCAGTGGATTATCTCTTCATGCATCAAAAATGATATATGCATTAATTGAGGCAACAGTACCAAAGGTTTCGCTAATTATAGGGAAAGCCTATGGAGCTGGATACTTGGCGCTTGCAAGTAAAGAAGTAGCCTTTGATATTGCATATGCTTGGCCAACGGCTAAGATATCCGTAACCCATCCAGAATCCCTAATAAAAATTTTACATAAGGATGAAATAGTACGAGCAGAGTATCCTAATTTAAAAGAACAGGAACTGATACTTAAATATATGGAGGGGGTAACTAGTCCATATAAAGCGGCGGAAAAAGGAATTATAGATGATATTATTATGCCTTCAGAGACGAAACAGAGAATTTTTGCAAGTTTGGATATGCTATATAGTAAGAGAGAGATAAAGTACCCTAAAAAACATGGATCGACTTTGATATAGGGGGAATAGGAATATGGAATTTTCAGTTTTAGACGCTTTAAGTACTACAGTTGTAGCTATGATTATAGTTTTTTCACTGCTAGTTATTTTACAATATATAATTAGATTGGAAAGTTTTATAATAGAGACTATAGCAAATAAAAATGACCAGCATAATGCGGGTACATCTCATAATAAGCAGGGAAGCGAAAAGCCGCGGGAAGAACAAATAATAGAAGTTGAAACTAAAGATGAATTAGAGGTAGTGGCGGTAATAGCTGCAGCTTTATCTACGTATCTAAAAATACCAAACTCAAATTTAAAAATAAAATCTATAAAAAGAATAAGTAACAATTCAGGTTGGGGAATATGACAATTAAAGCCATAGTTAGGAGGAGTAAAAATGAATAAATATAATATAAAAGTTAATGGAATTTCGTACGAAGTAGAAGTTGAAGAGGTTGAGGGAGATTTTTCTAATAACTTGGCACCTATAGCAGTAACCAAAGAGGCTCTTATAAAAACTCAAACATCACCGAAGACAGAAGTGAAGAATACAGCTACAACCGGTGAGAAAATAGAGTCTCCAATGCCAGGAGTTGTACTTAAAGTTAATGTAAATGCTGGAGATGAGGTTAAATCTGGACAAGTAATGTTTATATTAGAGGCTATGAAAATGGAAAATGAAATTATGGCACCACATGATGGAAAAATTACTGAATTACGTGTAAAAAATGGAGCGAGTGTTAATACAGGAGATATACTTGCAGTTATTCAGTAACAAGGGAGAGAGGTAATATAAATGGATATCTTACAAGTATTAAATGACCTATGGCTTTCTTCTGGTTTTGTAAAATTAGATTTACAACATCTTATTATGATAGGGTTATCATGTGCACTCATGTATGCAGCCATAGGGAAAAAATTTGAACCCTTACTTCTTTTACCAATAGCGTTTGGGATGCTACTGGTAAATTTACCGATGAGTAACATTATGGGTGCGCCAAGTGCAAATGAAGCAGGAGGATTATTTTATTACTTATATAAGGGTGTAGAACTAGATATATATCCACCACTAATATTTTTAGGGGTAGGAGCTATGACGGATTTTGGACCGCTATTAGCTAATCCATCTAGTGTGCTTATGGGAGCGGGGGCGCAATTCGGAGTGTTCTTTGCATTTACTACTGCAATAATTATGGGTTTCACACCGCAGGAAGCAGCTTCTATAGGTATTATAGGGGGAGCAGATGGCCCTACAGCCATCTTTTTAGCCAGTAAACTAGCAAAACATCTTCTAGGACCAATTGCGGTGGCGGCCTATTCATATATGGCCTTAGTGCCGCTTATACAGCCACCTATCATGAGACTTCTAACTACAGAAAAAGAAAGAACTGTTAAAATGGGTCAATTAAGAAAGGTGAAGCAAATTGAGAAAATTATTTTTCCTATAGTAGTTACAATAGTAGTAGTTTTAATGCTTCCATCAGTAGCGTCACTAATTGGAATGCTAATGCTTGGGAATTTATTTAGAGAATCTGGTGTAGTTGGTAGATTATCTGATACAGCCCAAAACGGACTAATAAATGTAGTAACTATATTTTTAGGCGTAACTGTTGGTGCTACAGCGAAAGCAGATGTGTTTCTAAAATTTGATACAATAAAAATAATTATTATAGGTATGGTGGCTTTTTGCATAAGTACTGCAGCGGGAGTTATTATAGGGAAAATTATGTGTAAGCTTACCAAGGGCAAGGTTAACCCTTTAATAGGTTCAGCGGGAGTTTCGGCAGTGCCTATGGCGGCTAGAGTTTCTCAAGTAGAGGGCCAAAAATACGATCGAACCAATTTTTTACTTATGCATGCTATGGGACCAAATGTAGCTGGCGTAATTGGAACTGCTGTTGCAGCAGGTATTCTACTAACTATTTTTGGGAAATAGTACAAGATAAGATTTTTTTATATGTAAAAGAATAAGGCCCTTTATCTAATAATTAGATAGAGGGTTTTTACTTCTTCATAAAAAAATGTATGTATTATTTAGAAAATTGAATATACCCTTTCTTTTAGTGAATAATATAGAAAAGGAGTTGGTATTTTATTATGACTAAAAAAAGTTGGGTTGAAGATTTAATCCAAAAAGAAAAAGATATTGTAAATAAGTATAATGAGTTTGCAAATGTTATTGGTAATGAAGAGTCAGTAAATTTATGTAAGCAAGTAAGTAGTAAACATAATCTACATATTTCGGAGCTCCAAAAATATTTAGAAAGGTAGTGTTAAAATGCAGACTTCTAAGGAGTTAATTATTAAGGAAGCAGAACTGAGAGCCAACAATATCTTAAATTGTGAGAAAAACTTAGTTAATCTATATTCTAGTTTTTTGAGCGCTGAAAAAGAAGGTACAATGAAGTTACAATTATATACCTTATTAAATGACCAGAAAGATATATTAGATGAAATACAATATAAAATATCAACAATTTAAGCTGGATAAAATATGTTTTGCACTAAAATTATTATTATTAAAAAATTCCTATGAAAATTTAACTTGACAAATATGTTCAAGTTGTTAAAATTAGATTGTTAAATTGGGAATAGTAAAACTAATATTATATAATATTTTATTTACTATTCATATATTTTTAGCAATGGATAAATATAAAGCAGCCTATACGCTGCTTTATATTATATAGGCGGTGTATAAAGTGATTTTAGTTTTAGATGTTGGAAATACCAATACTGTTTTAGGAGTTTTTAAGGAGAAAGAGTTACTTGTGGAGTGGAGACTATCTACTGATGCAAAAAAAACTGCTGATGAATATGGAATACAAGTAATGCAATTATTTTACCAGAGAAGCATAAAGATAGAAGATATTGGAGGAGTAATAATTTCTTCAGTTGTTCCTAATATTATGTATTCACTAGAACATATGATAAGAAAATATTTCAAACAGGTACCTATGGTAGTTGGTCCTGGAGTAAAGACCGGTATAAATGTAAAATATGATAATCCTAAAGAAGTAGGCGCCGATAGAATTGTAAACGCTGTTTCAGCCCATGAAATTTATAAAAGATCCTTAATTTTAATAGATTTTGGAACAGCCACAACTTTTTGTGCTATAAGTAAAGAAGCTAATTATTTGGGGGGGACTATATGCCCTGGTATAAAAATAGCTTCTGAAGCGCTATTTGAGAGAGCGGCCAAGCTACCACGGGTTGAGCTTCTAAAACCAGAAACAGTTATATGTAAAAATACTGTTTCAAGTATGCAAGCAGGTATAATATATGGATACATAGGTCAAGTAGAATATATTGTTAATAAGATGAAGAGCGAAATGATTAATATGGGTGAAGAAGAACCTTTCGTAGTAGCCACAGGAGGACTCTCAAAATTAATAAGTAGAGATTGTCCTACTATTGATGAATTTAATCCGCATTTAACATTAGAGGGCCTTAGGATAATTTATGAAAAAAATAGGGAATAGGTGATTTAATGAAAATATCAAATATTGAATTTGTAAATGATGTTTTTTTAGCTCCTATGGCAGGAATTACTGATATTGCTTTTAGAGGATTGTGCAAGGAATTAGGTTGTGGTCTTCTATATACTGAAATGGTAAGCGCTAAAGGGTTATACTATGGAAGTGTTAATACAGAAGCTCTTATGCAGATTTCAGCAGAGGAAAAACCAGTAGCTATTCAAATATTTGGAAATGACCCAAAGATTATGGCTAGTGCCTGTGAAATATTTAACACAAGAGATGATATATGTATGGTGGATGTAAACATGGGGTGCCCTGTGCCTAAGATAGTAAAAAATGGTGAGGGATCTGCTTTGATGCAAAATCCAAAACTTGCTGCAGAAATAATAGTAGAAATGAAAAAAGTTTCTACAAAGCCCGTTACTGTAAAGTTTAGAAAGGGCTTTGATTCAAACAGTATTAATGCTGTAGAATTTGCCAAATACATGGAGAATGCAGGGATAGACGCCATTGCAGTACATGGAAGGACCCGGGAGCAAATGTATGAAGGTAAGGCTGACTGGGATATTATAAGGGCTGTAAAAGAAAATGTTAAGGTCCCTGTAATAGGCAATGGGGATGTATTTTCTGTAGAGGATGCTATAAAAATAAAAGAAGTAACAAATTGCGATGCTATAATGGTTGCAAGAGGGGCTAGGGGTAATCCTTGGATTTTCAGAGAAATTATGCAGGCAATAAATGGGCAAACGGTAATAGTCCCTACAGCGGTAGAAAAAATAGATATGTGTATAAAACATTTAAATTTAGCTACAAAATATTATGAAGAAATTAAAGCGGTTAGGGAAATGAGAAAACACACAGCTTGGTATGTTAAAGGCCTCAACAATTGTACAGAAATAAAAGAAAAAATAAATACTAAAACTAAATATGAGGAAGTATTGCAACTTCTTTTAGAATACAAAGAATATTTGAAAATGGTAAGTCCATAATTTAAAAATTAAATTATGATATTATATAATTAATAGGGAATAAGATGATTAATAGGGAATAAGATAATAGTACATTAATTTACAAGGTGCATATTTATGAAGCCAATTTTATGTGTAACTGCAAATATTGATAAAGCTTATAATGAATTTGGATTTTTAAGTAAAATTAAAGATAAACGAAAGATAAAGTTAATAAGTAATGAATACATTAGAGAATTAGATATTAAAGTGACTAGTGTAAGTCTTCCGCCTAATTTTAATAAAAATGCATACTTAAATAACTTAGCTTATGCTAAAAAAAAATGTAAATACAAAGCTGTACAATTATCATTGAAAACACTAAGACCCTTGGACTTCGGATATTTTAATTCATTTCAAAAAAAATTCTTCGCCTTTAGTGTTATAAAAAGTATACAACTTATGCTAAGGACGAGAAATAAAAGTCTGAAAAATTGTTGCATTGTGGTATATGATGCTGTAAAAATGATAAACTATAATATTATTGTGGAATTGGCAAAGCAAAGTAAATATATTGTGTTTCTGTCATGGGATTTGGTGAAAGCCAGAAAATTGGCGGATTATATTATTGCTAATTTTGGGGTATCACCTATTGTAACAAATGACGAACTCTATGCTAGTAAAGTAGCTGATTTTATCATTTCATCTGGAGATTATGAATTTAGTTCCAGTAAATTAGTATGGCTCCTAGACAATAGTATAAACGAGACTGGAAATACAATTTATGTAAATGATGTGAGTTATAACGTACCTTGGAACGCCATGGAAGTTAGTTGTTCCATGGAACTGATAAGTTCCATATTGTGTCAAATGCAAGAGGATGATATTGAAAAAGCTCTAAAGTATAATGGAATAAATTTAAAAGATATAAAATTCAACAATAATGTGATATATTAGAGTGCGTTTAAGTTAATATATTGACAATATTACTGGGCTGATTTATAATGTGCTAATATGGTTATATGGATTGTTATTCTAATAATGAATTTTTGCCCCAGTAATTCATTAATTTGAATATAGAAAATTATACTTAGGAATACAGCTAAAAGCTATGTGATGTATAGTTTCCATGGAACTTGTAGGTTATGGGATCAAGGAAAAGTTAAACTCAATTACTAATAATAGAAAACTATCACTTAGTGATGGAAGGTTTACCTAAGAGTTTTATATAATATAAATTACAAGAATAAAATATGGTTTTAAAAGCATTATTGCGGTTTTAGCTATAGTTATTAGATTACTCAATAAAAATTTTAAAGGGGAGAAAGAAATGAGCCAACCCAAAAAACATGTAATGACTTATGAGGGGATAAGAAAATTAGAGGATGAATTAGAATTTCTTAAAACCGTAAAAAGAAAAGAAATAACAGAAAAAATAAAAGTAGCACTTGGATATGGAGACTTGAGTGAGAACGCAGAGTATGAGGAAGCGAAAAACGATCAAGCATTTGTAGAAGGTAGAATTATACAATTAGAAAACATGCTTAGAAATGCCAGTGTTATTGATGAAAATGATATCGAAAAGGATGTAGTAAGTATAGGGTCTATAGTTAAGGTTATGGACTATGTATTTAATGAAGAAGTGGAATTTTATATTGTAGGTTCAGCAGAAGCAGATCCAATGGAAAATAAGATATCAGATGAATCACCAGTTGGAAGTGCATTAATAGGGAAAAAGGCAGGAGCAGTTATAGAAGTTACAGTTCCAGATGGTATAGGTAAATACGAGGTATTAGAAGTTAAACGAGGATAATTTATTTATTTGATTTTTTATACTATATAAGGGTACCTAACAATAGTTATTGTTAGGTACCCTAAAGAAATATACATAAGCAATAGTGTAGGCTTAAGATATAATGAGTTTTGCGCTATAGGAAATCAGGAGGGATATTAATGTCAAAGGAAGAGAATATTGAAGAGAAAGACTTACATGAACTTGAAGCGAAATATAATGAGCAGGTAACCATAAGACGACGTAAATTATCTGATTTGCAAGAACAGGGAAAAGATCCATTTGATGTATACAAAGTTGAAAGAACTCATACTTCACAAGAGGTTAAAGACAATTACGAGCAATTAATAGGCACGCAAGTTACTGTAGCAGGTAGACTTATGTCTAAAAGAGTTCATGGCAAGGCTGGTTTTTCGGATGTTCATGATAGATACGGTAAGATTCAACTTTACATAAAAATAGACGATGTAGGGGAAGAAAAATTAAAAGAATATAAAACTTTTGATATAGGTGATTTTTTAAGTGTAACTGGAACACCGTTTGTTACAAAAACTGGTGAGATATCACTACATATAGTGGATTTCCAGCTTATAGCTAAGTCTCTAAAGCCACTACCAGAAAAATGGCATGGTTTAAAAGACCCAGATTTAAGATATAGACAAAGAGAAGTAGACATAATAATGAATCCAGAGGTAAAAGAGACATTTATGAAGAGGATAGCAATAATCAGATATATCAGAGAATTCTTAGATAATAAAGGATTTTTAGAAGTTGAAACACCGATTTTAGCTCCAATAGCTGGCGGTGCTGCTGCAAGACCATTTATGACTCATCATAATACACTTGATATCGATATGTATCTTAGAATAGCAACAGAGCTATATTTGAAAAGGCTTATAGTTGCTGGGTTTGAAAAGGTATATGACATGGGAAAAAACTTTAGAAATGAAGGAATGGATGTAAGACATAATCCTGAGTTCACAATGATAGAACTATATGAAGCTTATGCTGATTATAATGATATGATGGAAATTACGGAAAATATGGTTGCCTATGTTTGTGAGAAAATTCATGGAACCACAAAGGTTAATTATCAAGGAACTGAAATAGATTTTACACCACCATGGAGAAGAATTACTATGGTAGATGCAGTAAAAGAGTATTCAGGTGTTGATTTTGAACTGATTACTACTGATGAGGAAGCTAGAAAAATAGCTAAGGAAAAGCATTTAGAATTTAAAAAGGAAATAAAGGATTGTTCAAAAGCAGACATTCTTAATGCATTATTTGAAGAGTATGCAGAAGAACATTTAATAGAGCCTACATTCTTATGTGACTACCCTGTAGAAATATCACCTCTTACTAAGAAGAAGAGAGGAAATTCAGAGTATACAGAGAGATTCGAGGGATTTGTATTTGGACGTGAAGTATGTAATGCATACTCGGAGTTAAACGATCCAGTAGTTCAAAGAGATAGATTTATGCAACAAGCAAATGAAAGAGAACTAGGCGATGATGAAGCTTATTTAATAGATGAAGAATTTATGAGTGCATTAGAAACAGGAATGCCTCCAACAGGAGGGCTAGGGATAGGAATTGATAGAATTGTAATGTTCTTAACTGATGCTGCTTCAATAAGAGATGTCATTCTATTCCCTACAATGAAACCAGTTCAGTAATTTAAGAAGTTTATCCAAAAGGATGTTTTAGTTAATCTAAAATATCCTTTTATTTTTCTGAAAAAAAATATCAATAAAAATCATAAAAACTATTGAATTTTAAATTATTTATGTTATAATAATATTGTTGTTAAAAAGATATTAATCCGCGATAGCTCAACGGTGGAGCACTCGGCTGTTAACCGATAGGTTGAAGGTTCAAATCCTTTTCGCGGAGCCATTTTTTTTTATCTTTTTTTGAACAGTGAATCATGTTATTGACAATAAGGTGAGGTTTAGTGTAATATAAATATAATGAAATATTTCACTATGATAAAGAAAAGTAGTAATGGCATTTTATAAGAGAGATTGTGGTTGGTGTAAACAATCAAAGTGTTATTGCGAAAGGGACTTTTGAGTGTATAGAACTTAGAGTAGGGCTTGTGCCAATAAGGGTGGAACCGCGGAATTGATTTTCGTCCCTTAAGGTATAGTCTTTTTTTTATACAAAAAAGTTGTATGGCATCATCACACTACTAAAAAAAATAGGAGGCATTAACATGGGATTTGAAAAAAGTATGGATAAGGTCGTTGGCTTATGTAAAAACAGAGGATTTGTATTTCCGGGATCCGATATATATGGAGGTCTCGCTAATTCGTGGGATTATGGTCCTCTAGGTGTTGAATTTAAAAACAATATTAAAAAAGCTTGGTGGAAAAAATTTGTTCAAGAAAGCCCATATAATGTTGGCGTAGACTGTGCAATACTTATGAATCCAGAAGTTTGGGTTGCCACTGGTCACGTTGGTGGATTTTCCGATCCGCTTATGGATTGTAAAGAGTGTAAATCTAGATTTAGAGCAGATAAGTTAGTAGAGGACCATATGACATTTCTTGGAGCAGAAGTGGCTACTGCTGATGGATGGACAAACGAAGAGCTAAAAGAATATATGGAAAAACAGGGGATAGTATGTCCTAAATGTGGAAAGAAAAATTTTACTGATATTAGAAAGTTTAATTTGATGTTTAAAACTTCTATGGGAATAACTGAAGAGGGAAAATCAGAAATATATTTAAGACCAGAAACTGCTCAAGGAATATTCGTAAACTTTAAAAATGTTCAAAGAGCCTCAAGAAAAAAAGTTCCCTTTGGAATAGGTCAAATTGGAAAGGCTTTTAGAAACGAAATAACGCCAGGGAATTTTATTTTTAGAACAAGAGAATTTGAACAAATGGAATTAGAATTTTTCTGTAAGCCAGGCACGGATTTAGAATGGTTTGCTTATTGGAAAGAGTTTTGTGCTAATTTTTTATATAATTTAGGAATGGATAAGAAAAATTTAAGATTTAGAGATCATGGCGTTGAGGAATTATCTTTCTATAGTAACGCTACTTGTGATATAGAATTCTTGTTTCCTTTTGGCTGGGGAGAACTATGGGGAATCGCGGATAGAACTGATTATGACTTAAAGAAACATATGGAACATTCAGGGAATGATTTGAGCTATCTAGATCCTATGACTAATGAAAAATATGTGCCTTATTGTATAGAACCATCTCTTGGTGCAGACAGAGTTGCGCTTGCATTTTTAGTTAATGCATATGATGAAGAAGAAGTTAAAGGCGGCAAAGATGGAGATGTGAGAACTGTTCTTCATTTGCATCCAGCATTGGCACCATTTAAGGCAGCTATTTTGCCACTAAGTAAAAAATTATCAGAAAAAGCTAATGAAGTTTTTGCTATGCTAAGTAAAAACTTCAATGTAGACTATGATGAAGCTGGAAGTATAGGAAAGAGATACAGAAGAGAAGATGAAATAGGAACTCCGTACTGCATAACAGTGGATTTTGATACTTTAGAGAATAATACAGTAACAGTTAGGGATAGAGATACAATGGACCAAATAAGATTAAATATAAATGATTTAGAGAAGTTTATAGAAGAAAAAGTGCAATTCTAATTTTTAGATTAGATTAGAGCATAGTGTGTAGCATAAATTGTAGCGTTCAAAGGCTATATTTATGCTGCATGCTATTTTTTTTACGGAATAAATTTAAGAGAAATCTGCAATATAAGTATAAATTTTCTTCTGAAATGCGTAATATTGCATTACCAAGGTAATGGTTTAAGTGTTATAATTAGTGGAATCAAATTTGTGAAAATAATAATATAATATTAAATATATAAGATTGCATGGAGGGTTATATGAAGAAAAATTTTAGTGAATTTAAAGAGCTTATAAAAGGAAAAAAAGTAGGTGTTGTAGGTATAGGTGTTAGCAATATTCCGTTAATACATTTTTTAGTGGAGCTTGGAGCAGTTGTTACAGCCTTCGATAAAAAAACTCATAGTTTACTTGGAAGTGTAGCAACAGACTTTGAAGCGGAGGGTGTGAAGTTAGTCTTAGGTAAAGATTATTTGGAGGATTTAACGGGGTTTGATATTATTTTTAAAACACCATCTATGAGAATAGATAATCCTGCTCTTTTAAAAGCAAAAGAATATGGAACTTATATAACGTCTGAAATGGAAGAATTTATAAAATATTGTCCTGCTAAAATTTTTGCTGTCACTGGTAGCGATGGAAAAACAACTACCACTACAATAATATATAATATATTAAAACAAGAAGGATATAAGACCTGGGTTGGAGGGAATATAGGAGCTCCACTTTTTGCAAATATTGAAGGAATAGGCAAAAATGATAGGGTGGTATTGGAATTATCAAGTTTTCAACTTATGACTATGAATGTTTCTACAGATGTAGCAGTAGTAACAAATTTAAGTCCTAATCATTTGGATATTCACAAAGATATGGAAGAATATGTAAATGCAAAGAAAAATATATTTAAACATCAAAGTAAGGAAGGTCTCCTTGTGTTAAACAGGGATAACCAATTGACTTATGAACTTAGAAAAGAAGCGATAGGAAAAGTTAAATACTTTAGTCTACAGGAGAAGTTAGAAACTGGAGCATATTTTGAAGATGGAAAATTATATATTATGAATAAGTTAGTATGTAATCGTGAGGAGATAAAGATAAAAGGCATGCATAATGTAGATAATATGCTAACCGCCTTTTGTGCAACCTATGATGAAGCATCAATTGAGAGCATGAGAGCAGTTGCTACTACTTTTATGGGAGTGTCTCATAGGGGCGAATTTGTAAGGGAATTAGATGGTGTTAAGTATTATAATGATTCCATAGCATCTAGTCCAACAAGGACTATAGCAAGTATTAAAGCTTTTGAAAAACCGGTTATACTAATTGCAGGGGGTTATGATAAGCAAATACCTTTTGAACCACTAGCACAAGAGGGATACCTCAATATAAAAACGTTAATATTAGTAGGGGATACTAAATATAAGATTAAAGAAGTTTTCGAAGCAGTACTAAAAGAAAAAGAAAGTTCTATGGAAATTATAATAGCTGAAACTTTTGAAGGCGCAATTAATGCAGCTAAACAAGTTGCAAGTGCTGGGGATATAGTTAATTTGGCGCCAGGATGTGCAAGTTTTGACATGTTTGAAAATTTTGAAGTAAGAGGCGACAAATATAAGGAAATAATAATGGCGTTATAGGCTATATAATTTATTGTTTAACAACATTTTGGAAGCTTCAAGTCTGCCATCTTTTATAAGTGGCAGTTGCTCTGCCTAGAAAAGTTACTTTGGTGGCAGGATAACAATTGATAATTGTTATCTACTCCAAAGGGGTGAAACTGCTTCCGAAGTTGTTAATATGCAGCGACCCAGGATATGATTTAATATGAGCTCTGGCAGAAAAAGAACATTTTCACCGGAGTTTTGTATTTTTTTTAAGGGATCTTGGCAACAAATGTACCTAGCGTATCATCATAAGTAAAAGGTCAAATATTAGAGAAATAACTATAAATATGAAAATAAATTGCTATAATCAATGATTATATGCAAAGATGGGATTATACATATGATATTATATTAATTGTCGCTGGAACAAACATATATGAATTAAATTTATGTATATAGTGATGAATTAAAAATTCATTATCAAAGTTTTTTAAAAAACTATTGACAATGAGAAAAAAATGCATTATAATTATAAAAGTCGTCACTTGATGGCAAAGTAAGTTGGTCTTTGAAAATTAAACAGAGAAATAGGTAAAAAAGCGAAATTTATTTC
>CAYXOL010000076.1:0-21488 GCA_964467165.1 uncultured Clostridium sp.
TTAAGAAAACTTGCTGGATCTATAAATAAATCAAAATGTGTTCTTGTGTTTATAAATCAATTAAGAGAAAAAGTTGGAGTAATGTTTGGAAATCCAGAAGTAACACCTGGAGGTAGAGCATTAAAATTCTATGCTTCTGTTAGAATAGATATTAGAAGAATAGATACAATTAAACAAGGTGATCAATTTATGGGAAATAGAACAAGAATAAAAATTGTTAAAAACAAAGTAGCCCCTCCATTTAAACAGGCTGAATTTGATATTATGTACGGTGAAGGTATATCTCGCGAGGGAGATGTTTTAGATATAGGAGTTAAAGAAGAAATAGTACAAAAAAGTGGAGCATGGTTTGCCTATGGAGATATTCGTCTTGGACAAGGGAGAGAAAATGCAAAACAATACTTTAAAGATAATGCTCTGGTAATGTTTGAAATAGAAAATAAAATCAGAGAAAAATATAATCTACCCTTAGCCAAAGGCCCAGTAATTGATAAAAAAGAAGTAAAACAAGTAAAAGAAGCGAAAGAAGTCAGTGAAAAAGAAGCATAAAAGCAAGTTTTTACTTGCTTTTTTCTTTAATTAGGGTTTGAATATTTGTTCAATTATTGTTTTTATATACAATTGTAATTAAAACGTATATATTTATTATAACTGTGAAATATTATTATTGTGGTGTGTATTCTATACCTTTTAAGTTATACAGTACTATGTTTAGCATAAGTATTATAAATAGTATAAGTAAAATGACTAATTTAAATGCTAAAATCTTGACATTAATACAAAAGTAATATAAAATAAATACAAATACTGGTTTAGCATATTCAAATTGCTACCAATTGAATAAATATTACACCTTCTCTAGCTTTCATGTTTACTCTTAAATAGACTGGAAAATAAGCAAAGGAGGTGTTGATAATCAATGAATAATGAAAGTCGAACAATGATTTTAGTAGCTTGTGCTATTTTGATTGTTGTTTTAGTAGCCATTTTTGTTGTAATTTATTTTAGGAAAAATATATCTCAAGCAAATATTTCTAAGGCTGAAAAGGAAGCTAAAAAAATTCTTGATGAAAGTGCCAAAGAAGCAGAAACAAAGAAGAAAGAGGCTATTTTAGAGGCTAAAGAAGAAGTTCACAGACTTAGAACCGATTTAGAAAAAGAATCGAGAGAAAGACGGAATGAAGTTCAAAGGTTAGAGCGAAGAAATATCCAAAGAGAAGAATCTTTAGATAAAAAAAGTGATGTGCTAGAGAGAAAAGAGGAAAATCTTAATAAAAAGCAACAAGATATTGAGATGTTAGAAGCAAGTATTCAAGATTTATACACAAAACAAAGGGAAGAATTAGAAAGATTATCAGGATTAACATCTGATGAGGCAAAACAAGTTTTATTAGATGAAATTAAAAAAGAAATTAAGCACGATGCTGCAATTATGATTAAAGAAATTGAAACTAAGGCAAAAGAAGAAGCGGATAAAAAGGCACGAGAGATTATTACTTATGCTATTCAAAGGTGTGCAGCTGACCATGTTGCAGAAACAACAGTTCATGTGGTTTCCCTTCCTAATGATGAGATGAAAGGAAGAATAATAGGCAGAGAGGGTAGAAATATTCGAACTCTAGAAACACTTACAGGCGTTGATTTAATAATTGACGATACACCTGAAGCAGTAATTCTTTCAGCATTTGATCCTATTAGACGTGAAGTTGCTAGAATAGCGCTTGAGAAGCTAATAGTAGATGGAAGAATCCATCCTGCTAGAATTGAAGAAATGGTAGAAAAAGCTAAAAAAGAGGTAGAAAGTGATATAAGAGAAGAAGGAGAACAAGCAACTTTTGAAACAGGGGTGCACGGTCTTCATTCAGAAATTATTAGGCTACTTGGAAGGCTTAAATACAGAACTAGTTATGGACAAAATGTATTAAAGCATTCTATAGAAGTTTCATATTTAGCTGGTCTTATGGCCTCTGAACTTGGAATTGATCCAACACTTGCTAAAAGATGTGGACTGCTTCATGATATTGGTAAAGCTGTAGACCACGAAGTTGAAGGACCTCATGCGCTTATAGGGGCAGAAATAGCAAAAAAACATCATGAATCAGCTATAGTAGTGAATGCTATTGCAGCACATCATGGTGACGTTGAATTGCAGTCTCTTGAAGCTATACTAGTTCAAGCAGCAGATGCTATATCAGCTGCAAGACCCGGTGCAAGAAGAGAAACACTGGAAGCTTATATAAAAAGGTTAGAAAAATTAGAAGAAATAGCAAATTCCTATGAAGGTGTAGAAAAGTCCTTTGCTATTCAAGCTGGTAGGGAAGTCAGAATTATGATTAAACCAGAAATAATAGATGATGCAGGAGCTATTGAATTGGCAAGAAATCTAGTTAAAAGAATTGAAAATGAACTAGAATATCCAGGTCAAATTAAAGTAAATGTAATTAGAGAAACAAGGGCTATTGATTATGCCAAATAAACTAACATAATATAAAATCCTCTTAAAATTTAGGGAATTTGTAAATTTTAAGAGGATTTTTTTGTGTTTGTAGAATGAGCTCTTTATTTTTATTATATAAATTAATACATCATTTAGAGTTAATTTATACTATTTACAATATAAAAAAAAGATGCTATATTAGTAGCAAGTGAATTATATCCTTCATTTAAATTTTAAATGATGGTAAAAATTCAATTATTTGATTAAAGTGAAATTCATACAAAATATACAAATAATATATACTTTGGGGGTAAAAAAATGATACTATCTAAAAAAGCTAAACAAATATCACCATCTTTAACATTAGATATAACTGCAAAGGCAAAAAAAATGAAGTCTGAGGGCATAAATGTCATTGGGTTTGGTGCCGGTGAGCCAGATTTTAATACACCGAAAAATATTCAGGATGCTGCTATAAAAGCAATTCAAGAAGGTAGGACTAAATACACAGCCGCATCCGGTATTATTGAGTTAAAACAGGCAATAATTCAAAAATTAAAGAATGATAATAATTTGAATTACACAACATCTCAAATTATAGTTTCAACTGGTGCAAAACAATGTTTAGCTAATGTTTTTCAAGCTATTTTAAATCCTGGGGATGAAGTGTTGATTGGAGTTCCGTATTGGGTAAGTTATCCAGAATTGGTTAAGTTAGCGGATGGAGAACCGGTTTATGTAAATACTGAAGAAATACACGAATTTAAATTAACAATTGAAAACTTAAACAAAGCAATAACTTCAAAATCAAAAGCAATAATACTAAATAGTCCCAATAATCCTACAGGAACAGTATACTCAAAGGAAGAACTTATAGAAATTGCTGATTTTGCTAAAACAAACAATCTGTTTATAATATCAGATGAAATTTATGAAAAATTAGTATATGGAGATAATGGACATATTAGTATAGCTAGTTTGTCCGAGGATGCCTACTGCAGAACTATTGTAATCAATGGTGTTTCTAAGGCTTATGCTATGACAGGATGGAGAATAGGGTATGCAGCTGCCAGCACAGAAATAACCGCACTAATGTCTAACATCCAAAGTCATACTACATCTAATCCCACTTCTATAGCTCAATATGCATCCGTTGAAGCACTAAAGGGGCAACAAGATGATTTGCACACTATGGTTGAACAATTTAAGCTAAGGCGAGATTATATGGTAGAAAGAATTAATAACATTAATAATTTGTCTTGTATGAAACCAGAGGGTGCTTTTTATGTTATGGTAAATTTAACCAAAATATTGAATAAATCTGTGGAGGGGAAAACTATAAAAAATTCAATGGATTTTTCAGATATTTTACTTAAAGAAGAAAATGTTGCAGTTATACCAGGTATAGCATTTGGCGTGGATAATTTTATTAGACTATCATATGCTACCTCAATGGAAAATATAAAAAATGGAATTGATAGAATAGAGAGATTTGTTAATAATATTTAAAATTGATTTACATGCTTTTTCATGATATTATAATAGGATGGGTTAATAGTAAAATATCTACGATTAGCTCATACTATTATTATAGTATTGGAGTGAAGTGAATTGGTAACAAGAGAAGTTATGGTTAGTAATCCAAAAGGCTTGCATGCGAGGCCAGCTACGTTATTAGTAAGAAAAGCTGCTTCTTTCAAGTCGGATATAGGTTTAGAATATATGGGCAAAAAAGCTAATGTTAAGAGTTTAATAGGTATTCTATCTTTGGGGGTTGGTCCTAATAACATTGTAAACGTTATAGCAAATGGTGCTGATGAAAAATTAGCTTTAGAAGGAATAGTAGACTTAATTAACTCCTTAGAAGAGTAATTACTCGTCTAAAAGTAAAATAAGCTAGGCTGCATTGTAGTCTGTATACTTTAAAAAGCTGCTAACTTAATGTTTGTAGCTTTTTTAAAATTTATAGAAATTAAATAGATGAGATGGGAGAATATATATGGGAAATAAGCTTATAGAATACAATTTTGATTCGAAAGCGCTTTTAGACAATAAGCACTTTATACTGTATTTTCTTGAGATAAAATCTATGAAAAGCATTTATACTGCTAAAAGCTATGAACGCGATATAAAAGATTTTTTCAGCGTAGGCTCTATTTCCCAAATCACCATAGAAGATATTAAAAAGGTGACTATACTAAACACACAAAATTATATAATAAAACTAATGGATAGGAATATGTCCTCGGCTACTATAAATAGGAAAATATCATCATTGAGTGCACTATATAAATGGTTATTAAAATACCAAGATAATTCTACAGACACTCAAATAATTAAGTATAATCCTTTTGGAAGTCTAAAAGAGGAAAAACCTGTTATTAATAATAAGGAAACTGAATTTCTAACAAAAGAGGAGTGCAAGATTTTATTAGATAGTATAGATACAACTACTATATTGGGGTATAGAAATAAAACTATTTTAGTACTTGCATTAACTACTGCACTAAGAAAATCGGAGATAATAAATATTAAAATAAAGCACATTACTACTTATACAGGTTATGATATAGTTAAAGTGAGGAGAAAGGGTGGTAAAGAAGACATAGTAAAACTTCAAGCTAGTGTCCTTGCTATGATTAACCAGTATATTCTGCTTACTAAAAGAAATAAAATATCTAGTGGCGAGGAATATCTATTTATTGGTCACTCAACTAATGGTATGAATAAAGAAAAATTAGATGCAAGCACATTAAATTATATGATAAAAAGAGTATGCAAGAATGCTTGCATAGATAAAAATTTGCAAGTGCATTCTACTAGGCATACAGCTATTACACTAGCAATACTGGCAGGGGCTACTGTAGAAAAAGTTAGGGACTTTGCAGCACATAAAAATTTAGCCACTACTAATAGGTATATTCACTCTGTAGATAAGCTGAAAAATAATGCTGGAGATCTAATTGATGTATTTTAAGACTTTTCAGAAGAGGTAGCAAGGGTTATAATGAATGAGGAATGTAGCTTTTATAAGTACAAAGTGTGGAGGCTGTAAAATATGAAAATCGGATATGCATGCATACCGCTTACAATAGATGCAAAAACAAATAGAAGATTAACAATTAAAAATTTTTCGGAAAAGATGCTTTTAGAGGTGTTGGGTCAAAATCTAATAGATTTTAGAGAAATATTAGAGAATAATGAAATGAATAATATAAAGCTATTTAGAATAAGTTCAGATATAGTTCCGCTGGGGAGCCATAGTATTAATGAAGTGGAGTGGTATATACACTATGAAAATGAATTAAATGAGATAGGTAAATATATAAAAAAATGTGGCATGAGGGTTTCCATGCATCCAGGTCAGTATACTGTGCTAAATGCGCAAAAAGAGGATATTGTAGAAAAAGCAATTAAAGATTTGGAATACCATGCTACATTCTTGGACTGCCTAGGTGTGGACGCAAGCAATAAGATTATTCTTCATATTGGTGGCGGCTATGGGGATAAGGTTTCAGCTATAAATAGGTTTATAGAAAACTTTAAAAGGTTATCACCATCAGTAAAGAAGAGGCTTGTAATTGAAAATGATGATAGAACATTTAATATTAATGATTTACTGTTTGTAAGTGGAGAAATTAATATACCAGTAATATTTGATAATCTCCACCATGAGTGTAATCATGACAATGATATGTCCATAAAAGAAATAATGAACAAGGCAGCTAATACATGGAAAAAAGAGGATGGTAATCCCAAAGTTCATTATAGTCAACAAGATCCAAACAAACACGTGGGAGCTCATTCAAAGACTATAATGGTTGAAAAGTTTTTGGAATACTTTGAAACAGTTAAAGAGTTTAATATTGATATTATGCTAGAAGTAAAAGATAAGGACATATCAGCTATAAAATGCAATCTTTTACTTAGTGATATGGATAAGAAATTAAAACATGGAGTTATAGAAAAACAGTGGTCAAAATATAAATATCTGTTAATGGAAATAAATTATAAATACTACAAAGAGTGTAGCCGAATTGTAAAAGAAGATTGTAGTATCCAGGAATTCTATAAGTATATAGATGAAATAATGAATCTTGATGTAGAGGATGGAAGTTTTATAAATACTTGCGAACATGTTTGGGGATATGTAAAAAATAATACTTCGGATAAAGAACAAGTGCATTTTAAAAAACTTCTAGTAGATATAAAGCGCAAAGAAAAGGTTAAGCTATATTTGAAGAAATTATGCGTTAAGTATAATGCAGAATATATGCTTAACTCGTATTACTTTTACTATTAATAAAAGGATTATACATAGTAAAATAGATAATTTATTACTTAGTTTAGTAAGCATTATACTAATGCCTATGTATTCTTATTCTTCAATATTACTAACTATGGTGAGTGAATAGAATGTTTATAAACTTATTTATCTTATCAATGTTCAATTATCTTAGAGATAATAATATATTAAATAAAATAAGGAAAATTTGATTTAATGAAAATATAAATAGGATAAATATAAATTTATCCTATTTATATTTTAGAAGTAACGTGGAAAATAACGGGGGAATTATAAATGAATTATAATATTGAAATAATTAGAAAAAACCAACATAAAACAAGTGAATGGTCTGGTGGGACAACAACCCAGCTTTATATTTATCCGGTGGATTCACTATATGCTGAGCGTAATTTTAAATGGAGGCTGAGTTCTGCAAAGATTGATGTAGAATCTTCTACATTTACATCTTTGCAAGGTATCTCTAGGCTTATTATGGTTCTTGAGGGAGAACTACTTCTTAAACATGAAGGACATCATAATGCTAAGCTAAAAGCATTGCAACAGGATAGCTTTTGTGGCGAGTGGGCAACAACTAGTTCTGGCATGGTTACAGACTTTAATTTAATGATGGTTCAAGGATATAAGGGGAAATTAGAGGCGATTTCCGTTAAGGAGGGAGAGATTAAACACATTAATTTAAATGAGGTTGAAATGGGTTCTCAAATAACAGAGGCATTTTATATATTGAAAGGTGAAATAGAAATAGATTCAACATTAAAGGGGAAAATAAGTCTAAGTAAAGGTGACTTAGCATTAGTAACTAGAACAGAGAAAGATATCATTCCAGAGTTTAAGATTCGCAATTGCCTGCAAGAAGAAGCTAAAATCATTAAGGCTTCAATATTTAATAAACTATTTTAACATGGAGTTATGCATATAAAAGGAGGAAAATTATGAAGAAGATAGGTTGGCGTGTAAAATTCTCAATATTGCTAATACTCTCATCACTATTAATCTACTTTTTTCACTATTTAGTATTTAGGGATGCTCACCATTTGTTTATATTTTTAGTGGGGGAATTAGCATTTATACCTATTGAGGTTTTGTTGGTAACACTGGTTATAGATAGGGTTATTAAAGAGAGAGAGGTGGAAGCTTTATTAGAAAAACTGAATTTAATAATAGGAGTTTACTTTAATGAAGTAGGTACTAGTACTTTGAAATATTGTACAAGCATTGATCCAAAGTTAGATGAAAAAGTAAATTTTCTTATTATTGAACCAAACTGGGAAGAAAAAGATTTTAAAAATGCATTAGAAAAGTGCAAAACATTTAAATATGAAATTGAATTTTGTAATATTGATTTAGAGAAGATGAGTGAATTTCTACTAAGTAAAAGAGAATTTTTACTTAGATTACTAGAAAATCCGAATTTACTAGAGCATGAAACTTTTACGCATTTGTTAACCGCGGTTTTTCATTTGGAAGATGAGTTATCTTCAAGGAATTTATCAGAGCTAAGGCAGGATGAAAAAGAACACTTAGCAATTGATATAATAAGGGTGTATAAGGCCACCGTAAGTCAATGGGTAATGTATATGATGCATCTAAAAAACACCTTTCCATATTTATTTGTTACAGCATTAACAAATAACCCTTTTGACAAGAGAACTAAAGAGGAGATTGAAAAATGTATTATAGAGCTATATTGTACTAAATAATTTTTTTTATAAAAAATATATATTCGCTTTTCTAGATATACTCTAGAAAAGCGAATTTTTTTGCCCTGAAATAGTAAATTTAAAAGCAAATATATGTTTGTATAAAAAATGTTTTTATTGTCAATAATTCTAAAAGTTAAAAATAAAAAGGAGAGATAGTATGAATAATGTATCATTAATTGGAAGAATAACAAGAGACTTGGAACTAAGAGATTTTAATGATGGGAAAGGCTTTTATACAAAATTCACATTGGCAATTGACAGAACAGTACGTAAAGACTCACAACCCGAAGCCGATTTTATAAGCGTTTTGGCGTGGAATGGACTCGCTGAAACCATGTGCAGATATTTAGGGAAAGGAAGTCAAATTGGTATAACTGGTAGACTTTGCAGCAGCAGTTACACAGATAAAGATGGAAATAAAAGATATAGTATAGAAGTTGTAGCGGAGGAGTTTAAATTTCTAGATAAAAAGAAAGATGTTATATAAATTTTAAAATAAGTGGAGTGTGTTTATAATATTAATAATTTTATACAATTAGTTAGAAAAGAAAATGCATTTGTAGTAATATATATATATACTAGTTATATAATACGGAGGTGTATTTATGAAGACTATTGTTGTAGCAGGAGGATGTTTTTGGGGTCTTGAAGCTTATATGTCAAGAATAAGTGGGATTATTGAAACTGTGGTTGGATACGCTAATGGTGAAAAGAAGGACCCAACATATAATGAGGTTTGCACTGGAAATACAGGTCATGCAGAAGCATGCTTTATAAATTATGATGAAAATATGATATCCCTTGAAAAAGTATTAAATAAATTTTGGGGGATAATTGATCCTACGGTATCTGATAGACAAGGACCGGATATAGGAAGTCAATATAGAAGTGGTATTTATTATACTGATAAGTTGGATTTAGAGAGTATATTAAAAACAAAAGATGAAGTCCAAAGTAGATATTGTGAACCCATTCTTACAGAAATTAAACCTTTATCTTGTTTTTATGAAGCTGAAGGGTATCATCAAAAGTATCTACAAAAAAATCCTGGAGGTTACTGTCATATTAATTTAAACGACGAATAAGACAAAATTGTAAATTTTTATTCTGGTTACTAAAAATCCTTTGGCTTTTCCATGGGATTTTTTGCTTTATTCAATTAGACAAACTAAATAGTAATAGGTATAATTGAATAAGATTAGATGATAATGCTTATGGGGGGAGGGTTTATGTGCCAACTAAAAAACTGCTTGATAATGATGAAGATATTATAAAAAAATGGCAATTATTTGTTTCACAAGGTATTTTAAATAAAAATGGACTTCGGGATATTATTTCTCAGTCATGGGAAAGAAGTAAATCACATGGTATAGATCCCTTTAAAAAAGATTTTTCTGTTGAAATTAATGAAGATGAGCTAAAAAGAAAGTACAAAGAATTTCTACCATTATTAGAAACAGCTAGACCGCTTATGAAAACACTGTACACTTTGATACAAAATTCCGATTTTATGATTCGCTTAACTGATAGAGATGGATATGTATTAGAGCATATTGGAGAAGATAGCTTAATAAGGCATCACAAATTTTTGTTGTTACAAGATGGATATAATATAAAAGAAGAGGTAATAGGTACTAATGCTATTGGACTGTCATTAATATCAGGTGAGCCTATACAAGTACTTGGCGGGGAACATTATTTGCATAAGTATCATAAGTGGACCTCATCTGCATGCCCTATAAAAGATGAAAACAGCGAAATTTTAGGGGTGTTAAGTATAACGGGTAACTGTGAATTTGTTCATCCCCATACCTTAGGTATGGTAGTGGCAGCTGCAAAGGCCATAGAAAAAGAAATGAACTTAGAATATTCCAATAAGAAACTCAAAATAGTAAATGAACAATTTTATCAAATTACAGAATCTATTTCTGAGGGTATTATTAGAATAGATAATCAAGGCGATATAATTAGTATGAATAGATTTGCAAGAAAGCTATTAGGATATAGCGAAAAAGGTATTCGTAATATGCACATAAGGGATATCTTATCTACTAATAGTCAAAAGGATATTATAAAAGCTGTAAACAACGGAAGAGGATATCAGGAAGAAGAAATAGATTTTACTACAAAAATGGGTAGAAATAAAAGGTGTATAGTTAACATTAACCCTATAAAGCTTTTTAGTGCAACGGATTTAGGTGGAGGGGTAATCGCTTTTAAGGAAAATAAAGTAGTTCTAAATATGATTAATAAAATTGTTGGAGCTAATGCAAGATTTACCTTTGATGATATTTTAGGTAAAAGTGAAAATATAACTCGTTCAACTAAACTTGCAACAATTGCGGCTAAAACAGATGCTACTATACTACTTCAGGGTGAGAGTGGTACAGGAAAAGAAATGTTTGCGCAGGCAATTCATAATGCCAGCAGAAGAAAGGATAGACCTTTTGTATTTTTGAATTGTGGTGCTATCCCTCGGGATTTAGTTTCTAGTGAACTTTTTGGTTATGTAGAGGGGGCTTTTACTGGAGCTAAAAGAGGTGGGCATCCAGGAAAATTCGAGCTGGCAAATGGAGGAACAATATTTCTTGATGAAATAGGAGATATGCCTCTAGATGCTCAAATAAGCTTGCTTCGTGTTTTAGAAGATCATAAAGTAGTAAGAGTTGGAGGAGCCGATGTTATTCCTATAAATGTTAGAGTTATAGCGGCCTCAAATAAAGATTTAAAAAAAGAAGTTGAACTGGAAAAATTCCGAAGTGATTTATTTTATAGAATAAATGTTATGCCAATTTATATTTCGCCTCTTAGGGAGAGAAAAGAAGATATTAAGATTTTTCTAGATTATTTTTATGGAAAATTCAGTGAAACCAATGAAAAGCATATAAAAAAAATAAGTGCCAGCTTTTATGAAGGTATGATCAATTATGATTGGCCAGGAAATGTTCGAGAGCTACAAAATGTTATGCAACTTGTGTTAAATGTGGCGGAAAATAATAGTGTGCTTACAGACAAGAATTTACCAAGCTATGTAAAAGAAAAGGAAAACAGTGGTGGAATAGTTAGTGCAAAACAACTATTTACATTAGAACAAATGGAGAAAAATGCCATAATACAAACACTAATTGAGGTAAATGATAATATAGCAGCCGCCGCTAGAATATTAGGTATAGGTAGAAACACACTGTATAGAAAGATGGAAAAATATAAGATTATTTAATAAATAGGTTATCTTACTACTCGGATACTGATTAACGCAAAACACAGTATAAAATACTGCTTTATATAATAACGAATTCTGTATCAATACGATACAAGTGTTCCAAAATGGTGCATGTAATCGTAAAGCATAATGATATAGTGTTCCAATTTTGAACGATTTCAGAAATGAAAAAATATTTTTTCCGAATCCATTATTAAAAAAATAAAAAACAAGTCTATAAACCGTTGGTAATCAATGGCTTTTAGATTTGTTTTTTTTGATTGAAATTATGGCATGGTTATTGCTAATTACTAATATATAAGTAAAAAATTAAAAGTTTTATAGGGGGATTTCTAAAATGTATTATAAAATCATATTTTTATATTTATTGTTTTGGACTGTTTTAGCACAAAATGTAAAACTTGAAACTCTTTGTATTGGCACAATAATAAGCTTATTAGTTATAAGTTTGAATAAAAATTTAGTGCGTAGTAACATACAATTCAATTTTAAAAGAAATATATTACTGTGGCTATCTTATATAATTATTTTGGTAAAGGAAATAGTGATTTCCAATTTCCATGTAGCCAGGATAGTTTTGAGCCCAAGAATAGAAATATCACCACAGTTAGTAATAATTAAAACAAAAATAAAAACTGACTTTCATAAAACAATTTTTGCCAATTCAATAACATTAACACCGGGGACCTTAACTGTATCTTTGGATGGGGATAAAATTCTGGTACATTGCTTAAAAAAGGAGTTTGCAGATGGACTATCTAATTTAGCTTTTGAAAAAATAATTTTGAGGGTAGAGGAGGGCATAAATGAGTAGAATATTGACTTTTTCTGTTTTGTTTTTATCAGGCACAATTTTTATTTGTATGCTGAGAGCAATTAAGGGACCAAGTGCAGCAGATAGACTTATTGCTGTTAATGTCATAGGTACTAAAACCATTGTACTTATTCTCATAGTTTCAATTTTGCTTAATGAAACTTATTTTGTAGATGTTGCTATTGTGTACGCTTTGATTAGCTTCTTATCTTCTATATTAATTGCTAAATTTATTGGGAATTCGGGAGGGGGAAATATATGAAGGATATTATAATAATTATTTTTCTATTTGGTGGCTTATTCTTTTTTATGGTTGGAACTCTAGGTATTATAAGATTTCCAGATGTATTTACAAGAGCACACAGTGCTGCTAAATGTGACACCTTAGGGGCTGTATTATGCCTATCTTCATTAGTAATACTTGAGGGAGTAAATGTAGTTAGTTTAAAAATTATACTAATTATTGTTTTTGTTTGGATTTCAAATCCAACAGCTACACACCTAATTGCTAAGGGTGAGTATGCAAGGCAATCTTCTCTTGAAAAAATAAATGGGGTGAAAAATCATGAAGATATTTAGTATGATAATGCTCCTATTTTTAATAGGATCTGCTGTGGCCGTTTCCACTTTGAAAAGTTTACTTGGCGCAATAATAGTGTTTATGGTGTATAGCCTTATTATGACAATACTATGGCAACAGTTAAATGCACCAGATTTGGCAATAACGGAAGCTGCAGTAGGAGCAGGCATTACTACAATTTTATTTCTACTTACACTAAAGAGAGTTAAAGGAGTAAGAAAATGAAAAAACTTTTATCTGTGGGAATAACAGTAACTTTAATTATAATTTTACTTTTGGGAGTAAGTGAACTTCCTAAATTTGGACAATGGGGCAATCCTTCTAATAATGAAGTATCACATTATTATATAGAGAATACCACAAAAGAAACCGGTGCAATGAATATTGTAACAGGTATTATTTTAGATTACCGTGCTTTTGATACTTTTGTTGAAGCAAGTGTATTGTTCACCGCTTCAATTGTAGTTTTATTACTTTTAAAAGAGGAAAAGAAAGCTTTAGGAAGAGGAACTTATGAAACTATTTTTAAAAGCACTATTTTAAAAGAAGTGAGTAGAGTATTAATACCTTGTATTCAGATTTTTGGGATTTATATAATTATCTATGGGCATCTAAGTCCTGGTGGTGGATTTGCAGGAGGAACAGTTATAGGCACTAGTTTCATTTTATATAGAATAATTTATGGTAAAAAAATTACAGATAAATTATTGCCTTTCTCAAGACTTATAAGCTTCTTATGTGGGTCAATTATGTTTTATGGGTTACTAAAAGGATATAGCTTTATAACTGGTGGAAATCATTTAAACCTGCCTGGCCCAAGTTTGGGAACACCAGGTAATATACTTAGTGGCGGGTTTTTATTGCCATTAAACATATTGGTAGGAATTATTGTGGCAATAACTATATACTTTTTTTTCACTTTATTCGATGGAGGAGAAATTTAATTATGGAAGGACTAATAAATAATTATTATGAGACTGGAGCAATAATACTATTTGGAGTTGGGTTTGCAATATTATTACTGAATAATAATTTAATAAAGAAAATAATTGGCATGAATATAATGGATACAGCAATATTTTTATTTTTTATTGCAAAAGGATACATTATTGGCCTAGATGCTCCCATTATTATAGGAGCAAATAAAGGAGTTCAAGGTTATATCAATCCTGTTCCCTCTGCACTAATGCTCACGGGAATAGTTGTGGCAGTTAGTACAACGGCATTTGCTCTTGCCCTAACAGTAAAGTTGTATGAGTCATACGGTAGCATTGAACTAGATGAAATTATTAAAATGAGGAGTGATTAAAATGAGATTCATTGAAAGCTTTCCACTTGCTATTATATTGATTTTATTTGTTTCAGCTTTTATAATGCCTTTAATTAAAAATACAAAAATTGCAAAAGGTATTAGTTTGGTATCCATGACAATAGCCACCATACTGGCCCTGATAAACTTAATTTTTGTTATTAATGAGGGCGGATATTTATATAGAATCGGACATTTTAATGCACCATATGGAATTGAATTTCGAATTGGGATAATAGAGGCTATGATGGGACTGCTTTTTACCTTTGTTGCACTTATGATAGTTTGGTATTCAATATATAGTATAGAAAAAGAGATAAAAGAGTCTAAGGTAGGCTTATATTATTTGATTATAAACATTTTAATTGGTTCTTTACTAGGTGTAATATATTCTAATGATTTGTTTAATTGTTTTGTATTTATAGAAGTAGGAACTCTTGCATCTTGTGGAACTATTATTATCAAAGATAAAAAAGAAAATATGAAAGCAACTATGAAATATTTAATTATGAGTAGTCTTGGATCTGGTCTTGTACTTATGGGAATTGCATATTTGTACTCAATGACTGGACATTTGAATATAGATTATATCCACGAAGCATTAATCTTATGCTACTTGAATTATCCAAATGCAGTATTAATATCTATAGCTTTATTTATTATTGGTCTGGGAGTAAAGAGTGCCATGTTTCCACTTCACAATTGGCTTCCGGATGCACATTCAAGTGCACCTACTCCTTCAAGTGCAATATTATCTTCCTTGGTATTAAAGGCATTTGTTTTACTTTTAATAAAAATATTATATAGAGTTTTTGGAATGGAAATACTTAATTATTATTCAGTTTTAAATATTGTACTTATATTAGGGAGTTTAGGTATGATTATGGGCTCAGTTTTTGCTATCTTTCAAAAGAATATAAAAAGAATTATTGCCTATTCTACTGTAGCGCAAATGGGGTATATATTTTTAGGCATAGGTATTGGAACAGATTTAGGGATTTCCATTGCCATCTTTCACATTATTGGGCATGCCGTAACTAAATCTGCTTTATTTTTATCGGTAGGATCAATGATAGAACAAACTGGACATAAGACCTTACAGAATCTAAAGGGAATAGGTAGAGAAATGCCAGTAACTTTAGGATTGTTTTCTATAGGGGCGCTATCTATGATAGGAATCCCAATATTGCCTGGATTTATAAGTAAATGGCACTTGGCGCTGGCCAGCATAGCAAAAGGTGATACAATTTTGATACTAGTTATATTACTTAGCAGTTTATTAAATGCAGTATATTATTTTCCCATTGTTATAAATGGATTTTTTGGAGAAGAAAACTTGGAGGGGAAAGTATATAAATCTAAGAGTAAACCTATAAAAGAACTGATGCCAGTAATTTTTCTAGTGATGGCTATGATTTACGTGGGATTTTCATCTAGGGGTATTCTAAATCTAATTGGTCTAGGGCTTCAATAGAGGAGGTAATTATAATTTGAATAATATAACAATAATAATCCCCATTTTGTTTCCATTTATATTAGCAATAATTATGGTAGTTATAAAATTTGATGAAAAGCAAAGAAATATTTTTGTCAGTGTAGGTGTTACATTAAACTTTGTTTTTTTAGTTATTATATTTTATTTATTTGGGGAAAGTAGAATTCATCTATTTAAATTAAATGAATTTTTAGACATTTATTTTAGAATAGATAAGTTAAGTATTTTGTTTTCTTTACTAGTAGCAATTTTATGGATCTTTACTGCGTTTTATTCCATGGAATATATGAAGCACGAGGGTAAGGAAAGAAGGTTCTTCATTTTTTTCATTGCAACACTTGGGGTAACCATGGGGATTGCTTTTTCAGGAAATCTTATAACACTATATACATTTTATGAACTACTTACCCTTTCAACTTTCCCCCTTGTAATACACACAGATTCTAAAGAAGCACTGAAAAGCGGGAAAAAATATCTAATATATTCTTTTGTAGGAGCGACACTAGTTTTGCTTGGAATGATTTTATTATTTAGTATCACTAAGGATACTACATTTAGTGCTAGAGGAATTTTGCCTGCAATAACAAATGATAATAGAAATCTATATTTAATAAGTTATGTTGCAATGTTTTTAGGGTTTGGAGTTAAAGCTGCCCTTGTACCATTCCATTCATGGCTGCCAGCAGCAATGGTGGCGCCAACACCTGTTAGTGCACTACTTCATGCAGTTGCAGTTGTAAAATCTGGGATTTTTGCCATTGTGCGTATGAGCTATTTTATATTTGGAGCAGAAATAATTAAGGCACTTCATGTAAATATATTTTTAAGTATTCTGATAGTAATTTCAATCTTACTGGGTTCATTCCTAGCATTGCATCAAGATAATTTAAAAAAGAGGCTAGCATATTCAACGATTAGCCAATTAGGATATGTTTTACTAGGTATAGTTCTTTTAAATGAGGATGCATTTGTTGGAGGTCTGCTTCACCTAATTAACCATGCACTAATTAAAATTGTACTTTTTTTCTGTGTTGGAGCCATAATCTACACCACGGGCAAAACGGATATTAGTCAAATTAGAGGTATTGGTAAACAGATGCCAATCACAATGGCATGTTTTGCTATAGCTGCTATATCATTAATCGGAATTCCACCTAGCAACGGGTTTGTTAGTAAGTGGTATTTGGCTCAAGGTGGACTTACAGCAGGAAAAATGATTTTTCCAGCAATATTGCTTTTAAGCGCATTACTAACGGCATTATACCTTTTACCTGTTATAACTGAAGCATTTTTCAAAAAGGGAGAGGACACTATAGTTAAGGAACCGCCAATGAAAATGTTAGTGCCAATAGTTGCAATAACAGTCCTAGTGGTTTTATTTGGACTATTTCCAAATATGATTATCTCATTTATACAGGAAATTGCTAGCGAGGTAATTTAAGAAAGGAGAGAATTATATTGAACCCAACTATATATTTGCTTTTTATTTTGCTATTTCCATTAATTGGTTCTTTTGTAGGTTTTATTATAGGAAGAAGAAATGAAAAATATAGAGATGTTTTTAATATTATGATGACGGCTATTGTGTTTGCGGTTACCACAATATTATACAAATATGTTGTAGCAGGGCAAATAGAAATATCTATACCTTATATTATGGGTACAGGTCTTCATTTGAAATTAGATATGTTTAGATATGTTTTTGTTTGGCTTACAGCTATGATATGGTTTTTAACTACCATGTATTCAACACAGTATTTAGTGAATCATAAAAACAGAAATAGATATTATTTGTTTTTTATGTTAACACTAGCCAGTACTATTGGAATATTTATATCGGAAAACTTTTTAAATCTATTTACATTCTTTGAAATTATGTCTTTTACATCTTATGCACTAATAATTAATGATGAAGATGACTATTCCCACGATGCAGGGAATACTTATATTGTAATGGCAGTGACAGGTGGGCTTATCCTGCTTATGGGATTGTTTTTACTATATAATTATACTCAGACACTAGATATTAGTCAGCTTAGGGTTTCAGTAAGTAGATTAGGTGATATAAAGTATCTTATTGTATCTTTAATAATTATTGGGTTTGGTGTAAAAGCAGGAATGGTACCATTACATATATGGTTACCCAAGGCATATCCAGCTGCACCCACACCTGCAACGATTGTGTTGTCTGCGGTTTTAGCTAAGACCGGTATATTTGGAATCATATTAACTATTGAAGTTATTATGAGTGGAGATTTTATAATTTCTATTGTTATTTTAATATTAGGTTTTCTAAATATGTTCATCGGTGGGTTTCTCGCCATGATGCAGAGAAACATTAAAAGAATCCTTGCTTACAGTAGTATGAGTCAAATTGGATACATTCTTGTTGGAGTAGGACTTATAGGGATTTTGAAAGAGCATAGAACAATAGCTATTTATGGTACACTATATCACGTTATAAACCATGGTATTTTTAAAGCACTATTATTTATGGGTACAGGAACCATATATATGGTGTTAAATGAGGTTAGTATAAATAAAATTGGTGGATTTGGAATTAATAAAATAATATTGAAAATGTTATTTTTCATAGGAGTCTTATCTGTTATAGGAATGCCAGGTTTTAATGGGTTCACTAGCAAAACAATGCTTCATGAGGCAATTATTGAAGCTCAGCATATGTATAATGGGTCATTTTTCAAAATATGTGAAATTGTGTTTATAATAAGTAGCGCTTTTACCGTAGCCTATTTACTTAAGATATTTGTGGCTGTGTTTATAGAGAAAAGTAATCATGATGTTGAAAAGGTAAAGGCAAGGATAAGTGAAAGGGCGCTTGTTCCAATGGTTATACTTAGTTTAATGAGTATATATATAGGTCTAAATCCTAAAATGATTTTGCATGTATTAGATAAAGCCTTAGAGGGATTTGGGGATGCAGAGCCACTAGCAGTAAATTTCTACACTATGGATAATATTAAAAGTTCTATGATAATAATATTAATTGGTATCATAATTTATATGGGATTTGTAAGAAGAGTGTTAAAAAAAGGTGAAGGGACTAATTGGTATTATGTAAACCCAACTTTAAATTGGATCAGTTTAGAAAAACATATATATAAGCCTTTAGGAAAAAGTTTTATTTTTGTTAGTTCATTTATTTTTCATGTAATTGACGGTGCAGTAGTTAATAGTGTTACATTTATAGGCGATGGTATTGATTCAATTGGTAAATTAGAAATTGATTATGAAAAATCTATTAAAAGGAAAATAAAAAATAGGGTTATTAAGTTATTTAGTATTAAAACCAAGATGTGCAAGAAAGACATTGAAGCGGAAAAGGTAGATATAGTAAGTATAAAGAAGAAAATGGAAGATATATTCTATAACATGAATAGTTTAACTTATTCAGTATTTATATTAGGAATTGTACTGATAGTGTGTCTATTATTTTTAATGTGCTAAAAAGCATTAGTAGTTCTAATTGATTTTTTAGTAATATACTTATATAATCCTTTATGAAGACTTATTTATAAACTAAATAAAATAATATTAGGAAGTGGTATTGATGGAAGAACGTTTGCAAAAATTCATGGCTAGTTGTGGAGTTGCTTCAAGAAGGAAATGTGAGGAAATAATAACAGCAGGGAGAGTAAAAGTAAATGATGTAGCAGTTACAGAACTTGGACATAAAGTTGACCCTGATAAAGATACAGTATATGTAGATAATAAAATTATCAATATAGAAGAAAACAAGGTGTACATTGCATTAAATAAACCTGAAGGAATAGTATGTACAGTAAAAGATGAGAAAGATAGAAAAACCATTTTAGATTTAGTTAAGACAAAAGAAAGAATATACCCCATAGGGCGCTTAGACTATGATACATCTGGTTTAATTATATTAACTAATGATGGTGATATCTATAATAGGGTAATTCATCCAAGACAAGCGATTAATAAGGTTTATATAGCTTTATTAGAGGGATGTGCATCAGAGGAAGAAATATCTAATTTTTGTAATGGCATAGATATTGACGGGTATATCACTGCGAAGGCAAATTTTGAAATGAATAAGAGAATTGGATTTAACAGCAAAGTTACAATCACTATTCATGAGGGTAAAAATCGTCAAATTAGAAGAATGTGTGATGCTATAGGTCACCCAGTTATTGCATTGAAAAGAGTTTCAGTTGGCGAGATAAAACTTGGAAATATGGAGAAAGGTGAATGGAGGAACTTGACTGAGGAAGAAATAAAATATTTAAAGAACCTATAATTATAAAATATTAGTGGTTCTTGAAGGAATAATGAAAGTATCAATGATATTTTGTCTGTTTAAAATAAAAAACAGCCAAAATATTATAAAAAATGAATAATTCGTTGAAACTATGTTCAATAAATGATAAAATGAAATAAATATTTCACTTTATGATATAATGAAATTTTTATTTCATTTATGCATAGTTAACATAGAAAGGTTGGGGTTACGATGGAAAATAATAAACAAGATTTGATGAGGTCTATTCAAGTCAAATTTCCACGATTAAGTAAAGGACAAAAATTAATAGCAGAATACATTTTAAAGCATTATGATAAGGCTGCCTTTATGACAGCTGCAAAATTGGGATCTAGTGTAGGGGTAAGTGAGTCTACGGTTGTAAGATTTGCTAATGAGTTAGGTTTTAGTGGTTATCCAAAACTGCAAAAATCACTACAAGAATTAATTAAAAACAAATTGACAACAGTGCAAAGAATTGAGTTATCTAATGACTTCATTACACAAGAAAATGCATTGAAAGGTGTATTAAAAGCAGATATGGAAAATATTCGTGCCACTCTTGAAAAGATAAATCACAAAACTTTTGACGATGTAGTAAATTCACTTTTTAAAGCTAAAAAGATATACATAATAGGACTTAGAAGTTCTTCGGCACTAGCTGAGTTCTTAGCATTTTATCTAAATCTTATTTTAGATAATGTTAAGGTTGTTGCCTATGGAGTTAGCGATATATTTGAACAAATCCTTAATGTTTCTGATGAAGACGTAGTAATTGGTATTGGATTTCCAAGGTATGCTACAAGAACTATTGAAGCATTAGCTTTTGCTAAAAGTAGAAATGCAGATGTTGTGGCAATCACCGATAGTTTATTATCTCCCTTAGCGGCTAGGGCTGATTATACATTAATAGCACAAAGTAATATGGCCTCATTTGTTGATTCTTTAGTAGCACCACTTAGCGTAATAAATGCATTGATTATTGCTGTTGGACTTCGAGAAAAAGAAAAAATTTCAAAAACATTCTCTACGTTGGAGAGTATATGGGAAGAATATGAAGTTTATTCCTATAATGACAAGAATGAAAAATAACACCGCTAGAATATTCCTTTAAAATAATTATATGTAAATGTTTACTCTTTTTTTGAAAAAAAAGAATTCTTTTTAGAAATAAAGAAGGAATAATGAAAATCATATAGAATATACTAACTATAAAGCAATTTAGTATGCATGTTAATATTAAATTGAAATAAAACATTCATTTTTAGGAGGGATTAAGTTATGGAGACAAAAGCTTATATTCAACAAGTATTAGAAAATGTGAAAAAGAGGAATT
>CAYXOL010000077.1:0-20846 GCA_964467165.1 uncultured Clostridium sp.
TCAGTAGGTGCTCTTTTTTTCAAACCTCATTTTAATTCATAACAGGAATGCTCCTCATTTTTTTTATTTTCCCTTTCCTCTTGCTTCCAAGGCTGATTAACAAAGTCTACTTTTCTTTCAATATTAACCCTTGCATTCCATACATATACATAAGCATCATGAGCTAATCCATTATCCATCTCCACATTGACCAGTCTTCTTAAATACAAATCACCTTCCCCTTCAAGTCTATCAAGCCTTGACATTGTTTCATTATCCACCTCAAAAACTTCACCCTTTGTACACTCATTTTCATCAAGTATAATACCAGGATAAAAGCCAAGATCATACAGAGCATACCCTTGAATTAATCCAATCCCTAAAAAGGATGAATGCTCAAGGTAATACTTATAATTACTACGTCCCCTCATTAAAGTTCCATATACAAACACTTTTCCCATTTTAATTACCTAGCTGATCTGGCAGCTCTATAACCCATTCTCTAAGCTTCCTCAAATTCTTTTTCGCTAATTCTTCAAGATCAACTGTTCTTAGCTTTAATTTCTTTTTAACATATATAGAAGTTATCGTTGTTTTATGATCCTTACATTTCATGGTAAATCCCTCTGGTACTGTTACTTAATCTATAATCCCACTAACAACAAAATAGGCAGAATAAAAGGACTCTAATGTAGGGTGACCACAGCAGCAAAACTCAGTTTTATATCCCTTTTTATTTAAATCAAACATTATATCAAGCATTGGAGTATCAATCTCACTAAGCGCACTTGAGCATTTTCTGCAGAAGGTTTCCCCATCCTTGTGGGTGGTTAAGCAATTCATACAAGCCATGGTTTTATGATTCAGATCTGAATTAACACAATCTATGCTTTCATAAGGTATCAAGCTTTTCTTTAGTTCTTTTAAAAGCATGTCATCTATTTCTTTTCTTTTTTCACGAACTGTAAAGTACCTTGCACTTAAATCATATTTACCAGCATCTCCTTTGTGCTGTCTTATATATCCATCTTTTGTCAAGGAATCTACCAATATGGGAATATCCCATAGATCTATCCCTGCCGCATGTGCAAGTTCAAACAAACCTTGAGCATGATCTTTGCTTCTTAGATATAATAAAGCTCTATGTTTGCAGTCTTCAGTAACCTCACCTATAAGGTATTTATTGATATATTCTTCTAGAAATCCTTCTTTCCTCATTCCAGTCTCAACTTTGCTCACATATTCCGTCGAAGCTTTCACTCCACTAATCTCTTTATTAACTACAGTATAAACAATTGCTTCCACCAATTCTCCACCTAAATCCACACCTACAGTTTCACGCTTATAAGCACCTACACTAACTCCTTCTCTTCTATCAATTGCCCTAAGTGCCCTGTCACTAACCTCTATGACCAGTCCAAGAACATAGTCATGCTGTCTTGAAGTTACAACATCAAGTACCCCACCATTCCATTTAGCGGATTCCTTTGTAAATGCTAATTTGTATTCTTCAAGCTTTCCTATTCCAAGTACAACATAGTCCTTCTCAGCTCCATCCTCTTTCAAAGTCCTTTCAATTTCCATCCTATTGGTCAAACTCCCGTAAGCAAATACTAGATTCATAATTATCCTCTCCCTACAAAATTATCAAATAAGTGCCACACATGTGGCAAGTGGCAACTTCTTAATTCCTTTTTCATTTTTTTATGTTTATATTTATATGGTATCATTTTCAAAAGGTAAAAATTTGCCTTCTTACCTAAAAATTAAAAAAGTTATCAAAATATTTTTTACACTTTGATAACTTTTTTAATGATATTTTACTGTTTAAAATTTTTACACACTTTCCTAACTTCAAGTTTATTCATATTTACCTATAATTCTAAAGAATTTCCCAATTTTAAATCTCTCCTTAAAAGTATATCTACTATTTTCAGTATAATATTCTCGCAATTCTTCATTCTTCAAAAAATCTTTTGCAAAATATTCAACTGCATTATCTATTTTATATTTTTCACAAGCTAAAACTGTATTAAACAATACAAATACAAGCGATTTAATATCATTCTCCCCTAAATATGACTTATAAAATCTAAGCCTTCCAGATGTAGCAAAGGGTAAAATCTCTCTCCATATATCCGCTAAATCTATTGGTTTTAATATAGAATCTTTATAAAGCTTCTCTATACGTCTAAATAAAATTAGTGATTCATGTATTGCCTGGGTTGATATATACTCCCTATACCCTTCTAATTTTCTAATTTGTACAAATCTTTGATTATCTTCAATCACTATTTCAGTTTCATCTTTTATATATTCTTCCCATGGTGAATTATCATGAAGTACTGTTCTAACAGTCACATTATTTATTTCTTGATTATTCCCCGCTAGGTTGCATTTATTTGACTTGGCAATAGGTTGTGAAAATAGTGCATTTATTGAATTTTCAACATCCTTAATAACATTATGCCTTTCTATAGCTGTTTGCATATTATCTACAACTTTAAATACCAGGAATCCACCAAGAAAAGCTAAAACCCAACCGATAATATCACTAGCTAATATTTGCCTAACAATTTCAAATTTCGTCATTACATTACCCCCAATAAAATAGAATATACACATAAATTTAGTCTCACCAAATATCAACGAAAATTAAGCACCAAACTTATCACAGACGCAATAAATACCCCCACCATAATAAACATATTAATCTTGTTTTTCTTACTTTGAATTTCAAAACAGCTCATAATGTTATTTTCTATTTTCTCTAAAGCCACTTTATTTTCATTTGAATCCCTCTTTGCCTCTTCCTGGATTTTTTTCAACTCATTTTCCATAGAACTTTGCATTCTACTAACCGTTCCTCTTATTTCAAGCTGCATATCCGACTTGAATAATTCAAGTTTAGAATTAAGAAACTTCTGATACTCCGAATATAGTTTATTGTTCTCACTAGAAAGTGCTTGTACATTTTTTAGCACTTCCTCTTCAAGGTTTTTAAGATCCTTTGCGATTTTATCATTGCTAGTTTTAAATCCTTTAATAATTTGCTTATTATCTTCCTTTAAATTTGTTAGCTGCTCTATGGTTCCTCCAACTCTTTCATTTATCTCTGTTTGAGAACTTGAAGTTGCTGCTATCTCCTCACTTATTTTCATTAACTGCTCATAGTATTGTGATGCAGTCTTCATTTTTTCTGACTGCTGCTCTAATTCTGTTATAGTATCATTTAATCTATCCACATCTATCATATAAATTTTCCTCCTAAGTTTTCTAATCTTTGCACAGAATCTCTAATTACTAAATTTAAACTATTGCTATCCTCCAAGGATTTATAAATATCTACTATGTGATTTTTATAATATTTACACATTACCTCACTTAAATATTGTTTGTTTTTATCATCAAGTAGTTTTGCTATTTGCAGTGAGTTATCTAATATATCCTTTTTATCTTCATCATTCATTTCCATTTCACCTTTGTCATTCAATCCCATTATCTTCTTAAAGGCAGAATCTAATCTGTCTCGTCCATCCGTATTGTCAAAATCATCTACCACAAGTCTTATTATTCCACTTAGAAAATTCAATCCTGTATTAAACCTAAAGCTCTCTAAGTATCTGCTTATGCCTGATTTTAAATTTTCAATATCACTTTTATCAATTAAACTACCATCTTTTTTTTGTAATACCTCAAACCATTTTTTATACTCCTTTGGATTCTCGGAAATATGCTCAAGTACATAGGTGGATTCGTTAAATTTAAAGTAGGATTCTATACTTCTTTTAAACTCTTCTTCCTTACCTACTGCATAGTTTTCACATAACTCAACTAGGTTTTTAAGCGATTGTCTTCTATTGTAAAACACATTATCATAATTCCATTGGATTAATAACTTTATGGATTTTTCATATTCGTTCAAATTTATATCATTAGATATCAAAGCATACTTTCCTTTATGTACTTCACCCTCTGACTCATATTTCCTTACATATGTTAATAATGTGTCTTTAACAGACTGCTCACCAAACTTAGAAAAGCTTACCTCATAAGACCCATTGCTACTCCATTTTTCAATGGTCCAATCTTCAACTATACCCAGTAAGCTTAATCTATAAATAGCCTTTTGAGTCAAAGGAAAAACATTTTCTCTGTTAATTCCCTTACTGCTTAAACGGTTTAATACCTCATTACAATTAATTATCACCTTTTTTTCTTGCTGTGCATATTTTTTAAATAACTCATAAGTAAAATCTGCTTCAACATCTACACCTTTATTATTTTGTATCCATAAGAAGAAATTTCTCATTACATCTCTTCCATCTTTATACCCACTAGATTCACTGATTTCCTTAATTTCTTCAATAGTGGTATTTAGATCAAATAATTTATTCATACTGCTTTCATCTAATATTTCGCTAGTATATAAAATATAACAAGTTGCCTTCTCTTTATCCCTTCCTGCTCTACCTGCTTCCTGATACAGTGATTCTATGGACCCCGGTATGCCATAATGAATTGTATATCTTATGTTGGGTTTATCAATCCCCATACCAAATGCTTTAGTTGCAATAAGTAAGGAATACTTGTTTTGTTTATAATCACTTTGTACCTTCTGCTTATAATTATTAAATTCTTCCTTTTCCATCACCATGGTTTTAGTTTTTTTACCGTTTTTATAACTAGTTTCCTCTGGTATTTCCCCTGAGTACCACTTAGCCACTTCCGGGTACTTTTGCCATATCTTCTTATGTAGACCATAACAGCCCATTGGTCCATTTTTAGTTACAGTAAATATAAGTCCACTTTTAGTTTTTTTATCATCAACTTTAAATACAGATTTTTTATCAAACATGTCCATTAAACTTTCTAATGATCTATATTTATTTTCACTATTTTCCCCACTATCCCTATAAATCTTAAATCCAAGTTCTGGCCTTGTATATTCTAATATGGTTTTTACATTTTCACGTTCCGCCTTAAATTCTACTAAAATATCCTTTAATACATTAAGGGATGCAGTGGCTGTAAGTCCTAAAAGGTTTGTGCTAGGACAATATTTTTCAATAGTCTTACATAAATTAAGATAAGAAGTTCTAAAATCATGCCCCCACTCAGATAAACAATGTACTTCATCAATAACTGCGAGCGCTATGGTTTGCTCCTCATTTAACACCGTTAAGTAATTCCTAAATTCCCTTATCTGAAATCTTTCAGGAGAAATCCATATAAAAAAATATTTTCCTTTAGAAAAATCCTTCCCTATGGCATTTTTCTCTTCTGCCTTTTGATCACTGCTTATAAAATTAGTTTTAGTTATAAATTTACTATCTAAATTTTCCTTTTGATCATACATAAGAGATTTAATTGGCACAACTACAAAGCTTATACAAGGTTGAAGCAAGGCAGCAAATTGATAGCATAAGGATTTTCCACCTCCTGTAGGCAGTAGTCCTATGGTATCCTTGCCTCTCAAAGTATTTGTTATTATAGGTAACTGACCAGACGAAAAATCATCATACCCAAATATATTCTTAAGCAAAAATTTTAAGGCAGGTATATCACTATCCTCCCCATCTTGTACTATATTGTACTTGACTGGATCTGTAGTGCTGACTTTAAAATGATCTACATCCTCTATATAATCATTCCTTACAAATACTATATTCTTATGAATTTCATTTTCATCTGTCCATCTTTTTAACATACTAAAATCAATATGTATTATATCTTTCTTATAATGAAATTCGTCATAAGAACCCTTGCTTACTATGTTTAACTTAGGCTTATTAAATTGGATTTTTGACAATTTACATAAGTTATCAAACCATAAAAATAAATCTTCTACAGCAACCTTTGCAAAATCATCCACATCTCTTTGTATAAGCTCTATATTCCACTCTGCATCATCTAAATTTAATATATTTGCCTCAAGCAAACTTAGTACTGTAAGTTGAAGTCTTATAATAGCTGTAGCTTTCAATTTTATATTCCAGTTTTGCTTATTCTTATATTTTGTAGGCATAGCAAAATAAGCCTGATAAGGCTGTAGTTTTCCTCTATTCTCATCACATCTAAGCTCTATTAAATCCATTTTCCTAATAAAAGTAGCATTCTCATTTTTTAAATCCCTAGTACTTATCCTAACAGTTTCAATACCATTTTGAGTTAAGTATTCATCTCTTGCATCATCATTTTTACTAGTAACTTCTCCTTCATGCCCCTTATGTCCATTATTCGCCAGGTGAGATCCGCCATCAATCTCAATAACAAGTTTAGCCTGTGGCAAATAAAAATCCACCTGCTCATCTACAAATTGCTTTTCCTCTTTCCCAGTAATTTCACTAATCTGAACTTCTGGCAGCATAAGTTGCTGAATATATGCATATTTACTTATGTATTTTGGTATTAGACTATCAAAAAAATACTTAGCTGGGTAGAATTTTTTTTCATCATCACCTTTAATGGTATTTAACCAGATTGGTTTTTCTGTATCTATAAGATAAATCTTTTCCCTATCATTAGTTAAATCTATTTCTCCTACCTTCTCCGCAAGAAATTTTGACATATTTGTGGGAGTTCCTCTTTGCAATAAATTTTTCATTATACAAATGTTAGCATAATATTTTTTATTATTATTTTTATTATTTTCTATATTTTTTATATTCATATTCTGTATAACGAAATTATTATTTGTATACGCATAATTGGCACTATACTTAAGCATTTGCGTTCTCCTTTGGTGCCACCCACGTGGCAAGTGGCAAGTTTTTCTCATTATCCTCTTTGCCTTACAGTGATTTTTACATTTTATTAGTTAAAATGCCATTTAACTCATTCTATCACTTATGTTTTGCTGAATTAGGGGAATCTTGTCACATTGAAATCAAAATTGTTCAGTTTACTCCATTTAAGATCACAGTTTTAGGGTAAATAAATAGCACTAACCTCAAGTCAGTGCTATTTATTTATACCTATTTAAGATGCTTTATTGAAACTTTATCAATAAAAATTATATTGTTATACTAAATCACCAATATCTCTTAATATCTTTGAAATATCCTTAAAATCCTTATTTAAATCAACAGTCTTTATAAATACGTTATTACCACTTAATTTATAATCTTCATTTAAATCATAATCCACCGTTGGATAAAGTAACATACCGCCTACTTCACCACTAAAATCACTATTTTTAATATAAGCAAAAATTTGATATAAGTTAGCTGAAATAAAGGTTTTATTCTTACTCAAATAGTTTTTCTGCATAGCTTCCGGATAAAATTTCGTATCAATAATGAGCCTGTGATTATTCTTAGTTAAAGAAATATCTGTACTCATACTAGGTAATAAATCTATATATCCATCATCAGTCTTCCAGCTGATTTTTTGTTGATAATTAACGCTTACACCTGGGCACTCCTTTTTATAAAATTCATATACGAATTTCTCATATAATTTTGCCATTTGTTTATCCTTTATAAAATCCATAAACTTGTATTTCCCATTTTGCTCGTTAACAATAAGTCCTTCCCATATAAGATAGCAAATATTAATTAGCATTTTATAAGTCAAATTATTTCTGTGATAATTTAACTTTTTAAAGTCCACTGTCTTCATAGAAACTTCACTCACTTCTCCAAAATACATCATCAAGTTCTTTAGCTTCTTCTTTTGCTTACTATTTACATTAGAATTTCTAACTAGTGCCAAGCAAGTGGTTTTCAGTATTTGATTTAACATATTATCACTGCTAAATTCATCATAAATACAATGAAGTTTTGTGCTTGACGCTGCCTTTAACTTAATAGAATCTGTTATGCTTATTTTCCCACGCAAAACAGGTATTTCTTCTTCAATAGGATTATATTCTTTATAAATACCCCGTTTTAATTGTTCCGTTATACCCTTTATAAGAATTTCACATAATAATTCATATATATTTTCAAAATTCTCACTGCTAAGCTGAGCAAACCCGTCCTGCCTAAGCACATTAAAAGCATAGGAAAGCATATAATAAATATTTTTGATGGGTATCTTTAATTGATAATTATTAACCTTACTCATTACTTACGGCCTCGCGTAAATTTTGAGAATAATCTTTAACCTTAGCGTTACTTTCAATCCAATACTCTTCTAAAAGTGGTATAATCTCGCAATCAATTATTTCTAGAAGTTCACCATTTTCAGCCTTTTCTAAATTACAGAAGTAACTATGGCCAATCTTAAAGCCTTTTCCAAGTGACTCATCCACTTCAATCTCATCATTAATTACTCTTATAATATTTAAAACCTTATCTAAATTTGTAAGTTTAAATTGGTCCGTGTATTTTATAAAATTCTCACCAAAAGCTGGCTCAATATCGATGAAACTAAATCTGCGGCGAAGAGCATAGTCAATTAAAGCAAGACTTCTATCTGCAGTATTCATAAGTCCAATAATATACAAGTTATCTGGAATGTAAAATTCCTTTTCAGAGTACACTGTAGACATAGCAAAATTCACTCCACGTTTATCTGGCTCAATTAGTAGCATAAGCTCGCCAAAAATTTTACTTAGATTACCTCTATTAATTTCATCAATGATAAAGAAAAACTTATCATTTGGATTATCAATAGCCTTTTTACAAAACTTATAGAAAACTCCATCTATAATATCAAAGCCACCCTCTTTGTTTGGCCTATAGCCCATAATAAAATCTTCATAGGAATAACTTTGATGAAATTGTATAAGTTGTACCTTGTTTGCATCAATAGTTCCCAATATTGAATAAGCAATTTTTTTAGCAAGATAGCTTTTACCCACTCCAGGAGCGCCTTGTAAAATAATATTTTTCTTTTTTTCTAGTCGACTAACAATTACCTTGTACTTCTCTTCTGTAATGTAAGCATCTTCTAGAAATTGTTCTTTTGAATAGGTATTGTATACAAGAGGCTCTGGGGGATCTTTTACTACTGGTACTATATTTTCTATTTGTGTAGTATTCTCTATTTGTGTTGTATCTTCTTCAACTATGTCCATTACCCTATAATTTTTAAAGTTAAAATATTTATCTCTATAATTTTTAATTATTCTTACATTTTCAATATAGTTAGCTGCTTTATCAGCTTTAATTAATTTTATGCCAAGTGAATCGTAAGCACTTGTACCTTTACCTTGTCTCTCATTAATAATTGGAAAGGTATAAGGCTTTAGACAATGCAAAATTTTAGATACCTTTCCTGTTTGCATTCCTTTAACACCAACTTTTAATACAATTTCACAGGAAGTAAAAATTTCTTCATCATCAGTGATTTTATTAATATTAATGCATAGCTTAATAAAGTCTTTTGCCCCAGTTATTTGATCAGTATCTTTATAGCTTGCACGTAAAGAACCCACTGCTTCACCAAACATGCCAAACCCACCAAGATTTTCACTAATATGTGTGTATCTAGAGTCCTTTGACTTATCAACAATCTTATCTATTAAATCTAAAATTCTCTTTTTTTCATTTTCAGGTAAGTTAGATTTTCCAACAAATTGTTTCTTAGTTTCAACACCCTGTTTAAATGTACCAATGCACATAAAGAACATAGCATTTAGATCGTCTAAGGTTAAGTTATCATAGGGAACTTTTTCATATGCCTTTACAGTTTCCCTAACCAGCTCATAACTACCATCATATACATCGGGAACTAGCTCCTCTGCATTTTTAAGTGAATTATAAATTTGGTTGGGCTTTTGCACTTTTTCATATAAATAGCTTAATTTTTGAAGAATATCAATTAGTTTTTCTGATTCTGTATCAAGTTCTAAAACTTTTTCTACCCCAAAGGAAACTCCAATATTAATATTTATACCTTTTGTATTAGCAAACCAGTTGATTTTTTCAGAGTTATTAAAATATTCCTTCAAGGTGCACTTATTTGTTTTCACACAAATATAGAATAAGTCTAAATCAACATTATATGTACTAGCCCAATTTTCAAGATTTTCAAGAAGCAATTTATTGTATTCCCCTTGTAACAAACTACTACTTCCATTTTTAAACTCGAAATTAAGTTCTATAGTAAAGCTTTCCTTACCTGCACGCATAGAAACGCAAGATGCAGACTCCATAAAAGGAGTAAATTTTATACGTGTCCAAAAATATCTAGCTAACTGTCCACTATTCTGCCAGCTCTGTATAATCGGAGATTCAAATTTATCTACCTTTTTTGCTAATGTATTACACCATAGCGTCCATTTCTCAAATCCTTCAACATATTCTTTTTTAATACCTTCATCACCCTTATGATATATAAAATCAACCCTATTAAATAACGTAAAAATATCCTTATCAAATTTCATATTGTCTTCCTCCCCCAATGCTCTATTCCGTTTTTATTTTTCCAACTTTCATTACTATGAAAAGTGTTTTTACATTTTTAACTATAGAAGGTAATTGCCATTGAGAACCTCAAACAACGCAATTAATTTGCAATATTCATCTCTAAATTACACTATGTCAACTATATCACTATTTCATTGCTAAATTAGGGGAATATTGTCACTTTACAAAGTAATAATGGTTCCACCAACCTGGCAAGTAATTTTTTTTCTGCTCTCATATTTATATAGTATCATTCACCAAAGATAAAAATTTGCCTTCTAACAGTTCAACTTAATAAAAGCTATGAAAATGTGTATTACATTTTCATAGCTTTTCTGATACATATCAGCTTGTTTAATGCCATATTTATATAGTATCATTCGCCAAAGGTAAAAATTTGCCTTGAAAAACATATTTTCAACTCAATTTCCTGCTAACAATGCCTGTTCTAATTCACCTTGCATTTCAAATTTTATTAAATCTACTATATCTAATGGTGCTTTGCAATACATACCTGTATTTTCATCTTCACGAAGCTTATACATTTTCGAATTATATACTATTTCTAATGCCTGTTCAAATGTAATATTTAATTGTTTTCCAAGTTCTGTTATTATTTCAAACCATGTAGATGCATCAATTACTGTTGCTTTCATACACATTCTCCCTTTATAAACCTTAATCTTTGAATTGCTTCTTGGTTTACAATACAAACCTGCTGATTGCGTTTCTGCATTTTAATACGTCTCAATAATTCTTCTTTTGGTATATACTCTCGAATATATAGATTTATACTATCATAAACTTGGTCATCTGCCATTTCACCAATTATAATGTCATAATTATGTGGTTTTATAATGCCTTTTCTATTTGCTACTATAAAGTCGAGCCACTCTTCACTTGGACCATCAAATCTATGAATATTTAATCCGTTTGTATTGGTTATTTCATAAGTAGAAATTACAGGATTACCATTCAATATACTAGCTCGTTTACATGCCCATATTTTTGCTTGCTCGAATAATTCTGTAACATAGAATCCTCTTCCAAAGTCTAATTTATCCCTACCTATATTTATTGCTGGACTAGGTATTTCTTTTATGGAGCCATGATAAAGTATCATAACAGTACCCCTCTATTTTTACAGAACTCCACTATATCCTCTACTATATATTCTTCACTTTCACTATGAATTACTTCATAATTATCAATGATAAATTTTAAACAATCGCACTCTTTTAACTTATTATATACGCTACTCCCACTGATACCCTTAATTCTTTTTACTGCTTCTATACACCAAATTAAAAAATATTGTCTATCCTCCATATACTATTCACCTCTTACTTTTAGTATGCCTATAAGCAAACTTTCTTATATCTTATGGTTATGATATAAGTCTATTATAGCATAATCATACTGCTCCTCACATTAAAATACAAAATAATGTCATTGAATATTAAACCATGAGTTTCCAACATTTTTTAAAACTTCCTACCCTTTAAAATCTTTTTAATCTGTAGGCATCCGTAATCTCTTACAAGCACCCTTCTCTATACTTTCATCAATGACCACAGTAAATAGTATTTATATATTGCTGTGCTAACTCTGCCTTAAGATTATTTTTATCTAAAGAGCTAAATGCATTCTGCTCATATTGTTGAACCTCATTTTGATAGCTTTTTTAAATATCTTTTATTTTATTTAAACCCCAAAACAACCCTCTTTATAAAACAACAGAATATTATTTATGTTGATATTTAATTAATTTCACTTATAACATCATATATTGTCCGCTTCGCTACCAATATCTGAAAGGTGACTGGCACCTTTTAAAAATTGGAAATGAATTTTCAATTTTTGTTACTAAAGTATGCTCTATTTTAGATTTACATTATCGGTATACTAATCAATCCACCTTCTAAGTTCCTCATTAATTTCTCATTGTTCATAGAACACAAAGATTCAGATTTCTCCCCATTTCTAAAACCATCATAATCTAAAACAAAGCTAACCTGCAAGATGTCAATACTTATCTTAACATCTCCAAATCCACTATCTATAACAAACCTTATAGCCTCATTAAGCTCACAGATTTCAGGATAAATAAGAACCAAATTTTTATAACCACCCCTTAAAGCATAGCTACACATCTGATACATATCAGCTTGTTTAATGCCATACTTATCAGACTTGTTACCATTTAACAGCTTATATTTTGTGTCCAAAATAAATACATTACCGGTGCTATCCCTAAAGTATATATCTTGCTTTAAATTAAAGGCTCTACCCTCTAATTTTTCATTAACATAAGTATCTGCTAAGTAAAGATTACTCTTTTGTTTAGTTATTTCCTTGAATTTATCCTTATACCTTTCTTTAATAAAGTTAAATATAAAGTCTTCATATAACAGCTCCATTGGTATTAAAAAGCAAAAATTTAGCTTCTCAGCATTTTTACAAGAGGATAAAGATGTATTCTTCAAAAACATTTCGCATAAGGCTAAAATAGTTTCATATTCCTTATTAAACCTATTCAACCTGATACCGTTACACCCATCTTCTCCACAATGAATATCATCTACCTCGTCCAATATAAATAATATTCTCTTAAGATTTTCACTACTATTATTGTTTTTAGTTACACTTAAAATCATCTTTGATACATACTTAATTATTTTATTGACCTTATTATTATATATAAATGGCTCATGAATGGTACTAATGTAATTCCATCTTCCTGTTGATATATTGCTTTTTATATATTCAGAAATATTTAGTCTGCCTTTTAAATAGGTCAGTTCCTCTTCTATTTCTTCATAACTATTGTAGGGATTATTATAAACACCCTCTAAGGTGAATTTACTAAAAATATAGATAAGTATCTCAACAAAACTGTCTCTATTATTAAAATCTATATTAGTTTCAACAATAGGAAACTTTATCTTAGTACTTTTTTGAAGCCAATATAGAAGATTTGTCATTAAAAACCCATCTATATCCTCCTCCACAATTCCCTTTGGAAATACCTTCGGATAAATAGTTATAGTCTCCCCCTCATAACCAATAAAGCCTACATAATTTCTAGCCTTTACTAAGTTTCCATCAAAGGTTAAAAATCGCTGTTCTCCATAAATAGCTTCTTCATTATATAAAGTTCTATCATCATATAGGATATATCTTTTTTTCCAGCTTTCATTCAAATAAACTCTAAACTCACTTACAGATTCCAGTTCAAGCTTTTTAAATTTCCCAAACTCCCTTAATTTCATAGCTATTCCTCAATTCCGTCAAATTCAAGTTGAAAAGTATCTAAATTTTCACGAACCCTAATTCCACCCCTACTTAGAATATCTATAACATCACCACTATTTAAGTAGAAATACTCATTTAATAATGGAATAAGTTTCTTATTTATAATATTCTTTAAATCGTCCATGGTTTTATTTATAAAGAATGCATGCCCTATTAGGTAATCTCCAGTTCTTTTCTTTTCAAAGATAGCCATATTTATTGGTCTTAAAATATGTTCAAATTCTGGAATTAAACTATAATCTGTATACATAGGAATAAAGTCAAACCTTCTTCTAAGGGCTATATCTATATTAGCTATGGATTTGTCTGCAGTATTCATTGTTCCTAAAATAAAAAGATTAGGTGGTACAATAAAAGTTTCCTTTGAGGGTAGAGTAACTGCTATTTCATTAATTTCACCCAGTCTCTTATCGTCCTCAATTAAGGTAATAAGTTCTCCAAAAATACGTGAAATATTTCCTCTATTAATTTCATCGATTATCATAACATAATAGTTTCCAATATCATTTTTAGCTCGCTCTACTAAATCTTTAAAAATACCGTCCTGCTTTATAAAAGATAATTGATCCTTATTATTTGTATTTGCTCTAATGCCTTGTATAAAATCTTCATAGCTATAATTTTGATGAAAGGTTGTAAAGGTAATTCTTTTGTCTGAAAGATAGGTTTTATATCTATTAAATACACTTTCTCTATTCTCTTTTGATTCCTTTAAAACTTCCTCAATTTCTTTCTTCTCCACTATGCTTACCGCATAGTTTGCGGTATTATAAGTCTTCCCTGTTCCTGGTGGCCCATAAAGAATCATATTTAATGGCGTTTCTATTTCTTTTTCAAACTTTTCTTCTTCTACAACCTCTACTATTTCTTTTTCTAGCTCTGTATCTTCTTTCTTGATTTCGATTTCTGAAGTTTTCATATTTGTTATTTCTTCAATCAACACATCTATATCAACCTCAAATATATTATTTAATACGCTGCTTTCGAAGCTTTCCTTTTCTTCTTGCTTTACACGTATAACCTGCTTTGTGCTAAATTTATTACCCCAATTTTTATCATTTGGTAATTCATTTACAGATTTATCCGTAACTCTTAGCTTAATAAAACTCCTATAATATAATCCATTTTCTTCAGAAACTTCATTTATAAAGGTCCCTAAGAATAGAATTTTATTCCCATCAACGCAGTAAAAGATATTCTTACTACTAGCATCAGTAATTATATTTTTTTCCTTTAATGCTAAAACATTATCTTGCAGATATCCATCAACCTCTTCCCTTGATAATCCATTAGCATTATAAGGTTGAATTTTAAAAAAGTTATTTTCTATATTCCATAACTTTGCTAATTCCTTAGAAAACATTATGTGTGCATACACTACACCTTTATTTTTTTCATTTTTAACTTTAATATTAAACTTATCTAACTCTTTATAAATGGTTTCACATAGCTTTTCATAATAGTTTTCTACTTTAATATTAGGGTTTAAAATCCTTATAAATTGAATTAATTTAGAATTCTTAAAGGCTGTTAATTTGTCACTTGGACTAAGGATATATGTAATAACATTCCTAATAACCTCTGAAACCTTAGTTAAATCACTATACTTCTTATAACTAATTAAGTTTTTAACCCATTCATTTTGTCTTACAAAGGTTAAAGCAAGGGTTCTCTTATCTTCATATTGATTGTAAACATTCTTGTTGTAGGCATTTTTATCAGCATAAGCTACAACTTCATATAAAAGAGTTAAGAAGTTATATTTATCCTCCTCATTTTTATATTTATTTAGAATTTCTCCTGAACTAAATCTATCTAAGGACTCTATGTCAGATTTTAACTCATCTAAACTATTATTGCTTATATCAAATTTAATAAATTCATCCCATTTATGGATTAACTTTTCAAAAACATATTCTTCTTTATCAATATATGGTTTAATAATATAATCATAATTTGCTTCTATTGACTTTTTTATATTATTCCTAAGTTTTTCTTCATACCCACCTTTTGTTCCCTCATAGCATTTTCTAATAATATCAAAGTAATTCTCTAAATTGCTACCCTCATTTAATTTGATCTTTGTATTTAATGTCCACATAAAACTATCAGGCACTACCTCCAAATTCAGATTATTCACATCATCCTCTGTTAGAAATTTTTTATTAACATGAATCGTAACGTCATTAGTATTAACATGAACCTCCGCATACAATTTTGAATTAACCTTATATCCTATATATTTTGGTGTCTTATATTCAAAAGTACCCTCAAGCCCCCTAAAATAATCTAAAACCTTTTCAACAAAAATATTCTCACCCATACTTTACCTCCATATATTTTCTCTATAATATATTTTATAATTAATATTTTATTTAAAATCCCAATAATCCTATTCTATCATAGTAGTTATGCTAAATTAGGAAATACAGTCATATTAAAACTTTTTTTTATTATTCTCTTGCGGCTCGTCCTACAACTGATCATTTTATTTTAAATTATAACATTGCCTCATCGTTATCGTAGACCATAAATGTTAAGCTTGTGATTTCCTTTGGCACTTCGAAAGTACTAGTGCCCTCGTAATTTCCTCTTATATTTAATAACACTTTCTGCCCATCATCTTTTTTATATCCCAATAATACTCACCCTCATCTCACTCTCCATACTTTTATCAATCACCACTGTAAATATTATTGTTCCATCATCGCCATAGCTCTCTGCTACAAATTGCACTGCATCATTTATTTCTAAAAGGCCTAAGTTCTCACCACCTGAAAAGGTCAATAACAGTATTTTACAATCCTTATAGTTTTTCAAGCTATACACATTACTTAAAGCTAAAGCAGCTGCTTTCTCTGCTTTACCTTTTCCAGTAGCTGATGCTGAAGATACATAAGCTATACCCCTATGTTGTTCAAATGTGCCTATTATATCAAGTGGTCCAAATATACTTACACATTTTGGAGCAAATTCTAACATAGTATTTATATATTGCTGTGCTAGCTCTGCCTTAAGATTTTTTTATCTAAACAGCTAAATGCATTCTGTTCATATTCCTGAACCGACTTATCTATAATGGGAACCAGTACGTCTACTTTTGCTGATATCTCTCCTATTAAATTATTATCCATATAGTTATTCATACTTAGCAGCAATACAGTTTTTATATTCCTTACTCGGGACTGTTGCATAATATATTCAAGCTTTGTCATGCCTTTCGCATCTTCATATTCCCCAATTAGTACTACAAAATCTGTTTCATATAATGATTCATCTTTATTCTTTAAATCTTCAAATTCTACATACTTAAGATTAATAAACTTTTTATTCTCTGTGCTTTGAGTTTTAATTTTTTTTATATTTTCATTAGTAAGCACTCCCACTAAAAATATTTTCACCTTTAATGTATTATTTATATAATTGTAATTCTTATCTGAATCTGTATCTTCCTGCTTTGTTATTATTTCATTTTCATCCAATCCTAAAAAATCCATTAAATCTTTATCCATATTAAAATCCCCCATTCACATTTTCTTATTTGCCTTTTAATTTTTTCTACCATCATATTTATATGGTATCATTCACCAAAGATAAAAATTTGCCTTGTAAAAGTTTTAAAATAAAAAAAGCTATCAAAATATTTATTACATTTTGATAGCTTTTATGAATATCTTTTATTTTATTTAAACCCCAAAACAACCCTCTTTATAAAACACCAGAATATTATTTATGTTGATATTTAATTAATTTCACTTATGCAAATTTACTTATTATTTTTGAAGAGTTATTTTTACACCCTGTAATCTTACTGCAAAATCACCTTTTACAATTTTTACATAACCCGAACCTTGTACTAGTTCATTTGCAATTGTATCATCCATGCCCATAGAAACACTTCTTGACCGTTCTACATACCCCATTTTTGTTGCAGTATCTGTTACTGCTATCTTATAAGTACCAACTGATAAGTCATATCCTACTAAGTACACTCCATCAGTTGCTTCAGTTTTGATTGATGGCTTCAAGTCTTTAATTACAATAGGTTCAATTGTAACCCCTTGTAATTTAACAGCTACATCAGTTTTCAAAATTTCTACATACCCATTTCCAGTTAGAAGGATATTTGCAATAATGCTGTCCATTTCCATTGTTACATCTTTTGATCTTTCTACGTATCCCATTTTTAATGCAGAATCATTTAATGTTACCCTATACAACCCACTTGGTAAATCTTTGTTTACTAAATATTTTCCATCTGAATATGTTTTCACTTTTGCTGTGGTAGGTTCTGCAGGTGTTGTAGCTTTTACTGTATCTGTACTGACAGTTGCAGTTTTAGTATCTACTGGTGTAGTTGTCGCACTGTCTCCACCTCCACTAACCATTTTAATGAAAACTGCCAATACTATTACACCAGTTATTATTTTATGCTTACCAAACCAATTCCTTTGGTCTTTTCCACAACTAGGACACTTCTTTACCCCCTTTGCTATTTCCTTTTGACAAGCTTTACAATTTACTAATTTACTCATATTAATATACCCCCTATTTTTTAAACATATCCATTTCACTTCAAAATTCTACATTATATTTTCAAAATTCCATTAATTCCACTCTACCCTCATCTCCCCCATCCATATTTTCTTATTTGCCTTTTAATTTTTTCTGTGATCATATTTATATGGTATCATTCACCAAAGAAAAAAATTTGCCTTATAAAATTTTTATATAATAAAAGCTATGAAAATGTCTATTACATTTTCATAGCTTAAATGAGCATTTTCATTTATTTTATAATTCCCCTACAAACAACCCTCTCTATACTTACACTCGCTACCAGACATATATTATTTTCTTAGTTCTTTAACAACTTCAACTGATAATCCTGTTTTAGCTGCTATCGTCTCATCATCAAGCACGTCTAGCAAGTTTTTAGCTACTTTTTTTATCCCTTCTTTTATTCCTTCTTCCTTAGCACTCTTTTCTCTGGTTAGCTGGTCCATAATTTCTGCCTGCCTAGCTTCATATGCCATCCTAGCCTCTTTGCTTTTACTTACTCTCTGCAATATTTCATAGGCAGTTTTAATGTTATCATTTTTTTCTGCTAACATTTCCATACCCTCCTTTGACTTCGCATCAATAAATTTAAGCCATTCTAAAATAGGATCATCAATATCTTTTAATCTATCTAACCTTGCAAGCTTTGGAAACTCTAAAAAATGTATTTCTAAAACATCTGTTAGTTTATATCCGGTTTCATCTTCTAAAATGTGAAATCTTGTGTGTATTTTGTCTAAAGTTATTCGCCTTTATTCTTTTCATCTCCAAAAATGAGCTTAAATACAAAGTCTACCTTAGGAGACATTATAAAATCATCATCATCAAAACCATTATTATCTATATTGAACTTATTATTTTCACTTCCCATATTATACTCACCTCAAATTATTTAATATCTATATATTTAAAATTTTAGCCACAATCTAACGTCCTTATTCCTTATAATTAGTTACTTTTATTATAATATAGAAAGTCACTATCATAAGTAGCGACTTCTAAAAAAAGTAATGGTGACTGTCACTTGTGGAACATTGATAATAGTACCGTATTGGAAAAGGGTACTCTGGTATATTTGAAGCTTTATCAATAAAAATCATATTTCCATCAGTTGATGCGCAAAACCAAACAGGGACTTTTTTTATTTTAGGTACTGTAGGTAGTTCAATACTCCTTCCTTTAAGCTTTTGAATAATATATTCAAGCTTTGCCATGCCTTTCATATCCTCATATTTATATGCTAACATTCGCCAAAGATAAAAATTTGCCTTCTAGCAGTTCAAAATAATAAAAGCTATGAAAATGTGTATTACATTTTCATAGCTTACTTGAATATCTTCTAATTTTCTTACAACAATAGTTCTTGATAATTACAAAATTATTGTATCATACCCCCATTATTCTTAGTCACTATGATCATATCATCTACAGCGTCATCAATGCTTAAAGTATGCTCTATTTCATAATTATCCAGCAAGAAATTCTAAAAAAGAAGAAAGAGGCAGCTTTGAGAACGGCATAATCCTTGAGAAAGTTTATGAGTAGAAAATATCCTCTTTATTCATATTAAGCTACTCATTTAATATATTTTTTGCCCAGCTTGGCATATTTTTATCTTTCCAAATTAGATTACCATCCTTAAAATCAATTATTTCCTTAAATATTTCTGTATTATCATACACATTGATTTCATCACATATTTCAATAACACCTTTTAAATTCTTTAGTGAAGCATAATACCTTCTTTCAATGGTGTCCTCAGGTATTCCATGACCACCTTGACTTACTCTTATCTTAACTCTATCCTTTGCAATATCAGGGTTTTCAACTCCTATATAATTCATAACCATATAAAATCCGTTTTCTTTTGCCATCTTTATATTTTTAATCATACTTTTACCAGATAACGTAGTCTCTTGGTTAAATGATATTTTTTCTGATATATACCTCTTTATTAATTTAACTGCTTCTCTAGCAGATTTCATTTGAAGATTATTATCTTTCCAAGAACCTATACGAGCCACCATTTCATCAGTATTTATTCTTTTTTCATCTTTATTTTCATTATAATAAATCGACTTATAAATTGATGTTTTACCGGCACCATTAACGCCTGCAAATATAGTGTACGTTGGCATAATTATTTACCTATTACCCTTTCTTGTTCTCTTTGTAGAACCATATTGGATAACATAATATAAAAATCCTGCTCTTCTTTGCTCTTGGCCTTCTTAAATAACATCTTTAATTGACTATAAGAACAGTTTAAGAAAATATCATATATTCTATTATTTTCATTTTCCATATCTACTACCTCCAATTCAAACTATTATATAATATTATATACCAATCTGATAAAATAATAAACTATTGTCTTATTAATTTAATATAACTGATTATTTCTAAATAACTATCTTTTGCCAAATCTGGAGCATAGTTCTTCCACGATTCGCCGTCCGGTAGATATACCAAATCATGAATACCTACCAGAGGTTCAATAACAAACATAATAGTATTTTCCCCTTGCGTATACTTAATAAATCTCCATCCCATAATAAAATTTAGGATCGGTAGGATCGGTGCCACCCACGTGGCCAATGTCATCAAGTTAGTCTTCAAATAACTTACAATTAA
>CAYXOL010000078.1:0-20300 GCA_964467165.1 uncultured Clostridium sp.
TGTCTTAACTTCAGTAACTTTAATTCTCTTTTTTGCTGATTGAATATTTGCCATTTGTTTTCACCCCCCTTTGTATTTAATCCGTATCAGCAGTTTTGGGGAAAACTGCATACGAGTCTATTTAATAGACAACAGACAACTGATATTATAGCATTAAAATTAAAGCACTTCAAGTGAAATTTAGACTGTAGATAGAAAATTTAATAAAATGTTAAATTTTATAGAAGCCAAAAATTAAATAAATATTTTTAAAAGAATAGGAAAAGACTATAAGGAAAAGCTAATATTAAAAATTTAGTTGAGGTGAAATTATGATAAGCATAAGAACAGACTTAGCAGTGGAAGCTAAAGAGATATACAGCGCAGAGAATAATGGTGAAATGCCTGGTATTGATGTAGATGAGTATAATGAGGGTGATATCAAGATTACCAATGTGAAGATAGTAAGCGATGTGGGAGAAAAGATGATGGGAAAACCAAAAGGTACATATATAACTATTGATATCCCAGAATTTGTTCACTATGACGGAGAGGCTATGGACAGAGTAAGTGTTGTAATGGGGAAAGTATTGAAGCCACTTATAAAGCTTCAAGATAGTATGACAGCTCTTGTAGTGGGACTTGGTAATTGGAACGTTACTCCCGATGCTATAGGTCCAAAAGTTGTTTCAAAGATAATGGTAACTAGGCATTTAAAACAATTAGTGCCGGACTCAATAGATGAAGGTATAAGGCCGGTATGTGCCATATCACCGGGAGTTCTAGGAATAACAGGCATGGAAACAGGCGAAATTATCAGAGGTATAGTTGAGAAGATTAAACCGAATTTAGTGATTTGTATTGATGCATTAGCTTCTAGGAAGATGGATAGGGTGAATAGAACTATACAAATAGGTACTTCGGGAATTTCTCCTGGAGCTGGAATTGGAAATCGGAGGATGCAAATAAATGAACAAACATTAGGAGTTCCGGTTATTGCAATTGGAGTTCCAACAGTAGTGGATGCGGCTACCCTTGCCAATGACACCATTGATTTAGTACTTGATGAGATGATTAGAACTGCAAGTGCCGGTGGCGAATTTTACAACATGCTGAAATCTATTGATAAAGAGGAAAAGCAAAAGATGATAACTGAAATATTAAATCCATATGTTGGGAACCTTGTAGTTACACCAAAGGAAATTGATATGGTTATAAATTCTCTTTCTAAAATCATTGCAAATGGCCTGAATATAGCATTGCAACCAGCGCTTAACCTAGAGGACATAAATAAGTTTTTGAATTAGTAATAAATTTTTATATTCCCTCATATATATTGTAAAAACAGGGGGGATAAAAATGAAATTTTCAAAACATACTTTTAAAAAACATAGTAATGTGAGAATAGCCTTTAGTATTTTCGCATTACTAATTATTTTTTTATTTGGCGTGATTTTGCCTAGAAGTGCAGTGGCCTACACTGAAGGGAAATATATAAATTACTTTTACGTGAAGTGTATTGAAAATGCGCTATCTGTAATTAAGTCCACAAGCAGTGATCAGCAGCGGGATGATAAGGAAAACAGTGCAAAATTTCAAGCGCTATCATTTTTAGGAATAGACATTGGAAGTCCTATATCAATAATAACAAAGGAAATTGCATATTTGAATAATAACGAAATTAATGCTAACGCACTTCTGGAAAATCAAAGTGATAAAGTGAATAATTTGAAGACGTTTATTCTTAATCCCTTTAATTTAGGAGAAAAACAAATTAAGACTGAAGACGCTGCCACAAAGTCTAATTTGGTTGCAACTCTTTATAATCCTGCACTGAAACAAACTTTAAACAATGATAGGCCTGAGGTGCTTATATATCATTCTCATACCTGTGAAGCATACAGAACCTCTGACAGTGATTCATTTAATACGGATAGCAGCATAGATGTAACAAGAAATGTAACAGCGGTAGGAGATATTATAGAGGAGGAACTTGAAAAAAATTATGGAATTGCAGTTATACATGATAAAACTGTCAACGATAAAGGCGATTATAATAGTGCCTATAAAAAATCTGGAGTTACTTTAGATAAGTATTTAAAGGAGTATGGGGATTTTAAATTAATTATAGATTTACATAGAGATGACGTAAAAAAGCAGGTAGTAACAACTAAAATCAATGAGGAGAATCTTGCTAGGTTCATGTTTGTAGTGACAGAGAAAAACCCCAAATATGCTAAGCAGAAAAAAACAATAGATTCTATGATAGCTATATCAAATAAATTATTTCCAACTCTTATAAGAAGCCAAACAATTACTACTTATCAAAATGGTATGGGTTTTTATAACCAGAACAAAAGTGATAATGCTGTGTTAATTGAAGTAGGATCTAATAATAATACTATACAAGAGGCAAAAAATACTGGGAAATATTTAGCAAGAATAATTGCAGAGCAATTATATGGTAAAAATGAATAATATAATTTAAAAAGTGCATCCTTACTAGAGGGGAGGGTAATAATTAATAGTTATTATCTGTTCCACAATAGTGAGGAGGCGTTTTTTATGTGTAAAAGAGGTAGAACTAAATATTTTCTTGTGTTTATTCTTTGCTTTTTTATATTAAGCTATGGATTTATTAAAATTAACCTTACTAAGAGCAAATATGTTAGGAAAGAATCAAAGTTCACAATAGATTTTAGATTAAAGCCAATTGATTTAAGAATAGAGACTGCGGACTATGTTTTTTATGTAAACAACAATTTTTTTGATAAGGTGAAAGAAAAATATAATGGAATGTATAATAAATTTTTTTCAAAATAATATAAAAATTAATATTACAAGTTTAAAAAATCCCGTTAAAGAGCACTTTCTATTGACAAAGTTCGAGAGATTTATGATATAATTTAAGTTGTTTTGTAAAAACCATATATTATACACTAGATGACAGTAATATAAAGTGGAATATTAAGTATATATAGGTTATGCTAAAGAGAATAATTAATATACAATAACGGGGGTAAAAATTAATGCAGAGTGATAGACAAAAATACATAAGAAATTTTTCCATAGTTGCACATATAGATCACGGCAAGTCAACACTTGCGGATAGGCTGCTAGAAAAAACCGGGACTCTAACTAAAAGAGAAATGGAAGAACAGGTACTTGATACTATGGACCTAGAAAAAGAAAGAGGTATTACAATAAAATCTCAACCAGCTAGGTTAATATATAAAAGAGATAATGGAGAAGAGTACATATTCAACCTTATTGATACTCCAGGACATGTAGATTTTAACTACGAGGTTTCAAGAAGCCTTGCTGCTTGTGAAGGAGCAGTGCTTGTAGTTGATGCATCACAAGGGATTCAAGCTCAGACCCTGGCAAACTGCTATCTTGCTTTAGATAATGACCTTGATATTGCGCCAGTTATTAATAAGATAGATCTTCCAAGTGCAAGGCCTCTAGAGGTTATTAAGGAAATTGAGGATGTAATAGGAATTGAGGCCCAGGATGCTCCACAAATTTCAGCTAAGACGGGACTTAATATTGAAGATGTTTTAGAAACCATAGTAAAAAAGATTTCACCACCTAGTGGTGATGAAGAAGCACCGCTTAAAGCACTGATTTTTGATTCTTCTTATGATAGCTATAAAGGCGTTGTATGCTATGTAAGAGTTAGAGATGGAGTAGTTAGACAAGGAACAAAGATTAAGCTAATGAATACTAATAAGATTTATGATGTAGTAGAAGTTGGAGTTTTTGTTCCGAATTACCTTCCTGTACCAGAGCTTAGGGCTGGGGATGTTGGATATATAACTGCATCTATAAAAAATGTTAGGGATGCCCGAGTTGGGGATACGGTAACAGAGGCTGCAAGACCTGCAGAGCAGGCACTGCAGGGATATAGACCGGCTATACCTATGGTGTTTAGTGGGATTTATCCTATAGATGGAGCTAGATATGGAGAATTAAAAGAAGCGCTAGAAAAACTTCAATTAAATGACGCTGCCTTAGCCTTTGAACCAGAGACTTCTATTGCTTTGGGTTTTGGGTTTAGATGCGGGTTCCTCGGACTACTTCATATGGAAATAGTTCAGGAGAGAGTAGAAAGAGAATTTAATTTAGATATTATAACAACAGCTCCTTCAGTTATATATAAAGTAATGAAAACTAATGGAGAATTAATAGAAATAACAAATCCTACAAATCTTCCAGAGCCTACAGAAATTAATTATATGGAAGAGCCAATAGTTAAAGCGTCTATCATAACACCATCAGAATATCTAGGAACGGTTATGGAGTTATGTCAACAAAAAAGAGGCGTCTATATAGATATGAACTATATAGAAACCACTAGAGTGGTGGTAAATTATGAATTGCCTCTTAATGAAATAGTATATGACTTTTTTGATGCTTTAAAATCAAGAACAAAAGGCTATGCATCCTTTGACTATGAATTAAAAGGATATGTAAAGGCAACCCTTGTAAAATTAGATATTTTACTTAAAGGAGAAAAAGTCGATGCACTGTCCATGATTGTTCCCGAGGAAACGGCTTCTCATAGAGGTAGGGCTATGTGTGAAAAGTTAAAAGAACATATACCAAGACAAATGTTTGAAATTCCAATACAAGCAGCAATAAATGCAAAGGTAATTGCAAGAGAAACTGTAAAAGCCATGAGAAAAGATGTTTTAGCTAAATGTTATGGTGGAGATATTTCAAGAAAGAGAAAATTGTTGGAAAAACAAAAAGAAGGTAAAAAAAGAATGAGGCAAGTTGGAAGCGTAGAGGTTCCACAAGAAGCATTTATGGCTATACTAAAAGTAGATTAAAAGATAAGGTGAGGATAAAATATGAAGAATATAGCGTTGTATATACATATTCCCTTTTGCAAGCAAAAATGTTTATATTGTGATTTTCCATCATTTGCGGGAAAAGAGGAAGATATGCTACGTTATTCCATAGCCTTAGCCAAAGAAATAAGCAGTATAAAAGATAAAAAAGTAAAAACTATATTTATAGGTGGGGGTACTCCCACCTATTTATCTTTGGCGGGCTTTGAAATAATAAAAGAAAGTATTGATAGATTAGATACCACTTCAGATTTGGAGTTCACAGTGGAAGGAAATCCAGGAACATTTACAAGAGAAAAATTAAAATTTTTTAAGGACATGGGGGTAAATAGACTTAGCATTGGGCTTCAAGCATTTCAAGATTCCTTACTTTTAGGTATCGGCAGAATTCACACTGTAGAAGATTTTAAAAAAAGTTTTGAAATGGCTAGGAATATGGGGTTTAATAACATTAATGTAGATTTAATGTTTGGACTCCCTGGTCAAACACTAGAGCAGTGGCGAGAGACTTTAAAAAATGTGACACAGTATAATCCAGAGCATTTATCATGCTATAGTTTAATAGTAGAAGAAGGAACGCCTTTTTATAAAAGTTTCCAGCAGGGAAGGTTAAAACTTCCTGATGAGGAAATAGAGAGAGAGATGTACCATGAAACATTAGCATATTTAAAAGAAAAAGGGTACTTGCAATATGAGATTTCCAATTTTTCAAAAGACAAAATGCAATGTAGACATAATTTAGTATATTGGGAAATGGGAGAGTATATTGGTTGCGGCTCTGCGGCTCATTCCTATAGTGATGGTTTTAGGTATAGAAATGAGGAAGATGTAGAAGAATATATTGAGAAAATAAATCTAAGTGAAAATGCTATAATAGAAAGACAGAAAAATTCAATTAAAGCGGATATGGAAGAGTTTATGTTCCTGGGACTTAGAAAAACCCTAGGCATAAGCAAAAGCGAGTTCCGGGAGAGGTTTAATATTGATATACACAGTGTTTATGATAATGTAGTAAAAAAATATACAAGTACGAAATTAATGGTAGAAAATGATGATAATATATACTTAACTTATGAGGGTATTGAAGTATCTAATGCGGTTTTGTCAGAATTTCTTCTATAAAGCTACTTTTATAAAGTATATAGAAAATCGAAGAAATATGGAGCATGGTGAATATAAAATGGTATAGTGAATATAAAATGGCTATATTGAAAATAGAGGGTTATTGACAAATACAATGGTAAATGATATTTTTAATACATACTCGTTAGCACTCAACGGTAGTGAGTGCTAATAAAAGAGGTGATATTATGGAAATGGATGAAAGAAAAATTAAAATACTGCAGGCTATAGTTACAGATTATATAAATAATGGTGAGCCTGTTGGATCCAGAACCATAGCTAAAAAATATGATTTAGGCATTAGTTCAGCTACTATAAGAAATGAAATGTCAGACCTTGAGGAGATGGGATATATTGAACAACTCCACACCTCTTCAGGTAGAAAACCATCAGATAAGGGATATAGGTTATATGTTGATAGACTTATGCAAATCACAGAGTTATCCAGTGAGGAGCAATATATAATTAAACATCACCTTATTAATGTTGCTCTATATGAGGTTGATAAAATTGTTAAACAAGCAACATTAGTGCTTTCACATCTTACAAATCTTACATCTATAGTTAAGGCACCCTCTGTCCAAAAGAGTTGTATAAAGTATATTCAGCTAATGAATTTAGATGCTGGCAGTGTCTTGTTTGTAATTATTACTGACAGTGGCATAATTAAAAACAATGTTATTAAAATTAGTAAGCCTATTAATAGCGCTACCATTGAAAAACTCACAAATATACTTAATGCTAGATTGGGCAAGCTTACAATTGAACAAATAAATTTAGAAGTAATTAATGGTTTGAAAATTAATTTAGCTTCTTATGAAGAAATCTTTGATGGTATTATTCCGGCTTTATATGATAGTTTGTCTGGAGTTGAAGCTTCAGAAATATATATTCAGGGTGCTGCAAATATATTTAATTACTCAGAATACAACAATATTAATAAAGCACGGGAGTTTTTGATTTTAGTTGACAATAAAGAAAGTATAAATAGTTTGTTAAATGCTAAAGACATTACTGGTAATATCACAATAAAAATTGGTGGGGAAAATTTTGTGGAGTGTGCTAGAGAATGCAGTATTATAACTGCGGTTTACAGCGCCTCTGGTATACCACTAGGATCTATTGGTGTTATAGGTCCAACAAGAATACCTTACGGAAAAGTTATATCTGTGTTAACTGAAATAGTTAAAGAATTAAATGACAATATAGCTCAAATCTATGATGATCATAGATAAAGTTTTCATTAAAAAGATTTACTTTGAGCCTGGAATGGAGGAATAGTTGAGTGCATACTAGTAACGGTAAAAATGAAAAGATATTAAAAGATGAGAAGATACCAATGGATTTTGAAGATGAAATTGAACTTGAAGAAAATCAAAGCAATGCAGAACAAACTGAAGGTAATGTAATACAAGGTGAAATAGTAGAAGAGGAAGAATTTATAGAACTTCTAGAAAGTGAAAAAGAAAAAGATATGAATAAAAAAATGAAAAAATTACAAGAAGAGAAGGAAAAATTAGAAAATGATATTATTGCTTCTAAAGATAAATATTTAAGAACCATGGCTGAATATGAGAATTTCAGGAAAAGGACAGCCAAAGAGAAGGAAGGAATATATACTGATGCCTGCGCAGATGTTTTAAAAGAAGTTCTACCAGTACTTGATAACTTAGAAAGAGCACTTTCTGTTGAAGGATGTGGTGAAGAGCTAAGAACTGGTGTGGAAATGACAGTAAGACAATTTAACGATGCTTTTAATAAATTAGGAGTTGAAGAATTATCCCCAGAAGGAATGTTTGATCCAAATCTTCACAATGCAGTGATGCATATTGAAGATGAACAGTATGGAGCAAACGAAATAGTAGAAGTATTCCAAAAGGGGTATAAAAGAGCAAATAAGGTATTAAGACATAGTATGGTTAAAGTTGCAAATTAAAGATTTATATTATAAAAAACAATAATTATATAAACTAAAAAAGAATTCAAGGAGGAAATAATAATGGGAAAAATTATAGGAATAGATTTAGGTACAACAAATTCATGTGTAGCAGTTATGGAGGGTGGAGAACCAGTTGTAATCTCTAACTCAGAAGGTGCAAGAACTACACCATCTGTAGTTTCATTTCAAGCTAACGGAGAAAGATTAGTAGGCCAAGTAGCTAAAAGACAAGCAATTACAAACCCAGATAGAACAATAATGTCAATTAAAAGAGAAATGGGTACTGATCATAAAATAAGCGTTGATGGAAAATCACATACACCACAAGAAATTTCAGCTTATATACTTCAAAAAATCAAAGCTGATGCTGAAGCATATCTAGGAGAAGCGGTTACTGAAGCCGTAATAACTGTACCAGCATATTTTAATGATAGTCAAAGACAAGCAACAAAGGACGCAGGAAAAATAGCTGGACTTGAAGTTAAGAGAATAATAAATGAGCCAACTGCAGCAGCTCTTGCTTATGGTTTAGATAAGATGGATGTTAATCAAAAAATATTAGTATATGATTTAGGTGGCGGTACATTTGACGTATCTATATTAGAACTTGGTGATGGTTTGTTTGAAGTTAAATCAACTAATGGTAACACTAAACTTGGTGGAGATGACTTTGACCAAAGGGTTGTAAATCATATAGCTGAAACTTTTAAATCAGACAATGGAATAGATTTAAGAAATGATAAAATGGCACTTCAAAGATTAAAAGAAGCTGCTGAAAAAGCTAAAATTGAATTGTCATCATCAATGCAAACAACTATTAATCTTCCATTTATTACAGCAGATGCAACAGGTCCAAAGCATATAGAGATGAATTTAACAAGAGCTAAATTCAATGAATTAACTCATGATTTAGTTGATGCTACAATAGAGCCAATGAAAAAAGCACTTGCAGATGCAGGTTTATCACTTAGTGAAATAGATAAAGTTGTACTTGTAGGTGGTTCAACTAGAACACCAGCAGTTGTAGATGCAGTTAAAAACTTTACTGGAAAAGAGCCTTCAAAGGGAGTAAATCCAGATGAATGTGTTGCTCTAGGCGCAGCAATCCAAGCAGGAGTATTAACTGGAGAAGTTAAAGATGTTTTACTTCTTGATGTAACTCCATTAACACTAGGAATTGAAACATTAGGAGGAATAGCTACAGCATTAATTGAAAGAAATACTACAATTCCTGCTAAAAAGAGTCAAGTATTCTCAACAGCTGCAGATGGTCAAACATCAGTTGAAATTCACATTGTTCAAGGTGAAAGACAAATGGCTGCCGGAAATAAGACACTAGGAAGAGTTACTCTTTCAGGAATAGCAGCAGCACCAAGAGGAATTCCACAAATAGAAGTTACTTTTGATATAGATGCTAATGGTATAGTTAATGTATCAGCTAAAGATAAAGGAACAGGAAAAGAAGCTAAAATAACAATTACAGCATCAACTAATTTAAGTGATTCTGAAATTGATGCAGCAGTAAAAGAGGCAGAAAAATTTGCTGAAGAAGATAAAGCAAGAAAAGAAGCAATTGAGACTAAAAACAATGCAGAGCAGTTAGTATACCAAACTGAAAAAAGCTTAACTGAACTGGGAGAAAAAGTTTCAGAGGAAGATAAAAAAGATATCGAAGCAAAACTTGAAGCACTTAAAAAAGTTAAAGATGGCGAAGATACAGAAGCTATAAAGAAAACTACAGAAGAGTTAACAGAAGCATTCTATGCAGTAACTACAAAAATATACCAAGCAGAAGCAGCTAGTCAAGAACAAGGTGCAGGCCAAGGCGAAGGTAGCAATAATGAAGGTACTCCACATGATGACAATGTAGTGGATGCAGATTACAAAGTAGAAGAAGATGAAAAAAAATAAGATAAACTATTAGTAAAACCATTAATTTAAGGGTGGGGTAATTACCCTTCCCTTAATTTATTTAAAGTAAGTTATAGCAATAATCATAGAAAAACTATATAATAGTAGCATATATATTTTAGGTGGTGTAAAAACAGCATGGCAAAAAAAGATTATTATGAAACCCTTGGCATAGAAAGAGGTGCTAGTGAAGACGAAGTTAAGAAAGCCTTTAAAAAGGCTGCATTAAAATATCATCCAGATAGAAATCCTGACAATAAAGCAGCAGAAGATAAATTTAAAGAAGCTAATGAGGCATATCAAGTCTTATCTGATTCAGAAAAGAGATCAAGATATGATCAATATGGTTCAGCTGATGCGGGAGCGGGTTTTGACGGCGGTTCTGATTTCTCAGGTTTTAGTGGTTTTGGGGACATATTTGGTGACATATTTGGAGGAGGATTCTCTTCAAGAAATCAAAATGGACCTAAAAAAGGTGCGGATTTGGAATACAATTTAAATTTAAATTTTGAAGAGTCTGTTTTTGGTGTTGAAAAAGAGATATCCATTACAAGAAATGAAAAATGCAATGATTGTGGTGGTAGTGGCGCTAAAGCTGGTACTTCTCCAAAAACTTGTGATAAATGTGGTGGTGCTGGGCAGATAAAAGTTCAAAGAAACACTGCTTTTGGAAGTTTTGCTAGCATGAGTACTTGTGATAAGTGCGGTGGGCGTGGTCAGATAATTTCTGAACCATGTAAAACCTGTCATGGTTCTGGAAAAGAAAGAAAAAACAAAAAAATCAAGATTAATGTTCCAGGTGGAGTTGACACTGGAAATGTTATGCCGCTTCGTGGGCAAGGAGAACCAGGTGAAAAAGGTGGTCCATCAGGAGACCTATATATAAATATTAGAGTAACTCCACATAAAACTTTTAAAAGGAACGGAATTGATATTCATATAGAATCACATATAAGTTTTGGATATGCATCTATGGGAATTGAAATTAAAGTACCAACAGTGGATGGGGATGTTAAATATAAAGTTCCTGCAGGTACACAATCTGGTACAGTATTTAGACTTAAGGGCAAAGGTATACCTAGAGTTAATGGACATGGAAGAGGCGATGAATACGTAAAAGTTATAGTTGATATTCCGAAATCTTTGAATGATAAGCAAAAGTCGGCATTAAAAACCTTTATGGAAGCTAGTGGCGAGAGTATGGATCACCTAGACGAAAATAAAAAATCTTTTGTAGATAAAATATTAGGCAAATAATTATAATAAAAAACTTCGTTTTGTAAAACGGAGTTTTTTATTATAATATTGTGTTAAAATATCAAAAATGATACACTTGTGTAGATGAAAATTTATATTTACTAAAGTGGGAATTGAGGAGAATAAAAATGAATAAAGATTGGATTGAAGTAACTATAGTAACAAGCAGTGAGGCAGTTGAGGCAGTGTCAGAGATGTTATCTAATACCGGAGTAGAAGGGGTTTCAATTTTGGACCCTTTGGATATGATTTTTAGGAGAGACCATACTACAGACTGGGACTATTTTGATGAAACTATTATAGACACAAATAGTGGTGTTATTATTAAGGGATATTATAAAAAAGATGAAAAATTTGAGATGCACATGCAGCAGATTAAAGCAGGAGTAAATAAATTGCCAGAGTTTGGGCTAGATAAGGGTTTAGGTACTGTTACGGCAAATCAGGTGAAGGAACAAGACTGGGAAAATAATTGGAAACAGTATTATAAGCCAATAAAGGTGGGAGAAAAGATAGTTATAAAACCTATATGGGAAAAATACGATGTAAACCCTGGTGAAATAATTGTAGAACTTGATCCTGGCATGGCTTTCGGAACGGGAACTCATGAGACTACTAGAATGTGTATTAAAGCCCTTGAGAGGCACGTAGGCGAAGAGTCAGTTGTTTTTGATATAGGAACAGGGTCGGGCATATTATCTATCGCTGCGGCGAAGCTTGGAGCAAAGAGAACCATAGGGGTTGATTTGGATCCAGTAGCAGTAGAATCCGCAAAGCTGAATGTTAGTTATAACAATTTAGATAACATTGAGATAGTATACGGAGATTTAATGGAAGTTATTAAAGGAAAAGCGAATATTGTTATAGCTAATATAATGGCTGATATAATTATGTTTTTAACGGAGCAAGTTAAATCATTTATAGTAGAGGGTGGTTATTTTATTTCCTCAGGAATAATCCTAAGCAAAAAAGATGAGGTAATAAATAAGTTAACGAGCTGTGGTTTTAAAATAGAAGAAATTAATATAGAGGGAGAATGGGTTTGTATAGTTGCAAAGTTATAGGAAAATAACTATAAGACTGAGGAGAGAATAAATAATGCATAAATTTTTTGTGCCAAAACAAAACATAGATGGCGTTAATGCTATTATCCATGGCGAAGATGTAAAACATATATATAAAGTATTAAGACTTAAAATTGGTGACAAGGTCAGTGTGAATAATTGCGAGGGCAGTGAATACTTAGGGGAAATAACTTTGATAGATAAAAAATCAGTAAATATAAATCTATTAGAAGAAAGACCAATAAATAATGAAAGTCCTGTTGAAGTGTACTTATTTCAAGGTATGCCAAAATCAACAAAAATGGATTTGATAGTTCAAAAGAATACGGAACTTGGGGTTAAAGCAATAACACCCATAATTACGCAGCGGGTTATAGTTAAAACTGAACTTGCAGAATTTAAAAAGATGGATAGATGGAATAGGATAGCACTTGAGGCCTGTAAGCAGAGTAAAAGAAGTTTGGTGCCGGAAATTAATGTGCCTATAGAATTTGACAACTTATTAGAACAATTAAAGCATATGGATCTAGTGGTAGTTCCCTATGAAAATGAGCAAGGGTATGGTATAAAGAAATTAATGAACAATATAGAAAAAAAATCCGTTAGCAAAGTGGCTATTGTCATAGGGCCAGAGGGTGGTTTTGAGGATAGTGAAATACATAAACTCAAAGAATTAGGGGCTAGCATTGTCACTTTGGGACCTAGAATACTTAGAACAGAGACTGCAGGTTTTGCATGTTTAACTTTGATAATGTATGAACTGGGAGATTTAGGAGGGATTATAGAATGAAAGTTGCATTTGCAACCTTAGGGTGTAGGGTAAATCAGTATGAGTCTGAAGCTATGGTTGAAAAATTTATTCGAGAAGGATATGAAGTGGCTGAGTTTCATGATTTTGCCGATGTGTATGTTATTAATACATGTACTGTTACCAATATGGGTGATAAAAAATCAAGACAGATGATAGGCCGGGCTAGAAGAATAAATGAAAAAGCTATTATTGCAGTGGTGGGTTGTTATGCACAGATAGCTCCAGAAGAAGTAGCAAGCATTGAAGGTGTTGATGTAGTTTTAGGTAGCCGGAATAAAGGGGATATTGTCTATTGGGTAAATAAAGCAAGGCAAGACTCAAAACAAGTAATACAAGTTAGCGATGTTTTGAAAAACAATGTATTTGAGGACTTAAATATTAGCGAGTATCAAGATAGAACAAGAGCTTTTGTGAAAATTCAAGATGGTTGTAATAGATTTTGTTCTTATTGCATAATACCCTATACCAGGGGAGCGGTATGTAGTAAATCACCTGAGAAAATTTTAGCAGAAGTCAATGAATTGGCCAGGAATGGATTTAAAGAGATTATTTTATCGGGCATACATATAGCATCTTTTGGACTAGATTTAGAAGGCAGTTGGAATTTAGTTAGAGTTCTAGAGGCTGTAGACAAGGTTCCAGGTATCCAAAGGGTGAGAATAGGGTCAATAGACCCAACCTTCTTTACAGAGGGCGTTATAGACAAAATAATATCATTCAAGAAGCTATGTCCTCACTTCCATCTATCTCTTCAAAGTGGATGTGATGCAACACTTAAAAGAATGAACAGGCATTATACTGCACAGGAATATAAAACAGTGGTAGATAATCTAAGGAAAAACATAAAGGATGTATCTATAACAACTGATATAATTGTAGGTTTTCCTGGAGAAACTCAGGAAGAATTTGATGAAACTTACGATTTCTTAAAGGATATAGAATTATCAAAAATGCATATTTTTAAATATAGTGAAAGAAAAGGAACTAAAGCTGCTGCTATGGAAGAGCAGGTAAATGGAAACATAAAGGAAGAAAGAAGTCATAAACTCATTGCACTTAACCATATTCTAGAACAAAAACATATAAGTACATTTTGCAATAAATCTATGAACGTACTATATGAGCAAAAATCCAAAAATAAACCGGATGAATATGAAGGTTACACTGACAATTATATAAAGGTTATAGGGAAATCCCTTAAAGACATAGAAGGTGAATTTCATATGACTAGGCTTACAGAATGTATGGATGAATATATAATTGGAGAAGTTCAAGTATCTGAATAATTTTAAAACTATATATATATCTAGCAGGAGAATAAAATTTTATGTTGAATAGTATATTAAATAAGAAATTAAAAAAGATAGGATAAAAGTAATAAATATATAGGAGGTGATTATGTGGAAAAGGAAGACTGTATATTTTGTAAAATTATTAAAAAACAGATTCCTTGTGATCTGGTTTATGAAGATGATAAAGTTATAGCTTTTAATGATATAAGTCCGCAGGCTCCCATACATGTTATTATTATTCCAAGGCAGCACATTGAGGATTTAAATTCAATAAAACAAGAGTCGTCAGAAGTAATAGGTCATATATTTATGGTTGTAAGGGAAATTGCAAAAAAACTGGGTGTTGCTGAAAATGGATATAGGATTGTTAGTAATTGTGGAGAGCAGGGTGGTCAAACTGTTCAACATATACATTTTCATTTATTGGGTGGAAGAATGCTTCAGTGGCCACCAGGATAAAATATAATCAATTTTTCAAGTGTTAATGTTTTATGTTTAAAAGCATTATATATAACAAAATATTAATGAAAATGTTGACATTATGTAAAACTGTGTTGTATAATAAAAAATGTGCTATTTAGGCCCCGCATTAGCTGTTTTTAAATTGAATTGAGCTAGCGGAGGGAGGGATAATGATGTCAGAAATTAAGGTTGGAGCAGACGAGTCCATTGAGAACGCTTTAAGAAGGTTTAAGAAAAAATGTGCAAGAAGTGGAGTGCTTGGAGAAGTTAGAAAAAGAGAGCACTATGAAAAGCCAAGTGTTAAAAAGAAATTAAAGTCAGAAGCTGCAAGAAAGAGAAAATTCAAATAGAATTTTTAAAAATGGAATCAAACAAGATTCAATAAAATTTTGTTAGAATACCTTCCTCAGCAGTTAACTGAATTAGAAATTTTAGATACATTCAGAGAAACAGTAGTAAAATTGGGAACTAATAGCATGAAGCACGTGGGAAAATGTGTTTGCCTAGTTGCCTTTAGTATTGGCAATGTACATGGTAAACTTACTTTTGAAATAGTAAAACAATATTTAAATAAATAAAAGACTCAGTTTATGCTGAGTCTTTTTTTTTATTCCCAAATTATAAAATTTAAAAACTGTAATTTCTTGTGTTATTATTTCATAAATTTAATATGAAGTATTTTATGAGGTGGGTATATGGAAAATAAATTTTCTAGAACTAAGGAAACTATAGCCAGTAAGTTAGACCTTCCAAGAGATATACTATTTGAGTTGCCCAAAATAACTATTTTGGCTAACAATGAGATAAATATAGAAAATCATAAAGGTGTAGTGATTTTTGAAGAAGAAGAAATAAAGATAAATTCCAATGTTGGACCAATTTCTATATATGGGAAAAATTTTAGAATACTATTTATAGGGGGAAACACAATAACTTTAAGTGGAAGTTTTAAATCTATTGTGTATGAAGGTTATGAATAATTTAAAAAAATACAAAAATGGAACTATCAAAATGGAAATTGAATCATTTATGCCAGAAAAGTTTATAAATTTGTTGTGGAAAAATGGCATTATAGCTAAAGATATTAAAAAAATTAATATAACAACCTTAGTGCTTCAGGTGAAATTATCTGATTATGGTGAAATTAGCAAAATAGCAAAAAAAACAAATACTAAAATTGTAATTGTAGGAAGAAGGGGAATATCATTTTTTTTAATAAAAATAAGAAGTAGACTGGCCCTACTTTTTGGAGTGGTTTTATTTGCAAGTATGATATACTATTTATCTACATTTGTGTGGAATATAGAAATTAGTACAGAACATTATATAAGCCCTTTTGAACTACGTAATCAAATTAAAAGTTTTGGCGTCACACCGGGTGTTAGAAAGAAAAATATAGATGTCTACGGGATAGAAAATAAAATTTTAAGAAATAATGATGAAATAATGTGGGTAAAAATTAGACTTGAAGGTGTTAAGTTAAAAGTGGATGTAATTGAAAGACAATCCCCTCCTAAGAGAATTGTAGATACAAACGCCTGTAATTTAATAGCAAATAAAGATGGTATAATAAGCAGAGTATTCACCACAGAGGGTACCGCCGTTGTACAAAGTGGAGACTCTATACAAAAAGGAGATTTGTTAGTTAAAGGAGAGCAAGGGAAAGAGGGAAGTCTATATCCTGTGCATGCTCAGGGAGAAGTTATTGCAAAAACTTTTTATGAGGAGGTTAGAAATGTTCCCTTAAGTAATGTATCCAGGATTAGAACTGGAAACATTATAAGGAATTTATACATTAAAATGGCAAATAAAAAAGTTTATCTTAAAAATAGCTTAATTCCCTACGGTAATTATGATAAAATAGAAGATAACAATGGGTTTATATATAAAGAAATTTATTATGAAGTGCAGGAAAAAACTATACCTGTGGATACTGCTATAGTAGTAAAAGAAATTTATTCGAATATTTTGAGGAATTTAGATAAAGATGTAAAGGTTGTAGATAAAATTGAAGAGGTTAAAAAAGAAAAAGATAAGTACAATATAAAAGTATTGGTGGTTGGTGAAGAAAATATAGCAATTCAAGAGAAATAAAAATTCATATATTTTTGATATTACTTGCGAAGAAAAGGTGGGGATGGAACATGAAAAATATTAGAGAGTTTTTTACGCTTAATAAATCAAAACCGTATTTGATTTTTATAATTACTACAGTTATAATGTTTTCAATTTTAGTTACAGCTTTGGTTCCTAAAAAATATACCATAAATGTGGGTGATATTGCAAAAATAGGTATAAAAGCCCCTAGAGAAGTTGAAAATGAAATAGCTACACAAGTCAATAGAACTAAGGCTGAAGAAAATGTAGAGAGAAAAACAATTAAAAGTCCCATGCATGAGAAATCTATAGAAAATTTTAGAAAAATATTTGCTACAGTGAACAATTTAAATAGAAATAATTCAATCGCCAATACGGATGGGACTGCAACCCCAAAAACGTTGACGGAAAAAGAAAAAATATCTTTGCTCAAAGAGAATAGCCCTATTAATGGTTTTAACTATGAAAAATATCAGGTGTTAATAAATTTAGATGAAAAAAAATCTGTTGAATTAGAAAAATTTCTTAAAGACACTATGACTACTCTTGATGATTCATTTATAATAAATCAAGATAAACCTGAAGAAATCATTATGGCAAAGGGACTTATTGCAACAGCTTTTAATGACTCGAACTTTACAAAGGATATAAGAGAAATAGGAATGTCTATTGCTAATGTAGAAGTTAGGCCTAATACAATTTATGATAAACAAAAAACTGATGTGTTAAAAGAAGAGGCCAGAAAAAATGTTAAACCTGTTATGATTAAGAAGGACCAAATAATTGTAAATGAAGGCGAACCGGTAACAGCTGAGGAAAAGGCGCTTTTGGATTCTTTAGGTCTTTTAGATAATGCTACTAACTTTGAATGGTCCTTATATTTAAGTTTGGCGGCGCTGGTATGTCTAGTTATATTGCTTCAATGGTTTTATTTGTTTAAGTATCAACCGGAAATATTTAAGGATACAAAAAAATTAATAATGCTTAATATTCTTAGCATAATAGCAATACTCATGGCTAGAATACTAGGGGTAATTTCATTGTTTGTAATTCCGTTAGCATGCATTCCAATGCTTATGACTATTTTAATCAATGATGAGGTATCTATAGCTTTAAATATTCTTAATTGTATCCTAATTAGTGTTGCGGTTAATTTTAATTTTGATATTACAGTGCTAGCTGTGCTTAATTCTATTGCAGGAGTTATGTTACTTAAGAAAATGCAACAAAGAAATGATATATTATACTCATCTATATATATTGCTATTATAAATCTAGCACTTTATCTTTCTATGGGATTTTTACTTAGCAATAGTATTGTTGATGTTTTAAAAAAGGCGGTCATGGTATTTGTTGCAAGTCTCATTTCCGGCGTATTAACCATTGGATTTTTACCGTTTTTTGAGAGCTTTTTTGATATAGTTACGACAGTTAAGCTTTTAGAGCTTTCAAACCCCAACAGCCCACTGCTAAAAAGATTGCTTTTAGAAGCGCCAGGAACTTATCATCATTCTGTACTTGTAGCTAATCTGTCAGAGGTGGCAGCAGAAGTAGTAGGGGCTAATCCTGTTCTTGCAAGGGTTGCCGCCTATTATCATGATATTGGCAAGATAAAAAGACCTTATTTTTTCAAAGAAAACCAACTGGGAAATGATAATCCTCATGATAAGATAACTCCCAATTTAAGCACACTTATAATTATTTCCCATGTAAAGGATGGACTGGACCTCGCAAAAGAATTTAAAATTCCAAAAGTTATTCAAGATATTATACAACAGCATCATGCGACTTCACTAGTTAAGTATTTTTATGTAACTATGAAAAATTCAAGTGATAACCCAGAAGAAGTTAAGGAGGAAGATTTTAGATACCTAGGACCAAATCCAGAAACCAGGGAAGCGGCAATTATAATGTTGTCGGATGCAGTAGAAGCAGCCGTTAGGTCAATTCCAAGTCCAACAAAAAATAAAATTGAGGAAATGGTTAATAAAATCATAAAAGGCAGACTTAATGATGGACAATTAGATAACAGTGATTTAACGTTAAAAGATTTAGAAAAAATACGAAAGGCTTTTTTAAAAGTGTTTTCGGGAATATATCACGAAAGAATAGAATATCCCTTGGATAAATGGGAAAAAGAAAAGTAAAGGAGTAATAGGAGTATGATATTTATAGATAACAGGCAAAATAAAATTGAAGTTATGCAGGAACTTGAAGACACTATAAAAGATGTAATTGAATATACACTTAAAGAAGAAAAACTCTTTATAGAGAGTGAAGTAAGTGTTATATTTATAGATAATGACAAGATTAGAGAAATAAATTCAAAGCATCGTGGCATAGATGAGGTTACAGATGTGTTATCATTCCCTATGTTAAATTATCCTGAAAACAAAGTATTTAAAGATGTGTATACAAATTATCAATTTGACCCAAGTGATTTAAATGAGGATAGGTTAGTAATAGGTGATATAGCATTGTCATTAGAAAAAGCCACAGCTCAAAGTGAAGAATTTGGTCATTCTTTTATTCGTGAGTCTGCATATCTTACAGTGCATTCCATGTTGCATTTATTGGGATATGATCACATGGATGAGGCTCAAAAAAACATTATGAGAAAAAGAGAAGAAGAGATATTGAGTAATTTCCAAATATCTAGATAGAATACATTACAATTATTTAGAATAATAATGGGAATGCCTACAGTGATTAAAGGTGGTTGAGAATGAAAGTTAAAAAATTGATTGATAGTTTTAATTATGCTATTGAAGGCATTATATATTCTATTCGAACACAAAGAAATATGAGAATACATATGATAGCTGTAATAATAGTGCTATCTGCCACTTTTTTTTATGATTTATCAAGGATAGAGCTTTTGATTATAACCATAACAATAACCATGGTTATTGTTGCTGAGATGATAAACACTGCTGTAGAATGTGCCATAGATGCTACAACGAATTTTTATCATCCGTTAGCCAAAATCGCTAAGAATGTTGCGGCAGGTGCAGTACTAGTAACAGCTATAAATTCAGTTCTTGTAGGCTATGTTATATTTTGGGATAGACTGACTCCCTTTAATATAACAATGATGTCAAAGATTAAACGATCTAACCCTGACATGATATTTTTTATATTAGTTATAGTCTGTGTTGCCACTGTTGTAGTTAAGTCAATTTATGATGAGGGGACACCGCTTAGGGGAGGTATGCCAAGTGGGCATAGTGCCATAGCATTTTCGGTAGCAACAGCAATAACTCTATTAACTGTTGAGCCACTAATTATGGTATTATCTTATTTGCTAGCTGTAATTGTTGCACAAAGTAGAGTTGATTCAGAAATCCATTCTATTTTAGAAGTTATATTTGGGGGCATTTTTGGAACCTTATTAACTTTGCTATTATTTAAAGTTTTAGGATAGAATATGACATAGTATATATTGAAAGCTATAGTTAAATCATCTCCTGCGGAGCTGCAGATTAACAACTTTGGAAGCAGATTTAGACT
>CAYXOL010000079.1:0-19860 GCA_964467165.1 uncultured Clostridium sp.
CCAAACATTGCAACCTGTTTAACCGAGGAAGAACTTAGATAGCAATACTCTGCCTTTGTCATCATAAACATAGTTTCCTTAGTTGGATCCAATTTATTGTTCATGGATGCCATTTGAAACTCATATTCAAAATCTGAAAAAGCTCTAAGGCCTTTCACAATAACTCCTGCTTGCTCTTTATTCATTAGGTCAACAAGTAAGCCACTAAACTTCTTAACTCGAACATTTGGTAAATCCTTCACTAATTTTTTTATTTGTTCTACTCTCTCATCTACAGAAAAAAGGCTTACTTTCTCAGGATTAACAAGTACTCCTACAATTAGTTCATCAAAAACTTTAGCGGACCTTTCAATAATATCTAAATGTCCATTGGTTATTGGATCAAAACTTCCAGGGCAAATCGCTTTTTTCATGTTATTCCTCCATGTCTTTCCTAGCTCACTAATAATGTTTAGATATTAACTTCCTTGTATTTGTAAAACAACACAGTTGTGTTCCCATATTTTCTCAAATCTGAAAGATAAATAATAGAGTTCCCATCATATATTTCTTCAGAAGAATCTATTTTACAAACAATCAATCCGTCATTTGTTAAAAGCCTATTTGCTGCAATAATCTCTATAGCAGGCGGAATCATATCTTTAGCATATGGTGGATCTATAAAAATTAAATCAAACACAATTTTTTCATTAGAAAATTGTTGCATATATTTATATGTGTCACCTTTTAAGCACACGCATTTATCATTAAACTTTAAATTATCTACATTCTTTTGGAGCATCTCAAAAGTAGTATCCCCCATATCTATTAGATAACATTTTTCAGCCCCCCTACTTGCTGCCTCAAGTCCTAAGCTACCAGTACCTGAAAACATATCTACCACTACCGCATTTCTTGTTCTATTTTGGATTATATTAAATATAGCCTCTTTTATTCTATCTAATGTAGGCCTAGTTCCCATGCCAACTGGGGATAATATCTTCCTACCTCTTGCACTTCCCGAAATTATTCTCATATGTTTACTCCTCCATCTAGCCAGTTTCGATAATATTTTAACATATATATGTAATATTTACAAAGATATTTTTTTCATTAGTTAAAACAAATATAATTAGAACTTTTCTCAATCTTCTCTATTATTTCATTTTTTACCTGTATATCGTAAGTATTATTACTTTTTATTAATTGTTTTGCTTCGTTATTTGCTAGTTTTAAAATATCAATATCTTCAATTACATCGGCAATCATAAGTCCCGATTCACCATGCTGCTTAAATCCAAATAATTCTCCACCGCCTCTGGTTTTTAAATCCTCTTCAGCAATATAGAAACCGTCATTGCTTTTTATCATTATCTCTAATCTCTTTCGCACTATTTTATTTGTGATGTTAGCAAGTAGTATACAATAGGACTTATGCGATCCTCTTCCCACTCTTCCTCTTAGTTGATGAAGTTGTGCAAGTCCAAACCTTTCTGAATTTTCAATTATCATAACTGTAGCATTGGGTACATTTACCCCAACTTCAATTACTGTTGTAGAAATCAAAGCTTTAATCTCTCCACTTTTGAATTTGTCCATGATTTCATTTTTTTGTTTACTAGGCATTTTACCATACACCATTGCTATTTCTATACAACTGAAATATTCGTCCTTTAATTTTTCATAAATCGTCTGAACTGAACTTAATTTCATTTCTTCGTTTTCTTCTACTAATGGACAAACTATATAAACTTGCCTACCCTTCTTAATTTCACTTAATGCAAATTCATATACATGTTTACTATCAGCCATACTTTCATAAGTCGTATCGATATTCTGTCTTCCTGGAGGCAATTCATCTATAATAGACACGTCTAAATCACCATATAAATATAAAGACAGTGTTCTCGGAATTGGAGTAGCTGTCATTACAAGAGTATCTATATTTTTACCTTTATTGGAAAACCTGTTTCTTTGAGTAACCCCAAACCGATGCTGCTCATCAGTAACAATCATGCCCAGATTTTGGAATTCCACATTATCTTCAATAAGTGCATGGGTTCCAATAATAATATCAATAGTTCCATTCTTTAGTTCCTGTTTTATTAATTCTTTGTTTTTTGGAGTAACACTCCCCGTTAATATCTTTATTGTTAATGGAAAATCTTTTAATACCTTTTGAATTTCCTCATAATGTTGATTTGCTAAAATTTCAGTTGGTGCCATCATAGCTGCTTGATAACCATTTTTAACCACATTAAACATAGTAATTATCGCAACTATTGTTTTACCACTGCCAACGTCACCTTGAAGTAACCTGTTCATGCCTATGTCTTTTTTTTGATCTATTAGAATTTCCCGTACAACTTTGCTTTGTGCTTTAGTAAGTTTATATGGAAGCCGTTCCTTTAATGTTGTAAGTTCAGGTGCTATCTTAAATTGGATACCATCATTATGACATTTTATAAATTCTTTTAACATTAATATTTGCAATGAATATGTAAACAATTCTTGAAATTTAAGCCTTTTCTTTGATGCATTAAGCAGGTCCAAGCTTTTAGGACTATGTATATTTCGAGTAGCCTCATCTAAAGAACAAAACCCGTATTTATCTAATAACCATTTAGGCAAATTCTCTGTTATCTCAATATTACAGAGTATATCAGATATAATTTTATTGAAATAGTTATTTGTAATATTGTTTTTAAGTGGATATATTGCAATAATTTCATTCCCATCTAAGGCTGAATTTCTATCAGCAACAAGATTTGCATCCACTGATGTATTTTTCACTATTTTGGGATTCATCATTGTGATTTCACCCTTAAAATTATTCACTTTGCCGGTGACAATATACTTGTTTGAAACTTTAAAGCTATTCTTTGCATATATTTGATTAAACCATTTACCTTTAAATTTATTTTCACCCTGGCAAAACACCACCGTAGATAAAGTTTTATTATTTTTTAACCTGAGATCATTTAATATGTTTAAGACAGTACACTCTACAATTATTTTTTCATTGTCTACTGAGTCTATAATGCTTTTTCCAACAGATACATTCTCATAATCTCGAGGAAAGTATAACAAAAGATCTAATACGTTAAAGATTCCACACTTATTAAGAGTTTCCCCCATTTTAGGACCTACACCCTTTATATATTTTATATCACTATAAATATCCACAACTACCACTCCAAACACAAGATTTTAATAATTTAACCTAAGAAAAAAAGCCCTAAGGCTTTTATTCAACTGAAGCAATAAAATAGTATAGTGGCTGTTTCCCATTATAATGTTGAATGTCTATATCAGGATATTTTTCCTCTAATTCAGAAATAAATCCCTCTACTTCACTTGTCACACAATCTTCACCATAAAAAATTGTAATAAGCTCGCTATCACTTGTAATCATACTATCTACTATATCGGAGCAAACCTTGTAAATATCTGTTCCAACTTCTTTGATTTTATTCTCAACTAAGCCTAAAATATTACCTTGTTTTATTGGTTTACCATCAGATTCAGTATCTTTAACTGCATAGGTTACAGAAGCAGTAGCAACATTTTTAATTGCTTCTTTTAATGCAATCTCATTTTCTTCTACAGTAGCCTCTACATTAAACATTGTTACAGCCGTTATTCCTTGAGGAATAGTTTTAGATGGAATAACTATTACCTTTTTATCTGTTAGCTGAACTGCTTGCAACGCTGCCATAAGTATATTCTTATTATTAGGCAATACAAATATATTTTCCGCATTAATTTTATTAATACTATCTAATATATCTTGAGTACTTGGATTCATAGTTTGTCCGCCCTCTATTACAATATCCACACCCAAATCCTGAAAAATGTTTCTAATTCCCTCACCTAGTGCAACAGAAACAAATCCATATTTTTTCTTTTCAGAAGTATCTGCCTTAATGGATTCCTCAGCTACTTCTTCCCCAATTCCTAATAAATTTCTATGTTGTTCTCTCATATTTTCAATTTTTATTTTAGAAAGTTCACCTAGTGTAACTGCTTTTGATAGAACTAAGCCTGGGTCATTTGTGTGTATATGAATTTTAAGAAATTCATCTTGGGATACCACAACCATTGAGTCTCCATGTTTTTCTAAGTAATTTTTCAATTCGTTAGTATCAACATTTTCAGCAATAACTAATAACTCAGTACAGTATCCATACTTTATGTTTACTGGCTTATTTAAAGCTTCAGGGGATATTTCCTCTGATTTAGTCTTTTGCTTATCTGATTGCTTAATGGTAGCTTCCATATTTGTTTTCAGAGCTTCATACATCCCTTTAAATATTATTAAAAGTCCCATACCACCAGCATCAACAACTTTTGCTTCTTTTAATGCTGGAAGCATATCCGGAGTTTTATCTAGCATAATTTTACTATCTTTGCAAATTTCTTCCATGAGTGCAACTAAGTTAGTTGCACTACTGTTAACTGCACTTTCACCAGCCGCTTTAATAATAGTTAAAATCGTTCCTTCAGTAGGTCTCATAACAGCCTTATATGCATAAGTTGCGCCTTCCAAAATGCTTTTAGCAAATTCTTCAGCATCAACTTCCTCATGACCCTCTAGACCTTTTCCAATGCCTCTAAATATTTGTGATAGTATAACTCCCGAATTACCTCTTGCGCCCATGAGAGCTCCTCTGGCTATCTTTTGCGACACTTCACTAATAGATGTAGTGGACATGTTTTCAATTTCACACACTGCAGCCTTAAATGTCATTGACATATTAGTTCCCGTATCTCCATCTGGAACAGGAAATACATTAAGCGCGTTTACATATTCTTTTTCATCTTCTAACCTATTAGATGCATTAATTACCATATTACGGAAATGTTGTCCGTCAATTTTAAAATATTCCAATGTCGTTACCCCCTTAAACCCTTACACCTTGTACGTTTACTGTTATTGCTGCCACTTTTAGTCCTGTATAATTTTCTACATTATATCTTATTTTTTGAATTATATTATTTGCTATTACAGAGATTTTTGTGCCATATTCAACTATTATATATAATTCAATAAATAGTTCGTTTTCCTTAGAATGCATTTTGACTCCTTTATTTAAACTATCATTTTTAATTAATTGCCAAAATCCATCTTTCGCATCTTTTAATGCCATGCCTACAACTCCATAACACTCCATTGTAGAAATGCCAACTATATTAGCTAACGATTCCTCTGAATAATATATAATACCATTCTCGTTCGTAATGTTACCTTTCATTGTAATTCCTCCTTATAAACGCTATATAGATTATATTATATTATAAAGCAAATTTATTCAAGAAAATTAATTATTTAATTACTTTAATTTCTAATAATTTTGTATTATACTTGCAAGAGTAGTGGAATCTATGTTACAATAATGCGTGTTTCAATTGAGAAGATTTTTTTTCTTATTAGTCTTAAGGAGGTGTTTTCATTGTCAAGAAAATGCGAAATATGTGATAAAGGTGTTATTTCTGGTGTTCAATATAGTCACTCACACCGTCAATCAAAAAGGAAATGGGCTCCAAATATCCAAAAAGTTAAAGCTATAGTTAGCGGAACGCCTAAATCTATACATGTATGTACTAGATGTCTTCGTTCAGGTAAAGTACAACGTGCTATATAACTAGGTAACAAAAAATGCAGCTGCTAAAGCTGCATTTTTTATTTTAACCACATTTATTTCATTATGAACCATTCTATGTTATTTCCTAAAAAAAAATTTAATTATTCGAGATATAAACCTAGGCAATTTAATAGCCACAATATTCATCTTCATCCCTCCTAGCTGCGTTATATAGTTCATCCTTCCATCTATCTTCATATCACTAACAATGGTTGTTGTGATTCATTATAATAAATCCACAATAAACAATTGCTCCCCCCGCAGCAATTAGCCACCACCAAAACGGAAGTATTACTACTGATAAAATTCCTATGCCTATACACGCAACAATTACTCCAAGTTGATTTCCTAAATGCTTATAATACTTTTTCATAAGTTATTCCCCTCCCAAAGTATTCCAATATCATTATATGATTTACTTTCACTAAAGTTGCAATAAAAAAAGACTATTTTTTTATTGATGTCATCAATAAAAAAATAGTCTTTATAGTAATATTAATCTGATGATAATATTACCATTATGGTTCCAGATTTAAATTTAATTAAAACCTCTGGCCGCGCGAATTCATTTGAAATAGTTATACTCTCACCAATTTTTAAATTATAATTATTTAGTGGATATTTTGCACCCTCAATGGTTAATCCCATTATTTCATCACCATAAGCTTGAACAGAGAATATCTGCCCCACAGCACCACTTAACGATGTAGATGTATTGGTTAACCTAACATTATTGTTTTCATCCTTTATATAGGCTTTAACGCCATTTTGAAGGCATATTTTTAACATTCCAATGTTTCCAAGCAAATGATCGATTCTACTTCCGGTGCACCCTAAAAATACTATTTCATTTGGTTTCATGGAAAGAGCTTTTTTAACAGCAATTTCAGTATCGGTAAAATCCTTTTCCGTAGGATAAACATCTATAAGACATTTGCCTTTTTTAAAATAATCAAATACTACTTTATTAATGGAGTCAAAATCTCCAACCAAAAGGTCTGGCTCTATATTATAGTGATATAGGCAATTAGCCCCGCTATCTGCTGCAATTATAAATGTATCTTCAGTGATTTCCTTTAAGAGAAATTTTAAAGACGGAGGATCTCCTCCTGATATTATTATGACCTTCATTTTAAATGCCAGACCTTAATGCTTTTATATTTTTCTCGATTTCATTATTGGCAAATACAGCAGACCCAGCTACAATTACGTTTGCACCACTAAGGGCGGCCTGTGAAATATTAGCTGCATCAATGCCACCATCCACTTGAATCATAAGATCCTTGTTATACTTATCTGCAAGAACCCTCACTTCTTTAATTTTATCTGAGCAGTATTTAATATATTTTTGACCGCCAAAACCAGGATTTACAGACATAATAAGTACCATGTCAAGATTACTTATTAAATGTTTAATACAGTCCACAGGTGTAGCAGGATTTAATGCAACTCCTGCTTTAATCCCAAAACTTTTTATAAAATTAATAGTTCTATCTATATGCCTATCAGCTTCATAATGGACCGTTATAATATCAGCCCCCGCCTTTGCAAAATCTTCTATGTATCTAGAAGGCTCTTCTATCATAAGATGCACATCAAATGTTAATTTTGTTAGTTTGCGAACACTCTTAATAATTGGAATACCAAAAGAAATGTTAGGTACAAACCTACCATCCATTACATCAATATGAATCATATCAGCACCACATGCTTCCAGTTGCATAATATGTTCTCCTAGCCTTGAAAAATCCGCTGACAATATGGATGGTGCTATTTTTATCATTTTCTATTCCCCCTAGCAATAATTTCTTCTAATGTTTTCACATAAAATTTATACCTATCCCCGTAAATCTCATTTTCTTCTACTGCTTCCTTAACTTTGCAGTTAGGTTCCTTATAATGCATACAATTAGAAAACCTACATTCACAGCTATGTTTTTCAAATTCCGGGAAACAATGTTGTAATTGCTGCTTATCTATGAAATCTAAACTTAAAGAGGAGAACCCTGGTGTATCTAGCAAGAATCCTTCTTCATATTCAATGAGCTCACTGTGACGAGTGGTGTGCTTTCCCTTTTGAGATTTCTTACTTATATCGCCGGTTATCATAGCTTCTCTACCAACTAAATTATTTAGTATAGTTGATTTTCCCACTCCAGAAGGTCCACAAAAAACACTAATATTGTTTTTTATTTTTGTTTTAAGTTCATAAAGTCCTAAACCCTCTTTTGCTTTTAAAAATATTATATCACATCCTACGCTCCTTAATTCTCTTATAAGGTCTTCATTAACTTCTTGGACTAAATCTAGCTTATTTAAACAAAGAACTATCTTTAGCTTATAAAATTCACAAAGCACTAGGAATTTATTGAGCAAATCCATATTTAAATCCGGTTGTTTAAATGCAAAAACTACAAAAGCTTGAGTAACATTGGCAACTACAGGTCGTATCATCTCATTATCTCTTGTGAAAATTTTTTCAATTACCCCTTTACTCTGGTCTGTCTCAATCATTATTTCAACTTTATCACCAATAACAGGGGAAAGTCCAGCATACCTGAACTTACCTCTTGCCTTGCACTCAATAACCTTATCTTCAACTTTTACGAAATATAATCCACCTATACCTTTTATGATTACTCCTTGCATATACCCTCCATTGTTTAAGTTTAATTTAGCGTTCCTAAATATTTTTTACCACTAACCTGTGTTTTTACTGCGTAACTGGGGGTATTTCCGGAACCACTTGCTTAGACGTTAGTGTTATGATATCCCCAACATTAGCCTTACTACCTGCCGATATATCTTGGCTATCTATAACATCTCCATCATTGCCAGGAGCATTTATAGTTATATCAGAGGCTGCAGCTAAGTCTTTTGCCTCTTTAACTGTTTTCCCAATAAAGTACGGAACATCAAACTGCTCCTTTTGGGGGGCTTTATAGGTATAATAACTATATCCTACCGAACTACCTTGCTTAACCTCTGTACGTTCAGGAATTGTCTGATTAAAAATCTTTCCGTTTTGTTCTTTATCCTCAGTAACTATTTCACTTGTATTGCCAACTTTTAAATTTGAGTTTTCCAATACTCCTTGCGCTTCTTTTAGGGATAATCCAGATAGATTGGGAACTAATGTTAATTTAACTTCCGCGCCCTTACTTATTACTAAATTTACTTTATCACCCTTTTGTACTACGCTATCTACATTTGGGTCTTGACTTATTACTATACCGCTGGCAACGGCATCACTAAACTCCTCTGAAATACTACCCAAAACCAACCCCTTATGTTCAATAATCTCTTTGGCAGAAATTTTATCGAGGTTTTTAACATAGGGAACTGAGAAAGTCTCTAGACCTTTACTTAACCTAACTCTTACTTCACCATTAGCTTTCACTTCTGTTCCTTCAGGAGGAAAACACTCTAGCACTGTTCCTTTAGGTTTGTCACTATTTTCCTCACCTATTTCTGTAAAAATTAATTTTTTATCTTCAACTAGCCCTTTTGCTTCACCTTTATCTAGCCCTATAATTTTAGGCACAACTAGCTTATCTATAAGCTCACCTTTACTATCACCGGAGAAAATACCTTTATATATTAAGCCGAAAATACTGAGCAGTACAATTAATAAAATTACAACAGATGCTATTATCTTTGTTTTATTATTTTTATTGTTTTTATTATTTTCATTTTTTGAACCCTCTGTTTTTTCATAATCCGCTGCATTTACAGGCGCCATAACTCTAGTGTAATCATTTTCATTATTATTGGTAGTGACAGTATATGCACTATTCTTTTGTATGCGTTGCAAATCTAAAAGCATTTCATTAGCAGTTTGATATCTTTTTATAGGTTCTTTCTCTATTGCTTTTAATATTAGTTTGTTTAAATTTTCAGGAACATTGCCATTTATGTCCTTAGGTGGTACAACTGGTTCCTGTATATGTTTTAAGGCCACGGATACTGGACTCTCTGCATCATAGGGTACTCTACCTGTAACCATCTCATAAAGCACTATCCCAAAGGAATAAATATCTGTTCGAAAGTCTACAAAGCTAGCTTTCGCTTGTTCTGGCGAAAAATAATGAGCAGATCCCATCACTGTGCTAGTATTAGTTATAGTTACCGAACTGGAAGCCTTTGCTATACCAAAATCAGTAACTTTAACGGTACCATCTTCAGTGACTAATATATTATGTGGTTTTATGTCTCTATGTATAATGTTATTCTTATGAGCACACTCAAGTGCTTTTGCAATTTGAATACCATAGTCTATTACTTGACTATTATTCATGCTACCATTCTGAAGTATAACTTGCTTTAGTGTTTTACCTTTTATATATTCCATAACAATATAGTTAATATCTTTCTCTTGTCCAACATCATAAATATTAACTATATAATTAGATGAAAGGCTAGCTGCAGAGGCAGCTTCTTTTTTAAATTTATCCATAAAATCTACATTATTTGAAAATTCTTCTTTTAATATTTTTACAGCAACATAACGATTAAGCAAATGACACTTAGCCTTATAAACTATCGCCATGCCACCTTCTCCAATTTTTTCAAGGAGTTCATATCTACTCCCTAACATGGTTCCTATCATCTCTGCACTCTCCTTCAAATACAATAACTGATATGTTATCGCGTCCACCCTTAGATTTGCATAACTCAACTAACATTTTACAACTAGAGTCATTTTCATTTTCCATAATAATATCATACATTTCAGCATAAGTCACATCATTAGTAAGACCGTCTGTACATAAAATACATTTTATTATATTGTTTAAATCCACATCAAATAAATCAACTTCTACCTGCTCATTTGTTCCAAGTGCTCTTGTAATAATATTTTTATTGGGATGATTTCTAGCTTTTTCTTCAGTTATAGTCCCATTATCTAAAAGCTGTTGTACCAATGAATGGTCTCTGGTGATTTTTGATAATTTTATATTATTATCTATAACATAGCAACTACTATCACCAACATTTGCAACAACCATTTTATTCCCTTTTTTTAAACAAATTGTTATAGTTGTGCCCATGCCACTCAGGGATTCACTCCCGGCTGCCATATCATAAATTTTCTTATTTGCAAATTTTATTCCCTCAGTAAGCACTTCTTTTAATTCTGAGCCATGCTGATTCTCTTTTACATATTCTATTATAACCTTAATGGCAAGTTGACTTGCAACCTCCCCTGCATTATGACCACCCATACCATCTGCTACAGCATAAATATCAAAATCACTACTTTCAAAATAACCTACAGAGTCCTCATTTGTTTTTCTAACATTTCCAATATCAGATAAAACCCCCAGCATTTCTACACCTCCTCATTTTCCTTATTCCCTTTAATGTAGCTTCGCCTAAGTTGTCCACATGCCGCATTAATATCCAGGCCCATTTCGCGTCTTATGGTTGTCTGAATATTATTAGCTTCTAGTACACTCTTAAATTTAGAAACAACATCATTTGAAGATCTTTTTAGTTCATTTTCTTTTATCTCATTAACTGGAATTAAATTAACATGGCATAACATTCCTGAAAGTACATCACTTAACTTTTCCGCATCAAAAGTACTATCATTAAGCCCTTCTACAAGCGCGTATTCAAAACTTATTCTTCTATTGGTTTTATTTATGTAATAATTACATGCATCAATAATTTCTGCAATAGAATACTTACTTGCAATTGGCATACTCGACCTTCTAATTTCATCCGTAGCCGCGTGAAGTGAAATAGCAAGTGTTGTTTGCAAATTAATATCCGCAAACTCTTTTATTTTAGGTACAATACCACAAGTAGAAATAGTTATATGCCTCTGACCAATATTTAGTCCATTTTCAGAATTCACCATTTCAAGAAATTTTATTACATTTTCAAAATTATCAAAAGGTTCGCCACTCCCCATTAGTACAACATTAGAAATTCTCTCACCTATCAGGTGCTGAGATTTCATTATTTGAGCCAACATTTCTCCAGCAGTTAAGTTTCTAATCATACCTCCAATGGTAGAGGCACAAAATTTACATCCCATTCTGCATCCAACTTGAGTAGATATGCATATAGAATTCCCATGTTTGTATTTCATAACAACGCACTCAATTAAATTACCATCATTTAATGCAAAAAGGTATTTTCTTGTATCGTTTATTTTTGATGTGTATGCTTCCACAAGTTCTGGGATTCCTATATAAAAATTACTCTGAAGTTTTTCTCTTGTAGCTTGTGGAATATTATTCATATTTTCAAATTCCCAAAGGTCCTTATAAATCCAATCTAAAACTTGTTTAGCTCTAAATTCACTTTCATTATTATTTTTCATCCATTGTTTTAGCTCTACTAAATCTAAATCTAAAATATTTGTCATTTTATACACCTACCAAGCTTTTATAATTTTAAAATTTTGGCTATAAAAAAACCATCCATATATTCGTTGGGCAATATAGTTATATACCCACTATCACTATATATTATATTATTAAAATCACCATAAGATATTGGCTGAATCTGGAATTCCGGATGATTTTCTATAAACCACTGAATATTACCTTCATTTTCTTCCTTGTTAAGGGTACATGTTGAGTATACAAGCACTCCACCTTTTTTTAAGTATTTAGAAGCATTATCCATTATTTTTCTTTGTATATGGACCAAATTTTCTATGTTTTTTATATGTTTACTCCACTTTATCTCAGGTTTTTTCCTAATAATTCCAAGCCCTGAACAAGGTACATCTATGAGTACTCTATCTGCGGTGTCCAAAAGATTTGGATCATATATGGTAGCATCTATAACATCACAGGTTGTATTTGTAATCCCTAATCTATCCAAGTTTTCCTTTATTAAGGACAACTTATTTTTATGGATATCAAATGCCGAAATGTGTCCTGTGTCTCTCATAATTTCTGCAATGTGTGTTGTCTTTCCCCCTGGTGCACTACAAAGATCTAATACTTCTAAATTTGGCAAAAGCTCCATGGATGTAGCTGCAAGCATTGCACTTTCATCCTGAACAGTTATGCTTCCTTCATTAAATAAAAGGTTATTCTCTATATTTCTCCCTTTAATAATTCGTATAGCGAAAGGAGATACATAACCTTTTTCTATATTATACCCATTTTGTATAAGTTTTTCCCATATTTCTTCATAAGTTAATTTCAAATTATTAACTCTAACTGTAACATCAGGTTTCTGATTTAAGCCCCTTAGAATTTCCTCAGCACAGACAATACCATATTGCTTTATAAAAAGTTTAACTAAAGCCTTAGTGAAGGAATACTCAAAGCATAATCTTTCAACATCATTTTTCTCATTATAATACACTGCGCTAGTGTCTCTTAGATAGTTCCTAAGTACTCCATTAACAAATTGTGCCGCTCCTGCATTACTCATCTTTTTTGTTAAGTTTACAGCCTCATTAACCACAGCAAAGCTGGGTATTTTATCTAAAAACCTAATTTGATAAATAGAAATTCGTAGTATATTTAAAACAAAACTATCTAAGGATTCAAAGCCTTTTTTCACAAAACTGCTGAGTATCTTATCTATGGTGTATTTATATTTTAATGTACCATAAACTATCTCTGTAACTAACGCCTTATCTTTATCACTTAACTCGGATTTATTAAGTTCCATACCTAAAACTATATTAGAATATGCACCTTCATTTATTACTTTTTCTACAACTACAATTGCTACTAGTCTACTACTATTCATTTTATTACCTCAATTTTTAATTTGATTTTATCTATCACGACTTAAGATAAGGAGACGTATAAGCTGTGATATAGCCATAAGTGCTGCCGATAAGTACGTCATAGCAGCGGCACTTAATACTGATTTAGCTCCTTTTATTTCATCTCCATAAAGTATATTTCTAGATTCTAAAATTGCAAGGGCCCTACTGGATGCGTTAAATTCAACAGGTAGAGTAATTAACTGGAATACTACCACAGCTGAAAATAATATAATTCCAACAAATATTAAAGACTGAATACTTAAAATTATTCCTGCTAAAAAAAGCAACCATGATGCATTAGAACTAAAATTAACTACTGGCACTATAGCATTCCTTATTTTTAAAGGTGCGTACTTTTCTTTATCTTGAAGCGCATGGCCTGTCTCATGAGCCGCAACTCCTATAGCTGCCACTGATGTTCCATTATATACCTCGCCAGAGAGTCTCATCACTCTTTTAGATGGGTCATAATGGTCTGTAAGTTTCCCTCCTACCTGTTCTACTGGTATATCAAAAAGACCAGCATCATCAAGCAGCATTCTAGCTACCTTCGCCCCAGTATAACCATTCACACTACTCACTTTAGAGTATTTGCTAAAGGCAGCTTTAATTTTAAACTGTGCAAAAGCCGATATAAGTATAGCTGGCAGTAATATAATCATAGTATTATCATAAAAAAGCATATTTTATCACCTCTCTTTATTTTAAAACTACACCTTCATCTATCTTATTTCCTATTATATAATCTTTCACTTTTAGTGGTTTTTTACCTGGAAATTGTATTTCTTCAATAAGCAATACACCATTACCCGTTGCCACTTTTATCCCCAGTTTTGAAACTTCTATTATACTTCCAATACACTTATTTGACTCTTCATCTATTACTTTCGACTTATATATTTTCATTACCCTATCCTCATAAAGAGTATATGCAATAGGCCATGGATTTAATCCTCTAATAAAATTATGAATACCCAGGCTACTTTTCTCCCAATTTATCGCAGCCATTTCCTTACCTAGCATAGATGCATAGCAGCTACCCTCATTGTCTTGCTTAACAGGTTCTATCTCATTATTTATTATGCCCTTAATTGTTTTAACTAAAAGTTCACCACCACTACTGCTAAGAATATCATGAAGTTCACCGGCTGTAATAGTATTTGTGAGTTCTACTTCCTCTGTTAAAAGCATATCCCCTGTATCAAGACCAACATCCATAAGCATAGTTGTATTTCCACTTTTAGTCTCTCCATTAATTATGCACCAATTTATAGGAGCTGCGCCCCGATATTTTGGTAATAGTGATGCATGCAAATTTACACATCCATATTTAGGAATATCTAATATTTCTTTTGGGAGGAGTTGCCCAAAAGCTACTACTACTATAAAATCTGGCTGTATATTTTTTATAAGCTCTATCATTTCCTCATTTTTTTTAAGTCTCAAAGGCTGATATACCGGTATATTATGAGAAATTGCTAATTGTTTAACAGCAGACATTGCTAGATTTTTGCCTCTTCCTTTAGGTCTATCAGGCTGAGTAAAAACTGCACAAACTTCAAATTCATTTATAAGTTTTTGCAATGGTGGCACAGAAAATTCTGGTGTACCCATAAAAATTATCTTCATATTATTTCTCCTCCTCCTCTATTGCTTTGTCTACAAACAAAACACCATTTAAATGGTCAATTTCATGGCATAGAGCCCTTGCAAGAAGGCCTTCTCCCTTTATTACTATCTCTTCTCCAACTTCATTTAAAGCCTTCGCTGTTACTTTTTCAGGCCTTTCTACATTTTTTTGTACCCCTGGAATGCTAAGGCACCCTTCACTGGATATATTTGAACCTTCTATTTCTACTATCTCTGGATTAATAAGTACCATAGGTCCATTTCCAACATCAATAACGACTATTCTTTTTAAAATTCCAACCTGTGGAGCTGCAAGACCTAGTCCCTTAGAATTATACATGGTTTCTTTCATATCTTTAATTAACAATAAGACTCTTGGATTAATTCCATCTACCACTCTGCTTTTTTTTCTTAATAATTCATCTTCATAGGTTCTAATCGTTCTTATAGCCATACAAAACCCTCCTTTTATTAAATCATACTGCTTGGATTAACATCTATACTAACCCTTATACTATTATAAACATTCTTAACTAATTCATAAACTAAATCCCTTATATCTTGGGCAACAGTCTCTTCAATATTTCCTTTAATTATAATTTGCCATCTATAGAAATTTTTAATTTTAGAAACTCCACAAGGGCAGGGTCCCAATAATGTAATTTTATCATTATTTTGGATTTTAAATTTTAAATTTACAGAAACATTCTGTATACTTTCTATTAACAATTTTTCTTCTTCAGAGCTCATGGTTATCACTAATATTCTCGTAAAAGGTGGATAGTCCATAGCTTTTCTCATCATAATTTCATTTTTATAAAAACTATCATAATCATTAGCTGCTGCATATTGTATAGTTGTATTATCTGCACTATATGTCTGAATAACCACTTTACCTTCTTTTTTTCCTCTACCAGCTCTTCCTGAAACCTGAGTTAGGAGTTGAAATGTTCGTTCAAACGCCCTGTAGTCTGGCAAATTTAATGACAAATCTGCAGCTACAACCCCTACCAAAGTAACATTTTCAAAATCCAATCCTTTAGCCACCATTTGAGTTCCAATTAAAATATCTGCCTGCCTATTTTTAAAGGTGTTATATATATATTCATAAGAATTTTTTTTTCGTGTTGTGTCAAAATCCATTCTTAAAGTTTTTGCACTAGGAAAAATTCTATTAATTTCTTGTTCAATTTTTTCCGTCCCAACTCCAAAATACTTTACATAGGTACTTCCACAAGTGGGACATGTTTTACTAATTCTTTCTTTCTCGCCACAGTAATGGCAAGTTAAATATTCACTTGAATTGTGGTATGTTAATGATATATCGCATCTTTTGCATTTAAAAACATATCCACATTTTCTACAGGACACGAAAGTTGAAAAACCTCTTCTATTTAAAAATAATATGACTTGCTCTTTTTTACTTAGCGCCTCTATAATACCCTCATGTAGTGACTTACTAAATATTGAGCGATTATTATTCATAAGTTCTTCGCGCATATCAACAATTTCTACCTTAGGCATTGCCGCACCATCTGCCCTATCATTAATAGTAATCAATTCTAATTCATTTATGGAAGCCCTATAATAACTTTCAATTGATGGTGTAGCCGAGCCCAACAATAATTTACAATTATCTAGGTCACATTTCATATAGGCTATTTCACGAGCATCAAATTTTGGGTCACTATCTGATTTGTAACTTAATTCATGCTCCTCATCTATAACGATTAATCCCAAATTTTCAAAAGGAAGGAATATTGCTGATCTTGCACCAATAGCAATTTTGACATTTCCAAGCTTCACTCTCATCCACTCATCAAAACGTTCTCCATCTGATAACCTACTATGAAAAACTGCTATATCTCGCCCAAATCGCCCTTTAAAACGCTCTACCATTTGAGGTGTTAATGATATTTCTGGTATTAAAATTATAGACTGTTTGTTTTCTTTTAACATATAACTAACCAAATTCATATATATTTCAGTCTTTCCACTACCTGTGACTCCATGCATTAGAAATTTTTTTTTGCTTGAATTCAATATAAAATCTACCGACGCTTGTTGCTCCACATTTAATATTTTTTCTTCGTATTTAGAGTAGTTTTCTTCATTATACCTATTAATTATAATTTGCTGTGTTCCTACAAATCCATATTTAACCATGGTATTAATTGAGGATAGCGACTTATTGAAATATTTACTAAATTCGTTTTTATTATATTTCATACTATTTAGTTGTATTAATTCATAAATGGATTTATAAGGATCCTTTAAGAATTTGCCTTCTAGCGCATTACATACATATAGCACCTGCATAGTCTTATTTTTTATACCTTTTGTTATGCCTCTTGGAATAATAACTTTTATACACTCCAAATATGTGCACAAATACTTTTTCTTCATAATCTTAACAAGTTCAATATCAGTAATTTTAAGCAGTGGCATTTCATCACAAATGCTAGCTACATCCTTAATTTTATCCACATTATCACATTGCTCATAAAGTTCTAATACAAAAGCATCCAAAGTCTTATTGCCTCTGCCAAATGGAACTTTAACTCTATATCCTAATATATTTTCACCTATTAAACTAATAGGTATATTATATGTAAAAATCTTATCTACTTGAACCGAATCATTATTCACCACAACTCCAGCATACTGATACACACAATCACCCTTTTAATTTATAATTTTGTATAATATAAAAAAGCGCATTAGCGCTTTTTATTTATTAAACTAAACAATTCCCTAGCGACCTGTTTTTTTGTCATTTTATCTAATGCTATGGGGTCATTATCTTTACTTAAAATAATTACCCTATTATCATCAGTTCCAAAACCAATATCTGATGCGGATATGTCATTTGCAACTATGTAATCCAAATTTTTCTTCAAAAGTTTTAATTTTGCATTTTGTAGCAAATCATTACTTTCAGCTGCAAAACCTACCAATATTTGCTTTTTCTTATGTAATCCTAGTTGTTCTAAAATATCATTATCACGTACAAGTTCTAAGTTTAATCCATTTTCGCTCTTTTTTATTTTACTACTACTATAGATTTTAGGCTTATAATCAGCTACGGCTGCTGCACTTATAACAATATCACTATTATCATAATTATTTAAACAAGCTACCCGCATCTCTTCATTTGAATTTATATTTATTAGCTCTACGCCAAAAGGCACTTTTTCATGACATGGACCAGATATCAAAGTCACTATTGCTCCTCGGTCTACAGCTTCTCTGGCAATTGCATATCCCATTTTGCCGGTAGATCTATTGGTTATAAATCTTACCGGATCAATTGGTGCAATAGTAGGACCAGCTGTTACTAAAACTCTACTTCCTAACATATCTTTTATTGGATATAATTTACTCATTATTATTTCAACAATTTCTTCTGTTTGTGCTAGCTTCCCAATTCCTATATCACCACAAGCCAATCTTCCAGATGTGGGCATTATGAAATCATACCCATAACCCACAAGCTTTTTAATATTATCTTGCACTATTCCATTATTATACATATTTACATTCATTGCTGGTGCAAAAACCACTGGCGCCAACGTTGCCATAATAGTTGTAGTAAGCATATCATCTGCAATGCCATTTGCAACTTTACCAATTATATTGGCAGTTGCTGGAACTACAACCAGCAAATCAGCTTTTTTAGCAAGTGATATGTGTTGTATCTCCCAAGCTTTAGGCTCTTCAAACATTTCATGAATCACTATGTTTTGACTTAGTGCTTGAAAGCTTAGGGGATTTACAAATTCTATAGCTGATTTCGTCATAATAACATGTATTTCAATATTTTCTTTTTTTAATCTACTAATAACATCTAGAGCCTTATATACCGCTATGCCTCCTGACACACCAATAACTATCGTTTTTTTATTTTCCATACTATTTTATTCCTTCATGTGTTGTAATAGCTACAATAGCTCCTTCGTATATCTCATGAATAGCAATAGTAACTGGTTTCGTTGAATCCACATGTACCAGTGGACTTTGACCTTCTATTATTTGTCTTGCTCTTTTTGATGTTGCTACAACTAGTGAATATCTGTTGTCTACCTTTTCCAATAAACTTAATATTGATGGGTTAATCATTGAATTATTCATTAATAATTTCCTCCTTTAGAAAATCTCCATTCATTCTATCTACTCTACACCTTTCTGCAATTATAATACTTTGAATTTTATTGCAGGCACTATCTACAGTGTCATTTACAACTGCATAATCATATTTTGATACAAAACTAATTTCTTTATGAGCAGATGTAAATCTAGTAATTAAGGACTCTGGAGTTTCACTACCTCTATTTGTAATTCTATTTTTCAATTCTTCCATAGATGGAGGAAGAATAAAAATAAATAAACCGTTTGGATAAGCGGTCTTCACTTTAAGAGCACCTTGAATATCTATTTCAAGTATTACATCTCGGCCACTATCTAATACTTTTAAAACTTCTGATTTTGGTGTCCCATAATAATTTCCATACACCTGTGCATATTCAAGAAAACCCTCTGACTCTATTTTTTCTAAAAATGCCTCTTTACTTATGAAATAATAGCTTACTCCCTCTATCTCATCATTTCTTGGGCTTCTTGTAGTAGCAGAAACTGATATCCAAAAATTATTTTTTTCTATAATGGCTTTACATACAGTTCCTTTACCAGCACCAGAAGGTCCTGAAATAACAATGAGTTGCCCTTTACTCATCATTATTCCTCAACCTCATCTATATGTTCCTCATCTTTAACAGATAACCGGTGTGCAACAGTTTCAGGTTGAACGGCTGATAAAATAACATGATCACTATCAGTGATAATAACTGCTCTAGTTCT
>CAYXOL010000080.1:0-19540 GCA_964467165.1 uncultured Clostridium sp.
ATTGGTTGCGGGGATAGGACTTGAACCTATGACCTTCGGGTTATGAGCCCGACGAGCTACCAACTGCTCCACCCCGCGACATTTGGTGCTGAAGACCGGAATCGAACCGGTACGGTGTTTAACCACCGCAGGATTTTAAGTCCTGTGCGTCTGCCAGTTCCGCCACTCCAGCATATTGATTCTGGCATAGTTATTATGAATTTTTTATCTAACTCACATATACAAAAATTTAAAATTCATTGGTTGCGGGGATAGGACTTGAACCTATGACCTTCGGGTTATGAGCCCGACGAGCTACCAACTGCTCCACCCCGCGATATTATAAATGAATTTTTAAACCAAATTAATATATTTTTTTCAGTATAATAAATCCTGTATTTCTTTAGCTTTAATTTATTAATATAACATAAGTTTTATAAACACAATTATTATTTTACACTTATTTTCTTGTTATGTCAATAGTTTTTGCATAGTAAGATTAAATTTAAAATGGTAGCGGAAATAGGACTTGAACCTACGACCCTTCGGGTATGAACCGAATGCTCTAGCCAGCTGAGCTATTCCGCCACATTTGGTTGCGGGAGCAGGACTTGAACCTGCGACCTTCGGGTTATGAGCCCGACGAGCTACCAACTGCTCCATCCCGCGATATTTGGTGCTGAAGACCGGAATCGAACCGGTACGGTGTTTAACCACCGCAGGATTTTAAGTCCTGTGCGTCTGCCAGTTCCGCCACTCCAGCATATTGATTCTGGCATAATTATTAACTACTACCTGTTATCAATCTTATTATCATACAAAGTGTTGCCTTGCAGCAACATTTTTTATTATATATGATGTACAAACTATTGTCAATAACTTTTTCTTTTTTTTAAAAATAGGAACTAAATACTTAGTTCCTAAAATATTATTAATAGCTTGAAGTCTTTTTACTATATCCTCTACCTTTTCCCTCTTGATGCTTTTTAACATCTTGAAATCTCTCTTCACTGTCTTTTAAAAATTTAGTCATTATATCTTCAAACCCACTTGCATTTGCTTTGCTTTTTTCTTTTTCCCAATCTATCTCCATTGGTTTAATAGACTTTTTAGGTACTCCAGCTTGTTTAATGGACAAACTAATTTTACCATTATCATCTACAGAAATTACTTTAACTTTTACTATATCATTTTCTTTAAGATGATCATTTACATTTTTAACGAATGTATCTGAAACCTCAGATATATGCACTAATCCTGTTTTACCCTCCACTTCTACGAATGCACCAAAATTGGTGATGTTTACTACTTTACCTTCTACAATGCTTCCAGCCATTAAGGTCATATTAAAAAGTTCCTCCTCAAAATAATGTTTTTTATTTTATATATTAATTTAATAATAAGCATAACAACAATTATAGCCTCTAATTTTTCTTATCCATTACAGGAACTTCACCTTCTTTAACAAGACCTAAAATTTCTCTTGCCAATTTTTCTATATACTTATCAGTTTTAGAAAGCTCTACTTCATCTTGTAACATCTGTCTTTCGTCCTTTTTCTTTTGCAGTTCAACACTGTATTTTTGTAGTTCTTCCTTTTGTCTTACCATAATTGCCTGTTGGTGAATTAAAACATAAGATACATATACCACAGCAAAAACTAATACTACACTCTTAACCGTAAATTTTTTTTTCATATACCATACCCTTTTCCTTTCAATGGAATGAGTATTTTTTAACTTTCATAAATCTATTTTAATTTGTATTTCACATTACTTCAAGCTATTTCTTTATATTTTTTTGTTTTTTTTTATTTTAAGCCTATAAAGCAATAAATCTACTGGGTATAAAACTAAATTCCATACAACCCTAAATGATTTTCCCTGGAATTTTAATAGCCTATATTGCACCTTTATAAAAACTGCACTTACGAGTTTTAAATATAAGTATGCCCCTGTTATTAAACAAAGATACACATAAAAGTTTATGTACCCATCATTAGTATACATCAAAAACACAAAAACAACTATAGAAGTTAATATCCAAAATAGTATATCTTGTATTATTGTCAAAACCTTGTTAGGATTTTCAAATCCTCTTATTAATCTATATAAATCAAAAAGTATTCCAGTAATCAATCCAGACAATAACCCGAAAATTATAAGTCTAACTTGGTTCATCAGTGAAATTATCATAACCCGTTTACCTAAACAATCTTGATATTATGCTATCTTTTTTAACTTTGCTAATGCCACTAGTATATACAAATGCATCTATTTTACCAGATATTACCACATCTCCATTTTGAACATCTAACTTATTCATCTTCAATTGTTGACCTTTTATTATCATCATTCCAACATCTGTATTTAATAATATTTGGTTTTCATTAAAATTTATAACCTCAACAACTCCGTTAATAGTCAGTTTTTTTCTGTTTTCAAGCAATAAATTGCTTCGTTTATCTTCTATTTTTATTTCTTTTTTTACTTCCATAATATCCTCCTTATTAATTTTAATAATAAAAATTGTAATTGTTAAACTAATATCATTTTCAATTCACAATTAACACATACCTTTATATTCCTATAAAATATATATGCTTATTAAACTTAATTAAGAATTATATTTACCAACATTTATTCCTTGTCTTCTGTTCCTGAAACTATTTCGTACATTCCTTTTGCAGTGTCTTTTGTTACATGTTCTGCAATATTTATAATTTTAGCTTTTAAAATTTGATTTGCAAATTGAATTTCTATTGTATCACCCTCTGCTACCACAGTACCGGCTTTTGCAATTTTATCATTTATGGATACTCTTCCACTTTCGCATGCTTCTTTTGCTATGGTTCTTCTTTTGATAATTCTAGAAACCTTTAAATATTTATCGAGTCTCATATAATCTTCTCCCTATTTAATATTATTTGAAATTCTAGTAGAATATAAGTTAAATCATCTCCTTCGGAGCTGCATATTAACAACTTTGGAAGCAGATTTAGACTGCCACCAAAGTAACTTTTTGGGGCTGAGCAACTGCCACTTATAAAAGATGACAGACTTGAAGCTTCCAAAATGTTGTTAAAATAAAAAACCTAGATATACATCCAGGTTTTTTACATCATAGTAAATTATTTATTTACCATATCTTTAAATTCTTTACCAGCTTTAAATACTGGAACCGTTGATGCTGAAATCTGAATTTCTTCTTTTGTTCTTGGATTTCTACCCATTCTAGCTGCTCTTGCTCTTGTTTCGAAAGTTCCGAATCCAACTAATTGAACTTTTTCACCTTTTGCTAATGTTTCTTCAATACTTTCTATAATTCCTTTTAGAGCTGCTTCTGCATCTTTTTTTGTTAACTTAGATTTTTCTGCAATACTTGTTATTAATTCTGATTTATTCACTTTTGTTACCTCCTTATTATTGAGTACACTACTTAGTAGTGAATACACTATTAAATAACATATTCTTAGCTATTAAGTAGCATATTCTTCACCGATTTAGAAAATCCTTTTTTTTGGTTTAAATTTCGTTTTTTAAATAAATTCATTTGCTTTTAGATTCGTTCCATAAAGTATCCATTTCTGCAAGAGGCATATCTTTTAACTCTAAGTTTCTACGACTTGCATTTTCTTCTATGTACGCAAAGCGATTAATAAACTTATCTATAGTATAATTTACTGCAAATTCAGGGTCTATGTCAAGTATTCTGGCAATATTTACAGTAGTAAATACCAAATCTCCCACTTCTTCTAGTATTTTTGCCCTGTTTTTACCTTTATATACATCTTTTACTTCCTGTAACTCCTCTAACACCTTTTCCATGGCAGATTCAACTGAGTCAAAATCAAAGCCTACCTTTGATGCTTTTTCTTGAATCTTATAGGCTCTCATTAATCCCGGCAAATTTTTTGGAACATGCCTTAGTGTATCCGTATAGCTTTTAAAGCCTTTTTCGTAAGCTTTAATCTTTTCCCAGCTTTCCAAAACTTGCTTTGTACTTTTTCTTTCTATATTTGTAAAAATATGAGGATGCCTATTTATCATTTTATCAGTAACACCTTTAATAACATCATTTATATTAAAATACCCCTGCTCTTTTCCTATTTGCGCATGAAAAATCACCTGTAGAAGTACATCGCCCAGTTCCTCAATAATTTTATCCTCATCCTTCTCATCGATAGCTTCCAAAACTTCATAACATTCTTCAACAAGACATTTTTTCAATGTTTCATGGGTTTGCTGCCTATCCCAGGAACATCCATTTTCAGCCCTTAATGTATTTATAATTTCAATTAAATCTTGAAAATCCAATGTAGCTTTTAAATCTTTTGGTATAAATATAGAGGTTAAATAATCTATGTCTTCCTGCCTATCTAGTTCATATAATCTAATTTTCCTTGTAGCCTCTAGTCCTTTTATACCTGCAGCTCTAACAAAATAAATCTCCATATCATCCTTGTAATACTCCATCAATGCAATTTTTACGTCCATTGCTATAGATTTATTATAAACTTGTGTTATTAAAAGTCCTACTCTCTTATCTAAAACTTGATTTTTCATATCAAAAGCATCTATAATTTTTAGCCCCTCAATAGGGTCTAATTTTAAACTTTGAATGACAGCATCTATAAAGGAGACTGCGGCAAGAATTTCTATCTCTATTTTATTTTTGGCGCAAAGCTCTATTAAAAGTTTAACAGAGCTTTCTGCCACTAGAGGATGACCTGGAACCCCATAAATAATATCCCCATACACTTCATGTTCTTTAATAAGGTCCTCTGCAATAGATTTATATACCTCATCAAAATTATTATATTCCTCATATCTATTATCATAAGTTTCAAATTCAATTGACAGGGATTTGAGATAATCCACCGTAGGATGTTTTTCTGTTCTCAAATAAATTTTTTCACCACTTTTAAGAATCTCCAATGTTTCTATGGTTAGCGACCCAATGGCACCAGGACCGAGTCCCACTACTCTAATCATTAGCTTTCACTCCTTTTTTTATTTTCTTAGATGCTCACTTTAATTTCTTCTTAATTTATTTTTAATTTCCTCGTATTCAAATATTCTAAGGATAAAAATGAATAACATATAAACAATAATGCCAATTATTATAGATATTAAGCAAGACAATTCACTACTCCTTGTATAATTATAGACACTAGCGTTACTAAATACAACAGCAATTATCATAATTCCAGAAGCAATAGCTGGTTTTACAAATGCCTCCACCTTATTTATTTTTACATTTAAAGCTTTCTTTAATTCCTTCATATTTAATACGCAACTTGTAGCATACCCCAAAATCGTTCCTATAACTGCACCATAGATATTTACAAGTGTAAATGAAACCAACACATATGTTATAATAACTTTTACAGTGCATCCTATTGCTAAATTGTATACCGGTTTCATATAATTCCCTATTCCTTGGAGTATTGCAGTACTAGTTTGAGTTAAGATTAAAAAAGGTATAGAAACTGATATATACTTCAAAATTTCATATCCTGCTGCATCTTTCAGAAAAATCAAATGCATTATAGGATAAGCCATAAAAAACATACCTAAGAAAGATGGTAACGAAATAACATTAGACAATTTAACAACCATATCTACTCTTTTAACTAGTTCTACTCGTTTACCTAAATAAAAGACTTCTGCGATTATAGGCACTAGAGATGCGCATAGAGCCACAGAAAGCGCTAGAGGTACATTCATTAAGGTGAACACCTTTCCAGTCAATTGTCCGTATAATACAGCCGATTGTGTTTGTGTAAACCCAGCTTTTAAAAGTTGTTGTGGCACTAAAATGGAATCTATTAATGACATAATCGTCCCTACTGCGGCACCTAAAGATATTGGAAAAGCGGCCTTACCTAAATTCCCTAAAATATGTTTATGCTTTGATGTTTTTCTCACTGGCAGCTCTTTTTTCGCCTTAAAATAAGTTAATACTAAATATATACTTCCCATAATAGCACCAACTAATGTTCCCAGTGCTGCTCCACCAGCTGCGTATTCAATGCCCTTTGGAAACAGTAAATAAGCAAATAGAACCCCTGCCGCAACTCTTCCCACCTGCTCAACTATTTGTGAAATAGCAGTGGGTCTAACATTCTGAAGCCCTTGAAAAAAACCCCTAAAGGTACACATAATTGAAACAAAAATTGGTGCTATAGCAATTGCTGAAAAAGAGTAATATGATTTAGGATCCCATTTTAATATAGCTATAATAGGTCTTGCAAACACTATCATCAGAATAGCGACTAATGCACCTAATGTAACCATAAAAAAAAGTGTTTGCCTTAATACCTGCCCTACCCCCTCTCTATCATTTTTAGCATTCATCTCAGCAATAAGTTTAGACATTGCTATAGGCACACCTGAAGCCACTGCTACAAAAAACATGTAAAGCGGGTAGGACATCTGGTAGTATCCCATGCCCTCATCTTTTATTAGTGCTTGTATTGGAATCCTAAAAAATAAGCCTAAAAACCTGGCAAATATTCCTGCAAATCCAAGTATAATTGTCCCTTTTATCAATGAATGTTTCTTCATAACAGCCTCCTTGTATTCCTATGGTGTATCAAGCAATTACATTCCATGATTATAATTATTTAATTTAAAGACTTATTATTACTTATATTGCAAAAAAATAAAAGTATATATTACGGCAAATATGTTTCACTTGCTGAGTAATATACACTTTTAGTGTTTTTATTTTTATTGTTCCATTTGCTTTCCTAAAAATGATGCTGCTGTTTCTGCTAATTTCAATTCTAAATTTCCAAATTTAATTCCAGGCTCTGTAGAAATTATTAATACTGCTCCAATTGCATCGCCTTCGGTTATTATAGGCGCTATTACTTGGGCATTATATTTGTTCTCCATTTCATCATCATACAATGCAATGACTTTTTCTGAACCCTCTCCAAGCACAATAGCTTTTCTATCTTCCATTATTTTTTCCAATTCATTGCTGACTTTTTTATCAACATACTCTTTCTTGAGTCCACCGCTTACAGATATTATGTTATCCTTATCGCAAATAACTATTATATTACCTATAGTTTGTTGTAATGATTCAGCGTATTCCCTAGAAAATTCACTTAATTCACCAATAGGTGAGTATTTCTTTAATATAACTCCACCTTCTCTATCAGTAAATATTTCTAGTGGGTCTCCTTCCCTTATTCTTAGAGTTCTTCTTATTTCTTTTGGAATAACAACTCTTCCTAAATCATCTATACGTCTTACTATTCCTGTTGCTTTCATTTAAATAATTCCCTCCTTATATAAAATCTCATATAATATACTTGCACTATTATTATCTTTCTAAACTTGAAATTTTATGCACATTTGTATATGTTTAATTTTAATATACTAAATAAAAATATAAAAATAAAAAATACCCTCTATTTGAAGGTATCCTTTATACTATTCTTAACATAAAATCCTAAAGATTTTTTTCATATTTGACTATTTTAGCTTCTTCTGTCCACTTTTTCATAGTTGCAGTCCATTTTGTTTCTTTGTCTTTTGCTATAAGTGTTTTTTCTACTTCTGACTTAACAACTTCAAATTTCTTTACAGGAAACTCTTCTTTTGCAATAGCTTTTATTACATGCCAGCCAAATTGAGTATTAATAGGAGCTGAAATTTTTCCTACACCTAAAGAAATAGCCGCTGTCATAAAGGTTTTATCCATTTCTGTAGTATTGTACTCCACAAATCCTAAATCTCCACCATTCTGTGCCACACTTTGGTCTGTGCTTTTTTCTTTTGCTACCTTCGTAAAATCTTCGCCAGCTTCTAATCGTTTCTTAACAGCCAACGCTTCCGCCTCAGTTTTAACTAGAATATGAGCTACATGAATTCTGTTTGGTTTTTCTGTATATAAAGACAAATTACTAGTATAGTATGCTTTTTCCTTTGTCTCATCTGTTTTAACGTCTTTTGTAACTTCAGTATACACGGCATCTTGAATAATACTTGGCTTTATTCTTGCTTTTAATTGTTCTTCTGTAAGACTCGCCTGTGCTAATGCTTCTTTATACTTAGCATCAGTCTCTAAACTTGCCTTTATTTGAGCTAATTGTTTGTTAACCCCCTCAGTTATTTTAGCCTCTGTAGGCATTACTTTTAGTTCTTTAGCCTTATAATTTATTATTTTTTCATTTATAAGGCCATCTAATACCTGCCCCTTTTGAGTTTTTATTTGAGTCATGGCTTCTGTATTATCTTTATAATTTGCTCCGTACTGAGTTTCAATTTGTTTAATAACTGCTGCTAATTGTTCGTCCACCTGACCTCTAGTTATTTTAGCGTCAAAAGCCTTTGCTACTACAGTTTTAGCAATGCCTTCAGGAGTTTTTTCAATCATATTACAACCAACTAACGCTGTAGCAAATATAGTTATCAGAGCCGCTGTAATTATTTTTTTTACGTTTTTCATATTATTTCCCCCATTTTGTATGTAATATTGCTGTTTATTTTTTTCTTACATTACATATTAATTTTAATACATTCTAATCTTATCACAAATTCACTTTATTTCAACTTTATTTCAACCACATTTTTTATATACTTAACAATTTCTATGAGATTTAAAAGAATTTCCTCTTTTTTTAAATTTTTACATTTGTATGCAAAGGCAGGTTTAGTTCCTAACTTAAACATAATGCTTCTATTATATTTAGTAACCAAGGCTTTCACTAATTCTCCGTTTATTCTAGCACTACTATCAAATTGTAGTATTATCTCCTCCTTTCCCTCTTTAATTTCTACTATACCCACCAGTTTAGATATGCTCCTAAGAAATGCAATATCCATAAGACTTACAACTGATGATGGTATGTCTGAGAATCTATCCTCTATTTCCTCTTGTATATCTAGCATATCCTCATAACAATCAATAGATGCAATTTTCTTATAAATTTCAATTTTCTGTGACTCGTCCTCAATATAGCTACTAGGAATGTATGCATCTATTTTGATTTCAACAGAAGTTTCAACAGGTTCTTTTTCTATATCACCCCTTATTTTTTTCACTGTCTCTTCTAACATCCTGCAATATAAATCATAGCCAACAGAAGCCATATGACCATGTTGAGCTGCTCCCATCATATTTCCAGCTCCACGAATTTCAAGATCCCTCATGGCAATTTTAAAACCTGACCCAAGCTCTGTAAAATCCTTAATTGCCTTAAGTCTTTTTTCAGCCACTTCAGTTAAAACCTTATCTTTTCTATAAGTAAAATATGCATATGCTATCCTATTAGAACGTCCAACTCTACCCCTCAATTGATAGAGTTGAGAAAGTCCCATCTTATCTGCCTCGTATATTATTATTGTATTTGTGTTTTGAATATCTATCCCAGTCTCAATAATTGTAGTACACATTAATATATCATATCTATTCTCCATAAAATCTACCATTACAGATTCTAATTCTCTTTCTGTCATTTGACCATGGCCAATCCCTATTCTAGCTTCTGGAACTAGCTTGCCTATATAGGCTGCCATGTCACTTATAGTTTCTACTCTATTGTACACAAAAAAAACTTGACCATTTCTATTTATTTCCCTGAGTATTGCATCCCTTATTAGTTGATCATTAAACTCCACTACATAAGTTTGTATTGGATACCTTTCCTCTGGTGGAGTTTCAATTACACTTATATCTCTCACTCCAGTAAGGGACATATGTAGCGTTCTTGGAATGGGTGTGGCTGTTAAAGTAATTACGTCTATATTCTTTCTTATACTCTTTATTTTTTCCTTGTGGGTAACTCCAAATCTTTGCTCTTCATCTATAATTAATACCCCTAAATCTTTAAATTTCACATCACTCTGAATTATTCTGTGGGTTCCTATTAATATATCTACATTTCCGTCTTTTGCAGCTTTAAGAACAACTTTCTGCTGAGCAGGTGTTCTAAATCTACTTACCATTTCAATCTTTATTGGAAAATCTGAAAATCTTTTTGTAAGATTTTTATAATGCTGCTCAGCAAGTATAGTAGTTGGCACTAGGAATGCCACTTGTTTCCCATCCATAACTGCTTTAAAGGCAGCCCTAACTGCTACTTCTGTTTTACCATACCCAACATCACCACATATCAATCTGTCCATAGGTTTATCCGACTCCATATCTTTCTTAATCTCTTCAATTGCAATTAGCTGATCCGGCGTTTCTTCAAAGGGAAACTCTTCTTCAAATTGTTTTTGCCACACAGTGTCCTTGCTATATCTATAGCCCTTAAGAGTAGCCCTTGATGCATAAAGTTTTACCAAATCCTCCGCAATATCTGCAATGGAGTTTTTCACCTTGTTTTTAGCCTTGGTCCATTCTACTCCACCTAGTTTTGTAATCTTTGGAGCTTTTCCTTCACTTCCAATATATTTTTGAACTAAATCTAATTGTTCTACTGGAACATAGAGGGTATCTCCAGAATTATAGCCAAGCTCTAAATAATCTCTCTTGTGACCATGAACTTCCAATTGTTTAATTCCTTTGTACACACCTATACCATGGTTTACGTGGACAACATAATCTCCAAGCTTTAGTTCAGTAAAACTTTTAATTTTACTTACTCCCTTTTTACTACTGCGACTAACGGTTTTTCTTTTTGCCCCACCAAAAACCTCTTTATCTGATATAACACAAAATCTTAGTTCTGGGTATTCAAATCCTTTTAACTGGTTGCCAAAGGTTACAATCACCTGTCCAAGCTGAATTTCAGAAATACTATCTTTGTACACGCTTTCAATTCCTCTATCCCGAAGGATATCTATTAACCTTTCCCCTCGAGTCCTTGTTCCAGAAAGAATTACAGTCTTGTAACCTTTTAACTTTTTATCTTTTATATCTTCAATAAGTATATCTAACTGTCCGTGATAATCATTAATTGAAATTTGTGAAAAAGATATTATTGACCTAGGTTTCAGAAATTTTGTACTTTTTGCAATGGCATTTATTGTCATAACTCCTCTAGCCTCTAAATCCTCATATATACCTTCCTGATTAACTAAAATCCCTGCTTGCCCAGGCAGTATACTTCCTCTTTTTAAAAAATTCTCGTAATTTTCCTTAAACTCAAAATACACGCTTTCTAGTTTACCAAAGCACCTTTGTGCATCATCAACTACTATAAATGCCTCCTTCATATAATCTAAAAAAGTAGAAGTGTTCTCATAAAAATAAGGCATATAGCTATCAATCGCTTCGAATCCCCAATTCTCTTTCAGTGATTCTAAGTTAATATTAGCTAGTGAAGTTATTCTTTCGATAACTTCCTTTTCCTTTTTTTTATTAAAGCTACCAACTACCCGGTCTAAATCTTCCTTTATTTTGTTGTATCCAGCATCCATACTTTCCTTAGTTAGTATTATTTCCTTTGCTGGAAATATATCTATTTTAGGCAACTTGTCAATACTCCTCTGAGTTTCACTATTAAAGGTCCTTATAGAATCAATTTCATCATCAAAAAGCTCTATTCTAAAAGGCAACGCTGATATAGGCGGATATAAATCTATTATCCCCCCTCGTATAGAAAATTGTCCTTTAGTATCTACTTTATCCACTCTCTCATATCCACATTGGATTAATTTTTCTGTAAAATCCATTAAATTTAATGTTGTTCCTACTGATAATTTAAAAATATACTTTTGTAATAAATCTATAGGCATATAAGTGGCAGCCAATGCTTCCACACAAGTAATTATTATTTTCTTACCCTTTTCCATAATCTTTTTCATAACCTTAAGTCTTTCCCAACGAAGATCTCCAGATACTGCATCTGCGTTATAAAAACCCACTTCTCTAGTTGGGAAGTAATAAGCATCATTTACATAAAAAGATAGATCATCGTAAATATTCTTAGCCTCTACATCACTATGGGTTAAAATTAATAGAGATTTATCTAACTTTTGGTACACCCCGTTTATTAAATAGTTCTTAGCTGATTCCGAAAGTCCATATAGTGCAATTGGGTAATTTTTATTTTCTATATTTGTTAGTATATTTTTAAACTCAGCACTATCATTTAAGGGATTCATAATCCCATCAAGTCTCATTTTAACACCTCTCACTCACTACATATAATAATAATTTTTTTTAAGCATTAAACCCATTAAAGTCGTTCATAGCCTCAGCGATTCCCTTTTCTATGATTATTTCAACCGCCTTTATACTAGCTTCAAATGTCTTTTCTACAAGTATTCGGTCCTCACTTGAAAATCGTCCTAAAACATAAGACACTAGCGACTTTTCTGGCTGACCTACACCTATTTTTATTCTTGGAAATATGTCTGATCCCATATTTTCGATAATACTCTTAATCCCATTATGTCCGCCCGCACTACCTTTACTTCTTATCCTTAATTTACCCGCATCCAAACTAATATCATCATATATTATGATGATATTTTCATTAGGAATCTTATAAAAAGCAGCTGCCTTTTGTACACTCTCTCCACTTAAATTCATATATGTACTAGGTTTTAAAAGTATAACTTTTTCGGATGATATGCTAATTTCTCCATAAACACCTTTAAATTTTACCCTATTAACCGAAACATTATACTTACCCGCCATTAAATCAATTACGTCAAATCCTACATTATGTCTTGTTTTTTTATATTCGTCCCCCGGATTTCCTAGTCCAATTACCAAGTACATTATTGCCTCCAAATATTATGTTTAAGCTATATATCTAGCACATAATTATTTTTTATTTCATTTGTAATATTATACTAAAAAAATATTTACTATTCAACTTTATTTAAATCTTATCACTTAGAATTGCATTACTTTATAAGAAAATACTAGTTTGCTTTTAATTCAGAAAGAACTATACTGATTTCTTTAACTTTTCCATCTCTCCAAAGCTTACAGGATAATATCCCGCCAACTTTATATTTCCCCAAAACATTACTTAATTCTTCCATGTTTTTAACCTTCTCTCCACCTATTTCAATTATAATATCAGTAGGTCTAATTCCAGCTTTATCGGCTCCACTTTCTCGTATAACATCTTGTACATACACACCCTCCACAGCATCATTACCCACTGAAATTGCAGTTCCCCCATAAATCCCTATGGCCGGCCTGATAACTTTACCATAAGTAATCAGTTCATTAACAATATCTTTAGCTTCATTTGTGCTAATAGCAAAACCTGCTGTTTCACTTCCAATGATTGAATTAATTTTAAAGCTATTTATACCAATAACTTCTCCATAGATATTACATAATGCTCCACCACTATTCCCTGAATTTATATCTGCATCTGTTTGTATTAATTTGTATATGGTTTGCTCCCCAGTTGTTTTATTAACTATATTAATTCTTCGATCTAACGAACTTATAACTCCTGCAGTAACATTTCCTGAAAACTGCTCCCCAAGTGGATTACCAACAGCAACGGCTATATCACCCAAACGAAGCTTTGATGAATCCCCAAATTTAGCAACAGGCAAATTGTTAGCCTCAACTTTTATAACTGCTAAATCTGATACAGCATCACTACCTATAACTGTTGCTTTCAAAACGTTATCATTACTAAGTTTTACCTTTATTTCTGTGGAACCTTCAATTACATGGTAATTAGTAATAATAAAGCCATCACTTTTATATATAACTCCAGAGGCACTTCCTTCAGGAGTACCCCACAACTCTTCTTGTTTATTACTTATTCCAACTACTGCTGGTAATACCTTTTGGACAACCTGCGAAATAGAGTTTTCAAATAATCCCTGAACATTAGCCCCTAGAATACTTGATTTTGTTTCACCACTAACATCTATTGGCTTCTTACCCTTGTTTATAGCATACTGAGCTGTAATTCCACCTGACAAGGCTGCTACAAGTATAAAGCAAATTACTTTTAAAAATGATCTAAAATAATTTTTCTTATTATTTTTTCTAAATTTAATTTCTCCAAACATATTATTACCAGACTCTGCATTCTTCCAGATAGCATCTTTTATTTCTTCACTGGCTTTATTTGCACTCTTTTTACCCATAACATCACCCCTCAATGGTTACAATTAAATTATTAAATCATTTCCTGGGTCAATTCAATTTAGGACGTCAGAAAGAGATTTATCTTACTTTGATCAATGTAAACGTAAAATAAACACCATTATCCTTATTTTCAACCCATATATCTTCTTGTAATTGAGTTATTATATTTCTCACTATTGATAATCCAAGGCCAGTGCTATCTTTAGCTGTTCTTGCTTTATCTGCTTTATAAAATCTGTCCCAAATATGCAATAAATCATCTTCTGCTATTTGAGGTCCATCATTGAACACAGATATAAACGCTTTCTTTCCTTTAACCTTTGAACTGATCTTTATTTTGCCACCTTCATTTACATATTTTATCGAATTATCCAATAAATTTGTAATAACTTGAACTAACCTATCCTTGTCTCCCGCTACAAATAAATTATCCTCATCAAAACATACATCTACAGATGCCCTTTTTTCTTTAATTTTTGTTTCATAATTTATAACTGTAAGTCTAATTATTTCATTAATATCAACTTCCATAATTCTTAAACTAAACTCTCCTGCTTCAATTGCAGACATATCCAGCAAATCATTTACAAGTCTAGTCAATCTTTGAATTTCTTCATAGGCAATAGACAAATAGTATTTTTCTTTTTCTTGTGGAATTATACCATCTAGTATTCCACTAATAAACCCCTTAATTGAGGTTATGGGAGATCTAATCTCATGAGATACATTTGATATGAATTCTCTTCTGTTTTTCTCATTTTTTTCTATAGAATCCGCCATAAAATTAAAAGATTGAGCCAGTTCTCCGATTTCATCATTGGATTTCAAATAAACTCTCTTGTCTACATCCCCAGTAGATATTTTTCTGGCTACAGAATTAATCTCTGCCAAGGGCTTTATGATTATTTTTTGTGAGAAATAATATATAACTATACAAGAGAATATTATTACGAAAATTGAAGATATCCAAATTATCTCATAAACTCGTTTTAAGGGTTGACTTAATTCTTCAATGGAATTGTACAATATTATAGTACCCTTAAATGTACCCGCCTCCATTATGGGCGTGCCGTAAACCCTCACCGCTTTATCAAATATCCCAGCATAAGGCCCCGTAACCTCAAAAGTTTTACCAAGCCTAAGACCCTCGAGTTCCTTCGCAAAGACCTGCTTATTCATAAATTCTTTATGATCTTTATTAGATACAGCATAAACAAATCCAGAGCTATCTGTAAGCCAAATATCCGACTTTATATAATCACCAATTATTGTTATTATATCGTTCACTTGCTCTGAGGTAACATCCCCCGCCATATATTTCTTGGCATATGCTTCTATCATATAAGACTTATCGAGAAATTGTCCCTTTCGCTCATCAAAAAAATAATTTTGAAACCAATAAGACAAAAAAGAAGCTATAATTATAAGGCTCATAGATATTATGATAGTATAAGTGGCTAGCATCTTGGAAAACAGTCCTTTTTTAACCATTTATTTCACCTCGAATTTATATCCTACTCCCCAAACAGTCTCAATTTGCCAATTGGGTCCTCCTTGAAGTTTTTCTCTTACCCTTTTAACATGCACATCTACGGTTCTAGAATCTCCGGGATAATCATATCCCCAAACCTCACAAAGTAATTGTTGCCTTGTAAAAACTCTGTTTTTATTAAGAGCCAGATAATGCACTAACTCAAATTCTTTAGGTGGCATTTTTACTTCCTCACCTCTATAAGTAACATTATAAGAATTAATATCTATTTCTAAATCCTCAAAATTCAAAACTTCCTTACCACCATTATCTAAGTTATAACGCCTAAGAACAGCTTTGACTCTTGCTATTATTTCTTTTGGCTCAAAAGGCTTTACCACATAGTCATCTGCTCCCAGTTCTAGCCCTAGAACCTTATCAAAGGTTTCTCCTTTTGCAGTAAGCATAATAACCGGTGTTTCATATTCTTTTCTTATCCATTTCAAAACATCTATTCCATCAATATATGGCAACATTATATCCAAGAGCACCAAATCTGGTTTATAACTTAAAAAAGCCTCCTGCGCAGCCCTACCATCATATGCTACTTTCGTGGCATATCCAGAGCTTTCAAGATACATTTTGATTACCTCCGCAATATTTTTATCATCATCAACTATTAATATTTTTCCTATAGTTCCTTCCATATCTATACCTCCATATTATTATATCTATTATTTTTTCTATTATCATGCCGTAAAGCAGTTTTAAAATTATCCCATTTAATTTTTAAATCCCTTATGAAAAATTTATCTTATCACTAATTTAGCATACTTTAATGTTAACTAATTAGTTTTTTTGAAAATGTTACAAATTATTCACTGTTATCATTGTAAATTTACAGGTTTTACATATTTTTTTTACTTGTATACTAATTATTATCTAACTTGTATATTAGTATTACACCAACATAGATATAAAAAAAAAATAGTGATACTCAATTATAAAAATAATTCAGCATCACTATTTTAAAATATGTATTTATTAATCAGTATCTTCCTCGAATAGCTTACTTACGGAAATATCCTCGTAAATTCTCTTTATGGCTTCAGCTAAAATCGGCGCTACAGATAATGTAACAAACTTACCGCATTGTTTATCCTGTGGAACATCAATAGTATTTAATATTATTAATTCTTTTATCACTGAATCATTTATTCTTTGAATAGCAGGTCCAGATAAAACCCCATGGCTACAGCAAGCATAAACATCTTTTGCTCCCAGTTTAACTAGTGCATTAGCTCCGTTAGTTATAGTTCCAGCAGTATCTATCATGTCATCCATCATAATACAAGTTTTCCCTTTAATGTCACCTATAACATTCATAATCTCTGCAACATTAGCCTTAGGTCTTCTCTTATCAATTATAGCTATTGGTGCATGTAATTTATCTGCAAATTTTCTTGATCTAGCTACACTTCCAAGATCTGGTGCAACTACAACTACGTCGTCCCTATCCTTAAATCCATTTTTTATGTAATATTTTGCAAGTATTGGTGTTCCCATTAAATTGTCCACAGGGATATTAAAATATCCTTGTATTTGAGCTGCATGCAAGTCCATAGTAAGTACTCTATCAGCTCCTGCAGCTGTTATAAGATCTGCTACAAGTTTTGCTGTAATTGGATCTCTAGCCTTTGCTTTTCTATCTTGCCTTGCATAACCATAGTATGGTATAACTGCAGTTATTCTTCCCGCTGAAGCTCTCTTGAAGGCATCAATCATAATAAGCAATTCCATTAAATTGTCATTTACTGGAGCATTAGTTGATTGCACAACAAACACATCCGTGCCTCTAACAGTCTCATGAATATTAACAGAAATTTCACCATCACTAAAAGTTGTTACTTCTGAATCTCCAACTTTTAGTCCTAATATTTCAGCTATATCTGCAGCTAATTTAGGATTTGAATTACCTGTAAAAATCTTAATATTTTTGCCGTGGTTTATCATCTGTAATCCTGATTTTCAAAATTTATATTATTTAAATTTTCATTCCATTTACTAAACAGAAAGGTAGCCTCCTAGGACTTAATATCTAAATTTGCTTTGTGCCTATTTAGTATTATATACATGTCCTTTTCACTACAAAAATCAGTTTTCCACCTCCCTTTATTATTTACTTATTAAATCATCTCCTGTGGAGTTGAATTATAGTTAACTATTATGGATCTTTGCTTTATTTACTATGACCTTTTCTAAGTACCCAGTTTTCAATGTTTATTTGCCTTGCTCTAGCTATGGCCAAAGCATTTTTAGGCACTTCATTTGTAATTGTAGAACCAGCTGCAATATATGCATTATCATTAACTTTTACAGGGGATACAAGATTAGTATTACATCCTATAAAAGTATTATTGCCTATTATTGTTTTAAATTTTGATTTACCATCATAATTTACAACTACAGTTCCGCAGCCAAAATTACAGTTACTTCCTACCTCTGCATCACCAATATACGTAAGATGAGATACCTTTGTATTATCTCCAATAGTTGATTTTTTGATTTCAACAAAATCTCCTATTCTAGCATGTTTACCTATGTTACTTTCTGGTCTTATGTACGCATATGGTCCTACTGTGGTTCCTTCCCCTACCTTACTTTCAATTATTACTGAAGTTTGAACTGAAACTCCACTTTCAATAACGCTGTCAACAATTCTATTATTCTGATAAAGAACACAATCTTCTTTAATAATTGTGTTTCCTTGTAGTATATTCCCTGGATATATAATAGTATCTTTTCCTATTAAAACTTCTGAATCAATATAAGTGTTACTAGGATCGATTATTGTAACTCCATTTTCCATATGCATTCTATTTATTCTTGTTCTCATAATTAATTCTGCATCTGCAAGTTCCACTTTAGAGTTAACTGCAGTAATTTCTTCAATTGGCACATCAAAAGCTCCAATTTTAAATCCTTGGTTTTTTAATATCCCAATAACATCTGTTAAATAGTATTCCCTTTGAGCATTATTGTTATTTAATTTATCCAAGCTAATGCGCAGCTCTTCTATATCAAAACAATACATTCCCGAATTTATCTCTTTAACCAATATTTCTTTTTCATCACAGTCTTTAAATTCCACTATTTTTTCAACATCGCCAAATTCATTCCTAATTATTCTACCATACTTTGAAGGCTCCTTCATATTTGAAGTTAATATAGTAGCTTTAAAATATCCCTTTTCATGATAATCTAAGAGTTCTCTTACAGTATTTTCAGTAATCAGTGGACCATCTCCAACAAATATTGCCACTGTTCCCGTGTGCCCCTCTAGAAATTCACTAGCGCACATTACTGCGTGTCCCGTTCCTAACTGTTCTTCTTGAAGAGAGTAGTTAATTTTTCTGTCTTCTGTTGATTTTTTAACTTCACCTGCTCCTCTTCCAATTACCACGTCAACCATTTCAATATCTGCACTTCTAATAGTGTCAATAACATGATTAATCATTTCTTTACCACAAACCTTATGCAGAACCTTTGGAGTATTGGAGTTCATCCTTTTCCCTTCACCTGCAGCTAATATTATAGCGCATTTATACAAATTAAACACCTCTTTATACAATAATTCGACATATTTAAACATTATATGTTGCATTAAATTCAATTAAAATCCTTCTTACATTATATTTTATATTATATTTAATTGCAACTAACCTTATGTGTTTTTAAGCACTTTCTTTCACAAAAAATAAAAAAGGGTTTTCACCCTTTTTATACTTCCAAATTTTCTTCTACTTTTTCATCTAAATTTTCAACTGCTTTTACTACTTTTACAGGTTCTTCACTTTTTACTTTTTCATACTCTTCCAAAATAGCTGTTTGGATTTTTTCTCTTGTTCCAGTATTTATTGGGTGAGCTATATCCTTGAATTCTCCATCTGGAGTTTTCCTACTTGGCATAGCAATAAAAAGTCCACTTTGTCCTTCTATAACTTTAATATCATGAACAACAAATTCATTATCAAAAGTTATTGATACAAT